>CAWAHY010000001.1:0-315749 GCA_963782015.1 uncultured Chloroflexia bacterium
GAGGCCTTCAACATGCCGATCGAGGTAACGGCGATCACCCACAAGAAAAAGCCGGTGTTCGCCCAGATCATTAGCCAGGTGACGCCGAGCAAGTCGAGGGTCATCAAGAAGGTGGCCTATGAGCCATTGTTCCTCGCTCACCTCAAGATGCAGTTGCTCGGCGTCCAGGGCGTCTGCCGCGTGGTGATGCACGAGCAATTGACCAATCTGCGGCCGGTGATCTTCCTGCAGTTTGCGGCGAACACGCCGCGCACCGAAGTCTGGCGCGGGCTGAACGGCGCGTCCACGCTGCAATCGAACTGCGGCAAGATCGTCATCGCGGTGAGCGAGGACATCGATCCGTCGAGCATGGACGCGGTGCTGTGGTCGCTTCGCCTACCGCACCAACCCGGTCGATGACATGCATATCGTTTCCAATCGCGGCGGCGTGCAGGGCACGCAATCCACCGGCAACAAAACCAACTCGGGGCTGCTCGTGGATGCGACACGCAAGCGAGCGATGCCGCCGCTCGCCTTGCCGACCCGCGAATACATGGAGCACGCGCGCGGCTTGTGGGACGAGCTCGGTCTGCCAGCGCTCAACGTACAGGCGCCGTGGCACGGCTACACCCTCGACGATTGGACCGACACCTGGGAAACCTTCGCGCGCCACCACGGCGGGCAACTGGGAGGAAACCGGCCGCGAGACGCTGAAGCGCCAGCGCCGCGGGCTTTTGCCCGAGACGCCGGTGCGGCCGGGCGAAGAGCCAGCCAACGACTGACAATAGAACACCGACCACATGGAGACGAACTGAATGGCGCGCGTTCCGTATCTGCAGCAATCCGATCTGCCACCCGAGCACCAGGACATTCTGGCGCGGCCGATCGCGCTCAACCGCGCGATGGCCAACAGCCCCAACGCCGCGAAGGCGATGACCGGGCTTGCCATGTATATCCGTCACACAGCAAGCTCGATCCTCGGCTGCGCGAGCTGGCGATCCTCCAGGTCGGCTATCTCGCCCGGTCGCCTACGAATATTCCCATCACGTCAAGCTTGGCCGCGAGGCAGGCGTCACCGACGACGACATCCGCGCCATCAACGACGAAACCGCCGGCAAGCCGAGCAAGCTCGATGCGCTGTCAAAGCGGTGCTCCGCGCGGCGCGCGAAATGACCACCGATCTCGCCATGTCGGACGCGACCTTTGCCAAGCTGGAAAAGGCGCTCGGCCGCGAGCAGGTCATCGATCTGACCATGGCGATCGCGTTCTACAACGCCGTGGTGCGGCTCCTCGGCACGCTGCAGATCGACGTCGAGCCGGAGTACCAGAAGTATCTCGAACAACACCCGCTGCCGGGTTAGGCTGCCCACCGTCATTCCGGGTTCGCGCTTCGCTCGGCCGGAATGACGTATCTTGGCGAAAGCCGCGGAGGAACGATGACGGTCCAAATCTCGCTTTCCGTCCTGACGACATTGCTAGCGCTTTTCGCGACGCCCGCCCATGGCCAGCAATATCCATCGCGGCCGGTGACCATCGTGGTGCCGTCGGCCTGCTCAGCGTGCCGCTCAAGGGCAGCGACCCCGACGAGGTGACGCTGGCAGCGATCGACGCCGGGGCCAGCGACGTCTCGTCGCCCGAGGGCGGGCGTGATCCTGGTCGTCACTGAGCCCGGGAACCTCGAGCCGGTGCGCGCCGCGCTCGCCGCCGCCGGCTATCCGGCCGAGTCGGCCGAGCTCTCGATGGAGCCGACCACCAAGGTCGAGCTTCGCGACGAGAGGGCGGCGCGCCAGGTGCTCTCGTTCGTCGAGCGCCTCGAGGACCTCGAGGACGTGCAGAACGTCTACGCCAACTTCGACCTGCCCGATGCCCTGATGGAGCAACTCGAGGCATCGGTCGCCTGACCTCGCGCGGCGCTACCATGCCGGCGTGATCGCGCTCGGCATCGACCCCGGCACCGCGGTGTGCGGCTTTGGGGTGGTGTCGCTCGAGGATGGGCGGCTGCGGCTGATCGACGCCGGCGTGGTGCGCACGGACTCCTCCCGGTCGGACGCCGAGCGGCTGTCCGCCCTGCACGCCGCCCTCAGCCAGCTGCTGATCCTGCATCAGCCCCAGCGCGTGGGGGTCGAGCGGCTCTTCTTCCAGCGCAACGTGCAGACCGCCATGACCGTGGGCCAGGCCCGTGGCGTCGCGCTGCTGGTGGCCGCGCAGGCTGGCCTCGAGGTGGATGAGCCGACCCCCAACGAAGTGAAGCAGGCCGTCTGCGGCAACGGCGCCGCCGACAAGGGCCAGGTCGCCGCCATGGTGGCGCGTCTGCTGGACGTGGCGATGGAGGGCGTGCCCGACGACGCGACGGACGCGCTGGCGGTCGCAATCGGCTGTGCCTACCGGTCCGCGGCGCTGGCCAAGCTGGCCGCAATCCGTTGATCGGCTCGCTGCGCGGCCCCGTCACCCACGTCGGGCAGGAGTTCGTGCTGGTCGAGATCGGTGGCGTCGGCTACCGGGTGGTCGCCGGCCCGTCGCTGCTGGCGCGGCTGCGGCTCGGCAGCGAGGCGCGCATCTTCGTCCACCACCTGGTGCGCGAGGACCAGCAGGCGCTCTTCGGCTTCGCATCCCCCGAGGAGCTGGCCTTCTTCGAGCTGCTGATGACGGTGACCGGCGTCGGGCCGCGGCTGGCGCTGGCGATCACGAGCGCGCACGCCGTGACGAAGCTCCAGCTCGCCATCATCACCGACGATGCGGACCTCCTCACCTCGGTGAGCGGCGTGGGCCGGAAGACCGCGCTGCGCATCATCCTGGAGCTCAAGGAGAAGATCCACGCCGCGGGGATCGCGGCCGGCGGGGGAGCGAGCACCGACTCGGACGTCGTCGCGGCCCTCGAGTCGCCTGGGCTACACCGCGTCGGAGGCCCGCCGCGCGGCGGGCGCGGTGGCCGGCAGCGAGGGCGGGCTCGACCTGCGCATCAAGGCCGCGCTCCAGGAGCTGGCGCGGAACCGATGACCGTTGACGTCGCGCGCTGGAGCGACCCGGAGGTTGCGCGCCGGATCCTCACCGAGTTCGGGGTCTGGGCGGTGGTGGGCGCCTCGCCCGACCCGACGCGCGCGAGCCACGGCGTGACCCGGACGCTCATCCGTCACGGGTACGACGTGATCCCGATCTACCCGGTCGCCACGACGATCCATGGCCTTGCCACCGTGCCGGACCTCGCCACGGCGGCCGCGATGCGCCCGCCGGACCGCCCGATCGAGGTGGTCGACATCTTTCGCGCCTCCCACCGCGCGGGGCAGCACGTGGACGAGGCGATTGCCATCGGGGCGCGGGCGGTCTGGCTGCAGCTCGGCGTCATCGACGAGGCGGCTGCGGAGCGAGCGGCGACGGCCGGCCTGCTGGTCGTGATGGACCGCTGCCCGGCGATCGACCTGCCGCTGCTGGGGATCGGCTGAGCGCTACTCCCGGCGCATGACCAGGCCGATCCGCCCGAACGGGGGCCGCGGATCGGCGAAGGTCTTGGCCGCGGGGTCGGTGGTGGACTGCTCGCCCGGATCCCAGAGCCGGTTGGTCGCCTCGAAGCTCACCTCGGCCAGCTGCGGCCAGCGCTCGAGCATGCGGGTCCCGATCTCGTTCACGAGGTGCTGGATCGAGAGGCTGACGAACTGGTGGAAGACCGACGCCGCGAGGTCGGCGACCTGCTCGCCGGCGACGTAGCGCGCCGGATCGGTGCCGATCGCATCGGCCGCTTCGGCATAGCGCCAGCCGATGTCGCACCAGATGTAGAGCGGCCGGTCGCGGCGCTCGGGCAGGGTGGTGTGCTCGTCGCGGGCGAAGTCCGCGAAGGCGCTGCCGGTGATCTTGATCAGCTGCAGGTCGGTCCGCCCACACGCGTGTCCGGTGATCAGCACAGCCGCCACCCTGGCGCTCGAGGTCGAGTGACGCGGTCGAGCGGTCGTTCCGGTCGCGGGCGAAGAGGACGTCCGAGGTGGTGAATCCGTCGCCGTCGTCGCCCGGCACCAGCGCGGCGGGAAATGGCAGCTCGCGGCCGCTCATCGTCAGCCGCTCCATGTGCGGATACGCGGCCAGGAAGTCCCGGCCGACGTCGAAGAGCCAGCCCTCGAGGGTCGCGGCCCGCGAGGCAAGCGTCGCGGAGTGCATGAAGTTCTTCATGGTGTCGGTGGCCACCACCAGGCGGTTGTCGCCGCGCGGTGTAGGCATCGAGGAACGCGGTCCCGTGGACCGTCACTTCGAGCTCGGCCGCCATCAGGATGTTCTCGCGTCCGGCGAACGGCGACTCGGGGATGGGGGTCACGCCGAGCAATGGCGTGGCGTGGGTGCGGTAGACCTTGACGTCGGCCTTGCCGTAGCGGATCTCGTACTTCACGGGCCGTTCTCCCCAGGATCGCCGCCCTGGCCGCGCGCCGCCCGCAGTCGATCCGCGGCGATGTAGATCGCGTCGTCGACACCGCGCCGCAGCTCGGCATCCCGCTCGTTGCGGAGCGCGACCTCCATCAGCGGCACGATCTCGGCGCGCGGTCGGCCGGCCACGAAGACGACGTACCGGAAGCCGAAGCGCGCCTCGTAGGTCGCATTCAGGTCGGCGAGCTCCTGCGCCAGCGCCTCGTCGGGAGCGGCCCCGTCCTCCTGCTCGCCGCGCGAGAGGTCCGACATCTCGCCCGGATCCGCCCCGATGCGCGGGTGGGCGGCGAGCAGCTCGACCAGCTCGGGCTCCGGCGCTACGGCGGCGACCTCACGGGCGGCTGCGAACGAGCGCCTCGTCGGATTCAAACGGCCGCGCATCGGCCAGGCGTCGCAGGAAGCGAGGTGCGCCCTCGAAGAGGGGAGCGAGCGCGTCGGCAAAGGCATCGGCCGAGAGGGCGTTCAGGGCATCGGGCCTGGGAAGTTCCATTCAGCTGCCGCGATACGTCGAGAGGCCGAACGGAGAGATGAGCAGCGGCACGTGGTAGCTGCGGTCCGCCTCGTCGACCCGGATCCCAATGGCGAGGTTCTCGAAGAAGTCGGCGTCGCGGTCGAGGGTCGCGGCGTACGCGGCCAGGTCGAAGACGAGCTGGTACTCGCCGACCTCCAGCTCCGTCTGCAGCAGGGCCCGGATCCGGCCGTCGCCATCGGTCACCTGCTCGGTCAGCAGCTCGGGACGACCATCCTGCTCGAGGCGGAAGAGGGCGACCGGGACGCCCGCCGCCGGCACCCCGAGCTCGAGGTCGAGCACGTGGGTCGAGATGGTCGGGCGGGGATCGGCCACTGCTATCCTCCACGCATGGCGGACCTGACGATCCGGGTTGGCGACCTTCACTTTACCGCCCGCTGGGAGGAGGCCGCCCCCCGCACCCGCGAAGCGCTGCGGCCCTGGCTGCCGATCCGCTCACAGCTCATCCACTGCAAGTGGAGCGGCGAAGGGACCTGGATCCCGTTCGGCGACCGGCGCCCCGAGGTCGGCTACGAGAACCACACCTCGCATCCCGCGCCCGGGCAGCTGCTCATCTACGTCGGCGACATCTCCGAGTGCGAGATCCTCTTCCCGTATGGGGCCTGCAGCTTCTCGTCGCGGGTCGGGCCGCTGGCGGGAAACCACTTCGCGAGCCTCCTGACGGGAGTGGAGCAACTGCCCGAGATGGGACGGCGGGTCCTCTGGGAAGGCGCCCAGGCTATCGAGATTGGGGAGGCCGGCTGACGATGGGTGCCTGGATCGTCATCTTCGCCGTCCTCGTAGTAGTCGTGCTTCTGTTGTACGCGACCGGCGGCCGGTCGCCTCGCGACGGCGAATCGACGGCGGGCCACTACGACCCGGACGCCATCGGTGGCTACACGCTGGATCCGGCCACGATGCGGTACCGATACGACCTGCCGAGCGGGCCGGCATCCGGCCCAGGGGCTGCACCGGGCAATGGTCCGCCTCGCCATCGCCGACGCCGGCGTCGTCGCCCGGACTCCGAGCCAGGCTGAGCGTGATCCCTTTGATCCTGGCGGTGGTGACGGTGCTGGTCGCGCTGGCGGTGCTGCAGGTGATCCCGCTGGCGCTGGCGGGGCTCGGAATCCTCGTCATGCTCCTGGTTGCCGGCTGGCGTTTCGACCGGGCACGACGCCCGGGCGCGCCGGCACCCTACCGCGACGCCAATCGGCCCGACTTCTATGGTCGATCCAGCACGTCGCACTGGGAGGTGCCCACCCCGTACATCGACCACCCCGACGGCGGCGGCGAACCGCCCGGCGTCGATCGCGGTGATGAGCCTGCCCCGCGCGCTTGACGACTCCGGCGGGATGAACGGAGCCCGATGACAGACCTGGTGGTCAGCGGCGGCACCGTCGTAACCGCGGAGCGGTCCTTCTCGGCGGACGTTGCCATCTCGGACGGGCGGATCTCGGCGGTAGGGGAGTCGCTCGCCGCGGCTCACCCCGAGGCGGCCACCCTGGACGCCACCGGCCTCCTCGTCCTGCCCGGTTGCGTGGATGTCCATACCCACACCCGCCTGCCCACTGACGCCGAGCCCGACCGCTTCTACCAGGACAGCGTCGCGGCCGCGTTCGGCGGGACGACGACCTTCCTGGCGTTCAACAACCCCGGGACGGGCATCAGCGACGAGGGTGCCGGCTCGCTGCTGGCGGGAATGCGTGAGTTCCGGGCCCGCACCGCGGGCGAATCGGCGGTCGACTTCGGCCTCTCGGCGGTGATGACCGGCCAGCAGCCGGACCCGGTCGCGGAGCTTCCCGCGTTGATTGCCGCCGGTGTCCCAACCGCGAAGGCATTCATGGTCTACGACTTCCGCCTGCCCGATGAGCGCCTCTTCGCGGCGCTCCGCGTCATGGGACGCAACGGCGGCATGCTGCAGGTGCACTGCGAGAACGCGACGGTGATCGACGCCCTGATGTCGGACGCCCTCGCCCGCAACGACGTCGCCTGCCGCCACCACGCGCTGACCCGGCCCACATACGCCGAGGCGGAGGCCACCCACCGCGCCATCGCCCTGGCGCGGGCGGCGGAGCGCATCGGTCTACGTCGTGCACCTGTCGTGCGCCGATGCACTGGCCGAGGTATTGGCCGCGAAGGCCCGCGGGTGGCCGGTCTACGCCGAGACATGCCCTCACTACCTGACCCTTACCGATGCGCGCTACGGCCACCCCGAGGAGGCCGAGGTGATCAGAAGCGTCATCTCGCCGCCCCTCCGCTCGGAAGCCGATCGGCAGGCGCTCTGGCTCGGGCTGCGCGGCGGCGGCCTCGACCTCGTGGCCACCGATCACGTTCCGGATCGTCTGTCGGTCGAGAAGCGGGTCCCGGCGCCCCCGTTTCCGCAGATCAGCAACGGGGCACCTGGCATCGAGACGCTGCTGGCCGTCGTCTACCAGGAGGGGGTGGTCGGGGGCCGGATTAGCGTCGAGCGCATGGTTGACCTGCTGGCAACGACGCCGGCGCGACTCTTCGGCCTCACGTCCAAGGGAGCGGTGGAGCGCGGCAGGGACGCCGACCTCGTCCTCTTCGACCCGGCGGCGCGCCGCACGCTCCGGCAGGAGGATCTGCACCACACCAGCGACTTCACGCCATACGAAGGGGTGGCCGTGAGGGGTGCCGTTCGCAGCGTCTTCCTGCGGGGGCAGCCGGTCGTGCGGGATGGTCAGTTCGTCGGCCGCCGCGGGGCGGGCGGCTTCATCGAGCGCACCACGCCGGCAGTGAGCGGCGGATGACCATCGAGGAGATCCCCGAATCCGGGCGCTGCCCGGACTGCGGCACCTGGCTCCCTCGTGATGCGCTCGCCTGCCCCAAGTGCGGCCGTCCGCGTGACCTGGCCGTGGCCGGCCTTGCCGGACGGCAGCCGCTCTCCCGTCGCGTGGTCATCGGCGGGGGCGCGGGGGTGGCCATCCTGCTTGGGGCGATCGTCCTGTGGGCAGTCAACCAGCCGGCGGCACCCGCCTCGTCGGCAAGTCCCAGCCTCGCGTCTGGGGTCGCCCAGGCATCCCCCTCGTCGCGACCGACGGTGAGGCCAGCGCCGAGCGACAGCCCGAGCCCACGGCCGACACCCGTTCCCAGCCGCACCCCGCGACCGACACCCGTCCCAGTCCCGCAGCTGCGCGGGCCGCTGTTGGTCATGCCCGACATCCCGGACATGGGACGGCGCGCCACCGTGACAGCGCTTGGCCCACCGGTCCGGGGGTATTTCGGAGCCGATGACGGTCCGCTGGTGCTGGCGGTCGGAAGCGAGCTGCTGCTGAAAGACGGGCCGGTTTCAGAGGACGGCTATGACTGGTACGAGGCCTACGTCTCGTCAGGCCCCACCGGCAACCAGGTGATCCCGGAGTCTGCGTGGGTGGCCGCTGGACTCGCTGGCGAAGGATCGACCCTTATCGAGATAGGGGCGCTTCGCTGCCCGACGGTGCCGACGACGATCGCCCTGCTCGGCTCAATGACCGACCTGGCACGGCGGGAATGTCTCGGCGACCGCTCCGTCGAGGTGTATGGCGTGCTCGATCTCTGCTACCACGACGGGGTCCATCCCTTCACCCAGCAGCCGGCCTGGCTCGGGCCGACCTGCGATCTGTACCTGGCCTACGAGCTGGGCACAACGTGGCGATGCCCATCCACCTGCCGCCGCCGCTGCCCATCCCGACGCTGACCCGCGGCGATCTGGTTCGGATGGTCGGCCACGTGAACGATCCGGCCGCCGAGGCGTGTCGCGTCATCCCGACCGGCGAGCTCGAGGTCACCGAGGCCGACAGACGGCGCTGGCGCTGCAGCAGGCGATCCTCGAGTGCCGAGGCGCATTCGTGATCACCGAGATTGAGGTCACCGGCCACATCGACCTGGCGAACCCGTTCGGGTTCTAGCCGGCTGCATCGAGCGCGCGGTAGGCCGCCGGCGTCAGGAAGTCGACGAACTCGTCGGCGAGCACGAGATCGTCGAGGAGACGGGCGGCATCGGTCCAGCGGTAGGACGGGGCGGCGAGCTCGGAGCGTGCCGAGCTCCTCGTCGCGGATCGTCGCGTAGAGGGCGGCGCTCATCGGCCTGCCGTCGTCGAGGTGGACGCCATGGGTGCGCCACTGCCAGAGCTGGCGGCGGCTGATCTCGGCGGTGGCGGCGTCCTCCATCAGGTTGTTGATGGCCGCCGCGCCATTCCCGGCGCAGCCACGAGGCGAGGTACTGGAGCGCGACGCCGATGTTGGTGCGCACGCCCGCCTCGGTCACGAGGCCGCCCGCCACGCGGGTGTCGAGCAGCTCGCGCGCGGTAGACCGACACGTCGTCTCGCGAGCGGTCCTTCTGGTTCGGACGATCTCCCAGCACCTCGTCGAAGACGGCCCGGGCCACCGGGACCAGGTCCGGATGGGCGACCCACGTGCCGTCTGAGCCATCACCCGCCTCTCGCTGCTTGTCCTCGCGCACGCGGGCAAGGGCGTTCTCGGTGACGTCCGGCTGGCGGCGGTTCGGGATGAACGCGCTCATGCCACCGATGGCGTGCGCCCCGCGCCGATGGCAGGTGCGCACCAGCAGCTGCTGGTAGGCGCGCATGAACGGGACGGCCATGGTCACCTGGGCACGGTCGGGGAGCACCATCTCGGCGCGGGCGTGGAACTTCTTGATCAGGCTGAAGATGTAGTCCCAGCGCCCGGCGTTCAGGCCCGATGCGTGCTCCCGCAGCTCCCAGAGGATCTCCTCCATCTCGAAGGCGGCCAGGATCGTCTCGATCAGGACGGTGGCCCGGATGCTGCCGCGCGGGATCGCGAGCTCCTCCTGCGCCGCCACGAAGACGTCGTTCCAGAGCCGTGCCTCGAGGTGGGACTCGAGCTTCGGCAGGTAGTAGTAGGGGCCCGATCCGCGATCCAGCTGCTCGCGGGCGTTGTGGAAGAAGGTGAGCCCGAAGTCGAACAGGCTGGCCGAGACGGGGGAGCCGTCGACCTCGACGTGGACCTCGTCAAGGTGCCAGCCGCGCGGCCGAATCACGAGGGTCGCGGTCGTCGGGTTCAGGGCATAGGCCTTCTCATCGGTTCGGAAGGTGAGCCGGCGGCGCACGGCCTCCTGCACCGCCCACTGCCCGGTCACCACGTTCTCCCACGTTGGGGAGAGGGCATCCTCGAAATCGGCCATGAAGACGCGCGCACCGGAGTTGAGCGCGTTGATCATCATCTTCGGCTCGACCGGCCCGGTGATCTCCACGCGACGGTCGTCGAGGTCGGCCGGAGCCGATGCGACCCGCCAGGTCGGGTCGTCGCGAATGTGGGCGGTCCCGGCAGGAAGTCGGGCAGCTCGCCCGCGTCGAAGCGGCGCTGGCGCTCCGCGCGCGCCGCGAGGAGCTCCAGCCGGCGCGGGTTGAAGGTCCGATGCAGGCGGGCGACGAAGGCGAGCGCCCCGGGGGTCAGCACCTCGGTCCCGTGGCCCGGAAGCGGCGCCGTGATCTCGACCCGTCCGTCCGAATCAGGCATGGCGCTACTTGGCGTCCTCGTCGGACGACGAGTAGAGCGTGACGCGGCGGCCATCCGGATCTCGGAGCCAGATGTGACGGGCGCCCCACGGCATCTCCTCGGGCGGCCCGTCGCAGGCGACCCCGGCCGACTGCAGCCGCGCATACGCGGCGTCGACATCAGGGACCCTCACCACGACCTCGATCTCGGGGGCCTCGCCCTCGGGAGCCCGTTCGATCCCCATCTTGAAGCCACCCTCGCCGCCCACCCGGACGTACTCGTCATCCTCGAGCACCACCTCCAGACCGACCAGCTCGGTCCAGAAGGAGCGCGCGGCCACCAGGTCACCGACCGTGGTGAAGAGGTGGCTCAGCGATGGCCGCGTCTTCACCAGCCGCCCGCCTCTCGCAGCAGCCGATGCAGCACGCGGGCCGCCACGGCACGACGGTAGTCGGCGCTGGAGCGGACGTCGTCGATCGGGTTGAGCTCGGAGGCGAGGACCGATGCCGCGCGATCCGCCGTCGCCTCGGTCGGGGCAGCGCCCTCGAGGACGGCCTCGGTCTGCGGAGCGCGGATGGGCGTGGCCGCCACCGAGCCGAGTGCCACCCGCACGTCCCGCCACGGGCTGCCTGCCTCGCCGGCGCGCCAGGCCAGCGCCATCACCACCTTGCTGATCGCCTGGGCGCGCCGCGTGCCGACCTTGCGGAAGCGGATCTGCCGCCCGCTCACGATGGGAATGCTGATGCGGAGGAGGAGCTCATCGGCTGCCAGCGCCGTGCGGCGGTATGCGGGCCAGAACTCGCGGGCCGCCACCCAGCGCTCACCGGTCGCGCTGCCCACGACCAGCTGCGCGTCGCTGGCGAGCAGGAGCGGGAGCATGTCGCCGGCGGGGGAGGCGTTGGCGGCGTTTCCACCGATGGTGCCGCGGTTCTGGATCTGCGCCGCGCCGATCGTCGCCGCCGCCTCGGCGAAGGCCGGCAGGAACTCGGCGATCAGCGGGGACCGGCGCAGCTCGGCGTAGGTCGTCAGCGCCCCGAGCACGAGCGCGTTCGACTCGACCCGGATGCCGCGCAGCTCGTCGAGGTGCCAGATGTCGAGCACGCGGTCCGGCGCCTCGCCCAGCTCGCCGGTGATCTGCACCAGCAGATCGGTGCCGCCCGCCACCGGACGGTAGGCATCGGCGGCCAGGAGCGCGAAGGCCTCAGGCAGCGAGCGAGGGGAGGCGACCGGCGGCTCGACGGGCATCGGTCAGGCCGTCTCGGGGCCGGCCAGCCGCCGCTCGGCGGCGAGCGCGATCGCCTCGACGATCTTGGTGTAGCCGGTGCAGCGGCACAGGTTGCCGGCGATCGCCTCACGGATCGCCTCGTCGCTGGTCGCGCCAGCGGCGGCCAGGTGCGCCTCGGCGGCCATCAGCATGCCGGGGGTGCAGATCCCGCACTGCGCGCCGCCGGTCTCAAGGAAGGCGGCCTGGAGGTCACTCAGCGCGTCGAGCGTGCCCATCCCCTCCACGGTGCGCACGCTGGCGCCGTCGACCTGGCAGATCGGGACGAGACAGGAATCGACCACGGCACCGTCGAGCAGGACGCTGCAGGCGCCGCACTCACCCTCGCCGCAGCCCTCCTTGGTGCCGGTCAGGGCCAGGTCCTCGCGCAGGACGTCGAGCAGGCGGCGCATTCCCGGCACCTCGACCTCCACGGGGTCGCCATTGACGAGGAACCGATAGCTCACGCCGTGCCTCGCTCGGGTGCCGGCGCGCTGATGCCTGGTGACGGAGGGGTCGGGGCACCGGTCATCGCGGCCAGGATGCGCTCCGGGGTTGCCGGCAGGTCGTGGATCCAGACTCCCGTCGCGTCGTGGATGGCGGCGACCACCGCCGGCGCCCCGACGTCCATCGGCAGCTCGCCGATCCCCTTGGCGCCGTGGGGCGCGCCCGAGAACGGCTTCTCCACCAGGATCGCCTCGATGCGCGGGGCATCGAGCGCGGTGGGGATCAGGTAGGTGGCCAATCGGTCGTTCAGGTAGCGCCCGTCGACCAGCTTGATCTCCTCGATGGTGGCGTACCCGACCGCCTGGAGCGTCCCGCCCTCGACCTGTCCCTCGGCCAGGACCGGGTGGATGATGCGCCCTGCGTCGTCCGCCGAGACGACGTCGCGGACCGCCACCTCGCCGGTGTCGAGGTCCACCTCGACGCGGGCGACGGCACACGCCCAGCCGAAGGTCGGGTAGGCGTCGCCCGTGTAGGTGGCGTCGTCGAAGTGCACGTTGGGGTACGGCTCGAAGCGCTCGTCGACCCGGAGCGAACCGTGTTCCCTGGCGAAGTCGCGGTAGGAATCGGCGAAGGCGCGCCCGGTGGCCGCCTCGACCTGGGCGCGCAGGCGCCGCGCCGCCCTGATGATCAGGCCCCCGACCACCATCGCGGTGCGGCTGGCGACGGTGGGCCCCGAGTCAGGCACCACGCTCGTGTCCTGCGGCGCGACCTCCACGGCCTCGTCGTCCAGGCCCAGCTCACCGGAAACCAGCTGCGGGAAGATCGTCTTGGTGCCCTGGCCCATCTCCGTCTGCGCGGTGAGGACGCGGACGGCCCCCTCTGCGGTCAGCTCGACCGACGCGACGCTGCCGATGTGGACCTCGCCCGACCCGGTGAAGCCGGCGCCGTGCCAACCCAGGGCCAGCCCGATCCCGGACGCCACCCGGGCACCGGACTGCCGCGCCTCTCTCGCCCTGCGCGTCTGCTCGGCGTGGCGCGCAAAGTCACTCGCCTCGCTGGCGGCGTCGAGCACCTCGAGGGCGGCCACGCTCTCGCGGAGCACCTGGCCAGTCGGGGTGATGTCGCCCTCGCGATACGCCCATCGGCGTCGAAGCTCGAGCGGGCTCGTCCCCAGCGCCTCCGCGATGCGGTTCACCTGCATCTCCGCGGCGAACTCGGTCTGCGGCGCCCCGAAGCCTCGGAACGCGCCGTTCGGCGGCGTGTTGGTCGCCATGGCGCGCCCCCGGATCCGGACGTTCGGGCACCGATATGGGCCGCCGGCGTGCAGCACGCCGCGCGACAGCACGACCGGGCTCAGGGTGCAGTACGCGCCGGCATCCATCACCACCTCGATCTCCTGGGCGACGAGTCGCCCATCGCGCGTCACGCCGGTCCGATGCCGGATCACTGCCGGGTGGCGCTTGGTGGTCGCGCTCAGGTCTTCGTGGCGGTCGTAGATCATGCGCACCGGCTTGCCGACCCTGCCGGCCAGCAGCGCCGCGTGGAGGGCGACCATGGAGGGGTACTCCTCCTTGCCACCAAAGCCGCCGCCGGTCTCGGCCTGGATCACCACGGCCTGGGCATCGGTCAGGTTGAGCGAGCGCTTCAGGGCGCGCTGGATGTAGTACGGGCACTGGCACGAGCCGTGGACCGTGACGCCTCCGTCGGGATGGGGGACCGCGATCATCGCCTGGTTCTCGATGTACAGCTGCTCCTGGTGCCCGACCCGATAGGTCCCCTCGATGACCAGGTCGGCCTGCGCGAATCCCGCGTCCAGGTCGCCGGTGCCGACGTCGCAGTGGGAGATCTCCTCGGTCGATTCGAGCGGGTCGAAGACCGCGGCCAGCCGCTCGGTCCGAAGGTGGAGGTGGCGCTTCGCAACGCGCAGGGTCTCGCGGTCCGCGGCGGCGATGAGGCAGACCGGCTCGGCCTGGTGACGGATCTCGCCCCCGACCGGCACGAGGATCGGCTGGTCGTCGCGGATGAGGCTCACGACGTTCGGGCCGGGGATCTCGGCGGCGGTGACGACCGCCACGCTGGACCAGTCGAAGGCCTCGTCGCGGTCGATCGCCAGGAGCCGGGCATGGGGCTCAGTGGAGCGGATGGTGGCCCCGTACCACGCTCCGGGGAAGACCAGGTCGTCGGCGTACATCGCCAGCCCGGTCAGCTTCGCGGGCCCCTCGCGGCGCAGCGGGGAACGCGTCGCGAGACGTCCCCGCGCGGGCGTGGCGGGCGGCACGATCAGCGCCGCGGGCGCGGTCTCGGTTCGCGTTCCGGGGGGCAGGGTGCGCGTCATGCGGCCGCTCTTCCTCCTGCCGGGGACGATAGCACCGTCACCGCGGCCCGCCGCGGAGGGCTCGCCCCGGCAGCGCGCCCGTGTGCCGGCCCGCGTCGACCACCAGCTGGCCGTTCACGGCCACGTACTCGATCCCATCGGGGAAGCGCCGTGGATCGTCATAGGTCGCGTTCGAGCGGACTCGTGCCGGGTCGAAGACGACCAGGTCCGCGGCGTAGCCGTCGCGCAGGATGCCCCGGTCGGCGAGGCCAAGGCGGGCCGCCGGGGCGGACGTCATCTTGCGCACCGCCTCCTCCAGGGAGAGCAGGTGCTCGTCGCGGACGAACTGGCCGAGGATCCGCGGGAAGGAGCCGTAGGTGCGAGGCGAGGGCTTCTCACCCAGGAAGGTCGAGTCGGTCCCGACCATCCCGACCGGATGGCGGATGAAGTGGGGGAGCGTCTCGCTCCAGGGGCCGCTGGTGACCTGGGTGACGCGCAGGTCCTCGGCCAGCAGCAGATCGCAGATCGCGTCGACGGCGTCCCGCCCCGTCTCTCGCATCACGTCGCCGAGGCTGCGGCTCTCCCAGCGCAGCTGATCGGGGCGGGTGAAGGCGCCGAGCCGGACGTCGGCCCAGCCGGCGGCGCTGGCGTAGGCGGCGCCGCGGGCGGTCAGCTCGACCCGCAGCCGGTCGCGGATGCGGGCATCGGCCAGGCGTTCCTTGAGCGCCATCGGGCCACCGGCCTGCACCCATTGCGGCAGCTGGATGAGGAGGCGGGTCGAGGCCCACTCGAACGGGTAGCTGTCGAAGGTCACATCCAGGCCCATGGCGCGGGCGTCGTCGACCAGGCCCAGCAGCAGCTCCGGCCCGCCGGGATACGTCTGCCGATGGTAGAAGTGGGTCAGGTGCACCGGCCCCTCGCCGCGCCGCCCGATCTCGATCGCCTCGCGGAAGGGATCCAGGAAGTGGTCGCCCAGGTCGTAGCGGACATGGGTGTGGTAGAAGCCGCCGCCACGGGCCGCCTCGGAGGTCAGCGCCGCCAGCTCATCGGTCGAGGCGTAGGAGCCGGGCGGGTAGTCGAGGCCGCTCGAGAAGCCGAACGCGCCCTCCTCCATGCCCTCGCGCAGCATCGCCCGCATGCTGGCCAGGCCTCGCTCGTTGGCCGGCACCTGATCCCAGCCGATGGCGCCGATGCGCAGGGCGCTGTTCCCGATCAGCACCGCGATGTTGAGCGCCTGGCCCCGGTCGTAGCGGCGGATGTAGCTGGCCACCGTGTCCCAGTCGTACGCGATGTCGGGCCGCCCATCAAGGCCGCTGTTCAGCTGGACGAAGGCCGCGAGGTCGTCGTGATCGTGAAATGGCGCGTACCCGTTCCCGTCGACCCCGATCACCTCGGTGGTGACCCCCTGGCGCACCTTCGGCTCGTGACGGGGATCGGCCAGGATCACCAGGCCGCCGTGCGAGTGCAGGTCGATGAAGCCGGGGGCGACGACCATCCCGTTCGCCTCGACCACGCGGGCCGCCACGGGTCGCCAGCTCGGCTCGCCGAGGTGCAGGCGCCCCTCGAGGCTCGCCACGGTTCCGGGACGGGCCGCCGCGCCGCTGCCGTCGACCAGGGAGCCACCGGTGATCAGGAGATCGACCGCCCGTGGGCCGGCCACCTCGTTCACCGGGCTGTCATCGAGCGCATGCGGCGCAGTCTAATAGGCCGATGAGCGCAGACGGACCGGTCGGGGCGGTGATCCTGGCGGCGGGCGCGTCACGTCGCTACGGCAGCCCGAAGCAGCTGGTCGTGGTCGACGGCCGCACCCTTCTCGAGCACGCGATCGCCGTCGCGCTGGAGGCCGGACTCGCGCCGGTGGTGGCGGTCGTCCCGGTCTGGCTGTCGCGGCCCGCCCGCCTGGCTGACGAGCGGATGCGATGGATTCGCAACCCGTTCCCCGAGCGGGGGCTGAGCCTCTCGCTGCGGCTCGGCTTCGAGGCGCTGGGTGAGGGCGTGGCGGCCGCGGTCATCCTGCTCGGCGATCAGCCGCGGGTACCGCGATCGACCATCGCGTCGGTGCTCGCGGCCCGCGGCAGCGCCCCGGTCATCGCTGCCACGGCTGGCGGCATCCTGGCCCCGCCGGTCCTGGTCGAGCGCAGCCACTTTCAGCTGGCGGACGGCCTGAGCGGCGATGCTGGTCTGCGCGGGTGGCTGGCGGCGCATCCCGAGCTGGTGCGGGAGGTCCCGGTGGCCGAGCACCCGCCCGACGTCGACACGCCCGAGGACCTGGGCCGGATCGGCGGCCCGTAGAATGCCCGCATGACCATCGAGCGGATCGCCAGCGCCGCCGTCGCCGAGGACGAGCTCGCCCTCGAGTCGACCGTCCGCCCGCGCCGGCTCGACGAGTTCGCCGGGCAGGATCGGATCAAGGAGAACCTGGCGATCCTGATCGACGCGGCTCGACATCGCGAGGAGCCGGTCGACCACATCCTGCTCTACGGCCCGCCCGGGCTCGGCAAGACGACCCTCGCCAACATCGTGGCGGCCGAGATGGGGGCGCAGATCCGGACCACCTCGGGACCGGCGATCGAGCGCGCGGGCGACCTGGCGGCGGTGCTCACCGCGCTGAACAAGGGCGACGTCCTCTTCATCGACGAGATCCATCGCCTCTCCCACGCGGTCGAGGAGATCCTCTACCCGGCGATGGAGGACTTCGCGCTCGACGTCGTGCTCGGCAAGGGACCCGGCGCGCGCACGGTGCGACTCCAGATCGAGCACATCACCGTGATCGGCGCCACGACCCGGGTGGGGAGCATCACCGGGCCGCTGCGCGACCGCTTCGGCGTGACGCATCGGCTCGACTACTACGGCCAGGACGACCTGGAGCGGATCCTGCGCCGCAGCGCCCACATCCTCGACGTGGCGCTCGAGCCCGAGGCGGCGCGGATCATCGCCGGCCGCAGCCGCGGCACGCCGCGGATCGCCAACCGGCTCCTCAAGCGGGCGCGCGACTTCGCCCAGGTGCGCGGCGACGGCATCGTCACCGCCGACCTGGCGACCGATGCCCTCGCGCTGCTGGAGATCGACGATCGCGGCCTCGACGCGCTCGACCGCCAGCTGCTGCGGGCCATCGCGGAGCATCACGGCGGGGGACCGGTCGGCCTGCAGACGATGGCGGCGACGATCAGCGAGCCGGTCGAGACGCTGGAAGACGTGATCGAGCCGTACCTGATGCAGATCGGGCTGCTGGCGCGCACCTCGCGCGGACGGCAGCTGACCCAGGGCGCCTGGGAGCACCTCGGCCTCGTTCCGCCCCGGGGACCGGACGCGCAGCCGGGGCTCTTCGACTAGGCCGACCTCGCCCCCGGCCGGCGTGCGCCAAACGCCTCGCCCGGCGCAAGACTGGGGAGTAGGATCGCCGCGGTCGCGCCCCGCTCGTCAACGACGCGGGACGGGCCGGCAGGGATGGAGGGCAGGCATACCGTGGACGGCATTGCGTCCTACTTCAAGTTCGCCGAGCGAGGGACAACCCTCGGAACTGAAGTTCGGGCCGGCGTCACCACCTTCATGGTGATGGTCTACATCGTGGCCCTGAACGGAATCATCATCGCGGCGCCGCTGGGGCTCGATCCGGTGGCGGTGGCGGCTGGGACCGCGCTCGTCGCGGGGGTCATGACCATCGCCATGGGAGTGTTCACGAACTTTCCCTTCGCGCTGGCCGCTGGACTGGGCCTCAACGCGGTGGTCGCGTTCGGCCTGACCGGGATCGGGCATGACGCCAGCCCAGGCGATGGGCGTGGTCGTCATCGAGGGCGTGCTCATCAGCATCCTGGTGCTGGCCGGCCTCCGCGAGGCGATCATGGATGCCATCCCGCATGGCCCTGAAGCGGGCGATCGGGGTCGGCATCGGCCTCTTCATCCTCTTCATCGGCTTCTGGGACGGTGGCCTCATCACCGGCGTCGGCCCGCCCTTCGACCCGGTGGACTTCATCTTCCCCAACAGCGCGGGGGCCTGGGTCTTCCTGATCGGCCTCCTGATCACCGCCGCCCTCTGGCAGCGGAAGGTCAAGGGCGCGCTGATCATCAGCATCGCGGTCACCACCGTGGTCGCGATTCTGCTGGGCGTCCAGAAGCTGCCGGAGACCTTCAGCGTCACGCCCAAGTTCGACACGCTGGGGCTCGGCCTGCAGGACCTGGGCGGTGTCTTCACCATCCAGGCGGGTCTGCTCGCCGCGCTGCTGGCGATCTTCACCATCATGCTCAGCGACTTCTTCGACACGATGGGCACGGTGACCGGCGTCGCGGCCGAGGCCGGCCTGACGGATAAGGACGGCCAGGTGCCGGGCGTGGGCCGCGTGCTCCTCGTCGACGGCCTGGCGGCCGCGGTCGGCGGAGCCGCCGGAGTCAGCTCCAACACGACCTACATCGAGAGTGCGGCCGGCGTGGCCGATGGTGGACGAACGGGCATGACCTCGGTCGTCACCGGTGCGCTCTTCCTGGTCGCCATCTTCCTCGCGCCGGTGGTGCAGATCATCCCGCTCCAGGCCGCCGCTCCCGCGCTGGTCCTGGTCGGCTACCTGATGTTCACCCAGATCGGCGACATCGATGCCCGGGACATGTCGACCGGCTTCCCGGCCCTGCTGATCATGATCCTCATGCCGCTCACCTTCACGATCACGATCGGCATCGGTGCCGGCATCGTGGCGTGGGTGGTGCTGAAGATCGTGGCCCAGAAGTGGGGCGAGATCCACTGGCTGATGTGGATCGTCTTCGCGGCCTTCCTCCTCTACTTCGCGCAGGAGGTCATCAAGCCGCTGATCACGTAGCGGTCGCACCGATGGCGCCCGGCCGGGCATCCCGGCCGGGCGCTACGCTTTCCGGGCCGATGACGCCCCCGCCGCCCGATGCCCGACTGCGCGTCGATGACTTCGACTACGAGCTGCCCGCCGCAGCGATTGCGCAGACCCCCGCGCAGCCGCGAGATGCCGCCCGCCTGCTCGTCCTCGATCGGGCAGCTTCGCAGCCAGGGCGACCCGTCATCGCGCACCGTCACTTCGCGGAGGTGGGGGAGCTGCTCGGCCCCGGCGACCTGCTGGTGGTCAACGACTCACGGGTGATCCCGGCCCGCCTCGCCGCGACGCGCCCTGGCGGCGGAGCCGCCGAGATCCTCGTGCTGCGGCCGCTCGACGGGAGCCCGGATCGCTGGGAAGCCCTCGTTCGGCCGTCTCGCCGGATAGGGGTGGGGGATTCGCTTGCGCTGAGCAACGGTGAGAGTGTCGAGGTGGGGGAGCGCCTGGACGGCGGGACGCGGGCCGTGCGCTTCGACCGCGACGCGCTGGCCGTGATGGCGGAGGCGGGGGAGACGCCGCTGCCGCCGTACATCCATGACCACTCGACGCCAGCCGATCGCTATCAGACGGTCTACGCGCGCCCCCCTGGATCGGCGGCCGCGCCGACCGCCGGGCTCCACTTCACGAAGCCCCTGCTCCGCTCACTGACCGCGGCCGGCATACGCCTGGCGGCGGTGACCCTGCACGTCGGGCTCGATACCTTTCGGCCGCTCGAGGGCGAGTTCGTGGATGAGCACCGCATCCACCGCGAGTGGTACGCGATCCCACCCCGCAGCCATGAGCTCCTGCGCGAGACGCGCCGTGCGGGCGGCAGGGTGATCGCCGTGGGCACCACGAGCGTGCGCGTCCTCGAGACGGCCGCGCGCGACGGCGTCGGCACCGGCTGGACCGACCTCTACATCACGCCGCCGCATCACTTCGCAGCGGTCGATGCGCTGATCACCAACTTCCACCTGCCACGCAGCTCCCTGCTGCTGCTGGTGACCGCCTTCGTCCAGGCCGGCATGTCCGGCGCGACCCCGCTCGAGGCACGGGACACGTTGCTCGGCGACGTACCGGCAGGCCCTGGCCGATGGGTATCGGTTCTTCAGCTTCGGCGACGCGATGTTCATCGGCTAGGCTGGACTGCGCGTGAGCTCGCCCATCTCCTTCACCTCTCGGCCGACGCGGACCGGGCTGGCGCGGCTCGGCACGCTGATCACCCCCCACGGCACCGTCGAAACGCCGCAGTTCATGCCGGTCGGGACACAGGCGACGCGTGAAGAGCCTGACGCCCGGCGACCTGCGGACCGCCGGTGCCCAGATCATCCTGGCCAACACCTATCACCTCTCGCTGCGGCCCGGCCACGAGCGGATCGCCCGCCTGGGCGGACTCCATCGGTTCATGGGCTGGGACGGCCCGATCCTGACCGATTCCGGTGGGTTCCAGGTCTTCAGCCTCGCCCACCTTGGGCGCGTCGACGACGACGGCGTCACCTTCGCGCAGCCACCTCGACGGGTCGACGCAGCGGCTGACGCCCGAGCGCGCGGTCGAGATCCAGGAGGCCCTGGGGAGCGACATCGCCATGGCCTTCGACCAGCTGGTCGATGCCACCCTGCCCGGGTCCGAGGTGGCCGAAGCGATGGAGCGCACGCACCGCTGGGCGGAGCGCTGCCTCGCGGCGCGCACGCCGCCCCGACCAGGCGCTCTTCGGCATCGTGCAGGGCGGCGTGGACCCGGACCTGCGACGTCGGAGCGTGGCGGCGATCGGAGGGCTGCCTTTCGACGGGATCGCGATCGGCGGCCTGTCGGTGGGCGAGACCAAGGCACAGCTGGCCGCGACGCTCGACGTGGTGGCCGAGGCGCTCGCCGACGACGCGCGGGTCCGCTACCTGATGGGCGTCGGCTCGCCCCCCGACTTCTTCGCGGCCGTCGAGCGCGGGATCGACCTGTTCGACTGCGTGCTGCCGACCCGGGTTGCCCGCAACGGGCAGCTGTGGACGACCGCCGGCAGGCTGAACCTGCGCAACGCGCGCTTCCTCGACGACCCCGGCCCGCCCGACCCCGACTGCAGCTGCGAGACCTGCCGCAACCACTCCCGCGCCTACCTCGCCCACCTCTTCCGGGCCGAGGAGCTGCTCGCCTATCGGCTCTCATCGCTCCACAACGTCACCTATACTCAGGACCTCATGC
Organism: uncultured Chloroflexia bacterium; assembly: GCA_963782015.1. Classification (GTDB taxonomy): domain Bacteria; phylum Chloroflexota; class Limnocylindria; order QHBO01; family QHBO01; genus CF-167. The sequence goes on from CAWAHY010000001.1 coordinate 21,400, forward strand.
GGCGCATCCGCCGGGCCCTCGACGACGGCTCGTTCGACGCGCTGCGCGAGGCCGTCACGGCGCAATACGGGAGCGCCGGAACGAGGGCCGATAAGCCCGCTGTAACGGACCGATAAGGCCGCACCAGGCAGGCTCTCCGCACCTCGACCGGCCCATATCGGGAGGTCCAGCGAGATGGCCAAAGGCCGCGATCGACCGCGCCACCAGGAGAAGCGCAAGCCAAAGGAGAAGGCGCCGAAGGTCCAGCCGGCATCGGCCTACGAGCAGCCGATGACCGTCGAGCTGGTGAAGAAGAAGCGCAAGCCACGAAGTGAGCCCGGCCAGGAGGCGTGACCTGATTCGCCGCCGGGAGTGATGAGAGAAGGAGCCGACACGATCATGGCAACCCCGGTGGCATCCGCCGAGTCCGAGATCCAGACACCACCCCAGCGCACCGGTGAGCGCGGACGCGCCGTCGACGCCGCCATCTCGCAGATCGAGAAGCAGTTCGGTCGCGGCGCGATCATGCGCCTCGGCGACAAGGGCGCCAAGATGTCGGTCGAGGTCGTGCCGACCGGCTCGATCGCGCTCGACCTGGCGCTCGGCGTCGGCGGCATCCCGCGCGGCCGGATCACGGAGATCTTCGGGCCGGAGTCGAGCGGCAAGACCACGCTCTGCTACCACATCGCCGCCAACGCCCAGCGCGCCGGCGGGATCGTGGCCTTCATCGATGCCGAGCACGCGCTCGACCCCGGCTACGCCAAGAACGTCGGCGTCAACGTCGACGAGCTGCTCGTCTCGCAGCCCGACACCGGCGAGCAGGCGCTCGAGATCGCCGAGACGCTGATCCGCAGCAACGGGGTCGACGTGGTGGTCATCGACTCGGTGGCCGCGCTCGTCCCGCGCGCCGAGATCGAGGGCGAGATGGGGGACAGCTTCGTCGGCCTGCAGGCTCGCCTGATGAGCCAGGCGCTGCGCAAGCTGACCGGAGCCATCAATCGCAGCAACACCGCGCTGATCTTCACCAACCAGCTGCGCGAGAAGATCGGCGTCATGTTCGGCAACCCCGAGACGACGCCCGGCGGCCGCGCCCTCAAGTTCTACTGCTCGGTGCGGCTCGACATCCGCCGCATCGAGACGCTCAAGAACGGGACCGACGCGATCGGCTCCCGCACGCGCGTGAAGGTGGTCAAGAACAAGGTCGCCAGCCCGTTCCGGCTGGCCGAGTTCGACATCATGTACAACGAGGGGATCAGCAAGGAGGGCGGCCTGCTGGACGTCGGGATCGCGGCCGGCATCCTGTCCAAGACGGGCGCCTGGTTCAACTACGGCGAGACGCGGCTCGGCCAGGGGCGCGAGAACTCGCGCGACTTCCTGAAGGGGCACCCGGACCTCGCCGACCGGATCGAGGCGGAGATCCGCGGCAAGGTGGCCTCGATCGAGGTCGGGGTCGAGGGGATCCCCGAGGCGGAGTAGGGGAGCCCCGCCGCGCCGATGGCCGGGCGTCGCCGAACGGGCCGCACCGAGGCGGCGGACCGCCCGCCTCCGGACGGCGAGGCGGCGATGGAGATCGCCGCCCACTTCCTGGGCACGCGTCCGCGCACGCGCCGCGAGCTGGAGCTTCGCCTGCGCCGCTCCCGTGCGACCGATGAGGTGATCGCCGCCACGCTCGCGCGCCTCGAGGCGCTCGGCCTGGTCGACGACGTCGCCTTCACGCGCTGGTGGGCGGAGCAGCGAGATCGCCATGCGCCGCGCGGGCGGCGGATGGTCGAGGCCGAGCTCCGCCAGCGGGGGGTGCCGCGCGACGTGCTGGAGGCGCTGCGCGGCGAGCAGCTGGCCGAGCCGGCGCTCGAGGCTGAGGCTCTCCCCGGCACCGAGGCCGAGCGGGCGGCGGTGGCGCTGGCCCGGCACCTCAGAGGGCGCCCCATGCCGGACGACCCCAGGGCGGTCCAGCGCCTGGGGGCATTCCTGCTGCGGCGTGGCTTCGATCCCGAGACGGTTCGCGACACGCTGCGCGCCGCCGGACGCGACGAGGTCGAGGACGCCTGAGCGGGTATCCTCCGCGACGATGCGCTTCGCCCTGATGACGGAGCCCCAGCAGGGGCTGAGCTACGACGAGGTCCTGGCCCTTGCGCGAGCGGCCGAGGCGGCCGGGCTGGAGGCGTTCCTGCGCTCGGATCACTACGCCTCGTTCCCCGGGCCCGCCGGGCTGCCGACCACCGACGCGTGGGCCACGCTGGCTGGTCTCGCGCGCGAGACCAGCACGATCCGCATCGGCTCGCTCGTCTCGCCGGTCACCTTCCGGATCCCCGGCGCCTTCGCGAAGATGGTCGCCACCGTCAACGAGATGAGCGGCGGGCGGCTCGAGGTCGGGATGGGGGCCGGCTGGAACGACGAGGACCACCATCAGCTCGGGATCCCGTTTCCGCCCCTCAAGGAGCGCTACGACCAGCTGGAGGAGGCGCTCGCCATCGTCCACGGCCTCTGGACCGAGCCGGACGGCTGGAGCTTCGCCGGGGACATCTGGCAGGTCACCGATGCCCTCTTCCGGCCGCGGCCGACCTCACCGGGCCGCAGGCACCCGAACCTGATCCTGGGCGGCGAGGGCGGACCGCGCATGGCGCGCCTGGTGGCCACCTACGCCGATGAGTTCAACCGCACCTCGGCGACCCCCGACAACGCGCGGGAGGCCTACGCGCGCGTGCGGGCAGCCTGTTCGGCCACCGGTCGTGACCCCGAGACCGTCGTCCTCTCCGCGATGGTCGGCGTCCTCGTGGCCGAGACGGAGGCCGAGCTGCGCGACCGAGTCCGCGCGCAGGCCGCGATGGTCGGGAGCCCGAGCAGCGCTGATGAGTGGCTCGCCGGGCGGCGGGAGCGCTGGATCATCGGCACCCTGGAGCAGGCCTGGGAACGACTCGAGGCGTTCGCTGCGGCGGGGGTGCAGCGGATCATGCTGCAGGACTTCCTGCCGCGCGACCTCGAGATGGTCGCCCTGCTGGGACGGCTCGCGAAGGGCTGACGGCCCGGAGGTCCACCGCCGCCGGTTGCGCTACACTCCGCCCACGACAGTCCCGGAACCGTTCCATGGGCAGGGGCTGACGCCGACGAGACCATGAGATCGGCGCCGCTCTGGCGGCGCGAACATCGCCCACACGGGCTCAAAAACAGGCGGAGATGCCGATGCCTGAACTGACCGTCCTCTTGGCGGCGGCTGCCGCGCTGATCGCGGGGATCGCGATCGGCTACCTGGCCCGCCGCTACCTCGCTGCCACGAGCGTGAAGCACGCCGAGAGCTACGCCGAGCGCCTGATGGCGGAGGCGCGCGCCAAGCAGAAGGAGATCGTGCTGGAGGGCAAGGACGACGCCCTCCAGGTGCAGCGCGCGGCGGAAGAGGAGGCTCGCGAGAAGCGTGCCGACCTGCAGCGCCAGGAACGCCTCCTGCTGGACCGGTCCGAGGCGCTCGACCGCAAGGTCGAGTCGATCGAGCGCAGGGAGGCGACCTTCGAGGAGCGGCAGCGGGAGGTCGAGGCCGAGAAGGCACGCCTCGCCGAGCTGCAGGCCCGGCAGCTGGTCGAGCTGGAGCGGGTGAGCGGGCTGACCGCCAGCGAGGCACGCCAGGCGCTGATCCAGCAGATCGTCGACGAGGCCGAGGCGGAGGCGCACCAGCAGGTGCGCGAGATCGAGCGGCGCGCCGTCGAGGACGGCGAGGACAAGGCGCGGCGCGTCCTCACCACGGTGATGCAGCGGATCGCCGCGGACCATACCTCCGAGGCGACCGTCACGGTCGTGCCGCTGCCGTCGGAGGAGATGAAGGGGCGGATCATCGGTCGCGAGGGCCGCAACATCCGCGCCCTGGAGCAGGCCACCGGGGTCGACCTGATCATCGACGACACGCCCGAGGCGGTGGTGCTCTCCGGCTTCGACCCGGTCCGGCGCGAGGTCGCGCGCATGGCCCTCACCAAGCTGATCAGCGACGGCCGGATTCACCCCGGGCGGATCGAGGAGACGGTTGCCAAGTGCCGCGCCGAGATCGAGGTGGTGATGCGCCAGGCTGGCGAGCAGGCGGCGTATGACGCGGGCGTGCCCGGGCTGCATCCGGAGCTGATCAAGCTGCTCGGCCGGCTGAAGTATCGGACCAGCTACGGGCAGAACGTCCTGAACCACTGCGTCGAGACGGCCCGCCTGGGCGGGCTGCTGGCGGCGGAGATCGGCGCCAACATCGCCGAGTCGAAGAAGGGCGGCCTGCTGCACGACATCGGCAAGGCGGTCGACCACGAGGTCGATGGGCCGCATGCCCTCATCGGTGGCGACATCGCCAAGCGCTACGGCATCAACCCGGTGGTCTGCAACTGCATCGCTGCCCACCACCAGGAGGTCGAGCAGGAGTCGACCGAGGCGACCGTGGTGCAGATCGCGGACGCCATCAGCGCCTCCCGGCCCGGGGCTCGCGGCGAGTCGCTCGACAACTACGTCAAGCGCCTCGACGACCTGCAGCAGATCGCCCTCGCCTTCCCGGGCGTGGAGCGCTGCTACGCGATCCAGGCCGGGCGTGAGATCCGCATCCTGGTCCGTCCCGAGGAGATGGACGACATCGCCAGCAGCCGCCTGGCGCGGGACGTGGTCAAGAAGATCGAGGAGCAGCTGCAGTACCCCGGCCAGATCAAGGTGACCGTGATCCGCGAGACGCGCGCGGTCGACTACGCCCGATGACCGATCGCGCCGCGCTGTTGCGGTGCATGGTCATCGGCGACATCATCGGCAAGCCCGGGCGGCTGGCGGTGGTCAGCCACCTCCGTGACCTGCGCGCCGAGCTCGACCTCGACCTCGTCATCGCCAACGGCGAGAACCTGGCGGCCGGCGCCGGGCTGACCCCCAGCCTCGCCGAAGAGCTGCTCGGCAGCGGGGTCGACGTGATCACCAGCGGCAACCACATCTGGGACAAGCGCGAGATCTACGACTACCTCGACAGCGGCCGTCCCGTGCTCCGCCCGCTGAACTACCCCGACGATGCGCCAGGCCGCGGCTGGCTGCTGCACACGCTGCCCGATGGAGACCGGGTGGCGGTCATCAACGTCATGGGCCGGGTCTTCATGAACCAGCTCGACTCGCCCTTCATGGCCATGGACAGCCTGCTCGACGGCGCCGCCGAGCCGCTGCCGGCGCTGCGCATCGTGGACTTCCACTGCGAGATCACCAGCGAGAAGAACGCCATGGGCTGGTACCTCGATGGGCGCGTGAGCGCGGTGCTGGGCACCCACACCCACGTCCCGACCGCGGACGCGCGACTCCTGCCCAAGGGCACCGCCTACATCAGCGACGTCGGGATGACCGGCCCCCGCGACTCGGTCATCGGCTTCTCGCTCGAGACGGTGCTGCCGCGCTTCCTGACCCATCTGCCGACGCGCTTCACCGTGGCCGAGGGTCCGGTGAGCTTCAACGCGGTCGTGGTGGAGGCCGAGCGGAGCTCGGGTCGAGCGCGGTCGATCACCCAGCTGCAGCGACTGATCGAAGTCTGACCGCCAGGCCGATGGCCTCGCCCGCGGCGCGCCGAACCCGCCCCTCGTCGCCGATCGCCGCCCTGGTCGGCCCGACCGGCTCCGGCAAGACCGAGCTCTCCCTGGCCCTGGCGCGACGCGTGCCGGTCGAGATCATGGTCGCCGACTCGCGCCAGGTGTACCGCGGCATGGAGATCGGGACCGCCAAGCCCGGTCCCGCCGCACGGGCTGCTGTTCCCCATCACCTGCTTGACCTGGTCGACCCCGGCGAGCCGTTCAGCGTGGCGGGCTGGGTGACGGAGGCGCGCCGACTGGTGCCCGAGATCGCCGCGCGCGGTCGGCTGCCGCTGCTGGTCGGCGGGAGCGGACTGTACGTGGCCGCCCTGCTGGACGGCTACCTCCTCGAGCTCGCGCCGCAGCCGGCCCAACGGGCGGAGCTGGCCGCCGAGCTGGCGGTGGTGGGGGTCGGGCCGCTGGCGGACCGACTCCGACGGGTTGACCCGCTGGCTGCCCGCCGTGTGGACCTCGCCAACCCGCGACGCGTGACGCGTGCGCTGGAACGCTCCACGACGGCCGGCGGGGGAGCGGCGCCGGCGCCCGGCGCGCAGGCGTGGCCCGGGCGCGTGGCGCGCATCGGCCTGAGCCGACCCCGCGAGGTGCTCTACCGACGCATCGACGAGCGGGCCGCATGGCTCTTCGCCAACGGGCTGCTGGCCGAGGTCCAGGCCCTGCTCGAGGCCGGGCACGATCCACGGCGCCCGCCGCTCACCGGCCATGGCTACGGCGAGGCGGCCCGCCACCTGGCGGGGGAGTGGTCGCTCGAGGAGGCGGTGGCGGTGACGGCGCGCCGCACGCGGCAGTACGCGAAACGCCAGATCACCTGGTTCGGGCGCGATCGGCGGATCGTGTGGCTGGCGGCCGGCGACCTGCCGGGCGATGATCCGGGCCTCGTCGAGGAGGCCGATCGGCTGATCCGGGCGCTCCTCGCCTGAGCGGCGCCTAGGCGGCGGGCGAGGCGAGCCCGATCGACTGCTTCCAGGCCTCCAGGTCCGAGTCGACCGGCACCGGCTCCACGTCGGCATGGCGGGGCAGCAGGTCGACGAGCCGTGGCTCGGCCCCCCAATCCGGCAGCGGCCCCGGTCGGCTGAAGAGGTAGCCCTGCGCGGCGGTCACGCCGAGCCCGGTCAGCTGGGCGACCTGCTCCTCGTGCTCGACCCCTTCGCCGATGACCAGCGCCCCGGTGCGGGTGGCAAAGGCCACGATCGACTCGACCACCGCGCTCGAGGGAGCGCCCGGGGAGCTGCGCTGGACGAGGCCCAGGTCGACCTTCACGACGTCGAAGCGCAGGTCGCTGAGCAGGCGCAGGCCCGCATTCCCCGCCCCGAGGTCATCCGCGGCAATGCGCATCCCCGAGCTGCGACAGGCGTCGAGCTTGTGGCGCACCTGCTCCATGTCGCTGATCGGCTGGTGCTCGGTCAGCTCGATCACCAGGCGCTCGGGCGGGAAGCGGTGCCGGGCCAGGATCGTCAGCATGGCCGCGACGTTGAACTCGGGCGCCTCGACGGTGCGCGGCGACAGGTTCACCGCCAGGAACATCTCCTTCGGCAGGTGCGCGCCGGCCGCCACGATCGACTCCACGCAGGCCATGTCGAGCTGCACCACGTGCCCGCTCGCTTCGGCGGCCGCAAAGAGGCTGGCAGGGTCGGTGTAGGGCGCAGGGGCGACCGGTCGGATCAGTCCCTCGTAGCCGATTGTCCCGCCGGTGTTGAGGTCGACCACCGGCTGGAAGACGGGGCGGAGCAGGTTCTGGGCAATCACCTCGGCGATCGCCGCCGACGCACCGGCCGAGCTGGCCGCGACCTCCTCCTTCGGGTCGTAGATGAGGACCTCCGTGCGACCGGCGCGCTTGGCGGCGTAGAGGGCCGCATCGGCCTGGGTGTAGAGCGTCGAGCGATTGCCGGCCAGGTCGGGCAGCGACGAAACGCCGGCGGAGAAGGAGAGGGGCTTGACCTTGGGGTCGCGGACGGTGGGCTGCAGGGACGCCACGAGCAGACGGCGTGCCACGATGTAGGCGCCGTCGGCATCGGTGTGCGGCAGGAGGAGGGCGAACTCGTCACCGCCGATGCGGAAGGGGCGGTCGACCTTGCGGAGGACGTGGGTCACCAGCTTGCCGAACGAGGCGAGCGTCTGATCGCCGCTGGCATGACCGGCCGTGTCGTTCACCTGCTTGAACTCGTCGAGGTCGATCAGCACCAGGGCGACCGGCACCTTGTAGCGCGTGGCGTGCTCGACCTGGCCGATCGAGCTCCTCCTGGAAGGCCCGATGGTTGCCGAGGCCGGTCAGCTGGTCGCGCAGCGCGTCCGCCATGGCGGCCTGGTAGCGCACCTGCAGGTCCGCCCGCGAGCGCACCAGCGGACGGATCAGGATCGTCGCGAGGGCGGCGGCGGCGAGCACGACGCCGACCAGGGCGCTGATGATGGTGCGCACCACGGGGTCGGGCTGGAGGCTGACCAGGAAGTTGTCGAGGACGATCGTGGCACCGACGCTCGCGGCAAGGGGGATCAGCATCCGGGCGGCCAGGCTCGCCGGGGTCGGGACGCCCTTGTTCAGGCCGCCGTCGGGCGGCGCATTGCCGTGGGTCAAGATAGGGAGAGGTATCGCAGAAATCCGTGCTGGATGCCGTAGCCCATAAGTACCGAGGCGGCACGGCCGGCGCCGATCGGACCAGGCCAGGGCTTCGGGTACCATGACCCCACCCACGATGCCCGACCGCCACTCCTTCATCGACCTCACGGCCCCCGAGGAGCGCGCCTTCCTGATCGGCCTGGATGACCCCGGCGACGGACGCTGGCCGATCGAGCGCAGCCTCGCGGAGCTCGCCGCCCTGGCCGAGACGGCCGGCGCGGTGGTCGTCGGCTCGGCGTCCCAGCGGCGGAGGCATCCGGATCCCGCCTCCTACTTCGGCAAGGGGCGCGCCGCCGAGCTGGTCGACGAGCGGGCGGCGCTGGGGTTCAACGTGCTGATCGTCGACGATGAGCTGGCGCCGAACCAGCAGCGCGCCCTCGAGAAGCTGCTCGACTGCAAGGTGCTCGACCGCTCGGCGCTGATCATCGACATCTTCGCGCGCCACGCCAGCACGCGCGAGGGGCGCCTCCAGGTCGAGCTGGCGGCGCTCGAGTATCACCTGCCCCGGCTGACCCGGCTCTGGACCCACCTGTCGCGGACCGGTGGCGGCATCGGCACGCGGGGACCCGGCGAGAGCCAGCTGGAGACCGACCGTCGTCTCATTCGGGACCGGATCAAGCGGGTGCGCGGCGAGCTCGAGGACGTGAAGCGCCAGCGCGCGACGGCCGCGCGGCAGCGCGAGCGCTCCGAGGTCGCCACGGTTGCCCTGGTCGGCTACACCAACGCCGGCAAGAGCACGCTCCTGAACCACCTCGCCGATGCCGACCTGTTCGCGGCCGACATGCTCTTCGCGACGCTCGATCCCACCAGCCGGCGGGTGACGCTTCCGTCGGGGCAGCGGATCGTGGTGACCGATACCGTCGGCTTCATCAACAAGCTGCCGCACGACCTGGTCGAGGCCTTCCGCGCCACCCTCGAAGAGGTCCTGCGCGCCGATCTGCTGATCGAGGTGGTGGACGCCGCCGACCCCGATTTCGTCGGCCAGCAGGAGGCGGTGCAGGTGGTGCTGCAGGAGCTGGGCGCCGCGGACAAGCCGCGCATCGTGGCCTTCAACAAGATCGACCTGCTCGCCCCCGACCTGCGTGCCGCGGCGATGCCGGCGGCCGACCGCGCGGTCTTCGTCAGCGCGACCAGCGGCGAGGGGATCGAGGCGCTGCTCGGCCGGGTCGCGACCCTCCTGCGTGAGCAGATGGTGGCGGTGGATGCGGTGGTGCCCTGGTCACGCGGCGAGCTGGTCGCCCGCGCCAAGGTCGCCGGTGACGTCTCGGAGCGCTTCACCGACGCCGGCGTGCGCCTCTCCGGCCACCTGCCCACCGCCATCGCGGCCGAGGTCCAGCGTGCCGCGCCGCGGGCGCGACGGGTCGCCGGCACCCGACCCAAGCGCCGCTGAGCGGGTCGGTCGTGGTCGAGGTCAGCGCCGCCACCATCGCGGCCGCCCGTGAGCGGATCCCGGGCGTGTTTCGCGACTCGCCGCAGTTCATCTCCGAGCCGCTGAGCAGGGCGCTCGGCGTCCCGGTCGTGATCAAGGCCGAGACCGTCAACCCGATCGGCTGCTTCAAGGGGCGTGGCACCTGGCTGGCGGTCTCCGAGCTCCTCGCACGAGGGGCGGTGGGGGAGCGGATGGGCCTGGTGCTCGCCTCGGCCGGCAACTTCGGGCAGGGCGTGGCCTACGCCGGCCGCGCGATGCACGTCCCGGTGCTCGTCTTCGCCGCGCACAACGCCAATCGCAACAAGGTCGCCGCGATGAGCCGCCTCGGCGCAGACGTGCGCCTGGTGGGGGAGGACTTCGACGCGGCCCGGGAGGCCGCCGCCGCGCACGCCGCCGCGAGCGGCTGGGAGCTGCTGATCGACGGCGCGGACCCCTGGATCGCCATCGGGGCCGGCACGATGGCCTGCGAGCTCACCGATGCGATCGCGGCCGGTGACCTGCCGGCGCTGGGCGCCGTCTATGTCCCCGTCGGCAACGCCGCCCTGGTGAACGGGATCGGCGCGTGGATGCGCCAGACAGCTCCTGAGACGCAGGTGATCGGGGTCCAGGCCGCCGGAGCCCCGGCGATGACCCTGTCGTGGCGCGCCGGGCACGCCATCGAGACCGAGCGGGCCGATACGATCGCGGATGGCATCGCGGCGCGGGTGCCGGTGCCCGAGGCGCTCAGCCTGATGCTCGAGGTGGTCGACCAGATGACGCTCGTGGACGATCCGACGATCATCGCCGCCACGCAGCAGATGTCGGAGGCGCTGCCGTTGAGCATCGAGCCGAGCGCCGGCGCCGCCTGGGCCGCCGCCCTCCAGCAGCGTCCATCGGCTCCGATTGCGCTCATCCTCACCGGGGGCAACGTCCTGACCGACTGACCGGCCGCTTCTCGCCCTCCTCGCACCTGCCAGTACGCTTCCGCAAAGAGATGTTATGTGACGTTAGCCTGACAACACCGGCATACGGAGGCAGCCATGCAGACCATCGGGATCGTCCTGAACGTGGGCACCGAGCAGCGCGAGGCGTTTGAACGCGGGTTCCGCGAGATGGAGGCGCCGATCTGGGCGGACCTGCACGGCCGCGGCGTGCTGACCATGGCGACGCTGACGAAGCTGGACATCTCCACCAAGGCCGTCGATGGTGCCGTCCAGTACCTCGTGGTCGCCATCTTCGCCTCGGAGGAGGGGCATCACGAGCACGACAGCGATCCCCGCTTTGAGGCCTGGAACAAGCGTGCCGACGCATTCCAGATCGCGGAGCCGTTCGTGTTCGGCGGCGACACGATTGTCAGCGTCGGCCCCTAGGGCCTAGCGCTCCGCTTGAACTCCAAGCGTTACGGCGGCCGCCAGGACCGCCACGGCGAGCGCGACCGCGTTTGCGGCCGTCAGGGAGGCATCCGCGGCGAAATACTGCGTCGCGGCCGCCGGGAGTGCCCTGAGCAGCGGTGGCACCACGATCCAGCCCAGGACCAGCACCGTGGGAGCCATGGCCCCTGGTAGGCGCATGGCGCGCACCACGACCGCCGTCAGGAGGCCCAGGAACGCCGCCAGCAGCAGGATCAGCACCACCGCCGGCTGATCCTTGGCCCCGGACGCCTCCACCAGGCCCACCAGCCCGCGCTGCGAGGACCGCCACGCCGACGGCCAGGAAGGCGCCCAGGAAGGTGGTGCGCGCCCCGCTCATCGGTCCGGGAAGCTGCGGGACTGGGTCAGCACGCCAGCCTCGAGCGCCGCCTTGAGGCCCTGCGCGATGCGATAGGACTTCCCCGCCCCCATCACCAGCACCGCATCGCCGGGGCGCAGGTGCTCGGCGACGTAGGTGGTCACGCTGTCGACGTCGCCGCCGGCCATGGTTGAGACCGCCGAGGTGCGCTCGATCGCATCGGCCAGGGCCTCTGCGGAGGTGGCCCGCAGGGCCTCGTCGGTGTCGCGGGAGGCGAAGATGTCCGCGATGACGACCTCGTCGGCATCGGTGAATGCGTCGTGAGAACTCGTCCAGGAAGAGCGCCGTGCGGGAGTACATGTGGGGCTCGAAGACCGCCCACAGGCGCCGATCGCCGACCTTCTGGCGCATGGCGGCCAGCGTGGCGCGCACCTCCGTCGGATGGTGCCCGTAGTCGTCATAGACGATCACGCCGGCAGTATCCGCGATCAGCTCCATGCGTCGCCCGGCTCCCCGGAACGTGCGCAGGCCCGTCGCCAGCGCCTCCAGCGGCGCCCCGAGTTCGCGTGCCATGGCCAGCGCGGCGGTCGCATTCAGGACGTTGTGCTCCCCCGCCAGCGGCGATTCGAACGTTTGTTCGAATAGCGTGAATGTCGCTCCCCCGCCTGCGTAGGCCACGTCCGTGCCTCGATGTCGCCGCCGGGCCCATACCGCAGGATCGCGGCCTTCCCAGCCTCCGAGGCGCTCCAGGAGGGCCTGGGAGCCACTGTCGGCGGCGGTCGTGAGCAGCAGACGGCCACCCAGGCGCCGATCCTCCCCCATCCCCCGCACGAAGCGCTCCATCGAGGCCAGCACCGCCTCGCGGTCCGCGAAGTAGTCGGGGTGGTCCATCTCGACGTTCGTGACGATCGCGCCGGCCGGGTGGTAGTTGAGGAAGTTGTCGCCGAACTCGTCCGCCTCCACCAGGAACGGCGCTCCCCCACCGGGGCGCACGCTGGCGCCCCAGGCCGGGATGAAGGCGCCGACCTCGACGGTGGGGTCCATGCCGGCCGTCTCCAGCAGGTGCCCCAGCAGGGCGGTGGTGGTCGACTTGCCGTGCGTGCCGGTGACGGCCAGCCCGATGCGGCCCTCGGCCGCCATCAGCTCACCCAGCAGCGCCTGCCAGGTGACGATGGGAAGGCCGACCTCCTGGGCGGCGAGGAGCTCCGGCAGGTCGGGAACGGCGCGCAGGGCGGGCGTGATGGCCACCCGCTCCACGCCGGCCAGGTGCGCGGGGTCGTGGCCGCTGATGACGCGGATCCCCGCCGCGTCGAGGGGCGGCGTGTACGGGGAGGGCGTGTCCGCGTCGCAGCCGTCGACCAGCGCCCCGGCGTGATGGAGCAGGAGCGCCACGCCGGCCGCGCCCGAGCCGGCGATGCCGATGACGTGGATCCGCTCTCCGGGGCGCATCAGGGCGCCGCCGTGACCTCGTCGAGCGCCAGCTCAAGCGCAGCGAGCGCGGCCGCGGCGCGGTTCCCGTCACGGTCGTGGGGGAAGACGTGGTGCTCGACCCGCGCGGGGTGCCCGCGCCGTGCCACGCCCACGTAGTGCGTGCCGATCGGCTTTCGCTCGCTGCCGCCATCGGGTCCGGCGATGCCGGTCACGCTGAGGCCCAGCTCGGTCTCGAAGCGGTGCGCCGCGCCGACCGCCAGCGCCGCTGCCACCTCCTCGGAGACGGCGCCGTGCGCCTCGATCAGCTCGTGCGGCACGCCGAGCGTGATCTCCTTGGCGAGGTTCGAGTAGCAGATCACGCCCCCCGCGTAGTAGTCGCTCGCCCCGGCGTTCATCGTGATGGCGTGCCCGATCAGCCCGCCGGTCGAGGACTCGGCGGTGGCCAGGCGCCAGCCGCGCGCCCGCAGCGCATCGCCGAGCACGGCGGCAACCCGTCCCAGATCGGCCTCGCCGGGTCGGCTCATCGGTAGTTGATGAACTGGAGCGCCACCGGGTAGTCGAGCCCGCGCAGGTGGGCGATCACGCCCTGCAGCTCGTCCTTGCTCTTGCCGATCACCCGCACCGCGTCGCCCTGGATGGTCGGCTTCACCTTCGGGAAGTGGTCGCGGACCATCTTGGAGATCTCCTTGGCCTGCTCCGAGCTGAGGCCGCGATGCAGCCCGATCCGCTGCCGGACCATGCCACCCCCCGCCGGCTCGAGCTTGCCCCAGTCGAAGACCTTCAGCGAAAGGCCGCGGCGCACCGCCTTGGTCTGGAGCAGGTCCTTGACCGATCCCGCCCGGAAGTCGTCGTCGGCATGCAGCGTGATCTCGGTCTTGCCCAGCTCCAGCGAGACCTTCGACCCCTTGAAGTCGTAGCGGGTCGCCACCTCGCGGCGCACCTGGTCGAGGGCGTTGACCAGCTCCTGCTGGTCGAAGTCGCTGACCACATCGAACGACGAGTCGGCCATCTGCCCTCCTCCTGGGTCAAAAGCTCCCCTATCTTCGTCCCTCGCGGCCGGCCGCGCCTGCCCGACCCGTCCTACGGCACCACGGTGATCGTGCGGCGCACCGATGCGCTGTCGCGCCCGGTCAGCGGGTCACTGGCGGTCAGCGTGATCACGTTGGCGCCGGGCACCAGCTCCACCCGGACGCTGAAGTCGCCCTGGGCGTCGGCGGTGGTGGTCGGGTTCTGGCGCAGCCCCTCGGTGGTGATCGTCGAGTTCGGCTCCGTCACGCCGCGGATCATGTACTCCGAGCCGGCGAAGCCGGCCACGTCGCCGGCGGGATCGGTGATGCGCAGGTCAGGCGTGCGCGCGAAGGTGACGAACTCGCCGACCAGGTAGACGACGAAGGCGAGCACCAGGAGGCTCAGGATGGCCGCCACCACCGCGCCCGAGCTGATCACGAACGGGCGTCGCTGGCGCTCGGTCACCGGGCGTGGCCGGATCCCCGCCATGGGGCGCTCGACGGCCGAGCCTGACTCGAGCCGATACAGGTCGACCAGGTACTCGGGATCGAGCCCAAGGTAGAGGCCGTAGTTGCGCAGGAAGCCCTTGGTGTAGACGGCGGCCGGCAGGTCGCGGTACTCGCCGCGTTCCAGCGCGGCGAGGTAGTGGGACCGGATCTTCGTGTCGCGCTCGACCCGCGCCAGGTCGATGAACTTCGCCTCGCGGGCGGTCCGCAGCACCTCGCCGAGCTTGGTCGGCTCCCGCTGGGTCACTCCCCGTCCTCGTCGGGACCGATCTCGCCTCCCCAGCCATCCGGAGTGATCAGGACCTCCCGGAAGCGGCTGCCGTCGGCCGGGCCCACGATGCCGCGGTCCTCCATCTGGTCGAGGATCCGCGCCGCGCGCGCGTAGCCGATGCGCAGGCGTCGCTGGAGGAGCGAGGCGGAGGCCTTGTCGGAGCGCCGCACGATGTCGATCGCGGTGGTGAGGAGCGCGTCACCGTCGTCCTCTCCCTCGCCCGGCCGTCCGCCGGCCTTGCCGTCGCGCTTGGGAGCGGTGATCTCCGGGCGGTAGTGCGGGGCGCCCTGCGCGCGCCAATGGCGCGTCACGGTCTCGATCTCGTGGTCGGTGACGAGCACGCCCTGCAGGCGAACCGCCCGTGGCGCGTCGATCGGCTGGTAGAGCATGTCGCCGCGGCCGAGCAGGTCCTCCGCCCCGACCGTGTCGAGGATGGTCCGTGAATCGACCCCGCTGGTCATGGCGAACGCGATGCGGGACGGGATGTTGGCCTTGATCAGGCCGGTGATGACCTGCACCGACGGGCGCTGGGTGGCCACCACCAGGTGGATCCCGGTGGCCCGCGCCAGCTGCGCGATGCGCGTGATGGTGGCCTCGACCTCGTAGGCGCTGACCATCATCAGGTCGGCCAGCTCGTCGATCACGATCACGATGTAGGGCATCCGCGGCTCGCCCGGCTTCAGCGCCTCGTTGTAGCCGGCGATGTTGCGAACGCCGCGCTGCGCGAACTCGTGGTAGCGGCCCTCCATCGTGCCGACCGTCCACTTGAGGGCGTTGACCGACTTGTCGTTGTCGACGATCACCTCGGTCAGGAGGTGCGGGATCCCCTTGTACTGGGCCATCTCCACCCGCTTGGGGTCGATCAGGATCAGCTTCACCTCGCTCGGGGTGGCGCGCATCAGGAGCGAGCAGATGATCGCGTTGACGCAGACGCTCTTGCCCGACCCGGTGGCTCCGGCGATGAGCAGGTGCGGCATGCGCGACAGGTCGGCGCTGAAGGGCTGCCCCGCCACGTCCTGGCCGAGCGCGAACGCCAGCTTGCTGCGCCCGGAGGCCTCGTCGAAGTTGGGTGAGCTGAGGACCTCCTTGAGCGTCACCAGGTCGAATGCGCTGTTCGGGATCTCGATGCCGACGTACGGCTCGCCGGGGATGGGGGCCTGGATCCGGATGCTGCGGGCCTTCAGGTCGAGGGCGAGGTTGTCGGCCAGCCCCTCGATCCGCGACAGCTTGATCCCCGGCTCCACGTCGAGCGCGTACTGCGTCACGACCGGACCCTCCTGGATGCGGGCCACCTTGACCCCGATCCCGAAGTGGGCCAGCGTCTCGCGGATGCGCTGCCCCTTGGCGGTCAGGTCGAGCTGCGCGGCGCTGCTGGCCGGCGCGTCGTCGAGGAGCGCGACCTCGGGCAGCTCCCAGGCGCGGGTGGTCGCCTCCAGCGCCGCGTCGGCGACCGGTGCCTGCTCCACCTCGGCGAGGTGTGCCGTCTCCTCGGACTCCAGCTCCTCGACGGTGATCGGCAGGGCCAGCTGCGACTCCCCGTCGACGATCGGCAGCGGGAGACTCTGGGGGCGCGGGGGCGCGGCCGAGCCCTCGGGCGGGCGCGAGCGACGCAGGATCAGCGGCGCCTCGTCGGTGTCGGTGCCCGATCCGAGGGCCGACCGCACCCGGTCCAGCAGCCCGCGTCCCTCCGGGGCGGGTGCGGCGACCGGCTCGGGCCGTCCGCGGCGCTCCGTGCCGCCGCGCCGCGCCTCGATCGCCGCCAGCTCGGCCCGCTCCTCGCGGCGGCGCAGCCAGGCTGCCACCAGGTCACCGACGGTCATGTTGAAGTAGAGGAGCAGCCCGACCACCAGCAGCAGCCCGAGCACGACGTAGGCGCCGGCCACGCCGATCGCTCCGCTGAACGCGGCCGACGCGAGGTAGCCGATCTCTCCCCCACCGTCGCCGCGGCCGACCCCCTCCGCCCCGTTGCCGCCGGCGAGATGGAAGATCCCGAGCAGCCCGATCGCCATCACCGCTGCCCCGCTGGCCGCCATCCAGCGCTCGGCCGGCATCGTCTTGAGCCACAGCATGAAGGCGAATCCGGCGAGCAGGATCGGGGCGAAGGCGATCCCCCAGCCGAGCAGGTAGGAGAGGGTGTCGTGCCACGGCTGGACGATCGTGCCCGGCACCGGGCGCGAACAGGGCGATCGTGCTGATGATCGCGGCGACCACCAGCACCAGGGCCAGCCACCTCGCGGACCACGCGGCCGCTGATGTTGACGGTGGTGCTCGCCTTGCGCCGCCGCGAGCTGCGGCGACGGGACCCGTTCGACCGTCGGCTGCTCACCGGCGCGTCAGACCTCCATCACGATCGGCAGGATCATCGGGCGCCGCTTGGTGCGCTCGAAGAAGAATCGCGAGAGGGTATCGCGGATCTTGGCCTTCAGGTAGCCGGCCTCCGCCGCGTGCGCATCGGCCACTGGCTGGAGGAGCGCCTCGGTCAGGTGCTTGCAGGCGGCCGCCATGACCGGGTCGTCGGGATCGGAGAGGAAGCCGCGGCCGACCAGGTCGGGGCCGGAGACCGCCTGTCCGGTGGCGCGGTCGACGGTGAGGGCCACCATCACCACGCCGTCGGAGGCGAGCGCGCGCCGGTCGCGGAGCACGACGCCGTCGACCCCATCGATCGCCGCGATCCCGTCGACCAGCACCGCTCCGGCCGCCACGCTGCCGGCGAGCCGTGCCCGCTTGCCGTCGAACTCGACGACCTGCCCGTTCTCGAGCACGAAGATGCCGTCCACCGGCACCCCGGCCCCCTCGGCCAGCAGGCCATGCTGGACCAGCATCCGGTACTCGCCGTGGACCGGGATGAAGTGCCGGGGCTTGACCAGGCCGAGCATCAGCTTCAGCTCCTCGCGCGAGCCGTGGCCCGACACGTGGCAGTGCTTCAGCGGCTCGTAGTGGACCATCGCCCCCTCCTTGAAGAGGTTGTCGATCGTCTTGGCCACGGCCTCCTCGTTGCCCGGGATCGGTGAGGCGGAGATGATCACCGTGTCACCCGGCTCCACCGTGATGGACCGATGGTCGCGGTTGCTCATCCGGGTCAGCCCGGACATCGGCTCGCCCTGGGAGCCGGTGGTCATCACCACCAGCTTGTCCTTCGGGATCCGGTTCAGGCCGTCCTTGCCGGAGAGGGTCCCCTCGCGGGGGTTGAGGTACCCCAGCTCCAGGGCGATGGCGATGTTCTGCTCCATGCTGCGCCCGAGGGCGACCATCTTGCGGCCGCTGGCCCAGGCGGCGTCGAGCACCTGCTGGACGCGGCCGATGTTGCTCGCGAAGGTGGCCACGATGACTCGGCCGCTCGCCTCGGCGACCAGCTGGTTCAGCGAGTCCCCCACCGTCGTCTCCGACAGGGTGTAGCCCTCGCGCTCGGCGCGGGTCGAGTCGGAGAGGAGGAACTCGACCCCGTGGTTGCCGATCTCGGCGATCAGGCCAAGGTCGGCGCGCCGCCCGTCGGGCGGGGTGTGGTCGAACTTGAAGTCGCCGGTGTGGACGACGGTCCCGAGCGGGGTGCGAATGGCGAAGCCGAGCCCGTCGGGGATCGAGTGGTTGACGCGGAACGGCGTGACGGCAAAGGCGCCGATCTGGATCTCCACCGCCGGCTCGAGGACCTCGAGGCGGGTCTGGCCGAGGAGCTTGTGCTCCTTCAGCTTGCCCGTGACCAGGCCGATCGTCAGCCGGCTGGCGTAGATCGGGGTGCCGGGGATCTGCGGCAGGACGTAGGGCAGGCCACCGGTGTGGTCCTCGTGGCCGTGGGTCAGCAGGATGGCGCGAACCCGCTCGCGGTTCTCGCGCAGGTAGGTCGCGTCGGGGATGACGAGGTCGATCCCGAGCATCTCCTGATCGGGGAAGGCAAGTCCGCAGTCGACGACCAGGATCTCCCCGGCCGCCTCGATGACGGTGATGTTCTTGCCGACCTCGCCCACCCCGCCGAGCGGGATGATGCGAAGGGTGTCTGGCATGGTGCTCCTAGAAGAGGGTCATCTGTTCGGCATCGTCGGCCTCAGCCGCCGGTGCCGGTGGGGCCGGATCGGCCGGGTCCGCCTGGACCGATTCCGCCCGTTCGGCTTCGATCGCCTGGCGGGCGGCCAGCAGCGCGGCCGGCAGGCCGCGGATGTCTGCGAAGAGCGTCTCCCGCAGCGAGGCCTGGTGCAGCGCAGCAGCAGGATGGTACATCGGGAAAACGAAGCGGCCCCCCGATCGACGCAGCGCGCCGTGGACCTCCCCGATGCGTGCGTCGGGGAGGTAGCGCCGCAGCGAGTGGCGTCCCAGCGTGACGATCACGGCCGGGTCGAGGGCCGCCTCCTGGCGATCGAGGTAGGGGCGGCAGGCGGAGATCTCGTCCGGCTCGGGGTCGCGGTTGGCGGGCGGCCGGCACTTCACCACGTTGGCGATGAAGACCTGCTCGCGGGTCCAGCCGATCGCCCGCAGCAGCTCGTCGAGGAGCTGCCCCGCCGGTCCCACGAAGGGGCGCCCGGTGGCGTCCTCGCGGGCCCCCGGCCCCTCCCCCACCAGCAGCACGTCGCTGAGTGGGTTCCCCTCGCCGGGGACCGTCCGCGCGCGTCCGGCGTGCAGGGGGCACCGCGTGCAGCCGCTGACCTCGAGCGCGACCGCGGCGAGCAGCGCCTCCGGCCCCATCGGCCCTAGGACTCTTCGCTGACGCCTGCCTTGGCCATGTGCCGCTCCATCGCCGCGCGGCGGCTCAGGTTGACGCGGCCCATGCGGTCGATCTCGGTCACCACCACCATCAGCTCATCGCCGACGGCGACGACGTCCTCGACCTGCGCGACCCGGTAGTCGGCCAGCTGGCTGATGTGCACCAGCCCCTCCTTGCCCGGCATGATCTCGACGAAGGCGCCGAAGTTCATGATCCGGGTCACCTTGCCGAGGTACTCCTTGCCGACCTCGACGTCCTTGGTGAGGCCCTCGATCCAGCGGATCGCCTTGAGGGCGTTCTCCTGGGAGACCGACGCGATCTGGATGGTGCCGTCGTCCTCGACGTTGATCTGGGTGCCGGTCTCGGCGACGATCTGACGGATCACCTTGCCGCCGGACCCGATCACGTCGCGGATCTTGTCGATCGGGATCTTGATGGTCGTGATGCGCGGCGCGTACGGCGACAGCTCGCTGCGGCTGGCGCTGATCACCGCGGTCATCTTGTCGAGGATGAAGAGCCGGGCCACGCGGGCCTGCTCCAGGGCGTCACGCATCACCTCCATCGGGATGCCGCCGACCTTGATGTCCATCTGCAGCGCGGTCACGCCCTCGGCGGTGCCGGCCACCTTGAAGTCCATGTCGCCGTAGGCGTCCTCCTTGCCGCTGATGTCGGTCAGCACGGCGTGGCGCCCGGTGGCGGTGTCGGTGATCAGGCCCATCGCCGCGCCGGCGACCGGGGCCTTGATCGGCACGCCGGCATCCATCAGCGCGAGGGTCGAGCCGCAGGTGCTGGCCATCGAGGTCGAGCCGTTGCTCGAGACCACCTCGCTGACCACACGGATCGCGTACGGGAACTCCTCCGCCGACGGCAGGACCGGCACCAGGGCTCGCTCCGCGAGCGCTCCGTGGCCGATCTCGCGCCGACCGGGGCCGCGCATCGGGCGCGCCTCGCCGACCGAGTAGGGCGGGAAGTTGTAGTGGTGCATGTAGCGCTTCTCCGTGTCCGCGGAGATCGTGTCGAGGCGCTGCACGTCGGACGAGGGGCCGAGCGTGGCGATCGAGAGCGCCTGGGTCTGGCCCCGGGTGAAGAGGCCCGAGCCGTGGGTGCGGGGCAGGACCCCGACCTCGACGCTGATCGGCCGGATGGTGGTCGTGTCGCGCCCGTCGAGGCGGATGTTCTCCGAGAGCACCAGCTCGCGCGAGGTCGCCTTGGTCAGCACGTCCATCAACGGGGCGCCGATGCCATGCAGGCGTCGGATCTCCTCCATCGAGTCGCCCTGGGCGCCCCGGTTGTAGTCGCTCTTCGCGCGCCGGATCTCGGCGGCGATGTCGGTGCGGATCTTCTCGAGCCGCTCGGTCAGGCCGCTCGTCAGGTCGATGAACAGGTCAGCGGCAGCCTCCGCGTCGGGCATCGCCCGATGGGCCGCCGCGTGGTCGCGCCCGAAGACGAAGCGGACCAGGTCGCCGAGCTTGTAGCTCCCCGCATCGGGGTAGAGCTGGTAGGCCAGCTCCAGGGTGTCGTACACCGCGGCCGGCTTCCAGCCGGCATCGGCGGGCATGTGGCGCAGCACGAAGGGAAGGTCGAAGCCCGCGTTGTGGGTGACCACCGGCGCCTCGCCCACCCAGGCGGCGAACTTGGTCAGCACCTCGGCGGCGGTCGGGGCCTTGGCCACGTCCTCATCGCTGATGCCGTGGATCTGGTGTCCGACGATCGAGCGCCCCGGGTTGACGAGCGACTCGAAGCGGTCGACCACCTTGCCGCCCTGCACGCGCAGCGCCGCCAGGTCCACGATGTAGCCGTTCTCCGGCTTCATGGCGGTCGTCTCGACGTCGAAGACCACGAACTCGGCCTTGGGGTCGGCGAGCGCCTTGCCCAGCTTCACGACCGAGTCGGCCTTGGGTCCCAGGAACGGGATCTTCTTGGCCTTGCCGGCGGTGGCCGTCAGCTTCTCCTGCAGTGTGATGCTGTGCTGCAGCTCGACGTGGGCGTAGGCGATGGCGTCCGCCATCACCGACTCCGGCAGGATCTTGGCTCCCGCCTCGACCATCATCACCGCCTCGCGCGTGCCCGCCACGACGAGGTCGAGCGAGCTGTCGCCGAGCTGGGTGACGGTCGGGTTGGTGACGAAGGCGCCGTCGATGTACCCCACGCGCACCGCGCCGATCGGTCCCTGGAACGGGATGCTGCTGATCATCAGGGCCGCCGAGGCACCGTTGATGGCCAGGATGTCCGGGTCGTTCTCCTGGTCGGTGGAGAGGACGGTCAGCACGATCTGGACGTCCTGCTTGTAGCCCTTGGGGAAGAGCGGACGGATCGGCCGGTCGGTCAGGCGCATCGCCAGGATGGCCGCCTCGGACGGGCGCGACTCGCGCTTGATGAAGCCGCCGGGGATCTTGCCCGCGGCGTACATGCGCTCCTCGTAGTCAACCGTGAGGGGGAAGAAGTCGATCCCCTCGCGCGGCTCGGCGGAGACCGCCGTCGCCAGCAGCACCGTGTCGCCCAGGCGGACGAGCACCGCGCCATCGGCCTGCTCGGCGAGCTTGCCCGCCTCCAACGAGAAGGGCTGGCCGCCGATCTCGGCCTCTACTTTGATAGCCACTGATTCCTCCAGATGTCTTGCTTGTGCCATGCGACCCGGCGCTCGGCCCGCTCTCGACCCTCGGCATCACCGAGGTGGCGGGCGGCGGCCTTTGCAGGCGCGGATGGCTGATGATTGGCGGGTGCCTCAGGCACCCTGGAGTCCGGCCTCATTGCCTTGCCGGATCTGAGCGACCCCGGGCCATGATGGCTCGCGGGTCGTCTGCACGACGTGTGCGTGGTTAGCGACGCAGGCCCAGCCGACCGATCACCGCGCGGTAGCGATCCACGTCATTTCGGACGAGGTAGGCCAGCAGCCTTCGGCGCTGACCGACGAGCTTGAGCAGCCCGCGACGCGAGTGGTTGTCGTTCTGGTAGGTGCGCAGGTGCTCCGTGAGCGACTTGATCCGCTCGGTCAGGAGCGCGATCTGTACCTCGGGGGAGCCGGTGTCGCCATCGTGCGTGGCGTAGTCGTCCATGATCGCGCTCTTCGTGTCTCCGGCGAGCGGCACGTATTCCTCCACTTTTCTTTCCACTATTCGGTCGCATCGTACCAGACCGATGCCTCCGACGCCTCCGCTGGAGCCATTCCGAGCACGGACCGCCCCGCCTCGGCGTCGCGCTGCATCTGCTCCACCAGCGCCTCGACGCCGTCGAAGCGCCGCTCGTCCCGCAGACGCGCGACCAGCGTGACGCCGAGCTGGGCGCCGTACAGGTCTCCGTCCCAATCGAGCAGGTGGACCTCGGCCAGCACCGCGCCACCGGTGTGGAAGGTCGGTCGTGTCCCGATGCTGACGAGCGACGGCTGCCCTTCTGCGGCACCGCGGACGGCAGGCGTGACCCGGCCGGCGTAGATGCCCAGCCCCGGCATGGCGGGCGCATAGTCGAAGCGCAGGTTGGCAGTCGGGAAGCCGAGCTCGCGACCCCGCCGGTCGCCGGCCACCACGGTCCCGGCCAGGTACGGCGCCACCCCGAGTCGCAGCGCCGTGGCCACGTCGCCGGCGGCGATGGCGGCGCGGATCCGGGTCGACGAGACGATGCCGCCGTCGACCTCGATCGGCTCCACCACGAACACCGCGAAGCCGCGCTCCGCGCCAACCTCCTGCATCCGGTCCGCCGTCCCGCCGCGGTTGCGACCGAAGGCGCTGCGCCGCGACATCGCCAGGCCGTCTGGCTGAATCGACGGCGCGAGGGCGTCGAGGAAGGCCTCTGCGGTCAGCTCGCGGACGGCCTCGTCGAAGCGGACCACGATGACGTGGTCGATGCCGAGCCCCGCGATCCGGTCCAGGTTCACGCCCAGCGGCGCAAGGCGTGGCACCACGCTGCCCGGCCGCAGCAGCTCGTCCGGCGGGGGGTCGAAGACGAGCGCCACGCTCGGCACGCCGCGCTCGGCGGCGGCCGCCCGGGTCGCGTCCAGGATCGCGCGATGCCCGAGGTGCACGCCGTCGAAGACGCCCAGCGTGATCACCGCGCGGCCGATCGGCGGGAGCTCCGCCAGGCCGTGGCCCTGCTGCGAGCTGATCATCTGGGGTCCTCGGCAGCGATCACGGTGCGCGGCTCCAGGAGGCCGTCGCTCAGGACGCCGATCCCGAGCAGGTCGCCGTCGGCGTAGACCGCGTGCCGGCCGGTGCCCGCCTCGCCCCGCAGCGGGACGGCAGACCCGTGCACGAAGCGTCCGGCGGCCTCGGCGTCGAGCTGGAGCGCAGGCAGCCGCAGGAGCGATGCGATCGGGAGGATCGCCTCGTCCAGGCGGCCCGCCGCCGCGAGCTCCTCGAGGAGGTCCGGCGTCACGCCGTCGGCGACCGTCAGCCCCGCCGCCTCGGTCCGCCGCAGGGCGCTGAGGTGTCCACCGCAGCCCAGGCGCTCGCCGAGATCGCGCGCGATCGAGCGGATGTAGGTGCCGGCGCCACAGCGAATGTCGCATCGCACGTCGAGCCAGCCATCGCCCGGCTCCGCGCCGAGCACCTCGATCGAGTGGACGGTGACGTGCCGCGCCGCCTGCCTCGATCGGCCTGCCCGGCCCGGGCGGCGCGGTGGGCCACCGTGCCCGCCACCTTGCGCGCCGAAAAGGCGGGCGGACGCTGGTCAAAGCTCCCGACGAAGTGCGCGATCGCCGCGGTCACCGCGACGAGGTCGGGAGGCGGAGATCCCATCTCCAGCGGCCCCTGCGCATCGTCGGTGGCGGAGCGCACCCCGAGCCGGATGACGGCCTCGTAGCGCTTCGTGCCGCCCGTCAGATCGTCGCTGAACCGCGTGGCGGCGCCGACCAGGATCGGCAGCACGCCGGAGGCGAGTGGGTCCAGCGTGCCGGCGTGCCCGATCCGGCGCATCCCGGTCAGCCGCCGAACCAGGTCGACCATGTCGTGCGAGGTCGGCCCCACCGGCTTGTCGAGGTTAACGACCCCGAGCATCGCCGCGAATCAGCTCGCGCTCGGCCTCGGCCAGCAGCAGGTCGCGCGCCGCGGGCAGCGCCGCCGCGATGGTGCAGCCTGCTGCCCGAGGATGCCCTCCCCCGCCAAAGGCCGCCGCGATCGCGACGGCGTCCGCGCGCGAGCTGGTGCGCACGCTGACCCGCGTCTCGGCGGGGCCGACCTCCTTGAACAGGACGGTGATGTCGGCCAGCCGCGTCGTGCCGAGGAGGTCCACGAATCCCTCGGAGGCGGTCGGCTGCTCGCCGGCAGCGGCGAGCATGGCCGTCGTCATCGAGGCGTGGACGATGCGCCCGTTGGCCCGCTGCTCGACGCCCGCCAGCATCTGGCCCCACAGGGCGAGCGTGCTGAACGGCTTGTCGGCGTAGATCGACCGGTTGACCGCGGAGAGCGGCGCGCCGGCCTCGACCAGCTGCGCCGCCACGCGCAGGGTCCGGGCGGTGGCGTTCGGGTGGGCGAAGGTGTGCGTGTCCTGGACGATGCCGGCCATCAGCGCGGTGGCCAGCTCGACGTCGAGCGGCACCCCCAGCTCCGGGAGGAGCAGCGTCACCAGCTCGCAGGTGGCGGCCGCCTGGGGATCGATCCAGACCGCCGCGCCGTAGCCGGGATTGCTGACGTGGTGGTCGATGTTCACGATGCGCGCCCGGGCGAACCAGTCGGCGCGATCCGTGACCACCGACCCGATGCGGCTCAGCTCACCCGCGTCGACGATCACCGCCACGTCCGGCTCGAGCTCCGGCGTGCGTCGGACGCGCTCGACGCCCGGGACGAACGAGAGGAATGGCGGCGGCGGGTCGACGCTCACGACCTCCGCCTGCTTGCCGAGGCGCTCGGCGGCCAGGGCGATGGCGATCGCCGCTCCGAGCGTGTCACCGTCGGGGTTCTCGTGGCAGAAGGTGGAGACCCGCTCGGCGCCGCGCAGGATCTCGGCGACGTCGAGCACCTAGCTCTCCCCCGCCTCGTCCAGCTCGCTCAGGATCTGGAGCACGCGGTCGCCGGAGGCGATCGAGTCGTCGAGGCGCATCGAGAGCTCCGGGACGTGGCGCAGGGTCAGCCGCTCGCCGAGCCGCCGGCGGAGCCAGGGCGTCGCGACCTTGAGCGCGGCCATCGTGCGATCGCGCTCGGCCTCGGTCCCCAGGACGCTGACCCAGACGCGGGCATGGCCGAGGTCGCGCGCCGTCTCGACGCGCGTGATCGTGGCGAAGCCGAGCCGCGGATCCTTCATCTCGCGCTGCAGGAGGTCCATCAGCTCCTGCCGGATCTGGCTGTCGAGGCGATCGGTCCGCTGGCTCATGCGCGGCCGGTCACGCCTGCTCGGCCACCATCTGGTAGCACTCCACCAGGTCGCCCTCCGCGATCTCGAGGCTGCCCAGGCCGATCCCGCACTCGAAGCCCATGGCGACCTCGCGCACGTCGTCCTTGAAGCGCTTGAGCGATTCGACCCGACCCTCCTCGACCACCTTGCCGCCACGGAAGAGCCGCACCTGGCCGCCGCGCACGATCCGCCCGTCGACCACGTACGAGCCGGCGACGTTGCCGGCCTTGCCGGCCTTGATGATCATCCGCACCTCGGCGTGCCCCTCGATCTGCTCGACCTGCTTGGGGGTCAGCATCCCGCTCAGGGCGGCGCCCAGGTCATCGGTCAGCTTGTAGATGACGTCGTACAGGCGCACATCCACGCCGGAGGCGTCGACCGACCGCTGCGCGCCAGGATCGAGCTTGGTGTTGAAGCCGATCACGACCGCCTCCGACGCGCTCGCCAGCTGGACGTCGGACTCGTTGATGTCGCCGGCCCCCTCGCTGACGATGTTGATCCGCACCTCGGCGGTGTTGAGCCGCTCCAGGGCGTGGCGGATGGCCCCCAGCGATCCCTGCACGTCGGTCTTGAGGACGACCCGCAGCTCCTTCACCTCGGACGCCTGGATCTGGGCGCTGATGTCCTCCAGCGTGAAGGCCGTCTTGCCGTCGCCGGTGGTGGCAGCGCGCTCGACCGCCTCGGCCATGTCGCGCGCGGTCTTCTCGTCGGCGACGACGCGCAGGATGTCCCCCGCCTCGGGCAGGTCGGCGAGGCCGATGATCTCGACCGCGGTGGCCGGCTCGGCGGTCTTGACCCGCTTGCCCGCGGCGTTCTGGAGGGCGCGGATGCGACCGTGGGTGCCGCCCACGGCGACCACGTCGCCGATCTTGAGGGTGCCGGTCTGCACCAGCACGGTGGCCACGTTGCCGCGGCCCTTGGCGACCTTCGACTCGATGATGGTGCCGATGGCGGGGCGCTTCGGGTTGGCCTTCAGGTCCTGGAGGTCCGCGACCAGCAGGATCATCTCCATCAGGTCGTCGAGCCCGATCTTCTGCTTGGCCGAGACCGGCACGGCGATGACGTCGCCGCCGAACTCCTCGATCAGGACCTTGTTGTCGGCGAGCTCCTGCTTGACCCGATCGGGGTTGGCGCCGGCCTTGTCGATCTTGTTGATCGCCACGATCATCGGCACGCGGGCGGCGCGCACGTGATCGATCGCCTCCTTGGTCTGCGGCATCACGCCGTCGTCGGCGGCGACCACGATGATGGCGATGTCGGTCACCTGTGCCCCGCGGGCGCGCATGGCGGTGAAGGCCTCGTGGCCGGGCGTGTCGAGGAAGACGATCCGCTTGCCGTTGTGGACCGCCTCCGACGCGCCGATGTGCTGGGTGATCCCGCCTCGCTCCCCCGCCGCGACGGCCGTGCTGCGGATCGCGTCCAGCAGGCTCGTCTTGCCATGGTCGACGTGGCCCATGATCGTCACGATCGGGGCGCGCGTGACGAGGTCCGCCGCCTCCTCCTCGGTGAAGAGCACCTTCTTGCCGGCGCCCTCCTCCTCGCTGCCCGGAGCCACGATCTCCTGCTCCGCCGCCGCGGCGGCCGCGGCACGCTGGGCAACGCCCAGCTCGACCGTCTCGATGCCCAGCTCGCCGGCGACCAGCGAGGCCGTGTCGAAGTCGATCGACTGGTTGATGGTGGCGAAGATGCCGTTCCGGATCAGCTCCTTGATCACGTCTGCGTGGCTGACCGCGAGCGCCACCGCCAGGTCCTTCACCGAGACCGAGGAGGGCAATTCGACCGGGGCGCCGCCGCGCGGCACCACCGTCTGGGTCTCGACCGCGAGCCCGCCGTCCGCGGCCGCGTCGCGGCGGCGCTGTGGCCGCGGTCCGCGACGGGGCTGGTATCTACGCGGTGGCACGTTCCACCTCGGCCAGGATCAGCTCGGCCACGACCGGGCCACCCAGTGCGCGCTGGACGCCCTCGGCCAGGCGGCGGGGCTCCCGGCAGGCGGCCTGGTCGCACACGTACGTGCCGCGCCCGGGCGCCTTCCCGGTGGGGTCCACCGCAACGGACCCGTCGCCGTGTCGCACCAGGCGGCTCATCGATCGCTTCGGGTGCACGTCACGGCACACGGCGCAGGTCCGCAGGGGCTGGTGATCAGGCCTCCGCTTCGGCATCGCCGGTTGCCTCCTCGGCCGAGACGCCCTCATCCGGGGCGCTGCCATGGGCCGCGGCGGCGGTGGCGACCCCGGCATCGGAGCGGATGTCGATCCGCCAGCCGGTCAGCTTCGCCGCCAGCCTCGCGTTCTGGCCCTCCTTGCCGATCGCCAGGGAGAGCTGGCGCTCGGGGACGACCACGTTCGCGATCTTGTGCTCCTCGTCGATCCGCACATTCAGGACCTCCGCAGGCGAGAGCGCCTCGGCCACGAACTGGGCGGGGTCCTCGTTCCAGAGCACGACATCGACCTTCTCGCCGTTCAGCTCCGCCACGATCGCCTGGATCCGGGCGCCGCGCTGACCGACCGCCGCGCCCTTCGCGTCGACGCCGGCCTGGCGGCTCTCGACCGCCACCTTCGAGCGGCTGCCGGCCTCGCGCGCGATCCCACGGATGACCACCGTGCCGTTGTAGATCTCGGGGATCTCCATCTCCATCACGCGGCGCAAAAAGCCACGATGCGTCCGGCTCACGACCAGGACCGGGCCGCGCGTGGTGCGGCGCACCTCGAGCACGTACGACCTTCAGGTGCTGGCCGATGCGGTAATGCTCCCCGGGCAGCTGCTCGCTGACCGCCAGCACCGCCTCGACGCCCTTGCCCATGTCGAGCACGACGGCCTGGTCAGTGGTGCGATGCACCACGCCGGTCATGATCTCCCCCTCACGGCTGGCGTACTGGCTGTAGACCACGTCGCGCTCGGCCTCGCGAAGGCGCTGGCGGTAGACCTGCCCGGCGGTCTGGGCCGCGATCCGTCCCAGCTGCGCCTGGGTCACGTTCTCCGGGACGCGCACCTTGGCCCCGACCCCGGTGGCAGGGTCGATCTTCTGGGCGTCACCGACCAGCATCTGGAGCTCGGGATCGACCACCTCGTCGGGCGTGGCGACCACCTCGTACTCGCGGTAGACGCTGATCTGGCCGCTCTCCGGGTCGACGCGGACCACGACGTTCTCGGGCGCGTCGGCATTGCGCCGATAGGCGGACTCGATCGCCTGCTCCAGGGTCTCGATGAGGATCTCCTGGGGAACGCCCTTCTCGGCGTTCAACTGGAGCAAGGCTCCGATGAAGTCTCGGTTCACATCCGCACCTCGCCCTTGCGGGCTCCAAACAAAAACGTGGGACTGGCGAACCGACCCACGTTGCACTCTGATCAGTATCGATTTGGTCCGCTCGAACGGTCCGCGAAACCGCCCGGATTATAGCAGCGGGGTCGGCCCACCGCCAGCCGTCCGAGGTCAGATCAGACTCCCGGCAGCCTCGTGAGGTCCTGGATGGTGATCAGGATCACCAGCGCCATGAGGACCATGAAGCCGGTCAGGTAGATCAGCGCCTCGCGGGCGGCCGAGAGGCGACGACGACGGGCCGCCTCGATCGCGACCACCGCGACCCGACCGCCATCGAGCGGCGGGAAGGGCAGGATGTTCAGCACCGCGAGGTTCACCGAGAGCACCGCGACGAAGTAGAGCTGCGTGAAGAGCGGCTCCTTGAGGACCTCGCCGGTGACCTGCGCGATCCCGATCGGGCCCATGGCGCCGCCGCTGTTGGGCGCCAGCCCCACCAGGCCGGCCACGGCTCGGCCCAGCCCGACGGGGATCTCCGCGGCAACCCGCACGGTCTCGGCGAAGCCCTGGCCGATCGCCTCGACCGGGTTGCCGGCGCGCGCGGGAGCCAGCACGATCGTGGATCGCAGCTGGAACCCGACCGCCCCCATCCCCGCGGCGCGCTGCTCATCGGTGAGGCTGCGTGGCCGGACCGTGACGTCGAGCGGTGCGCCATCGCGCACGAGGTTCAGCGTGACGAGGTTCCCGGCGCGATCGGCGATGTAGCCGATCAGCGTGTCCCGCAGGGCGAAGTGCCTGCCATCGGCCCCGACGATCTGGTCATCCACCAGGAGGACACCCTCCGCGGGGCTGTCGGCCTGGATCCCGGTGACGGTCAGCGGCGGCGCCGCGATCGGCTCGTGGACGCTGAACGCCCACGCGAAGAGCGCGGTGGCGAGGAGGAAGTTCATGGCCACCCCGGCGACCAGGACGACGATGCGCACCCAGATCGGCTTGCGGTTGAAGGCGCCGCGCATCGCCTTGTCGATGGCCGCCTCGGAGAGGCCCCGCTGGCGCATCTTCTCGGCCTCGGACTCACCGTCCTCGCCGAGCATCTTGACGAAGCCGCCGAGCGGGATCCAGTTGAGCGAGTAGCGGGTCCCGTGCCAGATCACCGAGCCGATGCGCGGCGGGAAGCCGATCCCGAACTCCTGGACCGTGATGCCGGCGCGCTTGGCGGCGACGAAGTGCCCGAACTCATGGACGAGCACGAGCACGACCAGCATGCCGATGAAGGCCAGGATCGTCTGCAGCGTCTCCATCAGGCGGCGCCGCCGAGGCCCAGCTCGACGGAGAGGGCGGCCCGCACCTCTGCGTCGAGGGCGACAATGCCCTCGAGGTCTGGCTCGGTCGCCGTCCCCCAGCGCTCGACCGACTCGCTGATCAGCCCGGCGATGCGCGGGAAGCTGATCGTCCCGGCCAGGAAGGCGGCCACCGCGGCCTCGTCGGCGGCATTCAGGATCGCGCCGCGGTTCCCGCCCGCGGCCGCCGCGTCGCGGACGGTGTCGTACGCCGGGAAGCGGCCGGGAGCGAGCGGCAGGAACTGGAGGGTGCCCCACTCCTCGGGCGATCCGTGGCGAGCCGGCGACGGCAGGCGCTCGGGGTACGTGAGCGCGTACTGGATCGGGAGGCGCATGTCCGGCAGTCCCAGCTGCGCCTTGTACGAGCCGTCGATGAACTCGACGAGCGAGTGCACGACGCTCTGGGGGTGGATCACGGCCTGAATCCTATCGTACGGGAGGCGGTACAGCCATTTGGCCTCGATCGCCTCGAAGGCCTTGTTGACGAGGGTTGCGGAGTCAATCGTGATCTTGGGACCCATCTGCCAGGTTGGATGAGCGAGGGCATCGGCCGCGGTCACGGCCTCGAGCTCGCCCACGGGACGATCTCGGAACGGTCCGCCCGAGGCGGTGAGGATCAGACGCGCGACGTCCGCCAGCCGTTCCCCGGCGAGGCACTGCCAGATCGCCGAGTGCTCGGAGTCGATCGGTCGCAGCCGGTCGAGGGGATCCCCTCCCTGGGCGACGAGGAGGCGCTCCACGAGGTGGCCGCCGGTGACCAGCGTCTCCTTGTTGGCGAGCGCCACCCGGCGGCCGCTGCCCAGCGCCGCCAGGACCGCCGGCAGGGCGGTCATGCCGGTGGTGGCGACGACGATGGTCTCGGCGGCGTCGAGCGTGGCGAGCTCCTCGAGGCCCCCGGCCGCCCAGCGCTCGCGGGCGAGGTCGCGCGGACGGGCATCGGTGCACCAGGCGCGGGCGCCCGGCCAGGCGGACAGCTGGGCGGCGAACTCGGCCGTCGCGCGTCCCGCCGCCAGGCCGACCAACGAGAACCGATCGGGATGCGCCGCCAGCACCTCGAGCGCCTGGCGACCGATCGATCCGGTCGAGCCGAGGACGACGACGCCGGTCACAGGCCGAAGCCGGCGACCAGCAGCGCGTAGCCGACGAGGACCGGGGCCGCGAAGAGGAACGAGTCGATCCGGTCGAGGATGCCCCCGTGCCCCGGCACCAGGAAGCCCGACTCCTTCCGACCGGCGGCGCGCTTGACCATCGACTCGGCGAGGTCGCCGGCCTGGGCGGCCAGCCCGATGAGCGGCCCGATCACCAGCGGCTGCCACGGGTCGAGCCCGACCAGCGCCGCCCCGATTCCCGCCGCCACCGTCGCCGCCAGCAGCCCTCCGATCAGGCCCTCGACCGTCTTGGACGGGCTGATGTGGTCGATCAGCCGGCGGCGGCCGAGCCACCGACCGGTCAGGTACGCACCGGAGTCGTAGCCCCACACCACGAGGAGCAGGAGGAGCATCCAGGCGGCGCCCGAGTGCAGCCCGAACTGGCCGATCGGCGTGGTCGCCGACCCGCCCGCCGGGGCAAGGTGCCCGACCATGGCGATGAACGGGGTCAGCAGGCCGATGTAGGCCACGCCGAACGAGGTGATGGCCCAGGTCAGGAACCCCTTGCGCGGCTCGGCCCGCGTGAACCCGGCGACGCCGAGGACGACCGCCGCGGCCGCGTAGGCGACCGTCGGCAGGCCGGGCGGCGTGGTGGCGCGCAGCAGGTCCGCCAGCGCGCCGCCGATGAGCGCCTCGTTGGCGGCGACCAGCCCGGCCCCGCCCACGAGCAAGCCCGCCCCGAGGGCGACGACCTGGGGCGGCTCGAAGCCGCCCGCGTCGAGCAGTGAGATGAGCTCCACCATCGCCAGGAAGACGAGCACCGCGACCAGGAGCGAAAGCCACGGTTCACCGAGCAGGACGATCGCGACGACGATCGGCGCGAGGATGCCGGCGCTGATCAGGCGGGTGGTGAGCATCGGCGCATCATGCTCCGTAGCGGCGCTGGCGTTGGGCGAACTCGTCGATGGCGGCGTCCAGGTCGACCTCGCTGAAGTCGGGCCAGAGGGTCGGCGTGAAGACCAGCTCGGCATACGCGCCCTGCCAGAGCAGGAAGTTGCTGGTCCGCTGCTCGCCGCCGGTGCGGATGATCAGGTCGGGGTCGGGCTGGCCGGACGTGTAGAGGTGCTCGGCGAACCGATCCTCGTCGATCTGGTGGGCAGGTACCGAGGCCGCGATCATGGCGCGTGCCGCATCGATGATCTCTGCCCGCCCGGAGTAGTTGAAGGCGATGTTGAGCGCCATCCGCTGCCCCGCCCTGGTCCGCTCCTCAGCCTCGCGAATCGACCGCACGATGTCGGCCGGCGCCTCGTGCAGGCGGCCGATCACGCGCACCCGCACGCCCTGCGCCACGAGCTCGTCGGTGTGCTGCCGGACCGCCCCGTCGATGAGGCCGAGCAGGCCCGTCACCTCGTCGTCCGGGCGGCGCCAGTTCTCGCGGCTGAAGACGTACAGCGAGAGGACCTCGATCCCCTTGTCGGGAGCGACCCGGACCACGGGGCGTATCGCCTCGACCCCCTGGACATGGCCCGCGATGGCAGGCAGGCCGCGCGCCGCGGCCCAGCGCCGATTGCCGTCCATGATGATCGCGACGTGTCGCGGGTGCTCACGGAGCGGCAGCGCCTCAGACCTCCATCACTTCCGCTTCTTTGCGCTCGGCACGCGCATCGACCAGCTCGGTGAAGCGGTCCGTCATGCGCTGCAGCGCCTCGAGCTCGCGACGCTCCTCGTCCTCGGAGAGGGTCCCCTCCCGCAGCGCGCGCTTGAGGTGGTCCGCCGCCTCGCGGCGATGGACCCGCACCTCCACCCGCGCCTCCTCGGCGCGGCGACGGACCTGCTTCACCATCTCGCGGCGGCGCTCCTCGGTGAGCGGTGGGACGTTCAGCCGCACGACGGTGCCGTCGACGTTCGGGGTGAGGCCGATGTCGCTCTTGATCAGCGCCCGCTCGATCGCCGAGAGGACGGATCGATCCCATGGCTGGATCACGATCAGGTGCGCGTCCGGGGTGCTGATGCCGGCGATCCGGTTGAGCGGCGTGGGGGTGCCGTAGTACTCGACCTGGATCCGCTCGACCAGCGCGGTCGAGGCGCGCCCGGTCCGCACCCCGGCGAAGTCGCGCTCCATGGCCTCGACCGAGCGCTGCATCTTCGGCTCGGCGGCCAGGACATCGGCATGGGTCATGAGCTCACCTCGTTGCCGATCCGCGTCCCGATCACCTCGCCGCGCACCGCGCGCAGGATGTTGCCGGGCTGCGTCATGTCGAACACCACGATCGGCATCTCATTGTCCATCGCCAGGCTGACGGCCGTCGCATCGAGGGCCTCGAGCCGGCTGGCCAGGAGCTCGGTGTACCCGATCTGGGTGAATCGCGTCGCGCCGGGGTGCTTCTCCGGATCGGCGTCATACACGCCGTCCACGCGCGTCGCCTTGAGGATCACCTCCGCGCCCAGCTCGACGGCACGCAGGGTGGCGGCCGTATCGGTCGTGAAATACGGGTTGCCGGTGCCTGCCACCAGGACCACCACGCGACCCTTCTCGAGGTGGCGCACCCCGCGCCGGCGAATGTACGGCTCGGCGATCTCGTTCATCCCGATGGCGCTCATCACGCGGGTCGGGCAGCCTGCCTGCTCGAGCGCGTCCTGGAGGGCGAGCCCGTTCATGGCGGTGGCCAGCATCCCCATGTAGTCGGCGGTGGCGCGGTCCATCCCGGCGGAGGCGGCCGCCACGCCGCGGAAGATGTTCCCGCCGCCGACCACGACCGCCACCTCGATCCCGTCGCGACGCGCCTCGGCCACCTGGGCCGCGATGCCGCGCACCACCTCGGGGTCGATGCCGTACTGCCGATCGCCCATCAGCGCCTCGCCCGACAGCTTGAGCAGCACCCGGTGCGGGTGAGCGGACGCGGGCCGAGCGGAGTCAGTCACCTAGGCGGCCTCCTGGCCGTCGCGCTCCCCGGTCTCCCCGACCGCCATGCGGGCAAAGCGTGCCACCCTGATATTCTCGCCGAGCAGGGCCACCTTCTCGGTGATCAGGTCGCTCACGCGCTTGTCGGTGTCGCGGAAGGGCAGCTCGAGCAGGCAGACCGATTCGAACCACTTGTTGAGCTTGCCCTCGACGATCTGCTCGACCCGATCGGCGGGTCGCCCGTCGCGGGCCGCCTCCTCGGCGAAGCCGCGACGCTGCTCCTCGAGCACGGCGGCGGGCACGTCGTCGCGGCTCACCCAGCTCGGTGAGAGCCCCGCCACCTGCATCGCCAGCTCGCGGGCGAGCTGCTGGAAGTCGTCGGTCCGCGCCACGAAGTCCGTCTCGCAGTTGAGCTCGAGCAGGACGCCCAGGCGCGAACCATGGTGGATGTAGCTGGCGATCACGCCCTCGCGCGCGGCGCGGCCGGCCTTCTTGGCGGCGACCGAGAGGCCCTTGTCGCGCAGCCAGGCGATCGCCTTGTCGACGTCGCCCGCGCTGTCCTCCAGGGCCCGCTTGCAGTCCATGATCCCCGCCCCGGTCTGCTCGCGGAGGCGCTTCACGTCCTCGGGTCTGATCATCGTGAGTTGGCCTCCTCAGGCAAGGGTCGGGTCTTCGTCGGTCTCTTCCTCGGAGGCCTCGGCCGCGCGCCGCGCGCGTGCGCGCCGCTCCTCCTCCTCGTCCTCCTCGGGCTCCGGCTCGAAGACGAGGGCCTCGCCACTGGCCAGCGCCGCGCTGTAGTCGGCGTCGGCCACCAGCGCGGCGTCGTCGACCGGCGGCAGCGCCTCGGCCTGTTCGAACTCCTCGTCGAGACGGGCCTGGCGCTCCGAATGCGCCTCGAGCACCGCATCGGCGACCCTCGCGCAGATCAGGCGCACCGAGCGGATCGCGTCATCGTTGGCCGGGATCACCCAGTCGATCTGGTCCGGGTCGCAGTTGGTGTCGGTGATCGCCACGATCGGGATCTCGAGGCGGCGCGCCTCCAGGACGGCGATCGACTCGCGGTGCGGGTCGACGATGAAGACGGCGCCCGGCAGCCGTCGCATGCGGCGGATGCCGCCGAGCGCGCCGTTGAGCTTGGTGATCTCCTCGGTGAGCTTGCCGGCCTCCTTCTTGGTGAGCCGCTCGAACTCGCCCGCGTCGCGACGCGCCTCGAGCGCCTCCAGGCGCTGGATGCGGCGCTTGATGGTCGTGAAGTTGGTGAGCATCCCGCCGAGCCAGCGGTTGTTGACGTAGTGCTGCCCGCTCCGGTCGGCCTCGGCCGAGACCGTCTCCTGGGCCTGCTTCTTGGTGCCCACGAACAGGATCGAATCGCCGCGACGGATCGTCTCGCGCACGAATTCGAGGGCGGCGTCCAGGCGGGAGACCGTCTGGGCCAGGTCGATGATGTGGATCCCGTTGCGCTCCCCAAAGATGAAGTCGCGCATCTTCGGGTTCCAGCGCCGGGTCTGGTGCCCAAAGTGGACGCCAGCCTCCAGCAGCTGCTTCATGCTGATCGCAGCCAAACGTGTTCCTCCGGTTCTTTCCTCCGCTCGCCTTCGACTCCCGTGGGTCGACCCGTCTGCGACGGGCACCGTGGACCCCGAGATCGGCGGGCGTGTGTGATGGGATCGATCGGCAGGCAACCGAGCTCGCTTTGAGGCCGATGCCGAACCGCGCGGCAGTATAGCACCGGGTCCCGGATCCCCTCCCCGAGCACGAATTCGCGAACGGTTGCGCGCACCCGTCCGCACGGTACCGAAGTACCCCAATCCCCACCCACTCGTACCTTGACCGTCCGGCGTTGCCTGCGACGATGCCGTCAGTCGCTGTCCGAGGAGTCATCGCTCGCATGCATCGTCACGCTTCCCTGCCACTCTTCCGCTTCGCCGCCCTGGCGGCGCTGCTCGCGGTCGGCGCGGTCGCCGTGCCGGCAGCGGCGACCGACCGGGTCGTCGTCGTGCGACAGGGCGATACGCTCAGCGAGATCGCGCTGCGGCACGGCCTCACGGTGGCCCAGCTGATGGCCCTCAACCCCATCTCGAATCCGAACCGCATCTACCCCGGCCAGCGCCTGCGCCTCGCCGCCGAGCCGACCGCCGCCGCGTCAAAGCCTGCCGCCGCTGCCCCCGCGCAGCCGATCGTCCACGTGGTGCGGGCCGGCGAGCACCTGACCGGCATCGCGAAGCGCTACGGGACCACCATCGGCGCCATCGCCAAGGCCAACCGGATCGCCGACCCCTCCTATCTGCGTGTCGGCCAGCGCCTCACCATCCCCGGTGGCGGGACGCCAGCCGACAGCCCGGCACCCGCGTCACCGGCTGCCACACCGTTCGTCCACGTCGTCGCCTCGGGCGAGACGCTCAGCGGGATCGCCGTGCGCTACGGCACCACCATCGGCGCCATCGCCAGGGCCAACCGGATCGCCGACCCCTCCTATCTGCGCGTCGGCCAGCGGCTCTCGATCCCGGGCCGCACCGCGGCGTCGTCGGGCTCGGGCGCGGGCATGTCCGCGGGGATGGCCGGCCTCGTGGCCCAGCGCGCCGATGTTCGCGCGATCATCGAAGCGGAGGCCACGGCCCAGGGCGTCCCCGTCGCGTTCGCGCTGGCCGTGGCGTGGCAGGAGTCCGGGTGGCAGGCCGGTGTCGTGAGCTCGTCCGGCGCCGTCGGCGTCATGCAGCTCACCCCGCCCACCGCCGACTGGGTCGCCGGCACGATGCTGCACGAGAAGGTGAAGCTGACCGACGCGCGCTCGAACGTGCGCGCGGGCGTGCGCCTGCTGAAGCATTACCTGGCCCGCTACGGCAACGACAGGTCGCTGGTGCTGGCCGCCTACTACCAGGGCCAGACCGCCGCGGACCGCCACGGGGTCTATCGCATGACCCGGCCCTACATCGCCTCGATCCTCGCGCTGGAGGCCATCTTCGCGCGCTGAGGTCGGGCGGGCTCACCACGCGTCGATGGCGGCGTGGAGAGCCAGCCGCCAATGTCCCTCGGTGGCGGGAACGACCGTCACCAGGTCGATCCGCAGGCCGCCTCCGACGGGTTCTCGGTGCGTCGCACGGAACTGGCCCAGCGCGGCGCGCAGCCTGAGCAGTCGTCGCCGATCCACGCTCTCCAACGGATCGCCGGCGCGGCCCGCGCGCCGCAGCTTGACCTCGACCGCCACCAGCGCACCGTCGGGGTCGCGGGCGACGAGGTCGAGCTCGCCTGCCGCACAGCGCCAGCGGCGCGCGAGGATGGTCCAGCCCCGCCCCGTCAGCCAGGTGGCCGCCATCGCTTCGCCCCGCTCGCCGAGCAGGTGGCGTGGATCGGGCACCGTTCGCTCCTCTCCGGGAGGCGAGCAGCGACGAAGACCTACTCCTCGGGCTCGATCTGCTCCTCGGTCAGGACCAGCTCATCGAGCAGCATCTCCAGCGAGAGCTGCTCCCCGGCCAGGATCAGGCGCAGCGGCGCGAACGAGCGGCGGTGCCACTCGCATGGGCCCTCGCGCATCAGCGCCTCGACGTGCAGGCGCGTGCCATAGCCCTTGTTGCGGCCGAAGCCATACGCCGGGTAGCGCGCATCGAACTCGGCGCAGATCCGGTCGCGGGTCACCTTGGCCACGATGCTGGCCGCGGCGATCGAGGCGCTGATCGCGTCCCCGTCGATGATCGGCCGCTGCGGCAGGTCCACCTCGCGCAGGCTGAGCGCATCGATCACGAGGTGATCCGGGGCCGTGGCCAGGTGCCCGAGCGCCTCGCGCATCGCCAGCTTGGTGGCCTGCAGGATGTTCACCCGGTCGATCACCTCGACCTCGATGCATCCCACCCCGACCGCCTCGGCACGGTCGAGGATCTGCTCGTAGAGCGCCTCGCGGCGCGACCGCACCAGCACCTTGCTGTCGCGGAGACCCTTGATCCGATGCCGTTCAGGAAGGATCACCGCCGCCGCCACCACCGGTCCGGCGAGCGAGCCGCGGCCGACCTCGTCGATGCCGGCGATGCTTCGGAAGCCGGCCAGGCGCAGCTCGCGCTCGTGGCGCATGTGCGCGTCGCGAGGCGGCGGGGCGTGGCGCTTCACGCGTCGACGGGATGGGTTCAGGCTGGGGCGGAGCAACCGCTCAGCGGCCGGGACGGCGCTCGCGCAGGGTTGCTGACTTGCCGATCCGATCGCGCAGGAAGTAGAGCTGTGCCCGGCGCGCAACGCCATGGCGCACGATCTCGATCTTCTCGACCCGCGGCGCATGCACCATGAAGGTGCGCTCGACGCCGACGCCCGAGGCGATCCGCCGCACGGTGATCCGCTGGTTGAGTCCGCCACCCCGCAGACGCATGACCGTCCCCTCGAAGACCTGGGTCCGCTCGCGGGTTCCCTCCACCACCTTGACCGACACCTTGACGGTATCGCCAGGGGCGATCTGCGGAACGTCGCCGCGGAGCTGCTCGCGCTCGAGCTCCTTGATCAAGTCCATGCTGCGGGAGACCTCGTTACCGCGGCGTTAGTCGCGGCTTACTCTGCTTCGGTGGCGCGCTCGAATCGGGCGCGAACGTGAGGAACGCGACCTTCACGCGGTCGCGGCGGGCGGAGTATAGCAGCGCTGCCCGACCTCTCGTCGAGGCGGGCCCAGGCCGTCAGTCGGCTGACCCCCGCAGGTCGTCCAGGATGGCGCGGTCCGCATCGGTCAATGGAGCGTCGACGAGCAGGTCCGGGCGGCGGCGGAGCGTGCGTCGCAGGGCCTCCACGCGGCGCCAGCGGGCGACCTCGCCGTGGTGCCCGGAGAGGAGCACGGGCGGGACGGAGGCGTCGCGGAACTGTTCGGGGCGGGTGTACTGCGGCCCCTCCAGCAGGCCGTCCGCGAAGGAGTCGCCCTCGTGCGACTCGGCCTCGATGACGCCGGGAACGAGTCTGCCCGATGGCGTCGATCAGCACCAGTGCCGGCAGCTCGCCGCCGGTCAGGACGTAGTCGCCGATGCTCACCTCGCGATCGACCAGGGCGCGTGCCCGCTCGTCGATCCCCTCATACCGGCCGCACACCAGGACGAGCCGTCCGGCCGTGGCGAGGTCGCGCGCCAGGCGATCGGTGAGCGGCTCGCCGGCAGGGTCGAGCAGGATCACCGTCGCGCCGGGGACGCGGAGCGGCTCGACCGCCGCGAAGAGGGGCTCGGGGCGCATCACCATCCCCGCTCCCCCGCCGTACGGGTAGTCGTCGATCGCGCGATGGCGGCCGATGCCGTGCTCGCGCAGGTCGTGGATCGATACCTCCAGGATGCCGCGCTCCAGCGCGCGGCCGATCACCGAGGCTCGCAGGGGCGCTTCGAACAGCTCGGGGAAGAGCGTGACGACGTCGAACCGGAGCAGCGGGGCGGGTCTATCGGCACCCATCGGTCAGACCTCCTCCGCCTCGTAGCGAACCACCATCCGGGCACCCTCGAGGTCGATCGAGCGGACCACGTCACGCAGCGCGGGGACGAGCAGCTCGCCCCCCGGCCCCTCGATCCGGTAGACCTCGTTCTCGCCGGCGCGGAAGACCTCCACCACCTCGCCCAGCTCGGCCCCGGCCTCGTCGCTCACCGAGAGGCCGATCAGCTGGTGCCAGTAGTAGGCATCCGGAGCGAGCGGCGTCGGCGGCGCCTCGAGGTATCGCCCGGCGAGGGCCTCCGCCGTCGACCGATCGGAGACGCCCTCCAGCTGGAGCACCGGCACGCGACCGCCCCATGAGGACTCCACGATGCGGCGCGGCTCGACCTCGTCCTCGAGCCAGACGGACTCGCCGGCGGCCAGGCGTTCCGGGTGATCGGTCAGCGGCTCGATGCGCACGGCACCGGCGAGCCCCTTGGCGCCGAGCACCCGCGCGACCGCCAGCCGCTCAGTCGTCGCCGACGATCTCCAGCTCCACGTGCCGACCATCGCGCGTGCCCATCACCCGCAGCAGGCTGCGGATCGCATTGGCGATGCGTCCATCGCGGCCGATGATGCGGCCCATGTCGCCCTCCCCCACCTTGAGAGTCAGGGTGATCTCATCATCGGCCTCGCTCATCTCGACCACCACCGCGTCGGGGTCGTCGACCAGTGAGCGGGCGACGTACTCGAGGAAGGCCTTCACTCCGCCACCTTCGCCGCGGCGGCGGCCGGCTTGCGGGCGCGCGCCCTGGGCTTGGCTGGCTTGGCCGCCTCAGGGGCCGCGGCCGCCGGGGCGACGGTCGCCGCGTTCAGCTTGATCAGCTTCGCCACCGTCGTCGACGGCAGGGCCCCCTTGCTGACCCACGCGGCGAAGCGCTCCGCGTCGATCCGCACGGTCGCCGGCTCGGTGAGCGGGTCGTAGAAGCCCAGGATCTCGAGCGCGCGGCCGTCCCGGG
Organism: uncultured Chloroflexia bacterium; assembly: GCA_963782015.1. Classification (GTDB taxonomy): domain Bacteria; phylum Chloroflexota; class Limnocylindria; order QHBO01; family QHBO01; genus CF-167. The sequence goes on from CAWAHY010000001.1 coordinate 61,886, forward strand.
GACGACGGCTGTCGATCGCCACCACCCGGTAGCTCGGGCGCTTGGTGGCTCCCACGCGTGAGAGCCGAATGCGTACTGCCAAGGGTCTCTACCTCTCTGCTGTGTGACGGCAGCTGCCTGCCGATTCGATCTCGCTCATGGCGTCATCCTCGCCGCGCGACGTCACCTGACGGTCAGCACGGCATGGATCTCCAGGTGATCGCCGACGGTCGATGCGCTCATCGCCAGCTCGCCGATCTGGTGGAGGATATCGCGAACTTCGCTTCCGGGGTCGAAGAAGGTGCTGGCAGCGTCCAGCAGGGCCGGGATATCGGCCCACAATTCGTTTCCTGCACGGGACCCCGCGAGCTCGAAGGTGGGCTCGTAGCGCCGATCCGTGGCGAGGGTCGTCCCGCTGCGGTGGGCCTCGAGCGCTGAGGCCACATCCGCGGGATCGAGCGCGGCGAGGACGACCCCCTCGCTCATGGCGTAGGCCAGGCGACCGACCTGCGGGACGCTGACGATCGTGATGGTGGTGCCCGCCACCAGCGAGGTGGTGATCCGGGAGCCGTGCTCGACGAGCGCCCTGCGCATCGTGTCGAGTGCCGCCTGCGCGGCGTCCGGCTGGCTGGGGCGGAGCAGCAGCACGCCGCGCGGCGCCGCCAGGTCGAGCTCAAGCAACGCGACCGCCGCCTCGCCGTCGAAGAGCGGCAGGAGGTCGCGATCGACGCCGATGCCGAGGCCGAATCCCGCGATCAACCGCAGCTGGTCGAGCAGGTCGAGGGCCGGGGCGAGGAGCGAGCTGCCGCCGACCTGGTCCTCGAGGTCGACCAGGCTCTGCTGCAGCCCGAAGACGCTCAGCTCGGCGCTGGTCGCGCGCGGCATCCATGCGGCGAGGCTGCTCGTCCGCGTGCCGAGGGCGAACGCGGCCCGCGCCGCCGCGCTCGCCTCGCCGCCCGCGAATGGGACCTCGCCGTCGAGGTGGAGCCCATCGGGCTCGGCGGTCACGGTCAGGGCGGCCGTCCTGAAGCCGCCGAGTGGCGAGCCCGCCTCCCGCCCGGCGACCTGGCCCAGGTCGAGGTAGAGCGAGGCGAGGTGGTCCGCCGGGACGCTGCGCATCGCGGTCCCGAACGCGGCCGAGTCGGCAAGCGACGGGATGGTATCGGAGTCGGCGTCGAGCGAAGCTCGCAGCCGCTCCGGCGTGGTCGCCACGATCAGCAGGTCGTCAAGGAGCGCGTAGCTGAGGCCGTCGCTCATCATCGCGGGGTGTCCACGGTACGTCTCGGGCGCATAGGTCACGCCCTCGCGGGCCATGAGGCGCGGCACTCCGACGCGCGCCTGCGCCGGATCCTTGACCGATGCCAGGAGGAGGAATCGTGGCGCGGCCCCGGCCTCGTCGGGACCTGCCGCGGCGAGCGCGAGCTCGCTGCCGAGCCATGGGCGCAGGTCAGCCGCGTAGTCGATCGCCAGCTCCCCGAGCAGGCGCTGCGTCACGTCGTGGATCTTCTCCTCGAGGGTCGCGTCATCGGCAAACCCCGGCAGCTGCGCCACCAGGCCGAACAGGTTCAGCTTCTGCCCGCTCGATGGCTGGAGATAGACCTGGAGATACACCGCGGAGTCGGCGGGCACCGCCCCCGCCGCACGGTCGCCGGTTGCCGCGAAGAAGAGCAGGTAGCCGGCCACGACCACGGCCCCGACCATCGCCAGCAGCGCGGTGAGCGCAACGACGAGGCGGCGCACCCGATCAGCCGCCCAGGATCCCGCGCAACCCGCTCCCCGCCGGCAGGCGCCCGCTGCCCAGCTGCCGCATCAGGCGCTGCATCTCCCCGAACTGCTTGAGCACGCGATTCACGTCGGCCGGGGTGGTGCCGCTGCCGGTCGCGATGCGCCGCCGCCGGCTGGCCTTGATCAGCTCCGGGTGATGGCGCTCGACCGGGGTCATCGAGTCGAGGATCGCCTCGATCCGTCGCAGCTGCCCGTCGTCGACCGCCTCCTGCGCCGCGCCGGCGAACTGGGAGGCGCCGGGGATCATCCCCAGCAGCTGTCCGATCGGCCCCATCTTCTTGACCTGCGCCAGCTGGCTGCGGAAGTCGTCGAGCGTGAAGCGCGACTCCATCAGCCGCTGGGCGACCCGTTCGGCCTCGGCCTGGTCGACCGTCTCCTGCGCTCGCTCGACGAAGGAGAGGATGTCGCCCATCCCCAGGATCCGCTGCGCCAGTCGATCGGGGTGGAAGGGCTCGAGGCCGTCGGTCCGCTCCCCGGTGCCGATGAACGCGATCGGCAGGCCGGTCACGCTCCGGATGCTGAGCGCCGCGCCACCGCGGGCGTCGCCGTCCATCTTGGTCAGCACCAGCGCCGTCAGCGGCAGCCGATGGTGGAACGCCTCGGCCACCTTCACGGCGTCCTGGCCGGTCATCGCGTCAACGACCAGCAGCGTCTCGGCGGGGGTCACCGCCCCGGCGATCCGGACCAGCTCGTCCATCATCGGCTCGTCCACGTGCAGGCGGCCGGCCGTGTCCAGCAGAACCACGTCGAGTCCCCGCTGCCGCGCCTGCTCCACCCCCGATCTGGCAACCTCCATGGCCGGGGTCCCGGCGGGTCGGGTGTGCACCTCGACCCCGATCTGGTCGCCGAGCGCGACGAGCTGATCCACCGCCGCCGGCCGGTAGACATCGGCCGCGACGAGGAGTGGCTTGCGCCCGTCACGCCGCAGCCGAACGGCAAGCTTGGCCGCGGTCGTGGTCTTGCCCGATCCCTGCAGGCCGACCAGCATCACGAGGCTCGGTTTCCGGTCGAGCTTGAGGAGGTGACGCTCGCCCCCGAGGATCGTGACGAGCTCGTCGTGGACGACCTTGACCACCTGCTGACCGGGATGCACCCCGCTCAGGACGTCAGCCCCCAGGGCGCGCTCCCTGACCCGCGCCACGAACTCCTTGACGACCCGGAAGTTGACGTCCGCCTCGAGCAGGGCCAGGCGAATCTCGCGCAGGGCGAGGTCGAGGTCGGCCTCCGTGATCTTGGCCTTGCCGCGCAGGCGGTCAACGACGCCCCGCAGGCGGGCTGAGAGCGATTCGAACATGATGGGACCGATGCGGATGATGCGCGTCGCGCACGGCCGGCGGCCGGGCGAGACGGCTGCCCATTCTAGGCGGCAGGCCGCACGAGCAGCAATCCGCGGACCGTCGGCGTCAGGCCGCCAGGAGCCACTCCACGTAGGCCTGCGGGTCGAAGGGCGCCAGCGCGTCGACCAGCTCGCCCGTGCCGGCGAAGACGATCGGCACCCCGAGCCGATCCGCGATCGCGACGGCCACGCCGCCCTTGGCGGTGCCGTCCAGCTTGGTGAGCACGATCCCGGTCACGCCCGCCTCCCGGCCGAAGGCCTCGGCCTGGGAGAGCCCATTCTGCCCGGTGGTCGCGTCCAGGACGAGCAGCACGTGGCGCGGCTGCCCCGGCGCGCGGCGCTCGATCACGCGCCGGATCTTGGCGAGCTCCGCCATCAGCTGCGTCTTGCTCTGCAGCCGACCCGCCGTGTCGATGATGACGACCTCGATCCCCCGCGACTCGGCGGCCGCCATCGCGTCGAACGCGACCGCGCCCGGATCTGCCCCGGGGCGTTGCGAGACGACCGTCACGCCGAGCTCCTCTCCCCACAGGCGCAGCTGCTCCACCGCGGCGGCGCGAAACGTATCTGCGGCAGCCAGCACCACGCTGTGGCCCTCCCGCAGGAAGCGAGCGCCGAGCTTGGCGATGGTGGTCGTCTTGCCCGACCCGTTGACTCCCACCACCAGGATCACCGCCGGCAGGGCACCCAGCTCGAACCGCCCAGAGCCGGCGCGCTCCAGCCTCGCCGTGATCTCCTCGGCCAGTGCGCCGCGCACCGCCTCGCCCGGGGCCCCGGCACCGACGCGTCGCCGGGTCGCAGCCACGAGCTCGAGCGTCGTCTCCGCACCAACGTCGGCCGCGATGAGCGCCTCCTCGAGCTCATCCCACGTCGCCTGCACGGCGGTCGCGGATCGGCCGAGGAGCGCCCGCAGGCGACTCCCAAGCCCTCCCGGCGAGGGGCGCAGGCCCAGGCCGGTCGGCTCCCGCCGGGGACGGGGCATCATCCGGCGACCACCTCGACCGGCAGGTCGGCGAGCCGGAGGGAGAGGAGGCGGGACACGGCGGCATCGGTCATGGTCACCCCGTAGATCGTGTCGGCGGTCTCGATGGTGGCGCGGTTGTGCGTGATCACCACGAAGTCGATCTGCTGCGCAAGCTGCCGGAGCGCGTCGGCGAAGCGGCCGATGTTGGCCTCGTCGAGCGCGGCGTCCACCTCGTCGAGGATGCAGAACGGGACGGGGTTCACGCTCAGCATGGCGAAGAGCAGCGCGACGCCGGCCAGCGCACGCTCGCCGCCCGACAGCATTGCCAGTCGCTGGAGGCGCTTGCCGGGTGGCCGCACGGCGATCTCGATCCCGCCCGACCCGTCCTCCTCTCCCGCCTCGCTCATCTGCAGCGAGGCGGAGCCCCCGGCGAAGAGGAGCCGGCAGAACTCGTCGAACTTGGCGCCGATCGCGACGAAGGCCGCGTTGAACTGCGCCGCGATCTCCGCCTCCAGGCGGCTGATCAGCTGCTCGGTCGAGGCGATCGCCGCGTTGAGGTCGGTGTCCTGACCGGTCAGTGCGTCGAGCCGCCCGGCGAGCTCGCGGTGCTCCTCGACGGCAAACGGGTTGACCGAGCCGATCTGCAGCCAGCGTGCGCCGGACCCGGGACAGCTCGGCGTCGATCGCGTCGGGGGCGACGGCCGCCAGCTCAGCCGGGAGCGCCTCATCGCCCGAGGGTGAGTCGACGGCACCCTCGGCCGTCGGGAGCGATTCGATGGCCAGGTCCCGCTCCCGGCCGATCGCGACGATCTCGTCGTCGAGGCGCTGTGCCTCGATGGCGGCGGCCTGCACACCCCGTTCCAGCGCAGCCAGCTCCGACACGGCTCCGCCGCGCGCGCGCTCGCCCTCGAGCAGGTCGGCCCGCAGCTGGTCGCGCTCGGCGTCGGCGGCCGCGCGCTCTTCCGCTGCCGCCGCGTCAGCCGCCGCAGCCGCCGTGATCGCTCCGGATGCCACCGCGCGCTCGCCCTCGAGCGCGGTCAGCGCCGATCGATGCAGCTCCACGGCTGCCATCAGCTGGTCTCGACGCGCCGCCTGGACGGCCTGCCGGTAGCGTCGATCGCCCAGCCTCGCATCGACCGCATCCGCGGCCGACTGGGCCGCCAGCGATGCGGCGCGCAGCCCATCTCGCTCCCCCGCCAGGGCGTCGTGACGCTGGTGTGCCTCGGCCGCCGAGGCGGCCAGCTGCTCGAGCTCCAGCCCGATCGGTGCCGCCCCGGGCGAGGGGTCGGGTGCCAGTGCCTCCCGGGCCTGTTCCAGCTCCAGAACGAGTCGCGCTTCGACGTCGCGAGCCAGGGACAGCGCCTCGGCCGCACGGGCGTGCGCGGCTCGCATCAGCCAGGACTGACGCTCAGCATCCGCGTGCTGGCGGCTCGCCTCATCGCGCTCGCGTCGCGCGGCGGTTGCTGCGACGAGGGCCTGTGCGGCCACCTGGCCCGCCTCGCGCTGCTCCGCGTCAAGCTGCTCGACGAGGTCCGCCACCTCGCGTTGGCGCGCGTGCTGTCGCGCAGCCTCACCCGCCAGGCCCTCGCGGCGACCCCGGATGACGATCATCCCGCGTGCGTCGGCGAGGTCCCCATCCGCCGTCACCGCGCACCAGCCGGCGGGCAGCGCCTGCCAGCCCTGGAGCAGCGCGGCCAGGTCCGCTGCCACGGCGGTCCGCGCGAAGAGGCGCACGCCTCCGTCGGCCCCGATCCACTCCGCGAGGGTGCGCGTGGCTCCGACGGCCCGCAATGCCTCGCTGCGTGCGGCCGTGTCGTCGTCATCGCCCTGCATCGCCTGCACCAGGAGCCTGGCCGCCCCCCGCGCATCCGCGGCATGCTCGATGACCCCGCCGTCGCGCCACAGCAGCGCCTGCTGGAGCTCGCCGCCGACCACCGCCTCGATCGCCGCCCACGCGGACTCAGGTGGGGCGATCGCATCCATGAGCGACTGCCAGCCGGCCCCCACCAACGTCGTGGCGAGCCGGCCGCCCATGTCCGCTCGTTCGCGCAACGCCTCCATCTCGGCCCGCAGGCCGCCGATCCGCTCCGCCAGGGCAGTCGCGCGAGCGCGGTGGAGGTCGGCCTGCGCATCGGCCCCCTCTGCGCTCGCTCGGCCAGCCGTCAGGCGCTCGCGTGTCATGGCCTCCGTCGCCTCGGCCGCGGCCAGCTCCGACTCGCTGGCGGCGAGGGCGGCTGTTGCGTCGGTCGTGGCCGTGCCGGCGGCGACGCGCTCTGCCTCGAGGTGCTCGACGCGCGCGGCGACGCGGGCCGCCGCCTCGTCATGGCGAGCCGCGTCCACGATCCAGGCGCCGGCCCGCGTGCGCGCGGCCGCCAGGGCCTCGTCGGCGGCATCCATCAGGCGGTCAGCCTGCTCGAGCTGCGTGACGGCCTCGCGCCAGGCTCGCTCGGCCTCGCCTGCGGCTCGCCACTTGGACTCCGCATCCGGGTCATCCCGCTCCGGCTCTGCGTCGAGCGCTGTCGCCACGGCGGTCAGCTCCGCCTCGTCTCGCGCCAGCGCAGCGGTCAGATCGGCGTGCCGCTGCGCGATGGCGGCGGCGTTCGTCTCCGCCCGGATGGATGCCTCTCGCGACGCCTCGCGACGCTCGGCAGCGGCCCGCGCCGCCGCTTCCGCCGCCCAGTAGCGGGCCTCGGCCGCCGCGATCGCGTCCCGGCCGGCCGTCTCCTGCGAGCGCATCGCCTCCAGGGCCGACTCGGCTGCCGCCAGCCTGCGGCGCGCCTCTCCGAGGGAGGCGCGAGCAGATACCTCGCGACGACGATGGGCCTCCACGACCAGTGCCCGTGCCCGTCGGCCCAGCGCGTCGTGCTCCTGCTGGTGCTGTGCCTGCAGGGCGAGGCGGCGGACCTGGGGCTTCAGCTCGCTCACCAGGTCGCCGACCCGCACGAGGTTGTCGCGCGCGCGTGCCAGGCGCCCGAGCGCCTCGTTCTTGCGAACCTGGAGGTTCTTCACCCCGGCCGCCTCCTCGAAGAGCTGGCGCCGCTCCTCGGGGCGCAGCGAGAGCGCGGCGTCCACCGTTCCCTGGCCGACCACCACCAGCTCGTTGGCGCCGAGGCGCCCTCCGGCAAGCAGGTCAACCACGTCCTTCAGCCGGGCGCGCGCACCGTTGACCAGGTACTCGGTCTCCCCCGACCGATAGGCGCGCCGGCCGATCGACACCTCCTCGAACTCGATCGGCAGCCACCGGTCGCTGTTGTCGAGGGTCAGGACCGCCTCCGCCATGCCCAGGGGACGACGTCCCTGGCTCCCGGCGAAGATCACGTCATCGGCCCGGCGGGTTCGCAGGGAGCGATTCGACTGCTCTCCGAGGACCCACCGCACCGCGTCGGCCATGTTGCTCTTCCCCGATCCGTTCGGCCCGATGACGGCCGTCACCCCGCGCTCGAAGACGAAGCGGGTCGGATCGGCAAAGGTCTTGAAGCCGTGCAGGCGGAGCTCCTTGAGGCGGCTCATCGCGGGGCGTCCGCCGGCAGCGCCTCGGCCTCCAGGGCGGCCAGGGCGGCCAGGGTGGCCGCCGCGGCATCCTCCTCGGCCCGCTGTCGGCTCGACCCGTGGCCGGTCCCCATCCGACGTCCGTCCACGATGGCGGTGATGGTGAACGCCTGGCGGTGCGCGGGCCCGACCAGCTCGACCAGCTCGTACTGCGGCTTCTGGCGATGGCGGCGCTGGGTCCACTCCTGGAGCCGGCTCTTGGCCGACTTGGGGGGCTCACCCGGTCCCGCCGGGGCGAGACGGGCGGCGAAGAGGCCGCGCAGCCAGCGCTGCGACTGGTCGATACCCCTCGCTCACGGCGACCGCGCCGGCGAGTGCCTCGAAGGTCGCGGCGAGCAGTGACGGTCGGGCGGCGCCGCCCCCCTCCGCCTCGCCTCGACCGAGGAGGAGAAATCGGTCGAGTCCGAGCTCGATCGCGATCTCGGCGAGCGAGTCGCGGTTTACCAGCGCGGCGCGGCGCGCGGTCAGAAAGCCCTCGTCCTCATCGGGATAGCGGTCGTACAGGAGCCTGCTGACGACAAGGCCGATGACGGCGTCGCCCAGGAATTCGAGGCGTTCGTTGTGCCCGGGCAGGGCGCCGGGATTCTCGTTGAAGAAGGAGCTGTGGACGAACGCGTGGCGGATGGCTTCCGGATCCCGCAGGACGATGCCGAGTCGCTCACCCAGCTCGTCGAGATGCGGACTGGCCATGGCCCTCGGTCGTTACTGCTGGTGCTCCTCGATGAACTCGACCGCGTCGGAGACCTTCTGGATCTTCTCGGCATCCTCGTCGGAGATCTCCATGCCGAACTCCTCCTCGAGGCTCATGATCAGCTCCACCAGGTCAAGCGAGTCGGCGTTCAGGTCCTCGACGAACGAGGCTGTCGAGGTGACCTCCTCTTCGTCGACGCCAAGCTGCTCAACGATCAGCTTCTTGAGTCGGTCGAACGTGGTTCCTTCGGTCACCGTCAGGCTCCTCCAGGCGATGATCTGGCAACGCTTCCCAAGACGCCGTTGACGAGGCGGCGAGCCGCGTCCCCGGAGTAGGTCCGGGCAAGGGAAACGGCGTCGTGAATCGTCTCCCCGCTCGAGGTCGCGGCGGAGTATAGCACCTCCCAGAGGGCGCTCCGAAGGATCGTGCGCTCGACCCGACCGAGCTCGCTGACGGGGATCAGCGGGGCCACCAGCCCGATTCGCTCATCCAGCTCCACGCGCCTTGCCAGGACGCCCTCGACGATCGCCCGCGCATGTACAGCGACCTCGGCCTGGGTGCCATGCTCGTCCAGCAATCGCTCGAGCGAAGCGGTCGCCGCCGACGGCCGAAACTCCTCCTCGAAGAGCGCCATCAGCGCCAGCCGCCGTGCCTCGAGCCCGGGCCGCGGGCGAAGCCTGCGTCGCTGGCGAGACGGCGCGCTGGTCAGGCCTCGCCTCCCGGTCCGGCCACCAGTGGCTCGGTCCCCGCGACCAGCTCCCCGGTGTCGCGCCGCGCCAGCCCCGGATGCTCGCGGGTCCAGTCGGCGATCGCCTCCGGGATGCGGGCGGTCGCCGACTCCGACGCGACCCGGATGGCGTTCTCCAGCATGCGGGCGCGGGCGCGGCCATGCGTCACGATGCTGACCCCCCGCACGCCGAGCAGGGGGGCGCCGCCGTAGCGCTCGAAGTCGAATCGATGCTTCATCCGGTCGAAGCCGGGCTTCAGGGCAAGGAGCGCCAATGGCGCCATGGGGCCCTGCTGCAGGTCGGTCCGCAGCGAGCGGAAGATGTAGCTGGTGAGGCCCTCGAAGAACTTGACGACCACGTTGCCGATGAACCCGTCGCAGACCACGACGTCGGCCACGTGCCCGATCAGGTCGGTCCCCTCCACGTTCCCGATGAAGTGCAGCTCCGCTGTCGCGGATGCGGCGGTAGGCCTCCCGCGCCACGGCGTCCCCCTTCTCCTCCTCCTCGCCGATGTTGAGCAGCCCGACCCGCGGGCTCGGCACCTTGAGGACCTGCTCGGCGTAGATCGAGCCCATCACGGCGAAATGCATCAGGTTGGTCGCGTCGGAGTCCACGTTGGCCCCGACGTCCAGGAGCAGGATCGGCCCGGTGGCGGTGACCAGGTGCGCAGCCAGCGCCGGCCGATCGATCCCCTCGATGCGGCCGAGCCGGAAGACCGCGGCGGCCATCGTCGCGCCGGTCGACCCCGCGCTGACCACGGCGTCGGCGAGGCCGTCGCGCACCAGGTCGGTGGCCACCCGGACCGAGGCGCGTCGCTTCGCGCGCAGGGCGGCGGCGGGGTGCTCCCCCATCTCGATCACCTCGGGCGCGTCGACGAACGAGACGCTGGCCGGGTGCCCGCGACCGAATTCGGCGATCTCCGCTTCGATCCGGGGAACGTCGCCGACCAGGATCACCTCGTCGGCGTGCGAGGCGGCGTACGTGATGGCGCCGCGCACGATCTCGCGCGGGGCGAAATCGCCGCCCATCGCGTCGACCGCGATGCGCATCAGCGGCGCCGCGTCAGCGCTGGCCTTCGGCCGGCGCGGTCGATTCGATGGTGATGGCCTCGCGACCGTCGTAATAGCCGCAGGTGGGGCAGACGTGATACGCCAGCTTCAGCTCGTGGCAATGCGTGCACTCGACGAGCGGCGGCGCGCTGATCGCCAGATGCGATCGCCGCTCGCCCTGTCGCGCCTTCGAGACCTTTCGCTTGGGAACGCCCACGCGTGACTCCTACCATCGGTGTGTGAGGGACGCCGCAGTATAGCGGGCGATCCGCGGCACGGCGACCGGGCGCTCGGAGCTCTAGTCGCGCATCGAGTCGAGCAGCCGGGCGAGGGCGGCCAGGCGAGGGTCTGGCTCGTCCGTGGCGCAGGTGCAGCTCCCGACGTCCATGTGGCGGCCGCAGCCGGGGCACAGGCCGGGGCAATCGGGCCGGCAGAGCGGATGCATCGGCTCGGTCAGGGCCAGCTCGTCATGCAGGACGGGGGTCAGGTCGATCTGGTGCTGCGCATCGATCGCGAGCGCCTCCTCGTCAGCCGGCGGTGGCGGCAGCGGCACGCCCCGCTGCGGGTCGACGCTCGGCAGGAACTCCTCCGCCAGCTGGAGGCTGACCGTCTCCACGTACGGCTCCAGGCATCGTGCGCAGGTCCGCCGCAGCGGCGCCTCCACCGAGCCCCGGAGCAGGATCCCGCGGTTCGTGCGCTGCAGCCGAATCTGTCCGTCGACGGGGCCGGCCAGCTCCACGTCGGGTCCGACCGAGAGATAGCGGTCGCGCAGGGCAACCTCCCGGATCGCTCCGGGCGCCTCCTGGAGCATCCCCGCCACGTTGAACACGATCACGGTCGGGCGGCGGAACTCAGCGGCTCGGATTCGGCCTCGATCGGGAGCGCGGCGGCATCATCCGTTGCCGGGCGCGGCGGGCGGTAGCGCTCGTCGAGCATGTCGATCCCGCGCTTGATGCTGGTGAGGGCCTTGATGCACTCGCCCTCGAGCCGGATCAGGACGCCGGCCGCGTACTCGTCGGAGCCGCGCCGGATCTCCGCCGCCTCGTGGGTCGCCGTGTCGATGATCTCCGTCGCGCGCTGCTTGGCGAGGCGCACCAGCTCGCGTTCCTCCAGCATCCGCGCGGCCTGCTCCTGGGCGCGGGCGATGACGGCGTCACCCTCCTCGCGGGAGCGCTCGGCGATTCGGCCGGCCTCCTCGGTGATCCGCTTGGCCTGGGTCACCTCGGGCGGTACGGCGGCGCGCAGCTGGTCGATCAGCTCGAGGACGGCCGCCTGGTCGATGACCACGTTGTTGGTGAGGGGCAGCTTCTTGGCGCTCGCCGCCAGCGACTCCAACCGCTCCACCAGGAAGATGATGTCCGTGGCTGCGCCCTCCCGCGACGAGTCCTGCGTGGCGGCGATTATAGCCGCCGTGCCGGCGCCTCAGCCGGCCGTCGGGAAGCGCGTGCGCAGTGCGTCGGCGACCGAGGGCGGCACCATCCCGCTGATCTCGCCGCCGAACTGCGCCACCTCCTTGGCGAGGCTGCTGGAGAGGTAGCCGAAGTCGAGCGCCGACATCAGGAAGACGGTATCGACCCCCGGCTGCAGCTTGCGGTTGGTGTGGGCCATCTGCAGCTCTGCCTCGAAGTCGCTCACCGCGCGCAGCCCACGCACGATGAAGGCCGCGCCGCGGCTGCGGGCGAAGGCGACGGTGAGCCCGTCGAAGCCGGCCACCTCGACGTTCGCGCCGAACTCCCCCACCGCCGCCCTGATCTGGGCGATCCGCTCCTCCACGCTGAAGAGCGGTGACTTCCGCGGGTTGTTGAGGACACCGATCACCAGCTGGTCGAAGAGCGCCGCCGCCCGCCGCGCCACATCGAGATGCGCATTGGTCATCGGGTCGAACGAGCCGGGGAAGACGGCGACGCGGCTCAAGGCTCCTCCACTCTGTCGGCTCCATCGGTCGCCAGGAAGGTGAGCGTCGTCTCACCGAAGCGACGCTCGCGCCAGGCGGCCAGCCCCGGCGGCTGCGGGATCGGAGTGCGCCAGTGGTGCTTGACCACCACCACCGCGCCCGGCGCGAGGCGGCCGACGAGCCGCTCGAGCGGCGCGAGGATAGCACGCTCCACGTAGGGCGGATCGAGCACGGCCAGGTCGTACCGATCGCCGTCCGGGATGGCCAGGTAGCGGAGCACCTCCTGGCCATGGACCGATGCCCGATCCCCCACCCCGGCCCGCTCCAGGTTCTCGCGGATGACTGCCAGCGCCCGCCGGTCGTGCTCCACGAAGTCGCAGTGCGCAGCCCCGCGTGAAAGGGCCTCGATCCCGATCGCGCCGCTGCCGGCGTACAGGTCGAGCACGCGCGCGTCGGGGACGCGGCCGGCCAGGATGTCGAAGAGGGTCTCCTTGACCCGATCGCTGATGGGGCGCGTGGAGGTCCCGCGCGGGGCGAGCAGCGGACGTCCGCGGGCCGTGCCGGCGATGACCCGCATCAGGCCGCGTCTCCCTCGTCCTCGGCCGCGGTGAAGTCGTCGCGCAACCGCACCAGGGCCGGGCGCGAGGCGAGCGCCGGATCGGCGGCCACCAGGCGACGGGCGAGGGCCCCGGCCCGCTCGGCCAGCGCCAGGTGGCGCGGCTCGAAGAGCGAGGCGACGCGCAGCGGCGGCAGGCCCGACTGGCGCGTGCCGAGCAGGTTGCCGGCGCCGCGCAGCCGCAGGTCCGCCTCGGCGATCGCGAACCCGTCATTCGAGCCGCGCACCACCTCCAGGCGCTCGCGGGCCCGCTCGTCGGAGGCGTCGGTCAGCAGGATGCAGAAGGATTGGTCGGCGCCCCGTCCGACGCGGCCCCGGAGCTGGTGCAGCTGGGCGAGGCCGAACCGCTCGGCATCCTCGATCAACATGACCGATGCGTTGGGGATGTCGATCCCGACCTCGATCACCGTCGTCGCCACCAGCAGGTCCATCTCTCCGGCGGCAAAGGCGGCCATCGTCGCGTCGCGGACGTCGCTCCGCTGCTGGCCATGGACCAGCCCGATGCGCAGGCCCGGCAGGGCCCCCCTGAGCCGCTCGACCTCGGCCTCGGCTGAGGCGACGCTGAGCGCCTCGCTCTCGGCGACGAGCGGGACGACGACGAATGCCTGACGACCGGCGGCGGCCTCGGACGCCAGGAAGGCCTCGATCCGCGGCAGGGCGCTCCGGCTGCGCAGCTCGGTGCGGATCGCGCGCCGCCCGGGCGGCAGCTCGTGGATCGAGCTGATCGCCAGATCGCCGTAGAAGGTCAGGGCCAGCGTGCGCGGGATCGGCGTGGCGGTGAGCGCCAGCAGGTGCGGCTCCAGGCCGGAGCCCTTGGCCTGCAGCGCGGCCCGCTGCGCGACCCCGAAGCGATGCTGCTCGTCGACCACCGCCAGGCCGAGGCGCTGGAAGGCGACCGCCTCGCTGATGACGGCGTGCGTGCCGATCACGACCTCTGCCTCCCCCGCCCCGATCGCGTCGTGGATGCGCGACTTGGCGGCGGCGGCGAGCGATCCGGAGAGGAACTCGGCACGGACGCCGAGCGCCTCGAGCAGCGGGGCAAGGCCCTGGTGATGCTGACGCGCCAGGATCTCGGTGGGGGCCATCAGGACAGCCTGCCAGCCGGCGCGCACGGCGCCCGCCAGCGCGACCGCCGCGACCGCGGTCTTGCCACTCCCCACGTCGCCCTGCAGGAGCCGCCGCATCGGCTGGTCGGAGGCGAGGTCGGCGACGACCTCGTCCACGGCGCGTCGCTGATCGCCGGTCAGCTCGAACGGGAGCGCGGCCAGCAGCGCGCTCAGCTCGCCGGCATCGATCGTCACCCGTGCCGCCCGCAGGTCGGCGCGGGCGAGGCGTGCCTGGGCCATGGTCAGCTGCAGCGCCAGCAGCTCGTCGAAGGCGAGCCGATCCAGGGCGCCGGCAACATCCGCCGCCTCCTCCGGAAAGTGGGCGGCGCGGAGCGCATCCGCCAGCGTGGGCAGGTCTCCTCGCTCCGCGGGCCGCAGCGGATCCGCCACGGCCGGCAGCGCGCGCTCCAGCACGCGGGCCAGCAGCTCGCGCACCCGCCGCTGCGTGACGCCCGCCACGAGCCGGTAGACCGGCACCACGCGCGCGGTATGGACCGATTCGTGGCCGACCGGCGAGAACTCGGGCGAGGTGAACTGGGGGCGCCAGCCACGGAACGTGACCTTGCCGCTCACCACGATCTCGGCCCCCGGCTCCAGGCGCCGCTCGACGTAGCGCCGTCCGAACCAGATCGCCTCGGCCGTCCCGGTCAGGTCGGAGAGCTGGGCGATCACCCGCTGCGGACGCCGCCCGAACCCCGGCTCGACGTTGACGTCCACGACTCGCACCTGGGCCGATTGCTTCTCGTCGGCGACCAGGTCGCCCAGCTTCCGCAGGTCGCTGAAGTCGTCGTAGCGGAACGGGAGGTGGAAGAGGGCCTGGCGGGGCGTGGCGATCCCGAGGCGGGCGAGGGTCCCGGCTCCGCGCGCCAGCTCCGGCAGGACGGCGCGGATCGGTGCGTCGAGATCGCCGGGGGCGAGGGCCTCGGGGGCGCGCCGCCCCGCTGATTGCATGGCCCGATCGTAGCGTGCTAGGATCGCCACGTTCCGGCGGCGCCGAGGTCAGGTGCGCCGGTTCCTTCGTGAATGGAGCACCCCAAGATGGCACGAGCGTGCGAGATCTGCGGCAAGCGGCCCCTCACCGGCTGGAATCCGCAGTCGGTCGGCATGAACCGCAAGCGGGCGCTGCGCCGTTGGCTGCCGAACCTGCAGCCGATGACCGTTCAGCGCAACGGTTCGCCGGTGCGCATCAAGGCCTGCTCGCGCTGCATCCGGACCTCCGAGAAGGTCTGACCCCGACCCGCCGCGGCGTCACTCGCTCGGCGGCGCCCTCCAGGACCAGGGTGAACGGTCCGTCGTTGACCAGCTCCACCTCCATCTCCGCCCCGAAGCGCCCCGTCACGACCCGGCGGCCCGACGACGCCAGCCGCTCGACGAAGCGCGCCACCATCGGCTCCGCCTCCTCCGGCGGCGCCGCGTCGGTGAAGCCTGGCCGGCGGCCGCGCCGCAGGTCGGCCAGCAGCGTGAACTGGCTGACCACCAGGTAGTCGCCGCCGACCTCGTCGATCGCCAGGTTGGTGCGCCCCGTGTCGTCCTCGAAGTAGCGCAGGGCGAGGAGCTTGTCGGCCAGCCGATCGACCAGCGCGGGGGTGTCCCCCACGCCGATCCCCACCAGCACGGCCGCGCCGCGCCCGATCGCTCCAAGCTGCTCGCCCCCGGTCCGCACCGCGGCGCGCGTGACACGCTGCACGACCAGGCGCATCGGTCAGGAGGCCGGGGCCGGCAACGGGCTGGTGACGACGCTCGATTCCTCGCCGTCGCGCGGCGGGCCGAGCGCCGCGTGCGTGAAGTGGGCGGCGGCGTTCCAGATCATCCAGCCCTGGGCGCCGTTGTCGGAGGCCGCCTGCATCTCCGCCAGGATCTGGTCGGCGGTGTAGGCCGGGAAGTTCCCGAAGCCGAAGTCCTGGATCCAGGGCCGGATCACCATCCGCAGCCCGACCCGCTCCTCGTTCATGATCTTGAGGGTCTTGTCGATCACGTCGTACGGGTGGTCGTTCGGGTTCTTGAAGCCGAAGGTGTAGGGCGCGTAGTGGCTGGGGTAGACCATCGGCGAGAAGTAGTCGACGTAGGGCATGATCACCTCCGGCCGCTGCCCGATCCCCTGGTCGTCGGTGGCGATGAAGCTGATCGGGAAGACGTCCGCCGAGAAGAACGTGCGCGTCGTCAGCAGCGAGTCCGAGACGAGCCGGAAGAGGCGCCGGATGGCGGGCAGGCGGAACGACTGGGTGTTGGGCAGGTTCGTGTCGGCGACCGAGTAGTCTCCGTCGCTGAAGAAGCGGACGTAGTCCAGCTGCACCTCGTCGAAGCCCTTGGCGGCCAGGTCCCCGGCGAGGGCGGCGATGTACTCGGCGACCCCCGGGTTGTACGGGTCGAGCCAGATGCCGCCGCGGTAGTCGC
Organism: uncultured Chloroflexia bacterium; assembly: GCA_963782015.1. Classification (GTDB taxonomy): domain Bacteria; phylum Chloroflexota; class Limnocylindria; order QHBO01; family QHBO01; genus CF-167. The sequence continues at coordinate 77,977 of CAWAHY010000001.1, forward strand.
GCCACGGCTCCCCGGTGGAGGCGTTGTTGACCGCCAGCTCGGGCCGATGCTTGCCGAGGGTGTTGTCCTTCATGACCACCATCCGGGCGATGGTGTAGATGCCGCGTGCCTTCAGCTCCGGCAGGAGCTCCTCGAGCTGGAGGACCGGCTGCTGCATGATCGCGCCGGCCGCCGCTGCGGCCGCGAGGTCCGTCGCCCAGTACAGGTTGCCGCCCGCCTCCTTGACGTCGATCACCAGGGCATTCACCTCGGTCTGGTCGACCAGCTCGAGCATCGCGGCGAGCCGGCCGGAGCCCTCGAAGATGGCTGACGGAGCGTAGAGAGCCCGCGCCTGGAAGGCGGTCAGGGCGATGTCCTTCGTCATCCCAGCGTCGATCTGGATCGCGCCCAGGCGGTAGCCGGGCATCTTGTAGATCAGCGTCCCCTGCTCCGGCACGTCGGGCAGGGCGTAGTGCCCCTGGGCGTCCGTCTCGACCGGGGCGGCCGCGCCCTCGACGAAGACGCGGACGGCGGCGATCGGCTTCCCGTCGCCGTCGGTCACGGTGCCGCTCACCACGTTGGGTCGCAGAGCGATCGTCAGGCCGCCTTCGTCGGGCACCGGCGCCGAGCCCGAGGCGTGTCCATCCGCCGTCGCCTCGACCGTGGCGCCGCGCAGCGCGGTCAGTGTCGCCGTCCCGTCGGCGGCGGTGGTGGTGGTAGCGGCGCCCACCTGCAGCTCCGCGTCCGCGATCGGCTCCTGGCTGGCTCGGTCCACGACGGTCACCACCACCTCGCGCGGGGGCTGCGGCGTGGGGCTGCCGGTGGGTCCAGGCCCCGCGCAGGCCGTCAGCAGGCCGATGACGGCCATGGCGACGACGAGCTGCCGTCCGCCCATGGAACGGGTCACCGGGCCACCGAGGCGGCGCGGCGCAGCGCCTGGACGGTCGGAGCGAGATCGCCCGCCTCGCGGTAGAGCGCCCAGCCGGCGACCAGCACCTCTCCGCCGGCCTCGTGGGCGGCGGCGATGGTGTCGCCGTTGACCCCGCCGTCGACCCCGATCGGGAGCGCCAGTCCGCGACGGTCGATCTCGTCTCGCAGGCGCGCCATCTTCGGCAGCACCTCGGACAGGAACGCCTGCCCGCCCCGCCCGGGGTGGACGGTCATCACCAGCAGCAGGTCGAGCGACTCGAGGTATGGCAGGACCGCCTCGGCCGGGGTCTCCGGGTTGAGCGCCAGACCCGGCCGATCGTCCGAAGCCGTGCACCGCCGCGATGAATGCCGCCGGGTCGTCATCGGCCTCGACATGGGCCACGATCAGGTCGCTGCCCGCGTCGGCGAAGGCACGGGCCAGCCGAAGCGGCTGGGAGACCATCAGGTGGGTGTGGTACGGCACCGCCGTGATCGGCCGCAGCGCCTCGACGACCACCGGCCCAAAGGTGAGCGCGTCGACGAACCGCCCGTCCATGACGTCGAAGTGCATCGAATCGACTCCCCCGTCGACGGCGCGACGCACCTCGTCGCCGAGCCTCGAGAAATCAGCATTCAGCAGGCTGGCGCTGATCTGCGGCGGGCGTCGGCTCATCCGATCCCCACCGGCGTCGCGGAACGAATCGGCCGCCCCGCCAGCTGGGCATGGAGCTGGCCACAGGCCGCCTCGATCTCCCGTCCGCGCGTATCCCGCACCGTGACCGGCACGCCCGCCCGCTCGACCGTGGCGGCGAAGGCATGCACCCCGGCCGCCGAGGTCCCGCTCCAGCGAGAGCCGGGGGTGGGGTTGAGCGGGATCAGGTTGACGTGGGAGAGCCACCCGGCAGCGAGCGCGCCCAGGGCGGCGGCCTGGGCCGGCGCGTCGTTGAGGCCATCGATCAGGACGTACTCCAGGCTGACCCGGCGACGCGTCCGCGCGGCGAAGCGACGACCCGCGGCCACCACCTCCGCGACCGGCCACTTGCGATTGATCGGCACCAGCTCGTCGCGCAGCTCGTCGCTGGCGGCGTGGAGGCTGATCGCGAGGTTGACCTGCGGCAGCTCGTCGACCATGCGGTCGATCCCCGGCACGACGCCCGAGGTGCTGACCGTGATGTGGCGCGCGCCGATCCCAAGGCGGGCAGGGTCGTTGAGGAGTCGCACCGCCGCGAAGACGCGATCGGCGTTGTTGAGCGGCTCGCCCATCCCCATGAACACGATGTTGTAGTGCCCACGGCCCGCGCCCGGCCGCCAATCGGCACCCAGCGCCTGCCACGGCTCGCGATGCCAGTGCAGCACCTGGTCCACGATCTCCCCGGCGCTGAGCTGTCGGCCGAAGCCGGCCTGGCCGGTCGCGCAGAACGGGCAGCCCACGGCGCACCCCGCCTGGGAGCTGATGCAGACGGTCGTCCGGCCGAGCCCGGCGCCCCGTGTCGGGTAGCGCATCAGCACCGATTCGATCCGCTGCCCATCCGCGAGCTCATGGACCGCCTTGGCCGTCTGCCCTCCGTCGGCGACCAGGACGTGGCTCCCGGCGATGGTCGAGAAGCGAAAGGCGCCCGCCACGGCCGACCGCAGGGCGCGCGGCAGATCGGTCAGCTCGTCGAGCGACGTGGCGGTCGGCCGGTGCGCTCCGGCGAGCACCTGCGCCACCCGATACGCGGGCTCGCCGCGGGCAGCGAGCCACGCGGCGAGCATCTCCGGTTCGACCTCGCTGATCGCCGGCGGGGTCCCGGCGGGCTGACGCTCAGTCACGACGCCCCATGATCAGGGTCAGGTAGTAGAGGAAGGTGAGGAGCGCCGTCAGCGCCGCCGCCACGTAGGTCCAGGCCGCGGCCTTCAGGACGTCACGGGCGCCGACCTGGCGCTCGCCGGAGATCCCGAGGCTGCTGACGAAGGCGAGCGCCTTGCCCGAGGCGCCGATCTCGACCGGCAGGGTCAGAAAGGTGAAGACCACCGCCGCCCCGAAGGCGACCAGTCCGACCATGGCGAGGCCCAGCATGTTGAACCAGATCCCGCCGATGATGAGCCACGGCGCCAGGCCCGATCCGAGCTGGACCGCGGGCACGATCGACTGGCGCGCGACCATCCACGGGTCGCGCTCGCGATCCTGGAGGGCATGCCCGACCTCGTGCGCGATCACCGCGGCGGCGGCGACCGAGAGCGTCCCGGCGCCGCGCGGGAAGCCGACGGTCCGATCGCGCGGATCGTACTGGCCCAGCTCGGCGCTGCCGGCCACGGCCGAGCTGACGCGGAGCACCTTCACGCGCGGGTCGTAGTGGTCCGTCAGCTGACCGGGGACCGGCTCGATCTTGACGTCGGTCAGCCCCTGCCGGTCGAGCAGCCGACGGGCGAAATCAAACGCGGAGAGGTCGATCCCGGAGTCGACCTTCGACCACTGGGCGTAGGTCGAGCGGACGCGCCAGGCCGCCCAGCCGGTGATCGCGATGCTCGGCAGCATCACCAGCAGGATGTACGGCAGAAGACCACCCATGGTTGTTGTTCGCTACCTCCCTGGGAGCGCGCCGAGTATAGACGGCGCCCCCTGTCGGCCGGATGAAGGGCAGGTGAAGATGGCGCTACGCGGGCGCGGCTCCGCCGCCGAGCAGCACGTGCTCGCGGGGCAGTCCGCGGCGCCACGCGTCGGCCGCCATCACCGGCTTCCCCTCGGGCTGGACCAGGTCGAGGGCAAGGGCGCCGTGGCCGCAGGCGACGAGCGGCCATTCGCCCGGCAGCAGGGCGCCCACGATCGGGCCGTCCACCCCCGCCACCGGATGCGCGGCGCGGATATGGAGCCGTCGGCCGTCCATCGTCGTCCAGGCGCCCGGCCAGGGCTGGAGCGCGCGGACGCGGCGGTCGACCGCGACGGCGCTCTGGCGCCAGTCGATCCAGCCATCCGCCCGCCGGAACGGGCGGATCAGGGTCGCCTCTCCCGCCTGCTGCGGCTGCGTGACCAGCTCGCCCGCCGCCCATCGCTCGAGCTGCGGGGGGACCTCGGCCGCGGCCAGCAGCGAGAGGCTGGCCTCGAGCTCGGGCGTCGTCTCGCGGCCGGTGAGCGGCACCGGCCACTGCGCGACGATGGGGCCGGCATCGAGCTCCGCGGTCATCACCATCAGCGAGACGCCGCCCACCGCGTCGCCGGCCAGGATGGTGGAGGCGACCGGCGCCGCGCCACGGTGGCGGGGCAGCAGCGAGGGGTGGACGTTGAGCGGCGGGCGGCGCCCGAGCGCCAGCAGGTCGTCCGGGATCAGCTGCCCATAGGCGACCAGGAGGAGGCCGTCCGGCGCGAAGTCGCGGAGGAGGTCCCGCCCCTCGTCGGAGCGGAGCCGTCGCGGCGTCTCGACCCGGATGTGGTGGTCGCGCGCCCAGCTCGCGACCGGCGAGGGGCGCGTCCGCAGGCCGCGGCCGGCCGGTCGGTCCGGCTGGCTGACGACCAGCAGCTCGTCACACAGCGCCGGCAGGCGTTCCAGCAACGGGACGCCGAAGGGGCCGGTGGCCAGGTATGCGATGCGGCCGATCGACGGCACTAGATGCCCGCGGTCGTCGTCTCCTCCACCTCGCTCGGGCGGTCGCTGACGCGAACCAGCTCTTCGAGCGAATCGAGGTAGTCGATGTACAGGACGCCGTTGAGGTGGTCGATCTCGTGCTGGAGCGCCCGGGCGAAGAGCTCCTCGCCCCTGACCCGGAACTCCTTGCCGTGGCGATCCCGGGCCTTGACCGTGACCTTGCCGTGACGCTTCACCTCGGCCACGAAGCCGGGGATGGAGAGGCATCCCTCCCAGTCGATCACCTCGCCGCTGCGACGGACGATCTGCGGGTTGATCAGCTCGGTCACCTTCTCCTCGAGCTCGATCACGGCGACCTGCAACGGAACGCCGATCTGGTTCGCGGCCAGGCCGATCCCCGGCGCGTCACGCATGATCTCGACCATCTCCTCCAGGAGCCGGTGCAGTGACGCGTCGAAGTGCGTCACCTTCCTGGCTCGCTGGCGCAGGATCGGCTCGTCGGCGGTCAGGATCGGTCGCATCGCCATGCCCGCATTGTACCGATCTGGGGCTTCCGGCCGACCCAACCTGATCTGGCCCGATCCCTAGAGCAGCGACTCAGGATCCACGTCGATCGCGACCCCCGCCGGCACGCGTTCGAGCGCCTCCGCACGCCTCACCGCGTCGGCCGCGCGCAGCACGACCTGGAATCGCCAGCGGCCGGCCCGGCGCGGCACGTAGGACGGCAGTGGACCGTGCACGTCCACCCCGGCGAGTGCCACGGCCTTCGCGGCCTCCACGCCACGTGCCTCGGCCCGGCCCCGGTCCGGGTCGGCGACGAGCAGGCGCGCGAGCACGCTGGCCGGCGGGTAGCCGAGCAATCGGCGCCGTGGCAGCTCCTCGTTGGCGAAGCCGTCGACGTCCATCCGCGCCGCCGCCCTGATCGCGTAGTGGTCCGCCGCGTAGGTCTGGATCAGCACCCGTCCGGGCAGCGGGCCCCGCCCGGCGCGGCCGGCAACCTGCGCCAGCAGCTGGAAGGTCCGCTCGGGGGCAAGGTAGTCGGGCAGGTTGAGGGTGACGTCGGCGGCGATCACGGCCGCCAGCGTGACGCTCGGCAGGTCGAGCCCCTTGGCGGCGAGCTGCGTCCCGACCAGCACGTCCACGCGCCCGTCGCGGAAGTCGTCGTAGATCGCCTCGAAGCCGCGCCGCGCGGCCAGCGCATCGGAGTCGAGCCGCGCGACCCGCAGCCCCGGGAAGCGAGCTCGCACCTCGGCCTCGACCCGCTGGGTGCCCGCGCCGAAGTAGCGGATCCGACGGCTCGCGCAGTGCGGACAGACCTGCGGCGGGCGTGCCGTCCGACCGCAGTGGTGGCACCGCAGCTGTGCGCCCGCCAGGTGGAAGACGAACGGCAGATCGCAGTCGGGGCAGCGCAGGCTCTCGCCACAGTCACGGCACAGGACGAAGGTCGCCGCGCCGCGCCGGTTCATGAGCAGGATCGCCTGCTCGCTCCCCGCTCGCAGTGAGCCGAGGGCGTCGCCGAGCGCGCGCGAGAAGATCGAGCGGTTGGCGTCGGCCAGCTCGGACCGCATGTCCACGATCTCCACCTCCGGCGGGCGGCCGACGCGACGCTCGACCAGCCGCGCCCGCTCCACCAGGCCGCCTCGAACACGGGCCACGGTCACCACGTCGGGCGTCGCGGTCCCCAGGACCAGCCGGGCCCCGGTCAAGCCGGCTCGCCGGCGCGCGACCCAGCGGGCGTCGTAGCGCGGCGTCCGATCGGACTTGTAGGCCCCGTCGTGGGCCTCGTCGACGACGATCAGGCGCAGCTCGGCCAGGGGGGCGAAGGCCGCCATCCGCGTCCCGACCACGACCCGCGCCTCACCGCGCAGGATCCGCCACCAGGTGTCGTGCCGCTCGCCGGCGGAGAGCCCCGAGTGGAGCACCGCCAGGTCGTCACCGACGAGCGCCGCGACGCGATCCGCCAGCTGCGGGATCAGCGACACCTCCGGGACGAGCACGATCGCGCCGCCGGTTCCGGCCAGGACCGACGCCAGCGCCGCGAGGTAGAGATCGGTCTTGCCGGCGGCGGCAACGCCCTCCAGCAGCAGCTCGCCGCCGGGGGGGAGCGCCTCGATCTGGCGGAGCGCCGCCTCCTGCTCGCCGGCCAGGGCGTAGGTCCGCGCGCCCTCGCGGGACCGATGCGCCAGCGGGTCACGCTCGACGCTCCGCCACCCCAGCTCCGCCGCGCCGCGTGCCACGAGGCGATGCGCCGCGGAGAGGACCGCTCCCGCCTCGGCTCCGATCTCGGCTGCCAGGTCCGGCAGGCTCCGCTCCCCGTCGCCAAGCGCCTCGAGGATCGCGCGCTGGAGGGGCGCCGCCCGTCCGGGACCGCTCTCGGCCGGCAGCGCGCGAAGCACCCGTACGCGCCGGGCCGACAGCTCAGGGCGTCCCAGCGACCAGTGCGCGGACAGCGCGCCGGCCCGCCGGAGGCGATCCGCGGCCGCGCTCCAGCGCGACCCCAGCCCGCGACGCAGGGCCGCGTCCGAGATCTCGGAGGCGCTGGCGAAGGCATCTTGCAGGGCGGCGGGCAGGGCCGCGGGGTCGGGCGCCGTCCAGCGCCGATCGAGGCGCGACTCCAGCCCGGGCGGCAGCATGGCGGCGATGGTCGTGCCGAGCGGGGCGCGGTAGTAGGCCGCGATCTCCTCCGCCAGTGCCAGCAGGTCGGCGGTCAGCATCGGCCCCGACACGACCGCCTCGACGGGGCGCAGCTCGATCCCCGCCTCCTCCTCGGGCACGCCGGGGAGGAGGTAGCCGAGCGCCAGGCGGCGCCCGTACGGCACCAGCAGCAGCGAGCCGGGGGCGGGATCGCCGAGCCCCGCCGGCAGGAGGTAGCTGAAGGCCCGCTCAGGCCGGTCGGCGAGCGCCTCGACCGCGACGCGCACCGTCGTCCCGGCGGCCACCTCGGCCACCGCCGTCAGACCTGGACGCGCCGCGGTGGGTCGCGCCGTGCCTCGGCCTGGATGATCTCCCAGATCTGCTCGACGGCGTCATCGGGGTGATCGGTCTGGTTGACGATCGCATAGTCGTAGTCACCGGCCGCCGCCATCTCGATCTCGGCGTTGCGGCGCCGCAGCGCAAGCGTGGGCCCGTCCTCCGACCCGCGCCGCGCCAGCCGCGCGGTCGAGGTCCTCGATCGAGGGCGGCATGATGAAGATCAGCAGCGCGTCCGGGACGAGCGAGCGGACCGAGCGCGCGCCCTGCGGGTCGATCGTCAGGATCGCGTCGCGCCCCGCCGCCAGGATCCCGCGCACCTGGTCGATCGGGGTGCCGTACCACTGGTCGTGGACCAGCGCGTGCTCGAGCAGCCCCTCCCGTTCGCGCAGCTGCTGGAACTCCTCGCCGCTCAGGAAGTGGTAGTGCACCTTGTCCAGCTCGCCCTCGCGCCGCTCGCGGGTCGTGGCCGTCACGATTGGGACGACCTGCGGATGGCGCCGTGCCAGCTCGGCCACGATCGTGCTCTTGCCGACCCCCGAAGGGCCGGAGACGACGACCAGCATCGGGTTGGGGAAGACGAGCCGCTTGGCGGGCGGCGATCCGTGGCGGTTCCCGCTCACGCTTCGGACTCCAGCAGCGCGGCGCCCACGCCGGCAGGGAGGCGGTCGGTGACGATCCCGCTCGCCGCCAGCGAGGTCGCGAGATCTTCCGGCAGCTCGCTCCAGGCGGTGAGGCGGCGCCCGTCGAGCGGGCGGTCGAAGGTGATCCTGGCCGCATGCAGGAACTGGCGCTCCAGCCCGCCGGGGCCGATCCCCCCGCCGTAGCGCAGGTCACCGGCGATCGGCAGGCCCAGGTAGGCGAGATGGGCCCGCAGCTGGTGCGTGCGGCCGGTGAGCGGGTGCAGCGCAACCAGCGAGTAGCCGGCTCCGCTGCCCAGCGACTCGTACTCGGTGACCGCCGCGCGGCCGCCGGCGACGACCGCCATCCGCTGCCGATCGCGCGGGTCCCGGCCGACCGGCGCCTCGATCCTGCCACGCGGCGCCGGCGTCTCGCCGCGGACCAGCGCCAGGTACTCCTTCTCGACGCTGCGCGCCCCGAACTGCCGCATCAGGCTCGCCTGGGCGTCATCGGTCTTGGCGACCACGATCAGCCCGGAGGTCTGCTTGTCGAGCCGATGCACGATTCCCGGCCGCCCGACGCCGGCGATCGAGCCGAGCTGCTCGCCGCGCTCATCGGCGCGTCCAACGAGGGCGTGGACCAGCGTTCCGCTGGCGTGCCCGTGACTGGGGTGGACGACCAGCCCGGCCGGCTTGTCGACGATCAGGATGGCGCTGTCCTCGTAGGCGATCCGCAGCGGGATCGCCTCGCCGTGCAGGCTGGGGTCCGCCGGCGCCGACAGCTCGACCCGGATCGACTCGCCGCCGCGCAGCCGGTCCGAGGCGCGCCCGCGTCGGCCGTCCACCGTGGCTCGCCCGTCCGAGATGAGCCGCTGCGCGTGGGCCCGGCTGATGCCGGCGACCGCGCTGACTGCCAGGTCGAGCCGCCCCGCGGCCGCCTCGCCGGTCACCACCCGGTCGGCGACGACGGCGGCATCGGTCATGCCGGCGCCTTGCGCGGATCGGGGTTGGTCAGCAGCAGGTAGAGCACCAGGACGCCAATGCCCACCACGATCGACGAGTCGGCCACGTTGAAGGTCGGCCAGCGCAGGTCCCCGATGCCGACGGAGAGCCAGTCGGTCACGTAGCCCTGGCGCAGCCGGTCGATGAAGTTGCCGAGCGTCCCGCCCAGGACCACCCCGAGCACGAGGTGCACCCACCAGCCCCGCTCACGGAGGCTGCGGTGAAAGTAGGCGACCATCGCCACGGAGACGATGGAGACCACCAGGAAGAGGATCGTCGCGCCCTGGAGCAGGCTGAAGGAGGCGCCCCGGTTCTGGGCGTGCCAGACCTGGACCAGGTCGCCCAGCACCCCGACGCGCTCGCCGACCGCCACGTTGGCGACGACGAGGGCCTTGCTCAGCTGATCGGCGACCAGGATCACGAGCGCGGTCAGCAGCAGGATCGCCGGCTTCGCCGTCGTGCCGCCTCCGGCTCCTCAATGCTCACGCGCTCGATGGTACGCGATGCGTCGCCTCAGGCGCGTCGCACCGCCAGCCGCAGGCGACCCTCGACCAGCGCGACCTCCTCCACCGTCGCGGCAGGGTCCGGATCGGTTCCCGCGCCGAGCGTCAGCTCGACCGCCAGGATCTCCTCGGCCAGCCAGTCGCGATGCGCGACGAGCCGGTCGACCAGCGCCGCCTCCCCGTCGATGGATGCCACCACCCGATCGCTCACCTCCAGGCCGGCCGCCTTGCGCAGGCCCTGCAGCCGGTGCGCGACCTCGCGCGCGAGGCCCTCCGCCTCCAGCTCCGGGGTCAGCTGCGTGTCCAGCGCGACCAGCAGGTCACCCTCTTCGGCCACCTCGTGGCCCGGCCGGGCCCGCGCCGTGAGCTGGAACGCGTCGGGTGCCAGCACCACTCCGCCGACCTCCGCTCCCCCGTCCGGCAGCACGCGCCAGTCGCCGCTCCGGGCGCCGGCCATGATCGCGCCCACGGCGCTGCCGTGGCGCGGGCCGATCACGGGCAGCAGCGGGTAGAGGGTGCGGTCCACCAGGTCCGACGCATCGGTCAGGATCTCGAGCGACCGGGCGTTCAGCTCGTCGAGGATCTCGGCCCGCAGCGCGGCCGCGGTGGCCGGATCCGGGCTGAGCTCACCGCCGGAGGCCGCCGGCAGCTTGACCCGCACGGCCGCCAGCGGCTGCCGGGTCTTGAGGGACGTGGCCGCGCGAGCGGTCCGGCCGAGCGCCACCACCCGCCGCGCCAGCGCGACGGCCGCGTCCACGGCTGGGAGGGCGCGACCGCCCACCCGCTCGGGGTAGTCGTGCAGGTGCACGCTGTCGGGCGCGGCGGGATCGACCGACCCGACCAGGTTGCCCCAGATCGCGTCGGCGAGATGCGGCACGAACGGGGCGAGCAGCCGGGTGACGGTGGCCAGCACCTCGTGGAGCGTGGCGTACGCGGCCCGCTTGTCGTCGTCGAGCTCCCCCTTCCAGAAGCGACGACGGTTGCGGCGCACGTACCAGTTGGAGAGGTCCTCGACGAACGCCTCGATCCCGCGTGCCGCCCGCGCGGCGTCATACGCATCGAGCGCTGCGCGCGTCTCCCCGACGACCGAGTCGAGGCGCGACAGGATCCACCGGTCGAGCAGGGTGCGCGGCGCAGCGGCATCCGCCTCCGATGGCGTCCAGCCGTCGAGGCGCGCATAGGTCACCAGGAAGCCGTAGCTGTTCCATAGGGGGAGGAAGAAGCGGCGCACCACCTCGTGCCCCGGCCCGTAGCCGAAGTTGAGGTTCATGGCGGGGTTGGCGGCCGAGTACATCCAGCGCATCACGTCGGCGCCGATCTGCTCGGCCGCCTCGTCGAACGGGATCGCGTTCCCGCGGCTCTTGTGCATCTCCTCGCCGTGCTCGTCGTGGACCGTCGCGAACCCCAGGATCGTCCGCGTCATCGGGCCGTCGGCGAGCACGGTCGACATGGTCAGCAGGGCGTAGAACCAGTTGCGAAACTGGCCGGGGAAGCCCTCGGTGATGAAGTCGGCCGGGAACCAGCGTGCCCACTCCTCGCGGTCCGTGTTCCAGCCGAGGGTGCTGAAGCTCACGATCCCCGCGTCGAGCCACGGGTTGCCGACCTCCGGGACCCGTCGCGACCGGCCGCGGCACGACGTGCAGGCGATCTCCACCCCGTCGATGAACGGCTTGTGCGGCGAGTGGCCCTCGAAGGCCTCCCAGCCGGCGACGGCGCGCCCGCGGAGCTCGTCACGCGAGCCGATCACCTCCCAGGCGGCGCAGTCGACGCACTCCCAGATCGGGAGCGCCAGCCCGTAGTAGCGCTTCTTGCTGATCATCCAGTCGCTCATGTTTCGCAGCCAGTCGAGCTCGCGCTCCTCCAGCCCGATCCCCGGCGGCAGCCAGGTGATCTGCCGCGTCACCGCGCTGATCGGCTCGCGGAGCGGGTCCATGGCGATGAACCACTCGTCGACGAGTCGGAAGACGAGCTGGGTGCTGCAGCGCCAGCAGACCGGGTAGTGATGCAGGTAGCGCTCCCGGCTGACAAGGAGACCCTTGCGCTCGAGGTCGGCGGCCACGTCGGTGGCCAGGTCGAGCGACGGGTCCTCGGTCGAGCCGGCGAAGCGGCCGGTCTGCCAGCCGTAGCCGTCCCGGAAGATGCCGAACTCGTCGATCGGGTCGAGCACCGCCAGCCCGTCGCGCTTCGCGAGCGCGAAGTCCTCCTGCCCGCAGCCGGGGGCGATGTGGACGATGCCGGTCCCCTCCTCGTCGGAGACCTCGTCCCACTCGATCACCCGGTGCGCGACCCCCGCCTGGATCGGCAGCTCGTCGAACGGTCCGCGGTACGTGAGGCCGACCAGCTCGGCGCCCCGAGCCTCGCGCAGGACGGTCGCGCCGGGCATCACCCTCGACAGCGAGCCGCGCGAGATCCACGAGCGCCGCCCATCGGCTCCCTCCGCCAGCGCGTAGGTGAGTCCGGGGTGGACCGCCGCGGCCACGTTGCTCGAGAGGGTCCAGGGGGTCGTCGTCCAGACCAGCAGGTCCTCGCCCTCGTGGCCCTGGGCTGGTGATGGGGAGCCGGATCGTCAGCGACAGGTGCCGAATCTCGCGGTAGCCCTCGGTCGCGATCTCCATGTTCGAGAGTCCCGTCCCGCAGCGCGGGCACCACGGCATCACGTCGTGACCCTTGTAGATCAGGCCACGGGCGTGGCACTCCTTCAGGAAGGCCCAGATCGTGTAGTTGTTCTCGTCGCTGTTGGTGAAGTAGCTGTGCTCCCAGTCCATCCACATCCCGAGCCGCTTGCTCTGCTCGGTCTGGAGGGCGGCGAAGGTGTCGACGCGCGCCTTGCACAGCTCGACGAAGCGGTCGACCCCGAACTCCTCGATCTGCCGCTTGTTGTTGAAGCCGAGCTCCTTCTCGACCTCGACCTCGATCCAGAGGCCCTGGCAGTCGAACCCGTTCTGGTAGCGCTGCCGCTCGCCGAGCATGGTGTGGTAGCGCTGGTAGAGGTCCTTGTAGGTTCGACCCCAGGCGTGGTGCACGCCCATCGGGTTGTTGGCGGTGATCGGCCCGTCGAGGAAGCTGAAGCGTCGCTCGGACGCCTCGTTCCGCTCGAGGTAGCGCGCCATGGTGCGGCGTTCGCGCCAGACCTCGATCTGCTCCCGCTCGAGGGCGGGGACGTCCAGCTTGCTCGATACCGGCTTGAACACGACGACCCCACTAGCACGAAAAACCCGTCCCGGATCCGGGACGGGAAGCTGGCTCCCCGCGGTACCACCCGCGCTTGACCGATGTCGACGGTCGACCTCGATCCACTCGTTGTGCCGCCGTATCGGGTGGCTGCCCGGGAGGCGTTACCCACGGCCTGCGCCGCTTGGCACCTCCGGCTCGGGAGAGATTCGGCCCGTCGTCTCGAGGCCGCCCGCTCCCACCGCCCGGGCTCGCTGCTGGCTCGATCGCGACGCGAGCGCTGGCTCCGTCATCGCCGTTCTTCGGTTCCGCGGATCGTCGCAGCGCGACGACCGCCTTGTCAATTCTGTCAGGCGAGGATGGTGCGCGCCAGCAGCGCCAGCGCGGCGATCGAGCTGAAGGCGACCAGCCCGCCGAGCCGCGGATACCACGTTCGGGCGATGAAGGCGCCCAGGGCGCCGACCGGCCCCGACAGCACGAGCGCCGCCAGCAGCAGGCGCGACTCATCGGTGGGCAGCACCGGCCGGCCGGTGAGGCTGACGGTGAGCCAGGCGATCCCGGCGCCGACGAGCGGCAGCGCGATCGGCAGTGCCGCCGCCACGCTGGCCGGCCCCGGCACCGCCAGCCAGGCCGGTCGCTGCCATTGGGCTCGCTCCCGCCGACGCGCCGGGCGCGGCACCGCGGCCGGGCGGGCAGCGACGATCGGTGGCTGGGTGACGACCGGCGCCGCCACCGCCTCGGGAGGAGGCGCGAGCGCTCGCCTCCACGGCGGGGGCCGGCTGCCCGGCCGCGAGCGCGGCGGCTCGCTCGGCTGCCAGGCGCTGCTCGATCAGGGTCCGCTCGATCCCGGTCAGGACGCGCGGCGCGGGCGGCTGCCGCCGGGGTCGCGGCGACGACCGGCGGGCGGCGGCATCGCGCGGCGCGCCGCGACCTCGTCGACTCGCTCCTGGAGGCGTACCGCGTGCGCCAGCGCCGCCAGGAGGTCGCTCTCCACGGCCGCCGCGATCGCGAGGCGGCCACGATCGGTGGGGACGACGATCAGCGCCGGCCGGAGCGAGAGGCGGATCAGCTCGATCGGCTCGTCGCCGCGCAGCACCGCGGGCCCCACCGCCCAGCCGAGTCGCCCCGAAGCGCGGGTGCAGCACGGCGCTCCCCTGCCCCGCGACCGCCACCCGCGTCACCTGGCCGCGCACGAGCCGATAGCGGTGCTCCCCGCCCAGCCAGCGGAGGCGCAGCCCGCCCGGCTCCACCAGCAGCCGGTACGACGAGACGAGCGCGACCAGGTAGAGGCCGACCAGCGCCGCGACGGCACCGACCGCGGCCAGCGAGATCCCCGCCGGCCCACCGAGGCAGCAGGCCGCCCGCCCCGGCCGCGGCCGCCACCAGGAGGAGCGCGACCGGCGCCCCGAAGAGCCGCGCGCGGTCGCGCGCAAGGCGGACGGAGGTGATCTGGGTCGTCAGCTCAGCCATCTCATCAGACCTTCTCGGTGACCCGGTACTCCAGGTAGCGGCCGGTCAGCAGGCGGGTCTGGGCATCGAGCGCCGGCAGATTGGAGAAGAAGATACCGACGAAGGGAATGCCGATCCACCCGACGTAGGCCAGCAGCCGGCGCCATCGGCTCCAGTCGGCCGGGAAGGGCGGCACGATGCGGTGCTCGACCCAGATCAGGACGAGCAGCGCCACGAGGCGCGATCGACAGCATGGTCGAGGCATACAGCGGCAGGTTCTGCCCAAGGGTCGTGCGCGCGAAGGACGGGTTGATGACCAGCGGCACCGTCGCGCCGAAGACGACCACGAACGGCGCGATCGCCCAGTTGATGTGTTCAGCGAAGAGGGACAGGATCCGCCAGGCGCGCGACCAGAACGAGATCTCCGGATGCGCGATAGCGTTCTGGACCACGTACGGCAGGTCCGTGACGCCCCATGCCCAGCGGCGCGCCTGGAGGTACTGGCTCAGCAGCGAGCGCCAGTAGGTCTTGGCCCGCACCGCGTCCCCGTAGATCGGCATGAAGAGCGGCACCGCGCGGAAGCGATCCCCGTAGGTGAAGTAGCTCTTCCAGTAGAACCGGCTGTCCTCGGGGATCGCATCGGTCGCCCAGTAACCGACCTCGTGCACGAGCTGGAGCGTGGTGGAGTAGCTGCTGAAGCTCTTCAGCGTCTCCGGCAGGACGCTGCGCCACATCTGCAGCTGGGTCAGGACCGCGACGAAGAGGCGCAGCAGGAGCGGCGCCTGCCAGAGGTTGTTGTGGAAGTACGGCACCGGCTGGTAGAGCTGCGTCTCGCGGTTCGGATCGCTCAGGTGCACCCAGGTCAGGTAGTTGAAGTACTGCGGGTGGACCCGGTAGTCGGCGTCGAGGTCGGTGACCAGCAGCAGCCGCGGGTCCATCCCCCGCTCCCGGACCAGGAGCCGATACAGCCAGCGGCCGCCGAACGCCATGGCGCTGCTCTTGCCCACCACGATCCCCGGCTCGAGCGGGTCGAGGATGTGCAGGAAGTCGGCGAACGCCGAGCCGAACTCCTCGCGCAGGGCAGCCACGTTGGCGATCCCCTCGGCATCGGTCTCGCGCGTGATGATCGCGCAGATCTTGCGCTCGCCCGGCCAGTCCGCCTCGGCCAGGGCGCGCACCGTGTGGCGCAGCGTCTCCAGCGGCTCGGTGTAGGTCGGGATCAGGGCCAGCTGGGTGTAGGCCTCCCAGGATGGCGCGGATGGATCGCCGGGAGCCTCGAGGCGCGCCCGCCAGTCGGTTGCCAGCACGTCGCGGATGCGGCGGTACGCGATCATCACCGCCCCGGAGAACCAGAGGGCGCGGCAGAGCCAGTAGAAGTCGAAGCTGAGGACGAAGTACGCGACCAGCCACGGGTAGCTGAAGCTGAGCCAGATCGGCCCGATGATGATCGCCCAGCTGACCGTGCCGGGCACCATCTCCAGCAGGCGCTGCAGCCACAGATAGCGATCCTGCGTGCGCCCCTCGGACATCGAACCTCTCGTCTGGCTGGCGGCCGCCGCACCGGCGACCGCCGGGTCGTCGGCTAGTAGACCGGCGTCAGCCAGTCGCGGTACGCATCGGACTTGCCCCGGACCGCGTCGAAGTAGACGTTGTGCAGGCGGCGCGTGATCGGTCCCACCTTGCCGCTGCCGATCGCGCGTCGGTCGACCTCCACCACCGGGGCGAGCTGCGCACCGGTGCCGCACAGGAAGACCTCGTCGGCCATGTACAGCTCGGTCCGGTCGATCGACCGCTCGATGACCGGGATGCCCAGGTCGCCGGCCACGGTGATCAGGTGCCGCCGCGTGATCCCCTCGAGGATGTTGTCGCTGCCCGGCGGGGTCATCAGGATCCCGTCGCGCACGATGAACAGGTTCTCGGCGCTCCCCTCGCTGACGTGGCCGTCCTGGGTCAGCATCAGCGCCTCGTCGTAGCCGTTCATCTGCGCCTCGGACTTGGCGAAGGCGCCGTTGACGTACGAGCCGGTGATCTTGCTGCGCGCCGGGATGGCGTTGTCATCGGTCCGTCGCCAGGTGCTCACCTGGGCACGGATGCCGACCTCGGTGTCGATGTACTTGCCGAACGGGACGGCGAAGATGGTGAGGTCCGAGTCCAGGTTGTGGAGCCGGACGCCGATCGACTCGCTCGACTTGTAGCAGATCGGCCGGATGTAGGCATCCTCGCTTGAAGGCCATCACGTCGAAGGAGCTCGACGGTGATCCCGACGAGCTCCTTGGCGGTGTGGCGAAGCTCCAGCTGGAGGAGCCGTGCGGACCGATGAATCCGCTCGTAGTGCGCAAGGAGGTCGAGCCCGTAGAGCTGCTGCTGCTCGGCGTTCCAGTAGGCGCGCACCCCCTCGAAGACGGCGGTGCCGTAGTTGAAGGCGTGCGTCATGACGCTGACCTTGGCCTCGGCGAGCGGGACGAACTCCCCGCGGAAGAAGGCCCACAACCCCGCCGTCCGCTCCGCCTCGGCGGTGGCCGTGGTGGTTCCCTGCTTCAGCAACGCAACCTCCTCAAGGGCCGGGCCGCGCCTTGAAGCGCGGCGACCTGTCGGCGTCGACCAGTATACGGCCCGTCTCGACGCCTCAATGGACGGCGGCGGCTCCGACCGGCAGCAGCAGCGCCGCCAGCACGTAGGCGACGTAGATCGGCCCGCCGATGAGCAGCGACCAGGCATTCAGCCGCCCTCGCCGCAGCATCACCCCGAAGATGAGGAGCGTGGCCACGAACGCGGCACCGGCGGACGCGAAGGCGAGCGCGCTGTCGGCCTGGAAGGTCCACTCCGTGAAGAGGATGCCGAGCACCGTCGGCAGGCAGCTCTGGAAGACCATCGCCCCGGTGATGTTGCCCATCGCCAGCGTGTCCTTGCCGCTGCGCACCCAGATCACGCTGTTGAACTTCTCGGGCAGCTCGGTCGCGATCGGCGCGATGACCAGCGCCAGGATCCGCGGGTCGAGGCCGATGGCGGTGCGACAGGTGCTCGACGGCCCCGACGAAGACCTGCGCGCCGATGATGATCAGCGCCAGCGCCCCGACCACCTGCGTGACGATGATGCGCAGCCGCGGCGGCACCGCCTCGCCCTCGTGGCGCTCCCCGGGAAGCACGTCGAGGTCAACCGCCGGCCGACGGACGCGTTGCGTCAGGCGGGTCAGGTGCAGGCGATTGAGCTCGCTGGCGTCCCCCTCCTCCGCCGGATCGGTGAAGTGCGCCCGCACGTAGAACGCGTAGATGGCCACCAGCACCGCCGCGATGGCCCAGCGGGCCACCGCCAGGTCGCCGGGCAGGAAGGCGGTGCCGATGGCGATGGCGTATGCCACCAGGAAGAAGACGACGTCCCGGCCCAGGATGCGGACGTTGACCGTCATCCCCGTCCCGCGCCGGCCGCGCCGGGCGAAGAGGATCACCGCGATCCCGGTCACGAACATGGCAAGGGTGGAGAGCATGAACGGCGCGCCGAGGATGGCCCCCACGCCGATCTCCGCGGAGTTCACCGACCCGCCGCCGAAGAGGGCCGGCCCGACGATGGCGATGACCGGGATGAGCGTCTCCGGCATCGCGGTGGCGACCGCCGCGAGGACGCTCCCGACGGCGCCCTCGGCCAGGTTCAGGCGGTGGCCGAACCACTCGATCCCGTTGGTGAACAGCTCGGCGCCGAACAGGATCAGCGCCAGCGCCACGGCCAGCACCAGCAGGTCCATGGCGCTCAGCTCCCCAACCGCGGTGCCAGGGCCGCGACCAGCAGCCCGCCAAGGAGGAGCGCCAGCACGACCGCGCTGGCGATGGCGT
Source organism: uncultured Chloroflexia bacterium (assembly GCA_963782015.1). Taxonomy (GTDB): domain Bacteria; phylum Chloroflexota; class Limnocylindria; order QHBO01; family QHBO01; genus CF-167. Next base: position 95,971 of record CAWAHY010000001.1, read on the forward strand.
AGCGCAGCTCGCCCTGGCGGAGGAAGGCGGCGCCCGCCGCGGCCAGTCGGGCGATCGGCGTCAGCACCACGACCAGCAGGCCAGCCCGGGTGACCGCCTCCTGACCGAGCACGACCCCGACCGCCACGATCGCGATCGAGATCAGGCCGCCGACCTGCAGCGCGCCGCCGACCCAGCGCGACAGGTCATCGTGACGCACGGTCACGAGGCGCCTCCCACCGCCCGGATCGCCATCTGGAGCGCCACGTAGGCGGCCACCGCCGCGAAGAGGAGCGCGAGCCAGCGCGCCTGGAGGCGCGGCGCCAGCGCTGCACCGGCTGCCGCTCCGGCGGCCACGCCGAGCACCATGGGCCCCGCCACGGCGGCGTCCACCTGGCCGCGCAGCAGGTAGGGATACGCCCCGGCGGCGGCGGTGACCCCGATGATGTAGCTGCTGGTGGCGCTGGCCACGTGCATTGGCACACCCATCACCAGCCGCAGCAGCGGGACCTTGACCACGCCCCCGCCCACGCCGAGCAGCGCCGAGATGACGCCGGCCCCCACCGAGCCGGCGACCGCCTCGGGGACCCGGTGCGAGCGGTACGCGGGAGCGCCCGGGCCATCCGGCGCGGACGGGTCGATCGCGGGATCCGCCGGCGCGGCGGCGGGACGGGCGGTGCGGAGCATGGCGATGCCGACGTAGAGCATCAGGACCGCGAAGGCACCGGCCAGGACGCGGTCCGGGAAGATCGGCGCGGCCAGCCCCGCGGCCAGTGCGCCGAGCACCGTCCCCACCTCCAGCAGGATGGCGAGGCGCACGTCGGCGCGCCCTGCTCGCACGTTCCAGGCCGCGGCGCCGGTCGAGGTGGCGACCACGCAGACGAGGCTGACGCCGACCGCGGTGGGCAGCGGGACGTCGAAGCCGAGCACCAGCAGCGGGACGATCAGCACCCCGCCGCCGATCCCCAGCACCGCGCCGAAGAGGCCGCCGGCAAGGCCGCCGGCGAAGAGCAGCACGGCGGTCATGGCTCAGCCGCGCCGGCGCCGGATCAGGGACGCAGGTGCTGTGGCGCCACCGGCAGCAGCGCGACGTGGCGGGCGCGCTTCAGCGCCACCGTCAGCATGCGCTGGTGCCTGGCACAGGTGCCGGTCTTGCGGCGCGGCTCGATCTTCGCGCGCTCCGACAGGTATCGGCGCAGGCGGTTGACCTCCTTGTAGTCGATCGCCTCGGCCTTGTCGACGCAGAAGTTGCAGACCTTGCGTCGGCGCCGATCGCGGTAGTAGTCCGCCGTCTCGCGGCGTGAGCGGGGGCTGGCCATCGTTTCGGTTCCTCTCGGGTCCTACAGCTCAGAACGGGATGTCATCGACGTCGATCGCCTCGACCTCGGCCGCAGCCGGTCGCGCGGCGCTGCGTGGTCGTGCCGCCGGTGGGGCGTCCATCGCGCCGTCGCCGAAGCTGCCGCCGCCCTCCCCGGGCTCGCGGCGCTCGAGGGACTGGACCCGCGCGAACCGGATCTCGAGCGAGGTCCGCTTCTGGCCGTCCTTGCCCTCCCACTCGCGGGCGCGCAGCTGCCCCTCGGCGAACACCTTGTGGCCCTTGCGGAGGCGCTCCGCGGCGCGTTCGGCGGCCTGCTCCCAGAGCTCAACGCGGAACCACTGGGTCTCCTCCTGCCACTCGCCATCTGGCCCGCGCGACCGGTCGTTGACGGCGACGCGCAGCTCGGCCACGGCCTTGCCGCCCGGCGTGTAGCGCAGCTCGGGGTCCGCGCCCAGGTTGCCGATGATCATCATCTTGTTCAGGGTCATGGTGCTGGTCTCCTCCGACCGCCGGCGTTACGCCTCGGCGGCAACCTCGTCCTCGTCAATCTCGTCGGCGAACGCCTCGGCAGGCAGGTCGTCGGTCACCTCGAGCACGCTCGGGATCACCTCGTCGGAGATCGGGATCTCGTCATCGGCCCGGCCGAGCGCCTTCTCCTCGAGCACCGTCACGAGGTGCCGCAGGATCTCCTCGGTGATCAGGATCCCGCGCTCGATGCCTCGCACCTCGGCCGGGGCGATATCGAAGTGGATCAGGAAGTAGCTCGCCTCGCGGAAGTGCTTGATGTCATACGCGAGGCGACGCTTGCCCCACGGCGAGACCTTGGTCAGGGCACCACCGGCGTTGACGATGGCGCGGGTCACCTTCTCGACCGCCGCCTGGAGCTTGTCGTCCTCCAGGTCGGGTCGAAACAGGAGCATCAGTTCGTAGCGGCGCATAGGCCGATCTCCTCCTCTCTATGGGCTTGCGACACCGCGGCGAGCGCCGAAGGGTGCGGCAGAAAGGAGCCCAGCTACAGGAAACAACCTCCATCGCTGGAGGTCCCCGGCAGTATACGGTCCAGGACCCCCTGTCGCAATCGGCGGCAATGGCATCCTATACTTGGCGACCGATTGGCCCCATCCCGACGAGGAACCGCGTGCCCGCCAACCCGATCCTGATCTGCGCCCCGAGCCCGGACCTGCGCGCACAGCTCGAGCAGCTCGGCGAAGCCGGCTACGCCACCACCAGCGTCACACACCGCCGCGGACGTGGTGACTGCGCTCGGCACGCAGTCCTATGACCTGATCGTGGCCGAGGGGCTCGCCGTGTCGGGCGCGATCGTCCGCATCCGCGAGGCGACCCGGAGCCAGGTCCCGGTGGTGATCGTCTCGCCCGCCGGCGACGTGGAGGCGCGGATCGCCTTCCTGGAGGCCGGCGCGGACGACGTGATCGCGGCCGGCTTCAGCACCAGGGAGCTCGAGGCGCGCGTCGAGGCGCTCCTCATCCGCACCGGTCGCAGCCGGCCGGCGGGTCCTGCCGGAGACGGTGCCGGACGCATCGTGACCTTCTTCTCGCCGAAGGGCGGGGTCGGCACCACCACGCTGGCGGTCAACTCCGCCGTCCTGCTGGCGGGCGGGCGCGACCAGATGCAGGGGCACGGCGGTCGCGTCCTGCTGATCGACCTGGACCTCCAGTTCGGGCAGGTGGCGACCCACCTCAACCTCACGCCCCGCTACGACATCTCCGACCTGTGCCGCGACGACCAGGCCCTGACCGATCCATCCCTCGCCATGACGTACCTGACGCCGCACTCCTCGGGCGTCAGCGTCCTGGCCGCCCCGGTCAATCCCGAGGCCGACTTCCGGATCACGGTCGACCACCTGGAGCAGGCGGTCGGCGCGCTGCGGCCAGCCTTCGACCATGTCCTGGTCGACTGCGGCTCGCGCCTGGACCCGCGCACCCTCTGGATGCTCGAGCAGGCCGATACCCACATCTTCGTCATCTTCCCGGAGATCGCGGCGCTGCGCGCCACCACCCTGATGCTCGGCTTCCTGGCGGAGACGGCCACGCTGCGCGCGATGACGCACCTCGTCGTCAACCACATCTTCCCCAAGGAGCTGCTCAAGACGCGCGACGTCGAGAACCTGCTCAAGGCGAAGCCGGCGGCCGAGATCCCCTACACCGAGGTCGACATGATCCGGGCGGTGAACGAGGGGGTGCCGGTCGTCTTCAGCCGGCCGAGCTCGCCCGCGTCACAGGCGATCCAGGCGCTCGCGGTGGCGATCGTGGGCGCCGAATGGCGACAGCGGGCGAAGCCGGCGCCGGCACCCGCGGCGAAGCGCGGCGGGTTGCGCCTCGGCCGTCGCTGACCCGAGGCTGGTGCCGGAGGAGGGAGTCGAACCCCCACACCCTTGCGGGTAGCCGGGTTTAAGCCGGCCGCGTCTGCCGTTCCGCCACTCCGGCGCGGATCGATGCAGCAGTGTACGGTCGAGCGACGAGGCAGGAGAACCATCCGTGGGCAAGGTCAGAACTGGCGCGACGGTCTCGCTCGACGGGTACATCGCCGGCCCGAATGAGACCGGCTTCGAGCACCTGTTCGCGTGGCTCAACGCCGGCGAGCACGAGTTCCCGAGCGCCAACCCGGAGGTGTCGTTCCACCTGGCCGAAGCCGATCACCAGTTCTTTCGCGAGGTCAACGAGTCCGTCGGCGTCTACGTCATCGGGCGCCGGAGGTTCGACATCACCGACGGCTGGGGCGGAATCCACCCGTTCGACAAGCCGATCGTCGTCGTGACCCACTCGATCCCTGATGAATGGGTCGCTGCCCACCCGGACGCGCCGTTCACGTTCGTGACCGACGGGATCGAGGCGGCGATCGAGCGAGCACGAGCGATAGCGGGCGAGCTGGACGTCATCGTGACCGCCGGCCAGCTCGCGAGCCAATGCCTCGAGCTCGGACTTCTCGACGAGCTCTGGCTCGACCTCGTGCCCGTCCTGCTCGGCAGCGGTGTGCCCTTCTTCGAACAGCTCAAGGCCGCGCCGATCCTGCTCGATGGGCCGAACCTCGTCGTTGAGGGCGAGCGAGTGACGCACCTGCGCTACACGATCCGCCGACCCTGAACGCAGTGAGTCTCACGGCCGGTTACCGCGTTGCAGCCGCTGTGCTCGCGGTTACCGGCGTCCTTGCGGCGTGCGAGGTCGTGGCGCCGAGCCGGTCTGGCGTGCCGGCGACGCTTACCCCCGCGCCCTCGGCGGCCGGCTCTGATGCGTTGACGGTTGACGAGATGGCTGCGATTCGGTTCCGGCAGCAGTTCGCGCTGCCCGCCAGTCTCGAGCACGTGCGGGCCGTCAGCCGCAACCCTGCGGCCATACGCGACTACGGCGTGCCGCTCCTGCCTGCGGAGGTGGCAGAGATCGAGGGACGGAGCACCGCCGCCGGGCCAGCGGTACTGCTCATCGAGGAGTACGGCGCCGAGCACCCCGAGCAGTTCGGCGGCGTGTACCTCGACCAGGCAGCGGAGGGCCAGATCGTGGCCCTGTTCACCGCCGGCCTGGAGCGCCACCTGTCGGGTGTGTGGGACGCGGTCTGGCCCGAGCTGCCGGCGCTGCCGATCCGGTTCAAGCAGGTAGCCCACAGCCTACACGACCTCGTCGAGCTCCAGGACAGGATCGCCAACGAGACGGATGAGTGGGCAGCTGCCGGGATTGACATCACCGCCATCCTCGTGGACATCGTCCGCAACGAGGTGGAGGTCGCTGTGGCTGGCTCTGGAGCGGTGGCGGAGGCAGCCTTGGTCGACCGCTACGGCTCCGGCTGGATCAGGGTCAGCGCGCCGAACTAGCCAGGCGGCCTACTCGCACTCGGCCGGGGTGCCTGGCGCCCCGGGAATGAAGTAAGGACACAACGCCGGATACCGGGAGCCATACCCCACGAGCAGGATGAAGTCCGACCCAGGTTCGACAACGTCCTCCACGCCAGGCTTCACCGGGACCACCAGGGCAGCGCGCGGATCGACGCCGCGCAGGGCGTAGGCCACAAGCTCGGCAAAGGCCGAATCATCGTCGCTTTGGTCGATCTGGCCATACCGTGTGAGATCGGACGCCGTGGCCCGCAGGCTGGGCGCCCCGGCCAGGGTGTATTCGACCCCCGAAACCCATGCATGTCCGGGCCCAGAGGCCGGGCCGTTGAGGGCCAGGCCGATAACGACCACGACTCCCACGGCCAGCGCAGCCACGATGGCCGTCGATCGCATTCCCGCCGCCTGTATCGGTGCGGCCTGCGGTGAGGTGACGCCGCCCACGACGCTCGCCTTCAGCTCTTCCTCGAAAGCGTCGGCGGGATCATCCATCACCAAGGACCTCGCGTCACTCCAGAAGAGCGTGCTCAGATTGTGGAGGCGACGACGGGACTCGAACCCGTGTAAACGGTTTTGCAGACCGCTCCCTGGCCACTCGGGCACGTCGCCATGCTCAGCTCGCGCTGGCTGCCCCGCGAGGATTCGAACCTCGGTTCACGGATCCAAAGTCCGCTGTCCTGCCAGCTAGACGACGGGGCATCTGCGCCACGTGATCGAGGCTAGCAGGTCACCGTTGCGAGGGCAGAAAAAATGGAGCGGAAGACGGGACTCGAACCCGCGACCCTCACCTTGGCAAGGTGATGCTCTACCAACTGAGCCACTTCCGCCCGATCTCCGCGGCGCGCCGCGAGAGTTGGTGCCGAGGGTCAGAATCGAACTGACGACACCCGCCTCTTCAGGGCGGTGCTCTACCAACTGAGCTACCTCGGCCCGCCCCGCTCGTGGTCGCGTCTCGGTGGCCGACGATAGCACAGGCCCAGATCGAGCAGCAACCGGCCGGCCGTCAGGTCGCCGGGCGTCGCGCAGCGAGAATCGCCCCGAGCACCCCGAGCGCGAACCAAAGCCCGAAGAGGTATGCGGGCAGCGAGCTTCCGCACAGGACGAGCAGATCCTGCGAGTCAGGCACTGGCGGCGGCAATCCAGTCAAGCACGGTTACCGTCAAGCCGATCCACCAATGCCACGAGGCCAATCCCGGTCAGACGCGGGCCATCTCAGCCCTGTTCGAGCTGAGCGGGGTCCTGTCCGAACTGGCCGGCGAGGCCCCGCAGCACGTCGATCCGCTCGGCGATCGGCGGGTGCGTGTCCCACATGCTCTTCGATCGGCGCTCGAAGCTCTTGATGGGGTTCACGATGTACAGGTGCTGGGTGGCGCGGTTCGCCACCTCGAGCACCTCGGGGTCGTCGGCGATGGTGCGCAGGGCTCGCGCCAGGCCGGTCGGGTTGCGGGTCAGCTCCACCGCCGAGACATCGGCCAGCGATTCGCGCGAGCGGCTGACCGCCAGCTGCACGAGGCGGCCGATGAGCGGGGCCACGATCGCCAGCACCAGCGCGATGACGAACAGGATGATCACGGCGCCACCCCCGCCCCGGTCGCGGTCTCCCCCACCGCGTCGTCCACCGCCCCAGAAGGTGAAGCGCAGGAACCAGTCCGAGAGCAGCGCGATGCTGCCGACCAGCACGCCGACCAGCAGGGCGAAGCGGATGTCGTAGTTGCCGACGTGGCTCAGCTCGTGGGCGAGGACGCCCTGGAGCTCCTCGCGATCCATCTTCTCCAGCAGGCCGCTGGTGACGGCGACCGACGCGTGCTTGGGGTCGCGCCCGGTGGCGAAGGCGTTGGGGGCCGTGTCGTTGATCACGTAGACCTTCGGCATCGGCAGCCCACTGGCCAGGCTCATCTCGGTCACGACGTTGAGGAGCTGCCGGTACTGGTCGGTCGGCTCCTCGCGCGCGACCTCCTTGGCGCCGCTCGAGAGCAGCACCAGCCGGTCACCGGCGTAGTAGCTGCCGATGCTCATGAAGAAGGCGACCACCAGCGCCACCACCACGCCGCCCCAGCCGAAGCCGCTGGCGTACCCGATGGAGCCACCCAGCGCGGCGAGCACGAGCACCACGACCACCACCAGGATCCAGGAGTTGCGTCGGTTGCGAGCGATCTCCCGGAAGAAGGTCGATGGCACCGGCTGAACGCTCATCGCGCCCACCGCGCCACGGAAGGGGTCCCCTGGTCGATCAGCTGCGCAGGTTCACCGTCGGGACCGCCGCGTCCGCCTCCTCGATCTGGAAGTAGTCGCGCGCCCGGAAGCCGAACATGCCGGCGATCACGACGCTCGGGAAGGTCTGGATCGAGGTGTTGAAGTCTCGAACCACGCTGTTGTAGTGCTGGCGTGAGAACCCGATCTGGTTCTCCGTGGTGGTGACCTCTTCCTGCAGCTTGAGCACGTTCTCGTTCGCCTTGAGGGTCGGGTAGTTCTCGACCAGGGCGAAGAGCTGGCGCAGGGCGCCGGTCAGGAAGTTCTCGGCCTGGGCCGATGCGGCGGCGCCGCCGGCTCCCGACTGCGCCGCGCTGACGGCAGCGCCGCGGGCCTCGATGACCTTGGTGAGGGTCTCCTGCTCGAAGTCCATGTAGCCCTTCACGGCGTTGACCAGGTTCGGGATCAGGTCATGCCGGCGCTTCAGCTGCACGCTGATCTGGTTCCAGGCCTCGTCGACGACGTTGCGACGCTGGACCAGGCCGTTGTAGATGAAGACGACGAAGGCCACGACGACGACCAGGACGATCAGGACGATCCAGATGGGCTCCATGTCTGGGGCACTCCAACTTGCAGAGGGTGGTGAGGTCCATCGTAGCAGTGACCGATGGTGGGCGGTGAGGGGCTCGAACCCCCGACCTTCTCGGTGTAAACGAGACGCTCTGACCAGCTGAGCTAACCGCCCGCGGAAAGCCTACATGCGAACGCCGCTCGCGGGGGCGAGCGGCGTCATCGGTGTCAGAGGGAGGTTGGTGCCCAGGCCGGGACTTGAACCCGGATGAGTTGCCTCATACGCCCCTCAAACGTACGCGTATACCAATTCCGCCACCTGGGCATCGGTGGTACCGAGGGAGGGACTTGAACCCACACGACCTTGCGGCCACTAGGTCCTGAACCTAGCGCGTCTGCCTATTCCGCCACCTCGGCACGCGGTCTCGACAGGGTGCTCCCGGCGAGGCGGCCGATGATAGCACAGGCCCCCTGGAGCGCCGGCATGGCCCGATCGGGGGCCCGGGCGCCCGGCTAGAGCAGGTTCAGGAGGCTGAAGATGACGAACAGGACCGCCAGCAGGATCGTCAGGCGGAAGAGCGTGCGCTCGATTCCGCGACGGCTGCGGTAGGCGGTCACCTCGCCACCGAAGGCGCCGCCCAGCCCGGTTCCGCGCTGCTGGAGGAGGATCGAGGCGATCAGCGCGACGGCCAGGATCGCCTGCGCGACCACGAGGGGAGTCATGGCCGCGGAGTCTACCAGAGTCAGTCCGCGATCAGGCTCCGCCCGGTCATGGAGGGGGGCCGCTCGAGACCGAGAAGCTGGCAGATGGTCGGGGCCACGTCGGCGAGGGTCCCGTCGCGCAGGGTCGCGGCTCGCCAGGCGGTCGCCGCCAGGACGAGCGGGACGGGCGCGGTGGTGTGCTTGGTCTGCGGGGCGCCGGCGGCGTCGCGCATCTCCTCGATGTTGCCGTGATCGGCGGTCACGATCAGCGCGCCACCGACCGCCAGGGTCGCCTCCAGCAGGCGGGCGAGGCAGCCGTCGACCACCTCCGCCGCTCGCACGGCCGCGTCCCACACGCCGGTGTGGGCGACCATGTCGGGGTTCGCGTAGTTGACCAGGATGAAGTCGTAGCGGTCGGCGCCGATCCCTGCGACGACCTCGTCGGTGATCGGGCCGGCGCTCATCTCCGGCGCGAGGTCGTAGGTCGGCACGTCGCGGCGCGACGGGACCAGGAGCCGATCCTCGCCCGGAAGCGGCTCCTCCACCCCGCCGTTGAAGAAGTAGGTGACGTGGGCGTACTTCTCGGTCTCGGCCACGTGCAGCTGCCGCAGCCCGAGGCGTGCCAGGTGGGCTGCCAGCGAGTCGATCACGAGCGGCGGAAAGGCGACCGGCACCGGCAGCTCGTCGGCGCGCTGGTACTCGGTCAGTGTCGTCACCGCCAGTCCAGCCGGCCGAGTGCCGCGGTCGAAGCCGTCGAAGGCGTCCAGCGGCGAGGGCGCGGGTCAGCTGGCGGGCGCGATCCGCCCGGAAGTTGAGGTGGACGACCGAGTCGCCCTCCCCCATCCCCGCGTAGGCGCCGATGACCGTCGGCCGGATGAACTCGTCGCCCTCCCCGCGTGCGTAGGCCTCGGCGACGGCGTCCGCCGCCGACTGGGCGGCGAGCCCGCGGCCGTGCACGATCGCCTCCCAGGCGAGCGCGATCCGCTCCCAGCGGCCATCGCGGTCCATGGCGTAGAAGCGCCCGCTCACGGTCGCCACGGTCGCCCGATCGGCGATCCGCCGCTCGAGGTCCCCGACCAGCTCGGCGGCCGAGCGTGGCGGCGTGTCACGCCCGTCGGTGAAGGCGTGGAGCAGCACACGGTCTGCGGGCAGACCGGCGCGTGCGGCCAGCTCGACCATCGCCAGGATCTGCTCGTCCACGGCGTGCACGCCCCCCGGACCGACCAGCGCCAGCAGGTGCAGCCGCGTCCCGTGTTCGACCGCCTGGCCCGCGGCGGCGGTCAGGACCGGGTTGGCGAAGAAGCTCCCATCGGCGATCGAGGCGTTGATGCGCGGCAGGTCCTGGAGGACCGGGAAGCCGGCGCCCAGGTTCAGGTGGCCGACCTCCGAGTTGCCCATCTGCCCGGCCGGCAGGCCGACCGCCTCGCCCGAGGCGTCGAGCCGGCAGGAGGGCCACTCGGCCGTCATGCGGGACCAGGTCGGCATCCTCGCGGAGAGGAGGGCGTTGCGGGCAGGGTCGTCGGAGAGGCCGAACCCGTCGAGCACGCACAGGACGACCGGCCGCGGGCGGCCCGGAGCGCCGCTCATCCGCGCGCCTCGACCGCCAGGCGCACGATCCGGGCGAAGCCGGCCGCGTTCAGCGAGGCGCCGCCGACGAGGGCCCCGTCGACATCGGCCTCGGCGAAGAACTCGGCGCCGTTGTCGGGCGTGCAGCTGCCGCCGTACAGGATCGGCACCTCCTCGGCGCCGGTCGGGTCCGACTCCGCCAGGATGGCGCGGATCTGGGCGGCGGCCGCCTGGGCGTCCTCGCCGGAGGCCGCGTCCCCGGTCCCGATCGCCCAGACCGGCTCGTAGGCGATGACCAGGCCGCTGCCCGCGATGCGCTCGAGGCGCGAGATCGCCGCGCGCAGCTGACGCTCGATGACCGTCGCGGTGAGCCCCGCCCGCCGCTCCTCCGCCGTCTCGCCGACGCAGGCGATCGGCGCCAGCCCGTGCGCCACCGCAGACGCCACCTTGGCCGCCACCCCGGCATCGGTCTCGTGGTCGTACTGGCGGCGCTCCGAGTGGCCGAGGATCACGTACTGCGCGAGGCCGGCCAGCATCAGCGGCGAGATCTCACCGGTGAAGGCGCCGGACTCCTCGGCCCGCATCGTCTGCGCGCCGATGCCCAGCTCGCCAGCGTGGGTGGACACGCCGCCAAGCGCTTCGGCGACCGCGGCGAGCCAGACGGATGGTGGGCAGACCACGGTCCGTGCCGCCAGCCCTGCCGTCGCGTCGCGAACCGCCGACGCGAGCTCCACGGCCGCGGATCGCGGTGGTGGGATTCATCTTCCAGTTGCCGGCGACGAGCGGCGGGCGGGCGGGATGCATGGCGGCTCCGGTCAGCGTCGAGTGCGGGTTGGCTGGGCCGACTCGGCGGCGAGCTCGACCAACCGGCGCAGCCGGTGGTTCATCGCCGAGCGGCTGATGCCGAGGCTGCCGGCAAGCGTATCGAGGTCGGCCTCCGGCTGGCGCCTCCGTTGCGCAGCCGCCTCGCGCAGCCCATCGGCGAGCTGCAGCAGCTCACCGGTCGATTCGAGTCGGGCGATCGCCTGGAGCTGCCGGTCCGCGGCGCGCACGGTGCGCGACAGGTTGGCCTCCTCGGCGTTCAAGCAGCCGGTTGAGCCGATTGCGCACCTCGCGGCTGACCCGGCTCGACTCGAAGTCGAGCAGCGCGCGGTTGGCGCCGGTCAGGCGCAGCAGCCCGGCGATCTGCTCCTGGCCCTTCAGGTAGACGACCTGGCGTCCGCGGCGCTCCATCCGCGAGGCGCGCACCTCGCTCTCGGCCAGGAGCCCGTGCAGTCGGCGGGCGCTGCCCGCATCCCGCAGCACGAATTCGACGTGCGGGCCACCCGGGCCGGCGCTGACCGATCCGGTCCCCAGCAGCAGGCCGCGCAGGAACGCACGGCGGTCGCACGCCTTGGCCGTGACGGCTCCCCAGTCCGAGGCCGGCACGCCGGCGAGGGTGACGCGCAGGTGGTGGCGGCCCGGCGTGTGCGGCAGGCCGGACGCCGGCCGCGGCGCCGGAACCGTCACCCCGATCGAGGCCGCCAGCTGCACCGCCGTCCGCGCCGTGGCGTGGTCGAGGGTCTGCAGGCTGCCATCGCCGTCGGCGGCCTGCAGCAGCCCGATCAGCTCCGCCCGTCGGCAGCAGGCCCGGGCCGGACGGATGCGGGCCAGCTCCCCTCGCAGCTCGCTGGCGAGCAGCATGCAGGCGGCGGGTCAGCCGGCCGAGGCGGTCGGTCGCGAGACCGTCCGCCGCTGACGTGGACGCTCGGCCCGATCCTGCTGCTGGATCCGCATCAGCGCGGCCGCGAGCTTCGCCGGGTCGTGGCGATGGGCGTTGGTGATGTCGACCAGGTCCTCCTCGACGATCGTGATCGGCAGCTCCTCGAGCCGACGGACGTCCACCTGGACCGGCTGCCCCAGCCAACCCTCCGGCCGCCGGGCGTCGTGGTTGTCGTTGAGGAGGACATAGTCGAAGAGGTCGTCGCCGACGTGGTCGATCAGCGCCTCGAGGTGCTGGGCGGCGGTGTAGAAGCCGGTCTCGCCGGGCTGGGTGGCGACGTTGCAGACGTAGACGCGGATCCCGGCCGCGGCGGCGATCGCATCGCGGATGTCGCTGATGAGCAGGTTCGGCAGCACGCTGGAGAAGAGGCTGCCAGGCCCCACGACCACGAGGTCCGCCTCCAGGATCCGCTCGATCGCCTCGTGGTTGGCGCGCACGTCGGGCGGCTCGATCGAGACGCGGGCGATCGGCTCGTCGGCGCTGCTGATGGTCACCTGCCCGCTCATCCGCTTGCCCGATTCGAGGGTGGCGGCCAGCGTGAGCGGGACGCTCGTGGCGGGCAGGACCTGGCCCCGCACGGCGAGGACGCGGTTCGACTCGCGGACGGCCTCCTCGAAGTCGCCGGTCACCGCGGTCATGGCGGCGATGAACAGGTTGCCGAAGGCGTGGTCGTCGAGCCCCGACCCCGGCGGGAAGCGGTACTGCATCAGCTGGGTCATGAGCGGCTCGGCATCGGCCAGGGCGGCGATGCAGTTGCGGATGTCGCCGGGCGGCGCGATCCCGAGCTGCTGCCGCAGGCGCCCGCTGCTGCCGCCGTCGTCGGTCATGGTGACGATGGCGGTGATGTTGGCCGAGTAGCCCTTCAGCCCGCGGAGCAGGGTGGAGAGGCCGGTCCCCCCACCGATCGCCACGATCCGCGGCCCGCGGGCGAGGTAGCGCTTGGTGTAGAGCACCTCGAGCACGGAGTCGCCGCGGGTCACGAACGGCGAGACGATGCTCCGCATCAGGCCCCAGACGCCGATCGCGGTGAGCGCCACCCCGCCGATCGCCACGATCACGGCGCGGATCGGCCGGTCGAGCCCGGCGCCGGTCAGGACGAAGATGAACGAGTCGTCGGGCAGGCCGCGGTACCAGTCGATCAGCAGGATGGCGGCGCCGAGGCCCAGCACCGTGATCCCGAAGAAGAGGAGCACCAGCCAGCGCTTGAGATGCATCCCGGGGTAGAGCCAGCGCGGGATGCGTGGCCCCTTCATCGTTCCAGCTCCCGGTGGAAGACGGCGACCGAGACGCCGCCCAGATCGCGCAGCCGCTCGGCGAGCTCCTCGGCCAGGGCGATCGAGCGGTGGTATCCACCCGTGCAGCCGAGCGCCACGGTGAGGCGCGTCTTGCCCTCCGACCGATACGCCGGCACGGTCAGCTCCAGCAGCTCCACCACCAGCTCGAGGAAGCGGCCAGCCTCCGGCTGTCCGAGCACGTAGTCGCGGACGGGGGTCTGGAGCCCGGACAGGGGCTTCAGATCGGGCACGTAGTACGGGTTGGTCAGGAAGCGGACGTCGAAGACGAGGTCGGCGTCGATCGGGATCCCGAACTTGAAGCCGAAGGTCAGGATGTCGATCAGCAGCTCGTCCGCGGCACTGTCGCGGGGGACGTGGCGGAAGAGGCGCTCCTTGAGCTGCCCGATCGACAGGCCGCTGGTGTCGATCACGTGGTCGGCGAGCTCGCGCGTCCGCGCCAGTCGCTCGCGCTCGAGCAGGATCCCGGCCTGCACCCCGCTGCGCGTCTGGAGCGGGTGCCGGTGCCGCGTCTCGCTGAAGCGGCTCACCAGCACCGCGTCGCTCGCCTCGAGGTAGAGGACCTGCATCGGGAGGCCGCGGGCCAGCAGCGCGGCGCGGGCCTGCTCGATCGCCGGAGCCGGGTCGCCGGCCCGGATGTCGAGCACCAGCGCCACGTTCCGGTAGCGGACCGGGTCGGCGTCGCGCAGCGCCAGGAATCGGTCGAGGAGATCGGGCGGCAGGTTGTCGACGCAGTAGTAGCCGAGGTCCTCGAAGAGCTTGCTGGCCTGGCTCTTGCCGGCGCCCGACAGGCCGCTGATGACGACCACGTGCCCGTCGCCGCGCGCCCGGGTCGCGTGGCGCGGAGCCTCGGCGCGGGTCCGCGGGACGGTCGCCGGGGCGGCGGGACCTGCTCCTCGTGCCATGCGCCCTCCTCCTCGCCCGGTCGGGATCGAGTATAGCCTCAGGTGCCGGCCAGGCCGGCCAGCAGGCCCGCCACCGTGGCCGAGCTGCTCTCCCGCAGGGCGTCGAGGTCGTAGCCGCCCTCCAGGGTCACCGCGACGCCGCCGAGACCCAGCGAGCGCGCGAGGCTGCCGAGCGCCTGCGCCACGCGCCGGTACCCCTCTGCGGTGACCTCCAGCTCGGCGAGCGGATCGTGCCGATGGGCGTCGTAGCCAGCCGAGAGGAGGATCGCCTGTGGGGCGAAGGCCGCCACGGCGGGAAGCAGGCGGTCGACCCAGGCGGCGACGAACGCCTCGTCCCCGCTCCCCGGCGCGAGGGCGACGTTGTGCTTGGACCCGAGCCCGGGCCCCTGCCCGCGCTCCGCGGCGTCCCCGCTCCCGGGGAAGAGCGGCATCTGGTGGGTCGAGGCGTAGCACAGGTCCGGATCGGCATCGAAGATGGCCTGCGTCCCGTCGCCGTGGTGCACGTCCCAGTCGAGGATCGCGATGCGCTGGGCGAGGCCCGCACCCCGCAGGGCGAGCGCGGCGAGCGCCACGTTGTTCAGGAGGCAGAAGCCCGCCGCGCGCTCGGCGCGGGCGTGGTGGCCGGGCGGACGGACCACCGCGAAGGCGACCGCCGCTTCTCCCCGTGCGACGGCCAGGGCCGCCTGGACCGTCGCTCCCGCCGCGAGCCGCGCGGCGAGCATCGAGTCGGGGCCGATGTGCGTGTCGGCGTCGATCCAGCCTCCCCCCTGGCGCGCCGCATCGTCGAGGAGGTCGAGGTACGGGGCGGGGTGCAGCCGGGTCAGCGTGACCGCATCGGCGGCCACGACCATCGGCTCCTCCAGGGTGGCTCCCGCGCCGGCCGCGCCTTCGGCCACGCCGGCCGCGACGGCGTCGAGGCGCTCCGGCCGCTCGGGGTGACCGGGAGGACGGTGCCGCGCCATGGCCGGATCGGTCAGGAGCAGGACGCGCGGAGCGGCGGCCATCGGTCCTAGCGCCGGATCAGGCGGATGACCAGGAGCGACCCTTCGAACAGGAGGAACATCACCCCCGACAGGATGAGCGGCGAGATGGGGTCGCCGCCCGGGGTGAGCACGATGGCGAGCAGCACGATGGTGACGATCGCCCAGCGCCGCTGGGCCGCCAGCCGCTTATGGGTCAGGATCCCGACCCGGGCCAGGCCGATCAGCACGATCGGGAATTCGAGCACCAGGCCGAAGGCCAGCATCATCGTCGTCACGAAGCCGACGTACTTGTCGACCGTGAGGAGCGGCGTGAGGGTGTCCCCGCCGAAGGAGAGGAGGAAGTTCAGCGCATACGGGATGATCACGTAGCCGATCACCACCCCCAGCGCGAAGAGGATCATCGCCGCCAGGATCACCGGCCAGATGAAGCGCCGTTCCCGCGCCGTGAGGCCCGGAGTCACGAAGCGCCAGACCTCGAAGAGGATCACCGGCATCGCGAAGGCGATCCCCAGGAAGCCGGCGATCTTGAGCTGCACCCCGAATGCGTCCGCCGGACCGGTGAAGATGAGGGTGCTGAACTCGTCCGGGAGCGGGGCGCGCAGCAGCTTGAGGACGGGCCCCGCCACCACGAATCCGGCGACGGCGGCGAGCAGGACCGCGATGACGATGACGATGAGCCGGCGGCGCAGCTCCTCGAGATGCTCGATGAGGCTCATGGTGGGCCCCTCGTCGGTCATGGATGCCTCACTCGTTCAGCGGGCACGGGGCACGCCACGGGCCGCTCGCTCCCCCGCGGTCGGGCGAGTGGACGGGCTACTTCGTCTCGGGTGCGTCGCCGGCGGTCGCTGACTCGGCGGGCGGGGGCGGGGCGGCCTTGTTCGGCTCTCCGCGGATCGAGCTCTCGAGGTCGTTCGACGCCTTGCGGAACTCGCGCACACCCTTTCCGATGGCGTTGCCGATGTCCGGCAGCTTGCCAGGGCCGAACACGATCAGGACGACCACGAGCAGGATGATGAGCTCAGGCCAACCGATGGGTCCCATGTGCTTCGCGGTTCCTCACTGGCGACGCTAGGCCGGCAGTGTAGCACCGGCCTCCTGCATCCGACCGAGCCAGGCCTGGGCCGATGCCGCGGCTGCCTGGCGCCAATCGTCGCCCCGGGACGCGGCCGCGATGCCACGCGAGATGCTCACCAGGCCGGGCGCGACGCTCCCGTGGCAGTTCGCCAGCGCGGCCGCGAGATCCCCGCCCTGCGCCCCGACGCCCGGGACCAGGAAGCCTGGCCCGGGTGCGAGGTGACGGAGGCGGACCAGCTCGGCGGGGGCGGTGGCGCCCGACCACCAGGCCCACCCGTCCGTCGGGCCACGTGGAGGCGGCCCAGCTCGCCACCCGCTCGTGAAGCGGCGCGCCACCGACCGGCAGGTCCTGGAGCCGCCCGGCACTCGGGTTGCTGGTCCGCACCACGAGGAAGACGACCCGGCCGGGGTACTCGAGGAATGGCTCGATCGCGTTCTCGCCCAGGTACGGCGAGAGCGTCACCGCGTCGGCCCCGAGCAGGCCGAAGAGCCCGGCCGCGTAGCGCTCCGCGGTGGAGCCGATGTCGCCCCGCTTCGCGTCGAGGAGCAGGAAGTGATCGGCCGCGAGGTCGCCCACGAGGCGCTCGAGTGCGGCCCAGCCCGCCGATCCGAAGGCCTCGAAGAAGGCGACGTTGACCTTGACCGCCGCGGCGTGCTCGGCGGCCGCCTCGAGGAGGCCACGGGCGAACGTCTCGATGCCGGCCACGTCGCGGGAGAGCTCGTCCGGCAGCGAGTCGGGATGCGGGTCGATCCCGAGGCAGAGCGGGGCGCCGAGCCGCGCGATCCGGGCGCGCAGGCGGTCGAGGGGCGGTGGGCGGTCGATCATGTCGCGGTCGTGACCGCGGCAGCCGGACCGACGGCGATGGAGACCGTCGAGGCGGCGCGGCGCGCGAGCAGCGGACTCGCGGCCGAGTCCGCGTAATCGACCACCCGCATCCGCAGGCGCGGCAGCCCCTGGAACAGGTCGCGCTCCAGGGTGCCGACCAGGTCGATCGCGGTCCCGGGCTCCGGCAGCGGTCGGTCGACCGGCATCCCGAAGGCGATCGCGTCGAAGACCTCCGGGCCGCGCCGCATGCGAAGGGCGAGGTGGTCCCCGGTCGCCCCGACTCGCCGAGCCTCGGCGACGAGCAGTCCGGTGACCGCCAGCAGCGGCTCGACGTGGCCAGGGCCGAAGGGCGCCAGCCGCGCGATCTCCTCGGCCAGCGGCCAGCCGAGGTGCGCGGCCGGCAGCACGAGGTCGATCTCCAGGGCGGTGGCGCGCAGCGCAGCGCGCCCGGGGTCCGACGGGAAGGGTCGAGGGAGGGCCGCGAAGGCGGCGACGAAGGCGGGCCAGTCGACGCGACGCAGGCTGAAGCCGCCCGCCGCGGGGTGCCCACCACGCTTCAGGAGGTGCGGGGCGCACGCCTCGAGCGCGAGCGCCACGTGGAAGTCGGCCGGGCCGCGGACCGAGCCGCGCAGCTCATCGTCGACCGGCGCCGCGACCGCCACCGGTCGCCCGAGCGACTCCACCAGACGGTTCGCAACCAGGCCCAGCACGCCCGGCGCCCAGGCCTCGCCCGCGATCGCCAGCGGCCCGTCCCCCGGGGCGGCGGCGGCCACGAGGCGCGGCCTCCTCGATGGTGGCGGTGGTGATGGCGCGGCGTTCGAGGTGCACCTCGCTCGAGCTGCTCGGCGATCCGCTCGGCCGCCTCCGGATCGTCCTCGAGCAGGAGCGACATCGCCAGCTCGGCGTCCGCGATGCGGCCCGCGGAGTTGATCCGCGGCGCCACCCCGAAGGCCAGGTCGCGGGCGGTCGGCTCCGTCGGCACCTCCGCCGAGCGGGCCAGCAGCGCCCGCAGCCCCGGCCGCGACGTCGTCGCCAGCTCCGCGAGGCCAAGCCGCACGATGGCGCGGCTCTCGCCGGTCATGGGTGCCATGTCCGCGATGGTGCCGATGGCGGCCACGCCCGCCAGGTCCGCCGCCGATCGGCCGCGCCGCAGGAGCAGCGCGGACGCCAGCTTGAAGGCGATCCCCGCCCCGGTCAGGTCGGGATCGGGATAGGCACAGTCGGGCCGGTGCGGGTCGACCACCGCGACCGCGCGCGGGCAGCGGGCCGGACGGAAGATGGTGATCGGTCACGATCACGTCCATGCCGAGCCGGCGCGCCGCCTCGACCTCCTCCACGTTCACGACGCCGCAGTCGCAGGTGATCACCAGGCTCGCGCCCGCGGCGCGCAGGCGTTCGAGTCCGCCCAGGGAGAGGCCGTATCCCTCGGCGAGCCGAGATGGCACGTGGCGGAGCGGCTCGACCCCCAGCGCGCGGAGGGCCAGCACCCAGACCACCACCGCGGTCATGCCGTCCGCGTCGTAGTCGCCCCAGATCGCGATCCGCTCCCCGCGCCTCGATGGCTCGCTCGATCCGGTCGAGGGCGAGGTCGGCGTCGGCCATCAGCGAGGTGTCGTGCAGGGACGCCTCGCCGGCATGCAGGAAGCGATCCAGCTGCGCGTCGTCACGAAACCCGCGGCGGGCCAGCAGGGTGGCCACCGGTCGACCGAAGCCGGCGAAGGACGGAGGCTCCGGGACCGGTGCGGGGAGGAGCCACTCGAGGCGCGGCAGGATCACCCGGCCATGGTAGCCGCGTGACGATTACCGCCGGCGTATCGGCCCGTTATCGGGGTGGGAGCGGCTAGCGACCAGCCGGGCGCGGAGCCTTCCGGGCGGCGGCCAGGGCTCGGGCCTTGCGCGCGGTGTCCCACTCGTACCACGCGGCGAGCAGCTGGCTGGCGTTGAAGATGGACGAGTAGGTCCCGCTCACGACGCCGATCAGCAGCGCCAGGGTGAAGGTTCGGATCGTCGCCGGTCCGAGGAGCAGCAGCGCGGTCAGCGTCACGACCACCGTCAGGCTGGTGTTGATCGAGCGGCCGAGGGTCTGCAGGATCGAGTGGTTCACGATGGCGCCGAATGGCTCGCCAGCGTGCCGCACCCGGTTCTCGCGGATCCGGTCGAAGACCACGATCGTGTCGTGCACGCTGAAGCCGATGATCGTCAGCAGCGCGGTCACGAACAGGGCGTCGAACTCCAGGCCGAAGAAGTAGCCGAGCATCGCGAAGATGCCGACCACCACGATCACGTCGTGCAGCAGCGCCACGATCGCGGCGGTGCCGTAGCGGAACCCGAAGCGCGCCCACAGGTAGAGGAGGATGAAGAGCTCGCCGATCACGATCAGGATGATCGAGCTGCGGATCAGCTCCGAGCCGACCGTCGGGCCCACGGTCGTGATGCTCCGCGGCTCCCCCGCGCCGAAGCGCGCGATGAGCTCCTTCTCGAGGTCGTCGAAGGGCGTGCCGGGGATCACCGGAGGCGGCGTGGCGGTCGGGCTGGGGCTGGGGGTCGGCGACGGCGTCGGCGTCCCGACCGGCGTCGGGCTCGGCGTGGGGCTGGGGCTGGGGGTCGGCGTCGGGCTCGGCGTCGGGCTGGGGCTGGGGGAGGGTGACGGGGTCACCCCCGACGGCAGCGGCGTCGGCGTTGGCGCGGGGGTCGTCGGTGGCAGCAGGTCGATCGGGTCGGTGCGGATCTCCAGGAAGCCGCCGCCCGCGTCGCGCACCTTGGCCTCGGGGTGGCCCAGCTCGACGAGCGCCGCCTGCACCTCGGCGGCGCTCGGCGCATCGGCGTAGCGCACCTGCCAGACCGTCCCACCCGTGTAGTCGACCGACGGCTTCAGGCCGCCGAGGATGATGAAGATCAGGCCCGGGATCGTGATCAGGGCGCTGAAGGCGAAGTACCAGTTGCGCTTGCCGACGATGTCGTACATCGCGTCAGCGCTCCACGTGATAGAGCTCGAGGCGCCGGCCCCAGTTCGTGCGCACCACCATGCGCAGGATCGTCCGCGTCACGGTGACGGCACTGAACATCGAGATCAGCACACCGATGATCAGCACCAGCGCGAAGCCGCGCACCACGGTCGTCCCCTGCCAGTAGAGCCACGAGGCGACGAGGATCGAGCTGACGTTCGAGTCGAGGATGCTCGACCACGCGCGGTTGAACCCGGCCTCGATGGCCGGGCCGAGCGTCTTGCCCAGGCGGATCTCCTCCTTCATCCGCTCGAAGATGAGGATGTTGGCGTCGACCGCCATGCCGATCGACAGGATGAAGGCGGCCACGCCGGCCAGCGTCAGCGTCACGCCGATGAGGCGGAAGACCGCGTACGTGACGAGCGAGTAGAAGACGAGCGCCCCGGCCGCGAGCACGCCGGGGAGCCGGTAGTAGGCCACCATGAAGAGCAGCACGAGCAGCAGGCCGAGGCCCCCGGCCACCAGGGCCTGGCCCAGGAAGTCGGCACCCAGGGTCGGCGCGACGCTCTCCACCCCCTGTTCGTTGAGCGACACGGGCAGCGCGCCGAAGCGCAGGGTGTTGTACAGGTTCGTGCGCTCGACCTCGGCCGCCTGGCCGGCCCCCACCGTGATGATCGTGGTGCCCGCGCAGATCGCGGAGATGATGTTCGGCGTGGTGATCACGCGACCGTCGAGGGCGATCGGGCCGGGCTTGTTGACGTTGTTCGTGGTGAAGGTGCACCACGTGGCGGAGCCCTCGCTGCGCAGCGTGAACTCCACGCCGAGCTGCCCGTTGTTGGTGCCCGGCTGGACGCTGCCCGGGTCGATCTGACCCCCGTCGAAGAGGACCGCGACGGTCCCCGCCGCGATCAGCGCGCGGATGTCCTGGTTCTCGGTGAGCGTCTGCCCCTTGGGATCGATGAACTGCAGCTGCCCGGTCGAGCCGACCAGGCTGCGCACCTGGTCCTCGTTCGTGACGCCCGGCACCTCGACCACGATCCGGCGGTCGGTGCCGCTCACCTCGGTCCGGACCTGCGGCTCGGAGACGCCCAGCCCGCCGACGCGGCGCTCGATGATGTTGCGCGCCGTCTCGACCTGCTCGTCGGTGACCGCCTGGCCGGTCTGCGGGACGACCAGCAGCGTGACCCGGATCCCGCCCTGGAGGTCGAGCCCGAGCACCGTCTTCAGCTCCTTGCCGAGGACGTTGGAGGGCAGCCACGTCAGGCCGAGCGTCTGTCGGGGAAGGTCGATGAAGATCGCCAGCAGGAGGGTGATCAGGATCACCCACGGGGCGGTGCGGCGCCAGGTCATGTGTCGGCCAGGTGAACCTCTCGCTCCGGTCGTCGCGGCTGCCGCAGACACCAAACGCGCCGCACTCTTGCGGCGGGCCGGGCCAGTATAGGCACGCTCAGATGGGCTCGCAAGGCGGGCGGGGCTGGGCGGCGGGCATCAGGCGAGCATCCCTTCGCGGGCGAGGTGCCCCTTCAGCCGCTCGGCCACCTCACGCGGGATGCCGGGCGTCTCGGCCAGCTCGTCGACCGACGCCTCGCGGATGCGGCGCACGCTGCCGAAGCGCTTGAGGAGCGCCTTCTTGCGCACCGGCCCGATCCCCTCCACCTCGTCGAAGACGCTTGCCAGCGCATGTCGGCCGCGGACCGAGCGGTGATAGGTGATGGCGAACCGATGCGCCTCGTCGCGGAGGCGCTGCACCAGGTACAGCCCCTGGCTGTTGCGCGGGAGGACGATCGGGTCGGGGCGGCCGGGCACGTACAGCTCCTCGAAGCGCTTCGCCAGCCCGGCGATCGGCACCTCGCCCAGGTTCAGCTCGCGCAGGACCCCGACCGCGGCGGAGAGCTGCCCCTTGCCGCCGTCGACGATGACGAGGTCCGGCAGCGCCCAGCCGACATCCCGCGCGGCTGCGCCGCGCGTGGGCGCATCGGGCTCGTCGGGTTCATCGGAGGGTCCCTCGAATGACTCGTCGGCACCCACCGCGGCCAGTGACAGGGCGCCCGTCTCCGCCCGCAGCCGCGAAGCCCGCGAGAAGCGGCGCCGGATCACCTCGGCCATCATCCGGAAGTCGTCCGGCGTCTCGCCG
Organism: uncultured Chloroflexia bacterium; assembly: GCA_963782015.1. Lineage (GTDB taxonomy): Bacteria > Chloroflexota > Limnocylindria > QHBO01 > QHBO01 > CF-167. Next base: position 118,056 of record CAWAHY010000001.1, read on the forward strand.
GATCGGATCCGGAAGCGGCGATACTCCCGCGGCTCGGGACGGCCGTTGGCAAAGACGACCATGCTGCCGACCGCGCTGGTGCCACCGATGTTGCTCATGTCGTAGCACTCGATCCGCTCCGGCGCCTTGCCCAGTCCCAGCGCCGTGGCGAGCTCCTCGAGCGCCTCGTCGCGCTTCCCGGCGTCGGCCAGCCACTCCGCCCGCTCGCGCGCCAGCGCCTCGACCGCGTTCTGGGTGGCGAGGGCCACCATCCGTCGCTTGTCGCCGCGCTCCGGGACGGTGAGCGCCACCCGCGACCCGCGGCGGTCGGCCAGGAAGGTCGCCAGGGCATCGGCCTCCGCCGGCGCGAACGGCAGGACCACCTCGCGCGGCGGGCGCTCGGCGGCCGCGTAGTACTGCTGCAGGAACGAGCCGAGCACCTCGCCGTCGGTGACGTCGCGCGCCCCTTCGACGATGAAGTGCTCGCGCCCGATCATCTTGCCGTTGCGGATCACGAACAGCTGCAGGCAGGCCTCCCCCTCCTCGCGGGCGATCCCGATCACGTCCTGCTCGGCGCGGCTGTAGGCGGCCACCTTCTGCTGCTCGATCGTGCGCTCGACGGCGCGCAGCTTGTCGCGCGCCACGGCGGCCTGCTCGTAGCGGAGCGCCGACGAGTGCCCCTCCATCTCGTCCCGCAGCTCGTCCGCGATCCCCTCCTGGCGCCCCTCCAGGAAGTCGACGATGCGCCCGATGGTGGCTCGGTACTCGGCCTTCTCGATGGCCTGGATGCAGGGCCCCTGGCAGCGCTTGATGTAGTAGAGGAGGCACGGCCGCTCGAGGACCCGCTTCCCCTCGGGGATCTCCAGGTTGCAGGTCCGGAACGGGAAGATCCTGCGCAGCAGCTTGAGCGTCTCGTCGACGCTCGAGGCCGAGGCGTACGGCCCGAAGTAGCGGCTCCCGTCGCGGCTCAGCTTTCGGGTGCGGACGATCCGCGGGAAGTCCTCGCCGAGCGTGATCTTCACGAATGGATAGCTCTTGTCGTCGCGGAGCCGGATGTTGAAGCGGGGCCGATGCTCCTTGATCAGGTTGCACTCGAGCAGGAACGCCTCGCTGACGGTGTCGGTGACGATGTACTCGATATCGGCCACCTCGGCGGTCATGCGCACGATGCGCGAATCGAGGCCGACCTTGGAACCGAAGTAGGAGCGGACCCGATGGCGCAGCAGGTCGGCCTTGCCGACATACAGCACCCGACCATCGGCGCCCTTCATCAGGTAGACGCCGGGGGCGAGCGGCAGCTGGCGCAGGACGGTGCGCAGGTGCCCGTGGCGCGGGTCGTCGGGGGTCATCGGCCGATTCTAGGTGTGGAAAGCACCCATCGTCGGCGAGCCACCGGGCACGGGATCGCCGGGTGAGTCCTTATCAGGACATGCCGCCCGATTCGGCTCATGTCCTGCCAGTTCTGACCACCCCAGGCCTGATGTGGCTCACCCAGCAACACCAGACCCGGCCGCGGGCCTGCTAGCGACGCACGGGACGAGCCGGCCGCGGGGACGAGCGCAAGGCTCAGGGAGCGGCGCTGCTCGTCGGTGTCGCGATGGGGCGCTCCAGCTCGGCCCGCAGGTAGGCCTGCAGCGGCGCGTAGTCGTTCCCGTCCCTGCGCCCGATGACGACCAGGATGTACTGCCCGATGGTGTTGCTCGTCGCCTCCAGGATCACGCCCTCGGTCAGCTCGATGCGCCGATCGGCCCCGAGGTGGCCCGACAGCAGGGCGAGGTCGATCGCCGACAGGTCCGTCTTCATCTGGCCCTTCAGGGCGTCCATCATCGCCAGCCCCGGTCCGAGGGAGCCGAGGCCACCGCTGCCCAGCTTGGTGCGGAGCGCGGCCAGCACCCGCTGCTGGCGCACCGAGCGGGCGAAGTCGCTCGACTCGGCCGGCACGCTCGTGTAGCGGGTCCGCGCGTAGTCGAGCGCCCGCGTTCCATCCAGGAAGAGGGGGCCCGCGTTGAAATAGCCGCCGTCCCAGGTGCCTGCCTTGAAGTTCGGCTCCGACCACGTGTAGCCGAAGGCGACCGGGTTGTCGATGGCCACCCCGCCGACCGTGTCGACCATCGTCCTGAAGCCGGTGAAGTCGATCGCCATCCAGTGCTCGAGCTTCAGGCCGGTCACCTTGGCGAGGACGACGGTCGCGGCCCGGCCCGCCTCGGCCACGCCACCCCGCACGTAGCCGTCGGCGAACGCCTCGTTGATCTTCGCGTTGTGGGGGATCTCGGGCAGCCCCTGGATCCAGAAGTCCCGCGGGATGGGGATCATCGTCGTCGTATTCGTGTGGGGGTCGATCGACATGATGATGATCGAGTCGGCGAGGTAGGTCCCGCCCTTGTGCTCCGGGCCGCCATACCCGTACATCACCACGTTGACCCGCTCGCTGCCCATCAGCGGACCGAGGAGCGAGGACGAGAGCGACGGGGCCGAGCTGACCTCGTCGTTGAACGCGGCCACGCGCTGCCAGAGGAGCCAGCCGCCCGTGCAGCCACCCAGCAGCAGGATGAGGAGCAGGAAGATGAGCGTGCGCTTGAGGCTCCGCGGTCGTCGCGGCGGACGGGAGCCTCCCCGCTCGGCGGATCGGCGCGCCTGGGCCAGCGGATCGATGCCCCGTGCGCGAAGCGACGCATCGCGCTCGGCCGCCTCCCGGATCCGGCGCGCGCGCGGCGTCTCGGTGGCGTGGCTCTGCCGGCGGTCGCGCCGGTTCATCGGCAGGTCATCGGTTCGGCGAGCGGTCCCCATGCGTGAAGCGAGCGGCGACAGGATAGCCCGATAAGCGCCCGATCATGCGCCGGTAAGGCTGCGTCCGGATCCTAGGGCGCATGGCCGTCGCCAACGCTGCCGCGGGGATCGTCGCTCCGCTGCTCGACGCCCTCGACCCCGAGCAGCGCGCCGCGGCGACGCTGCCCGACGGACCGGCGCAGGTGATCGCGCCCGCCGGCAGCGGCAAGACGACGACCCTCATCGCCCGCCTCGGCGTCCTGCTGAGTCGGGGTGTGCCGGCGGAGCGGATCGCCGTGGTGACCTTCAACCGCGAGGCGGCCGGCGAGCTGAGCAGCCGCATCGCGTCGCGGCTCGGACCTCGCCTGCCGGGAGCCGAGGCGATCGAGGTGCGCACGCTCCACGCGCTGGCGCGGCAGATCCTGCTCGACACCGGGTTGCATGTCCGGCTGGTTGCCGACCGGCTGCCGCTGCTCCGAGCGGCGCGGCGTCGGTTGCTCGCGGGGCACCGGGCGGATGAGGCGCCGGTGCCCGATGCCGCCACCCTCGACACGCTCCTCTCCGCCTGGAAGATCGAGGGGCGATCCCCGCCCGAAGCGGCCGCGCCGGCGCTGGCCCTCTTCGCGGACCTCCTGGCCGCGCGCAGCGCGATCGATTTCGACGACCTGGTGGTGCGAGCCGTGGACCTCCTCGAGCACGATCCGGCGATCCGCCGCCGATGGCAGGCGCGCTTCAGCCACCTGGCGGTCGACGAGTTCCAGGACGTGGATGCCGCCCAGCTTCGACTGGTACGTCTCCTGGCCGAGCCCGAGCGGAACCTGTTCGTGGTCGGCGACGACGACCAGACGATCTACGCCTGGCGCCTGGCCGACGTGCGCCGAATCCTGGGCTTCTCGGCGCTCTACCCCGACGCGCGCCGGGTCCAGCTCGCCACCAACTACCGCTGCCCGCCACCGGTCGTGGCGGCGTCGCGACGCCTGATCGAGGTCAACTCCGAGCGGTTCGAGAAGCGGATCGACCCGGCGCCGGACCGTGGCGCCGAGCCGGGCTCGATCGTGATGATCGCCACCGCCGAGCATGACTGGCCCGATCGCCTCGCCAGCCTGGCGGCCGCCGAGGCCACGGGCGGCGGCTGCTGCATCCTCGCCCGCACCCGGGCGGAGCTGACCCCGGTGGCGCTCGCCCTGCTGCGCGCGGAGCAACGGCACGCGACGACGCTGGCCACGCCGCTCGAGTCCGAGCCGGTGCGCGTCCTGCTCGACGCGGCTCGCCGCCTGCCGGCGATGGACCCTCCGTTTGCCGGCCCTGGCGCGGCTGCGCGCGATGCGCGGCTGGCGACGCGGCGACGGGGACGATGCCCTGGGCGACGACGACCACGCTGCGCTCGACGCCCTGCTCGGCTGGGCCGCAGCCTTCACGCGTCTCGACCGCTTCCTCGCCGCCGGCGAGCGGATGCTGGAACGGCTCACCGCCCTGCGCGACCCCGGCGCCCCGATCGAGCTGGTGACGGTCCACGGCTCGAAAGGTCGGGAGTGGCCGACCGTGGTCCTGATCGGCTTCGAGGAGGAGCGGTTCCCGAACCGCCGCGCGCTGCTCGGCGCCGCCGACCCGCAGCGTGCGCTCGAGGAGGAGCGACGGCTCGGCTACGTGGCGCTGACGCGGGCCACGCGACGCCTGGTGCTGGCCTTCGACCCGGCGCGTCCGTCGCGCTTCCTGGAGGAGATGGGCTACAGCCCGACCTCGGGCGCGACGACCGACAGGTAGCGGACCATGCGCGTCACGTGCTCGTCGAGCTCGAGCCCGACCTCCGCGGCGCCGGCCAGCAGCATCTCGCGCGGCACCGCCCGGGCAAAGGCCTTGTCCTTCATCCGCTTGCGCACGTTGGCGGGCTCGACATCGGCCAACCGGCGGGACGGGCGCATCAGGGCGACCGCGACGAGGAAGCCGGCCATCTCGTCGCACGCGTAGACGACGTGGTCGAGACGGCTGCTCCGTGGGATGCCCAGGGCGTCGTTGTGGGTCCGCACGGCCTGGACCACCTCCGGCGGATAGCCGAGCTCCGCCATCGCGTCGGCCGCCACGGCGCCGTGGGTCGCGGCGTCAGGGAAGCGCTCGTAGTCGAGGTCGTGGAGCAGTCCCGCGATCCCCCAGCGCTCCACCGCCTCAGGGTCCAGCCCGTCGTCGGCCGCGTAGCCGCGCACCCCCGCCTCGACCAGCAGGCCGTGCTTGCGGAGCGAGGGGTTGGCGTTCCACTCGTGGAGGAGCGCCACTGCCTCGGCGCGGGTCGGCATCAGCTCGCGACGGCTGCCGGTTCGCGACGGCGGGGACGCCTGGCCGGCGCGTCGCCGCCGATTCCCAGCACGTGGCGCAGGTACCGCCCGGTGTAGGACGCGTGCGTGCGTGCGACCTCCTCCGGGGTGCCGGCGGCCACCAGGTCCCCGCCCGCGGCGCCGCCCTCCGGACCGAGGTCGATCACCCAGTCGGCGCTCTTGATGACGTCGAGGTTGTGCTCGATCACCACGACCGTGTTGCCGGCCTCGACCAGGCGCCCGAGCACCTCGAGCAGGCGGGCCACGTCGTCGAAGTGGAGGCCCGTGGTCGGCTCGTCGAGGATGTAGAGGGTCTGGCCGGTCGCCCGCTTCGAGAGCTCGGTGGCCAGCTTGACCCGCTGCGCCTCGCCGCCGGAGAGGGTCGTCGCCGGCTGCCCGAGGTGGATGTAGCCCATCCCCACGTCGTGGAGGGTCTGGAGCTTGTTGCGGATCGACGGCACGGCGCTGAAGAAGCCGAGCGCCTCGTCCACGGTCATCTCCAGGATCTCCGCCACGTTGCGGCCCTTGTAGTGGATCTCGAGTGTCTCCCGGTTGTAGCGCTTCCCCTTGCAGACCTCGCACTGCACGTAGACATCGGGCAGGAAGTGCATCTCGATCTGCACGATGCCGGCTCCCTCGCATGCCTCGCAGCGCCCGCCCTTGACGTTGAAGCTGAAGCGGCCCGGCGCGTAGCCGCGCAGGCGTGACTCGGGAACTGCGGCGAGCAGCTCGCGCAGCGGCGCCCACAGCCCGGTATAGGTGGCCGGGTTCGAGCGCGGCGTGCGGCCGATGGGGCTCTGGTCGATCTCGATCACCTTGTCGACCTGGTCGATCCCGTCGATCCCGTCGTGCGCACCGGGCCGCTCCCGCGCGTTCCAGATCCGCGCCGCCAGCGCCGGGTACAGGATCTGGGTCACCAGGCTCGACTTGCCCGATCCGCTCACCCCGGTGACCGCCACGAAGCGGCCGAGCGGGAAGGCGACGTCGATCCCGCGCAGGTTGTTCTCCCGCGCCCCGCGCACGGTCAGCCACGAGCCGCTCCCACGCCGGCGCTGCGCCGGAACGGCCACGGAGCGATCGCCGCGCAGGTAGGCCGCGGTGATCGAGCGCTGGCTGTGCAGCAGCTCGTCGAGCGGCCCGGAATGGATCAGCTCGCCGCCGTGCTCCCCGGCCCCCGGGCCGATGTCGATCACCCAGTCCGCCGAGCGGATCGTCTCCTCGTCGTGCTCGACCACGATCAGCGTGTTGCCGAGGTCGCGCAGCCGCACCAGCGTCGCGATCAGGCGGGCGTTGTCGCGCTGGTGCAGCCCGATCGACGGCTCGTCGAGGATGTAGAGGACGCCCATCAGGCTCGAGCCGATCTGGGTCGCCAGCCGGATGCGCTGGGCCTCGCCGCCGGAGAGCGAGCCGCTGGCGCGGTCGAGGGTCAGGTAGTCGAGGCCCACGTCGACCAGGAAGCCGAGCCGCGCGCGGATCTCCTTGAGCACCTGCCGCGCGATCTGGTTCTCGCGATCGGTGAGCAGCTCGGAGAGGCCGGCGTACCAGGCCAGCGCATCGGTCACCGCCAGCCGGGTGGTCTCGATGATGTTGCGCTCCCCGACCGTGACCGAGAGCGACTCCGGCTTGAGCCGCATCCCACCGCAGGTCGGGCACGGGCGGGTGGTCATGTAGCGCTCGATCTCCGTCTTCATCATCTCGGAGCTCGTCTCGCGGTAGCGCCGCTCGAGGTTCGGCAGCACCCCCTCGAAGGTCGTGTTGAAGGAGTGCTCGGTCCCCTGCCTGGACCGATACTTGACCGTCGACCCGCTCCCCGTGGTTGCCGCGCAGCAGGATCTCGCGCGCCTCCTCGCTGAGCTCGCCGATGGGCGTATCGGTCCGGAAGCCGTAGCGGTCGGCGACGGCGTCGAGGATGGTGGCGAACCACGAGGCGGTGGCCACCATGCGGCGCCAGGGCACCACCGCGCCCTGTGACAGCGAGAGCGCCGGGTTGGGCAGCACCAGCCCCGGGTCGATCTCGAGCCGGCTGCCGAGCCCGGTGCAGGAGGGGCAGGCCCCGTGCGGCGAGTTGAAGCTGAAGTTGCGCGGCGCCGGCTCCTCGAAGCTGCCGCCGTGCTCGGGGCAGGCATAGCGCTCGCTGAAGAGCCGGTCGCTCCCCTTCGGACCGTCGTCGGGCAGGTGGACCAGCAGCGTCCCGTCCGACATGCGCAGGGCGGTCTCGATCGAATCGGCCATGCGCGAGGCATCGGGCCGCTCGGCACCGTTCTCATCGGTACGGTGCACCGCCAGCCGGTCGACGACCACCTCGATCGAGTGCTTGAACTTCTTGTCGAGGGTGATCTCCTCGTCGAGCTCGCGCAGCTCGCCATCGACGCGGACGCGCACGAAGCCCGCCTGCTTGGCCCCCGCCAGCAGCTTCTCGTGCTCGCCCTTGCGATCGCGGACGAGGGGCGCCAGCAGCATCAGGCGGGTCCCCTCCGGCAGGTCGTAGAGCTGGTCGACGATCTGCTCGACCGTCTGGCGCGCGATCTCCCGGCCGCAGACCGGGCAATGCATCCGTCCGATCCGGGCGAAGAGGAGGCGGAGGTAGTCGTACACCTCGGTGACCGTGCCGACCGTGGAGCGCGGATTCCGGCTCGCCCCCTTCTGGTCGATGCTGATCGCCGGTGAGAGGCCGTCGATCTGGTCGACGTCGGGCTTCTCCATCTGGCCCAGGAACTGGCGCGCATAGGCGCTCAGCGACTCCACGTAGCGGCGCTGCCCCTCGGCGTAGATCGTGTCGAAGGCGAGGCTGCTCTTGCCGCTCCCCGACAGGCCGGTGATCACGATGAGCCGGTCGCGCGGCATCTCCACGTCGAGGTTCTTGAGGTTGTGCTCGCGCGCTCCGCGCACGACGATCCGATCGGAGGGCATCGGGCCGATGATATCAGACCGATGCGAACGCCCGTTCTGTTTGTGGGCTAGCGCAGCAGGCCGTCGTAGGTGCTCACCACGAAGGTGGTGCTGCATCGCGCGAGCCGATCCGGGACGCAGCTCGCCGCCGCCGGATCGTCGAAATGTCCCGTGAAGACGAGCTGCTGGAGTCGCAGGTTCGCCCCGCCAGGCGTTGCCCGCGAGGGAAAGGGACGGCCGTCCGGTGCGGCCAGCCGCAGGCCATCCCGCTCCAGCTCGGCCTGGCTCACGTCCTCGCTCGGCTGTTCCCGCAGCAGGACCCGGAGCGGACAGTCGCGCTGGAGCCACGCGACGGTCGCGTCGACGCCCCCGTCGTCGCCGGCGCAGTCGCCGTTGAGCTCGGCGTACCAGCCCACGATCCGTAGCTCGGCGCTGCCGTGGCGCGCGGCAACGTCCGACTCCGAGAGGATCTCGCCGACCGGGTACTCGGTCAGCTCGGGACGCACCTCGCCCAGCGACCCGACGACCAGCATCCCGAAGACGAAGAGGCCGAGCCCGATGACGAGGGCCACCCCGATCCGGGTCTCGCGATTCACGGGGCCTGCCCGGGTCAGCCGCCCGCTCCCCGCAGCCGGTCGGCGAGGCGCAGGTCATCGGCGATCGCGAGCCGGATCGCGCGCCGTACGCCGTCGGCAGTGGCGCCCCCCGCCTCGAGCGCGGCCGTCAGCGCGTCCCGCGCGGCGTACAGGCGGTCGATCGGTCCACCGCTCGTCGCGCCCGGCGCCGTCTGCTCCGCCGAGCTGTCCGGCGAGGGCGCGATCCTGGCGCTCGATCCGTTCCAGCGCGCGCGGCGGGGCGGCCTCGTCGATGCCGTCGAGCGCATCGGCCAGGGCCTCGCGGGCCAGCTCCAGCCAGCGCAGGAGGCGCGGCAGCTCCTCGGCGCTCGGCGGCAGGTCGTCCAGGCTGAACGAGGCGCGCTCGCCTCCGGCCGCGGCGGCGCGCTCGACCTCGTACCAGTTGTCGCCCACGAAGGTGGGCGCCTCCTCGCCGGACGCGCGCAGCCAGTCGACGAAGCGGCCGACCCGACGCGGCATCTCGGCGGTCGCCTCCTCGTCGGTCGGCGCGAAGACGGCGCAGCCCGGCAGCTCGGCGGCGTAGGCGGCCACGGTGGCACCGCCGTCGAGTCCCGTCTCGACGAAGATGGCGTGCGGCATGGTGCCGGCCACGTGGCGAGCCTCAGGGCCGCCGGCGGCGCGGCGGGCGGCGGCGTGAGCCGGCCGCGATGATGTTCGGCCGCGCCGCGGTGCTGAACACCTCACGCGGGGCGCGCCGGCCCGGCTCCCCGCCGAACTCCCCCGCCTCGGCGGCCGCGGCATAGACCTCCGCCGGGATGCTCCCCGGCGCGGCGGCCAGCTCCTCGCGCAGGCGTCGCAGCTGCAGGATCTCGTCGCGCAGCGCCGCGGCGCGCTCGAACTCCAGGTTGCGCGCCGCCTCCTTCATCTGCGCCTCGAGCCGGCTCATCATCGACGCCAGCTCGGCCGGCTCCTTGCCGTCCACGTCGAGCGAGGTGCGCTCCTCCGCGACGCGGCGCAGGCCGGAGTTGATGTCGCGGATCTCCTTGATGATCGTCTCGGGCACGATCCCGTGCTCGAGGTTGTAGGCGGTCTGCTTCTCGCGTCGGCGGGTCGTCTCGTCGATCGCGGCGCGCATCGAATCGGTCTCTCGATCGGCGTACATGATCACCCGGCCACCGATGTTCCGCGCCGCCCGCCCGATCACCTGGATGAGCGAGCCGCCCGAGCGCAGGAAGCCCTCCTTGTCGGCATCCAGGATCGCGACCAGCGTCACCTCGGGCAGGTCGAGCCCCTCCCGCAGCAGGTTGATCCCGACCAGCACGTCGTAGATGCCCAGCCGCAGGTCGCGCAGGATCTCCACCCGTTCCAGGGTGTCCACCTCGCTGTGCAGCCATTGCACCTTGACCCCCAGCTCGGCGAGGTAGTCGGCCAGGTCCTCGGCCATCTTCTTGGTGAGGGTGGTCACGATCGCCCGCTCCCCCCGCGCCACCGTGTCGCGGATCTCGGCCAGCAGGTCGTCCACCTGGCCCGCCGTCGGGCGGACGGTGATCTGCGGGTCGACGACGCCGGTCGGCCGGATGAACTGCTCCGCGACCCGCTGCGCCCGCTCCGTCTCGTACGGCCCGGGGGTGGCGCTCATGTAGACGACCTGGTTGAGGTGGTCCTCCCACTCCTCGAAGGTGAGCGGCCGGTTGTCGAGCGCCGACGGCAGGCGGAAGCCGAAGTCGACCAGGATCTCCTTGCGGGTCCGATCGTTCTTGTACATGCCGTGCACCTGCGGCACGGTGATGTGGCTCTCGTCCACGATCAGCAGGAAGTCGGTCGGGAAGTAGTCGATCAGGGTCCACGGCCGGCTGCCCTGCTCCCGTCCGGCCAGGTGGCGGCTGTAGTTCTCGATCCCCGAGCAGTAGCCGACCTCGCGCATCATCTCGAGGTCGAAGTCGGTCCGCTGACGGAGTCGCGCGGCCTCCAGCTCCCGTCCCTGGCCCGAGAGCCAGGTGACGCGCTCCTCCATCTCGGCATCGATCTTGTCGATCGCCGCCAGCAGCTTGTCGCGCGGGGTGACGTAGTGGCTGGCCGGGTAGAAGTTGACCTCTCGCCGCTCCGCCAGCACCTCGCCGGTGAGCGAGTCGACCTCCACGATCCGCTCGACCTCGTCCCCGAACAGCTCCACCCGCACCACGTACTCGCCGTGCGGCGGCTGGACCTCGAGCACGTCGCCGCGCACCCGGAAGCGGGAGCGCGCGAGCGCGGCGTCGTTGCGCTGGTACTGGAGGTCGACCAGGTGGCGGAGGATCCCGTCGCGGCGGTAATGGCCGCCGACCTTCAGGTTGATCACGGTCGCGCCATAGTCGACCGGGGCGCCGAGGCCGTAGATGCACGACACCGACGCCACGATGATCACGTCGCGTCGCTCGAAGAGGGCGCGGGTGGCGTTGTGCCGCAGCCGGTCGATCTCGTCGTTGCGGGACGAGTCCTTCTCGATGTAGGTATCGGACCGGGGCAGGTACGCCTCCGGCTGGAAGTAGTCGTAGTAGCTGACGAAGTACTCGACCGCGTTGTCGGGGAAGAACTCACGGAACTCCTGGTAGAGCTGGGCGGCGAGCGTCTTGTTGTGCGCCATCACCAGCGTCGGCCTCCCCACCGCTTCGATCACCTTTGCCGCGGTGAAGGTCTTGCCGGTCCCGGTGGCCCCCAGCAGGACCTGGTGCCGGAGCCCCGCCTCCAGCCCGTCGACCAGCGCGGCGATGGCGGTCGGCTGGTCGCCGGTCGCCTCGAACGGCGCGTGGACCTTGAGGTCGGGCATGCGGATCGGGAGCCTCGTGGCGAACGACTGGGGGGCGAGAGTGAATTCTAGCGAACTGCCAGCAAGGCCCGATAGGCGGCCTCGACCTGCCGTCGCGTCTCCTCCAGCGGTGCCGAACCGTCGATCACCCGATCTGCGGCGGCGAGCTTGACCGCCTGGGGCGACTGGTTGGCGAGTCGTGCCCGCGCGCCTGCCTCATTGATGCCGCGCGCCGCAAGGCGGGCCAGCGCGTCGGCCTCGTCGCAGCGCACGACCCACGTCTCGTCGCAGCGGTCGCGGAGGGGTGATTCGAGCAGCTTGATCGCCTCGATGCACGCGACCTGTGCCCCGGCCGCGATCAGCTCGGCGAGCCGGGCGCGGACCTCGTCGCGCACCGGAGGATGGAGGATCTCCTCGAGGTCGGCCAGCGCTGACGTGTCGGTGAAGACGATCTCGGCCAGGACGGCGGCGTCGAGGGTCCCGAAGCGCGCCTCGATCCGGCGGCGGACCACGTCGTCGTTGGTCCGCAGCTGGCGCGCCACCGCGTCGGCGTCGATGGTGGCCACCCCCAGGTCGCGCAGCATGCCGGCGACGGCGCTCTTGCCACAGCCGATGTTCCCGGTCAGGCCGATCACCTTCATGACGAAGAGCCCGATTCCGGCAACCGCTGGCAGCGCGGGCAGAAGTGCGTGCTCCGCTGGCCGACCACGATCCGCGCGATCTCGCGCCCGCAGCGCAGGCAGGGCTGCCCGGTGCGCTGGTAGACGGAGAGCCGCTCCGCGTTGTCGCCCGGCTCGCCGTCCGCCCCGACGTAGTCGGCCAGGCTCGTCCCTCGGTTGGCGATCCCCTGGCGCAGGACGGCGCGGACCGCTCGATGCAGCCGCCGCACCTCGACCGGCGTGAGCGTGTCGGCGGCGCGCAAGGGGTGCAGCCGCGCGCGCCAGAGCGCCTCGTCCGCGTAGATGTTGCCGACCCCGGCGATGAACGACTGATCGAGGAGGAGGGTCTTGAGCCGCGCCGACCTGCCCTTGAGCCGCGCCGCCAGGCGCTCCGCGCTGAAGGAACGGGCCAGCGGCTCCGGGCCGTGGCGGGCGAAGACGTCGCCGACCCGGTACGGCGCTTGCCGCTCGCCAACCCGCCGCTTCCCACGAGCCGTCCTCGAAGCGCGCGGCACTCCCCCGCCCTCCCAGAGCCCGATCCGCCCGAACTTGCGGACGTCCCGGTAGCGCAGCTCCCGCCCGTCGGCGAGCCGGAAGACGACGCGCGCGTACCGATCGTCCGGGGTGCCCGGCGCGGCGACGATCAGCGCACCGGTCATGCGCAGCGCGACCGTCATCACCCGCCCGTCGGCCAGGTGCAGCAGGACGCTCTTGGCCCGCCGCCCGACGCGGCGGATGGTGGCGCCGCGCAGCTCCTCGACGAAGCGGTCACTCGGCTGCGGATGGCGGATCGTCCGCTCCCAGCGCACCTCAGCGTCGGTGATCGTGGCGCCGGCCACCCAGCGCTGCAGGTCGCGCGCCACGGTCTCGACCTCGGGAAGCTCCGGCATGCGTCAGCCGCCGACCTCCGCGAGGACCGGCTCGTCGATCTCCGGCGGCTCGGCCACGGCCAGGCGGCGCCAGCCGCCATCGGGGAGCGGCTCCAGGCGGTCCATCCCCTCCCAGTCGGCGCCCACCTTGAGGTCCACGGTGAGCGGCACGTCGAGCGGGAGCGCCCCCTCCATCACCTCCCGGGAGAGCGAGGCGAGGGCGGGCAGCTCGGCCTCATCGGTCTCGAAGACGAGCTCGTCATGCACCTGCAGCAGCATCCGCGAGCGCATGCCGCGCTCCGTCATGGCGGCCGCCAGCTTGACCATCGCGATCTTGATGGCGTCGGCGGCGGTCCCCTGGATCGGCATGTTGATCGCCATCCGCTCCCCCGCCTGGCGCAGCGACGGGTTGCGGGCGCTCAGCTCGGGGATGTAGCGGCGGCGGCCGAGCAGGGTGGAGACGTACCCCTGGTCGCGGGCCAGGATCTTCATCTCGACGATGTAGCGCCGGATCCCCTCGTACGCCGCGAAGTAGTCGGCGATGAAGGCGTGCGCCTCCTCGCGCGGGATGCGCAGCCGATCGGCCAGGCCGAAGTCGCTCATCCCGTAGGCGACCCCGAAGTTGACCATCTTGGCCATGCTGCGCTGCTCGAAGGTCACCTCCTCGGGCGCCAGCTTCAGCACCCGGGCGGCGGTGGAGCGGTGGATATCCTCGTGGGCCGCGAAGGCCGCCTTCAACCCCGGATCGCCCGAGACGTGGGCCAGGATCCGGAGCTCGACCTGCGAGTAGTCGGCCGCCAGCAGCAGCTTGCCGGGCGGCGCCACGAAGGCGCGCCGGATGCGCCGGCCCAGGGCCGTGCGGATGGGGATGTTCTGCAGGTTCGGATCCGTGCTCGAGAGGCGCCCGGTGGCCGCGACCGCCTGCGAGTAGGTGGTGTGCACCCGGCCCTCGGCGTCGAGGAGGAGCGGCAGCGCGTCGACGTAGGTCGACTTGAGCTTCGCCACCTGGCGATGCTCCAGGATCAGCGCCACCACCTCGTGCTTGTCCCGCAGCTCCTCCAGGACCGATGCGTCGGTCGAGTAGCCGGTGCGCGTGCGCTTGGTGGCGGCCAGGCCCAGCTCGTGGAAGAGGATCTGCTCCAGCTGCTTGGGCGACCCGATGTTGAAGGGATGCCCGACCAGCTCGTAGATCCGCGTCTCCAGCCCGGCCAGCTGCTCCCCGAACTCGGTGGCCATGGCGCCCAGCACCGCCCCGTCGATCTGCACCCCCGCCAGCTCCATCCCAGCCAGCACCGGCAGGAGCGGCATCTCGACCTCGGTGAAGAGGTTCGCCAGCCCCGCCTCCCCCATCTCCGTCTCGAGCGCGGGCTTTACCAGCAGGGCAGTCAGGGCCTCCGCCGCCGCACGCCGGGCGACGACCGCCTCCTCCGCGCCCGATTCGCCGCTGATCGGGCGGGGCGGCAGCTCCGCCGTGTAGCGATTGGCGGCGAGGTCGTCGAGGGTCTGGGCGCGCAGCGCCGGGTTGAGCATGTACGACGCCACGAGCGTGTCGAAGGCCGGACCACGCAGGGCCGTGCCGATCCGCGCGAGCAGGATCACCAGCTGCTTGAGGTCGTGCCCGATCAACGGTCGATCGGCGCGGGCGAGCCAGCGCGGCAGCCAGGCGCTCCCGTCCCCCGCATCGGCGCCGAGGGGCAGGTACCAGCACGACCCGTCCTCGCCGGCGAAGGCGATGCCCAGGAGCGCCCGCTCCAGCGGCCGCCCCGGCCCGGCTGCCCAGCCGAGGCCCACGCTCTCGCCGTGGGCCGCCAGCCACGCCTCCAGCTCGACGCGGTCGCCCTCGCTGCGGGGAATGCGCGGGTCGACGTGCTCGATCGCCCCGCCGGGGTCGACCAGCGGGTCCGGGGCGACCCGGGGAGCCGCTGGCTCGGCCGCGGCAGCGGACGAGGCGGCGTGGGCCGTGCCGCCGCCGAGCAGGTCGAGCGAGAGCTGGAGCCCGCCCTTCGTCTCGCGCTCCGGGGCGTCGTGGCCGCTCGGCGCGATGCTGGACGGCGGCAGCCGATCGATGAGCGAGCGGAACTCGAGCTCGCGGAAGCGCTGCGCCACCGCGCGCCGGTCATAGCGACCCGTGCGCGACCCCTCCAGGTCGAGCGTCACCGGCAGGTCGGTGACGATCCGACCCACCTGGCGCGAGAGGAACGCCGACTCGCGATGCTCGGCGAGCCGCTCGCGGAGCTTGCCCTTCACCTCGTCGAGCCGCGCATAGATCGCGTCGAGCGATCCGAACTCCTGGAGGAGGGCGATGGCGGTCTTCTCCCCGACCCCGGGGACGCCGGGGATGTTGTCGGAGGTATCACCCTTGAGCGCCTTGTAGTCGAGCATCTGGTCCGGCCGCAGCCCGTACCGCTCGTCGACCTTGGCATCGTCGTAGATCACGGTGGAGGCGACCCCCATCCGGGTCGTCAGCAGCCGAATGTGGTCGTTGACCAGCTGCAGGCCGTCGAGGTCGCCGGAGACGATGTAGGTGTCGACCCCGGCCGCCGCCGCCTGGAGCGCGAGGCTGCCGATGACGTCATCGGCCTCGAAGCCGGCCAGCTCCTGGATCGGCATCCCCATCATCGTCACCACCTCGCGCACGATGGGGAACTGCGAGCGCAGGTCGTCGGGCATCGAGGGGCGCCCGGCCTTGTAATCGGGATAGGCGTCGAATCGGAACTGTGGCTTGCCGAGGTCGAAGCTGACGATGGCGTAGTCGGGCTTCAGGTCCTGCATGCCCCGCAGCACGATCTGGAGGAAGCCGAAGACCGCGTTGACCAGGGCGCCATCCGACATGGTGAGCGGCGGCAGGGCGAAATAGCCGCGGTAGACGAGGCTCGGCCCGTCGATGAGCATCAGGATCGGTCGACGTTCGGCCATGGCCGGAGTCTAGACCGATCAAGGAGCCGCCTCCCGGGTCGGCTCGCCGCCTAGAATCCCCAGCAATGCCGAGGGAGACGCCCGCCGACCCATATGCCGTGCTGGGCATCGCGCGCGACGCGAGCCACCAGCAGGTGGCGCTCGCGCACCGGCGCCTGGCCAAGCGCTTTCACCCCGATCTGCACCCCGATGAGCAGGTCGCGGCCCAGATGCAGCTCGTCAACGACGCGTGGGCGATCCTCTCGTCGACGACCCGTCGCGCCACCTACGACGCCGCTCACCCGACGGCGGGCACGCCGAGCAGCGGTCACTGGGCCGCCTCCCGCCGTCCGATCCGCCCGGCCCAGCCCACGACCACCCGGACCTGGGCGTCCTGGCGCGCGACGGCGGCGGAGACGCGGGCGGCACCCAGGACGGTGCGTCAGCCCGGTGAGGTGCCGATCCCGCCGACGCGCCGCCCGCAGCCGCTCGAAAGCGTTCCGCGGACCTTCCGCGACTCGGGGTGGGCGGCGCTGATCGTGGCGGTCGTCTTCCTGGCGCTGCTGGCCGTCGCGGTGGTGGCCGGGAAGCTCGCCTAGCCGGCGCGAGGGGCCAGGG
Source organism: uncultured Chloroflexia bacterium (assembly GCA_963782015.1). Lineage (GTDB taxonomy): Bacteria > Chloroflexota > Limnocylindria > QHBO01 > QHBO01 > CF-167. Next base: position 134,400 of record CAWAHY010000001.1, read on the forward strand.
AGAAGCGCAGGATCGCCGAGATCCCGAAGAGGCCGAACCCGGCGATCAGCAGCGTCAGCCACGGCTGCTCGGCCGCTGCGCGCTCCGTCTCGAATGCCTGCTCACCCGGCGTCGGCGTGGGAGCCGACGAGTCCTCGCCGGTCTGGCTGCGCGGGTCGTCGGTGCGGCCGGTGAACTCGCCATCGGTGACCATGGCGGGCACCTGCGAACTGTGGGCGCCACCCTGGTCCGGGGCACCCGCGGCGTTCGACGCCGATTCAGAGATCGCCGCGTTGTCGCCGGCCTTGCCGCTCAGCTGGCTGACCACGCCCGAGGCGCCGACCGCGCCGACCAGCACCAGCCCGGCGCCGGCAGCCATGGCGGGAGCGGCGAGGCGCCGGAGCCACTCGATCGCGCCGGGGCGGCGCGCGGCGGGCTCGGCAACGGGTGGGATGAGGCGCAGGGGACGGGAGGGAGCGATATCGGGGAGGAGCGCGAGCGCATCGCGCAGCATGGCCAGCTCGTCGACGATGGGCCGGCAGCGCTCGCAGGTGCCCAGGTGGGCCGCCAGCTCGCGGTCAGCGACGGCCTCGCGGTCGGCGCTGGCGTAGGCGGCGAGCCGCTCGTCGTCGGGATGCATGGTGTGGTGCATGGTCATCGGTCCAGACGCGGCTCGTTCAGGAACAGTTCCCGGTGCTCGGCCATCAATTCGCGCAGCCGGAGGCGGCCGCGGTGGATGCGCGACTTGACCGTGCCGAGCGCGGATTCGGTGGCCGCGGCCACCTCCCCGTAATCCATCCCGTAGACGTCGCACATCACGACCGCGGCGCGCTGGTCATGGGGCAGCAGCCGGAGGGCCGCGTCGAGGTAGCGGTAGAGCTCCGAGCGGCCGGCCTCCGCCTCCGGGTCCGCCGCACCCGGGTCGGGCAGCTCCGCCTCACCCTCGTCCGCGTCCGGCAGGGCAGTGGTCGGGCGCCGCTGGGCGCGCCGCAGGATGTCGTAGCTGGCGTTGGCGGTGATGCGCAGCAGCCACGAGCGGAAGAGGCCGCCACGGTACTTCGCGATGGCGTCGTAGGCATGCACGAACGCGTCCTGGGCCGCATCGGCCGCCTGGTCGGGGTCGCCGAGCAGGCGCCAGGCGAGGCCGTAGCAGGCCGACTGGTAGTGCTCCATCAGCTGGGTGAAGGCGGCCCGATCCCCCGCGCAGGCACGGGCCACCACCGCCTCCTCGTCGGGGAGCGGCGCGGTGCGGGAGCCCGGTCGGGCGGGGTCGGGAGCGGGCATGTGCTTCCTATCATCACATCGTCGCCGAGGGACCGAATGGCCCCGCGGTTCGGGACAAAGGCATCTGGCCGCCGCGCCCGGCTGTCGGGAGAGTGGGCGCGTGGCTCACGCACGGAAGGCCGGACCGATGAAGACGCCGCGGCTCCCCTCGATCCGCACGCCCCGCTGGACGATCGAACTCGTCAATCCGGTCGTGCTGCGCGTGGGTCTCTTTCCGGCGCTGACGGTGCGCGGTCGGCGGAGCGGGACGTCGCATACCGTGCCGATCGGCGGGCCGTTCGAGTTCGAGGGCGCCCGCTACCTGGTCTCCGGGCGCGGCAACACCTCGTGGGCGCAGAACCTGCGCGCGGCCGGGCGCGGGGAGCTGCGCATGCACGGGCGCATCGAGCCGTTCCGCGCGGTCGAGGTGATCGGGTCGCAGCATGACCGCGTGCTGGCGGCCTACCGCACGGCGATCGGCCCCTCGCTGACCGGGTTCCTCGCCGGGGTCCCGGGCGTGGAGGAGCATCCGGTCTTCCGGATCGAGCACCCCGACGGAGGGCGTTCCGCCGCCTGAAGGGCGCATCGGTTCACCGATCTCAACAATCTGTTGTCCGCGCATTGCTTGCAAACTGGCGCGCGGCGACTACCTTGCTCATTGCGCCGATCCGACGCGGAATAGCACGTGATGCCTGAAGGAGTCCGAGTGGCGATCCTGCCGAGCCGTGGGCGCACCCGTCGCGCCCTCCCGTCCGTCGCCAGCCACCGCCGAGCGCGGGCCCTCGCCGCCGTCGGGCTGCTGACCATGACCCTGGGGCTCGCCCCCGCCGCGATCGCAGCAGGGCCAGGCCTGACCACGCCGTATCCCGCGGTGGCGGTCGCGCCCGGCGCGAAGGTCACCTTCGCCATCACCGTCACCGCGAGCGCCCACCAGCAGGTCGCGGTCTCGGTCAGCGGTGTCCCGGCCGACTGGAAGGCGACCCTGCGCGGCGGAGGCTACGTCGTCACCGGGGTCCAGACCGATGAGGCCGGCACGGCGAACGTGAGCCTCGAGGTCCAGCTGCCCGCCACCGCCACCGACGGCGAGTCGCACCTGACGGTGGCCGGCGTCGCAGGCGGCGTTCGCGCGGAGCTGCCGCTGCTCATCACCGTGAACGCCGCCATGGCCGGCGACGTAACGCTGGGCAGCGACGTTCCGTCGCTGCAGGGCGCGTCGGGCAGCACCTTCACCTTCAACCTGACCCTCCGCAACGAGAGCGCGGAGGACCTGACCTTCGCCGTCACGGCCGTCGGCCCGAGCGGGTGGGAGGTCAACGCCACCCTCACCGGGCAGGCCCAGGCGGCCAGCGCGGTGATCAAGGCCAGCGCCACCTCCGCCGTCTCGGTCTCCGCCAAGCCACCGGTCGACGTCGTCCCGGACACCTACCCCATCAACGTGCGGGCCACGGTCGGCGACCGGACGCTCGATACCCAGCTGACGGTCAGGGTGACCGGCACGAACGCCCTGGCGCTCACGACCCCGGACGGGCGGCTCAGCAACTCCGGGTCGGCGGGCGGGTCCATCTCTCAGCAGCTCGTGATCCGTAACGACGGCACGCAGCCGGTCCAGCAGGTGGTCCTCTCCGCCACCGCGCCCACCGACTGGACGGTGACCTTCGACCCGTCCGACACGATCGACACCATCGCGGCGAAGGAGAGCAGGACGATCACCGCCACCCTCGTGCCGTCGAACGACGCGATCGCCGGCGACTACGTGGTCACCTATCAGGCCCGGACGGCCGATGCCAACGAATCGGTCGAGATCCGCATGACGATCGAGACCTCGCCGCTCTTCGGGTTCGTCGGCCTGGCGCTCATCGCCCTCGTGCTGTTCGGCCTGTGGTGGGTCTTCCAGCGGTACGGGCGGCGGTGAGCGAGCCGCCGGTCGTCGCCGCGGGCCTCACCAAGCGCTACGGGGATCTGGTCGCCGTCGACAGCCTCGACCTCGAGCTGCGTCGCGGGGAGATCTTCGGGCTGCTCGGCCAGAACGGGGCGGGCAAGACGACCACGATCCTGATGCTGCTGGGGCTGACCGAGCCGACCGCCGGCAGCGCCCGGGTGATGGGGCTCGACCCGGCCCGGGAGGCGCTGCGGGTGAAGCGCCAGGTCGGCTACCTGCCCGACAGCGTCGGCTTCTACGGCGACCTCACCGGTCGCCAGAACCTGCGCTACACCGCCCGCCTCAACGGCCTGCGGCGCGACGAGGCGGAGGCCCGGATCGAGGCGGCGCTCGACCAGGTCAGCCTGACCGACCGCGGCGACAGCCGGGCGGATACCTACTCGCGCGGCATGCTCCAGCGGCTCGGCATCGCCGATGCCCTCATCAAGGGACCGGAGATCCTGATCCTCGACGAGCCGACCGCCGCCATCGACCCGATCGGCGTGGTCGAGATCCTCCAGCTCCTCCGCGACCTGGTGCGCGAGCGCGGCGTCACCGTGCTCCTCTCGAGCCACCTGCTCACCCAGGTGCAGTCGGTCTGCGACCGGGTCGGCATCTTCGCCGCCGGCCGCCTCATCGGGCTGGGCACCGTCCCGGAGCTGGCCGCGCGATTCGGCAATGACACCGGACAGGTCGAGGTCACCTTCGAGGGTGAGCAGGCGACCGGTGCGGCGAACCGGATCGCGCCGATCCTGTCGGCCATCCCGCAGGTCGAGCGCGTCGAGGCCGGGGCCGGGGCCGCGGACCCGTGGACGCTCACCGTGCGACCCGCCGACGCCGGGCGCCAGGTGCGCGAGGCGGTCCTCGCCGCCGCCGCCCGAGAGTCGCTGGGGCTGACCGCCATCCGCTCGACCCAGTCCTCGCTCGACGAGATCTACCGCGCGGCCCTGCACCAGTCCGGGCTGCGCCCGGCGCCCGTCGCAGCGGCGCCCGCCGGAGCCGTGGCGTGACCGCGGCCGAGGCGCCCGTGAGCATTCCGCGCAACGGCTGGCTGGTGGTCGCCGGCAAGGAGTTCGCCGACCACGTGCTCAGCGTCCGCTTCTTCGTGCTGCTCCTGGTCCTTGGCCTCGCCGCGGGGATCCCGCTCTTCCTCGCGACGGAGCGGATCCACTCGCTCGCGTCGCAGGTGAGCGGCGCGCAGGCGGTCTTCGTGGCGCTCTTCATCATCGGACCGCAGGACGTCTCGTTCTTCGGGCTCGACGTCAGCGTCCAGGGCTTCATTGGACTCGCGGCGCCCCTGCTCGGGATCGCCTTCGCCTTCGACGCGGTCAACGGCGAGCGCTCGCAGGGAACCCTGCCGCGGCTGGTGGCCCAGCCGATCCACCGCGACGACGTGATCAACGGCAAGTTCGTGGCCTCGCTGGGGGCGATCACGCTGGTCCTCGCCTCGGTCGTGCTCCTCATCTCCGGCTTCGGGCTGCTTCGGCTGGGGATCGTGCCCGCCGGATCCGAGGTGCTGCGCCTGATCGTGTGGTTCGGCATGACGGTGACCTACGTCGCCGTCTGGCTCGCCTTTGGGCTGCTCCTCTCGGTGGTCGTGCAGCGGGCCGCGACGGCCGCGCTGGTCGGCTTCGGGGCGTGGCTCGGGATCGCGATGTTCGGCCGATTCCTGCTCAACCTGCTGCTCGGCGCCCTGGCCCCGATCACCAACAGCACCGCCGTGGACCAGGCGCTGGGCCTCTACCAGCTGCACGCGTTCGTGCTGCGGCTGCTGCCGACGACCCTCTATGCCGAGGCGTCATCGGTCCTGCTCAATCCCTCGCTGACCTCGACGAACGTCCCGGCCACGCTCGGCCAGCTGACCCAGGCGCAGCAGCAGATCCCGAGCCTGCTCTCCCTGGACCAGAGCCTCCTGCTGGTGTGGCCGCACGTCGTCGCGCTGGTCGCGCTCACGGTCATCTGCTTCGCGATCGGCTACATCCGCTTCATGCGCCAGGAGGTGCGCGCCTAGCCGGTTGCTCGCCACGCTTCTCACCGTGCCGCTCGCGACGCGGGTACCATCACCCTCCCCGCGCCGGAGTGGCGGAATGGCAGACGCGCCGGACTCAAAATCCGGTGAGCGCAAGCTCGTGTGGGTTCGACTCCCACCTCCGGCACCAATCTCGCCGCTTCCCGGGCATGAAAAGAACGGGATGGAGGCGAACCTCCATCCCGTCCCCAGGGAGTACCGAGTCGCGAACCTACCGGTTGCGGTTGGTGACGACCTTCACGTTGGTGTAGGCGAGCGTCCCGAGTGACGCCAGCAGCACCAGGCTGAAGAGGATGGTTGGCAGTGGGCTCGAGCCGTCGCTGTCGAGCGACGTGTTCGGGATGCTGCCGGCCGGCGTGCCGGTGCCGGCCTCGACCGACTGCTCGCCGGGAACGGACTCGGCCGCGGACTCGCACTCGTCGCCGCCCTGCTCATCCTGCTTGGCGTCGATCGTCAGGAGCGCACTCGTCCTCGGACTCTTCCGCGACCGACTGCTCGACCGACGGCTGCTCGCACAGCTCCTCGTTCGCAGCGGCGTCCGTCTTGGAGCCGTGGTCGCTCGACCAGCGGACGTAGAGGGTGCTGCCGCCGCGCGGCGTGGTGAATTCGTGGTCACCCGAGGAGCCGAAGTCGAGCTCGTCGAATGCCTCATCCCCGGCGCCGATGTCGGCCATGGTGAGCGGGTCGAAGTCGGAGTCGAATGAGCCGTCCAGCTCGAAGTCGCTCTCGTTCGCGAGGTGGATCTTCCACGCGAAGTGGTTCGCATCCGGGGCACAGAGCGCGGTCAGGGTGGGCTGCTGCCACGCGATCGCGATGCCGGCCATGGAGAGAACCAGTGCCAATGCTGCAATGGGTGCGAGGATCCTTCTCACGATATCGGTCTCCCTGTAGCGAACGGATCTGGGCGAAGACGCCTGAACGATATGGTAGTACCCGGGTACCGGGCGCTACCAGTACCAGCGTACCACCGGCCAGCGGTCTGCTGGCGTCTGGTGTGGATATGTCGGTGCGCCCCGGCACCACGTGATCGGCTAGCATCGCCCGCGGACGGCCCGTTGCGGGGTCGTCCAAAGGGCCGTCGGCGTTCTCACCGCCGGCGGCCGCCTGCGTGCTAGGCTCTGGCCCGATGAGCGGCGACACCATCGAGTGCTTCAACTGCGGCCACGCCAACCCCTCATGGGCGCAGGTCTGCCGCCAGTGCGGGTTCCAGCTGCGCCCCGGCGGGGGCCCGGCCAGCGGCCCGCGCGGAATCCTTCCGACCGATCAGGCCTCGCTCATCTCGATCGGCGGCACGCTGGGCGCCATCGTGCTCGCCATCGGGCTGGGGCTCTTCTTCGCCGGCCTCCTGCCGCCCGCCCCGAACGTGGCCGTCGAGACCGCCTCACCGACCCCGTCGCCGACGCCGCTCCCCTCCATCTCTGAGGCTCCGAGCATCGCGGAGAGCCTGGCTCCCAGCGTGGCACCGACGCCCGCCCTGCCGGGCACGATCACCTTCGGCACGGGGCTGAACTCGGACACGCGCGAGATCACCAACCCGACCACGACCTTCGTGGCCGGGGCCGGCTTCGCCCACTCGATCAGCCTCAACCAGACCTTTGCCGTCAACACCGTCCAGGAGGAGATCACCCGCGTCGCCGATGGCGTGGTCGTGCAGTCGCGCGACACGGGCAGCGTGCAGGTGACGCCCAACGCGATGATCGCCGGGTTCCGCGTCCGTGACGCAGCGGGCCTCATCACAGGCTGGGGCAAGGGCGAGTTCATCATGCGGATCTACCGCGGGGTCGAGCTGCTGGCCGAGGGGCACTTCACCCTCGCCTAGGTCGCTCCCCCGCCGGATCGGTCAGACCCGGATCCGTCAGCTCGGCTCGCCGTCGCCTCCCGCGATCGCTCCCCAGGCATCGGCGTACAGGCGCGCGCGCACCGGCAGGTAGCCGGGGTACGCGATGTGCGCGGCGCGCACGACGCTCGAGTCGAGGGTCACGACCGCGATCCTGTCCGTCGTCTCCAGCAGGACCGCCCCGTTGGGGTCGACTGCGATCGAGGGACCGCCGATCAGCACCCCCTCCTCGGGATCCGGGCGGTTCACCGACAGGACGTAGCAGCCGCTCGTCAGCGCGTTGGCGCGGAACACGATCTTCCAGCGCTGGTAGGTCCGCTCCTCCGATGCGCGCGGGACCAGGATCGCCTGCACGCCCTGCGCGCCGAGCAGGTGCGAGCCCTCCGGGCGGTTGTTGTCGCTGCAGATCTGGACACCGATCGGCAGCCCGAAGGTGTCGATCCGCTCCGGGGCCCGCGTTCCGGGGTCGTAGTGGCTCGTCTCCCAGAAGCCGGGCTCCTCGGGCAGGTGGAGCTTCTCGTAGGTCGCCGCCAGGGCTCCCGCGCGGTCGAAGACGAGGAGGCGGCTCGTGCGGCGGCCCGTCTCTGCATCCCTGTGGATGATCCCTCCCACCAGGCCGATCCCCGCGGTGCGAGCCGCGTTCGCCAGGGCCGTCGCGCGGGGACCGTCCATCGGCTCCGCGTCCTCGTCGTGCTGGACCTTGGTGGCGGGGCGCCACGGGTTGAGCGCCAGCTCCGGCAAGACCGCCAGGTCGGCGCCGCGCTCCACGCACTGGTCGAGCGTCGCGGAGAGGCGGCCGATGCCGTCCGGCTGCCAGAAGACCTCGGAGACGAGGGCGACGGTCAGGCGCCCGTCGGCGCGAGGAGCGGCGGTCATGGCACTCGGATCGAGATGGAGCTACTACGTGGAGTAGTACAACGGCGCATGAGACGCCGTTTGCGTGCTGTTTCACCACTGTGAGTGGTAACGGCGTGCCAAGTGGGGTCGAAAACGGCTTCGGGAAGGGGCATCGGTGTGGTTGTACTACTCACGGTGGTACGCGCTCGCTTACTGGCCGGGATTCATGACGATTGGCGTCGCAACAGACCGATGAAGTATGAGGCGTTCCGCGTGACATCGGCGTAGTCACCCGGGCGCAGGCTGCCGATCTCGTTGTAGCGCTCCAGGAAGCGCTCGGCCGCCTTCCGCCCATCGCTCTGGCCGTAGCCCGACGAGGCGGGCGTGAAGAACGGGCAATCGAGGTAGATCCCCACCGTGAAGTCCCTGCCGGTGACCGTCGTGAGGGTCTTGCCCTCGCAGCGTCGCGCGAGCGCGAGCAGCTCGTCGTAGGTCATGCCCCGCCTAGTCACCCAGGAATTCGCGGACCAGGTTCTGGAAGTGATAGACGCCGTTCTCGCGCTTGGCGGAGAAGCGGCCGGTGTCGTACGAGCGCGAGCGCAGGCCGCGCTGGACCTGCTCGCAGAGGACGATGTCCTCCTGCTGGATCTCGTCGGAGAAGGCGATCGTCTGCTGCATCGACTCCCAGCCGGGGCCGGTCCCCGGCTCGGCGAAGTACCACTCGAAGATGGTCAGCGTGCGGTCGGCGCCCATCGGCAGGATGACGTTCGAGGAGAGGTTGTCCTGGTAGATGTTGAACATCGTGTTCGGGAAGAGCCAGTAGTAGAGGGCATCCTCCTCGCCATCCGCGGTGCGCAGGTAGCGCCGATCCCTCCCCAGCTCCTCGCCCGGCTTCAGCTCCCGGATGGGGGCGTGCTGCTTGGAGTAGTAGCGGAACTCCTCGACGCGGTAGGCGTCGTAGTCGAGCTCGCGGAAGAGCTGCGGGTGCGCGATCGGCAGGTGATAGCCCTCCAGGTAGTTGTCGACGTAGACCTTCCAGTTGCACTCGATCAGGTACTCGCGCCGCTCGACCAGGCGCATCCGATCCACGTCGTAGCCGGCGCGCGCCACCTCGGCGGGGATGGCGCCCATCACCTCGGCCAGCGGCGGGGCGTCGGCGGAGAGGCAGACGAAGACGAACGGGCCCCATCGGTCGACCCGCACCGGCAGCAGCCCGAAGTCCTCCTTGCGGAACTCCTCGGTGGCGTCCATCTCCGGGCAGGCGCGCAGCGTGCCGTCCAGGCCGTAGGTCCAGCCGTGGTACTGGCACTGCAGCGACTTGCGGTTGCCGCGCGTGAGGGCCACCTGTCCAGCCCGATGGCGGCACACGTTGTAGAACCCGCGCAGCTCGCCGTCGAGGCCGTGGGTGATCACGATCGGCTCGTCCAGGACCGTCACCGGCACGAAGTCACCGACCCGCTGCAGCTCCTCGGCGCGCGCCACCAGCTGCCAGGTCGCGCCGAAGACGCGCTCCTTCTCGAGCTCAAGCACGGCCGGATCGACGTAGTAGCGCGAGGGCAGCGTCGCCGCGCGAGCCAGTGGGGTCGTGGTCACGGCGGCAGTGTACCGGTGGCCGCCTGGTTCCCATCCACGTCGCGCGAGTAGGTGAGCTGGGAGTCGCCCGCGGTCGTGGCGGAGAGGTCGAAGCTGCCGTCGTCGTTGATCGAGGCTGACCCGGTCAGCGGCAGGCCGGCGGAGAACGCGCAGGCATCGAGGGCGACCGCGTAGCCGGCATCAGACGCCTCGTAGGAGATCGTCCCGCCGTGCCAGCAGCCGAAGGTGAGCGTGTCGTCGCCGTACCACTCCCAGTAGTCGACGTTCCAGTTGATCTCGTCGTCCATGGCGATCAGGGCGTCGAGCGTGGTGGCGTACTCGTCGACCGTAGCCGCCGGAATGGGGACGTAGGGCTGGGTCCCGATGAAATCGCACTCGGTGCGCCGATCCGCCGGAAGCTCGTCGTCGACGAGGAACGCGGTCACCAGCTCATCGGGGCATGACTCGCCGCGTCCGAAGAGGACATGCGGCCCGCCCGGCGTCGTCACCAGGTAGCCGTCGGCGAGGTGGTCGAAGATGCGGAGCGCACCGGCGTACGGGGTGGCCGGGTCCGTCGACGAGTTCAGAACGAAGACCGGGAAGGGGGTATCGGTGAGGTATGCCGGACGCTCCTGGCTGGCCGGATGGACGGGCCACGAGGCGCAGGGCAGGTCCTCGTACGCGATGCTGCCGAGTCGCACCGCATCCACGTTGGCTGCGGCCTCGGCCGCGAGGTAGGCGGCGACCCGCTCGGCGGCACTGCCGGTCCCATAGGCGTAGTCCATGCACTGCACCGCGTAGTACATCCCGTCCGACCACGAGGGATCGGGGACCGCCTCCAGCGTCTCGGGATCCTGGCCCAGGGACACGTAGAGCATGCGTGCCAGCGGCAGCAGGTTGCCATGCGACGCCTGCGCGATGGCCCGTTGCAGCAGCATCCGATCCGCCGTGCTGCCGAGGTAGCCCGCCGTGGCAGTCTCCAGGTCGCCGAGCGAGAAGGTCCGGCGCTGGATCTCCCCGCTGGCGTCGACGAAGTCGTAAGCGATCGGTCCGTCCGGGAGGCGCTCGACGAGCCCGTCGAAGGTCGCGAGTGCATCGCCGCTGCCTCCCCGCCGCGGTCCGAGGTCGACGTCAGCGCTGCAAACCGGGTCCTGCGTGCAGCGGTCCAGTGTCATCAGGAGCGTCTCTTCGTACGCGCTCACGTCCTCGATGTAGTAGTCGAGGCCGGTCAGGGTGAGATCGACCGCGCCGTCGATGAACAGGCTGTGCAGGTGCTCCGGGTGCGCGGCCGCATACGTCTGCGCGTACTGGGTCCCATAGCTCTCGCCGTACAGGTCGAGCTTGTCCGCCTTGAGCCAGAGGCGGAACGCCTCGAGGTCCTCGACCGCCTGCCGTGTCGAGAAATAGGGCAGGTCAGCCCGGTCGATCCCCGACTCCTCGACGCAGTCCTCTGCGTAGCGGCCGGCCGCGACCGCGAAGGCCGCGGCCTGCTCGTCGGAGAGCGTCGGGAGCGCCTCGGTGGTGTAGTAGGCCAGCGTCGCCTCCGGGCACTGGATCGGCTCCGACTGGCCGACCCCGCGCTGATCCAGGAAGACGATGTCGTACTGCTCGACAATGGCCGGGTCGAAGGTATCGGTGTAGCTGTCGGCCGATGCCAGGCCGGCGGTGCCGGGCCCGCCGGTGATGGTGACCCAGACGCCCTTGCGCGGAGTCTGGCTGGCGCGCAGCAGGCCAAAGGTGACGTCGAAGGTCGGGCCGTCGGCGGCTCCGAAGTGGTCGCGTGGCACGCGCAGCGTGATGCACGTGAAGCGGCTCTCGGGGCACGGCTCTTCCCTGACGAAGGTCGCCCGCGGGGCGCCGCGCAGCAGCATGCCTGCCGCCAGCGCCGCCAGCGCGAGTAGGGTGATCACGGCGACCACCAAGAGGGTCCGCCGCGGGGTGAGACGCATGGGCCGATCCTAGCAGCGCCCACGACATCCTCGACACGGCCCCGCGTTCGTGATACACATTCCCATCCCCCGCTCGATTGTTGCGAGACCCGAAAGCACCGGAGGCAGCACCGTGAGAGCCATGCGCACCAGCGCTCCATTCCTTGTCGGACTTCTCATCCTGACCGCCTGCCAGGCGGCATCCCCCAGCCCCAGCGCAAGCTCCGGCAAGGTCTGTGACGGCGACGTGACCGGCTACCTGGCGCGCGTGTGCGAGGCGGGCAAGATCGTGGCCTTCACTGATCCGGCCTACCCGCCGCAGTCGTTCATCGACGACGCGACCGGCGAGTACAAGGGCTTTGATGTCGACGTGACCAACGAGATCGCGGCGCGACTCGGCGTCGATGTCGAGTTCACAACGCCTGCCTTCGACCTCGTGGTCGCCGGTGGCTGGTCCGAGCGATGGGACATCGCGGTGGGCTCCGTCACGGTGACCGAGGATCGCAAGGAGATCCTCGACTTCACGGTCCCCTACTACTACACCCCAGCCCAGATGGCGACGTTCGAGGATTCGGACATCCAGACCATCGACGACTTCGCGGGCAAGACGGTCTGCGTCGGTGAGGCAACCACCTATCTCGACTGGATGGAGGGCACCCTGACCCTGCCTGCCGAGGCCGGCACTGTTGCCGATCCCCCGGCGGGGATCGTGTCGACCACGCTTCCGACTGACATCGATTGCGCCGATTCCTGGGCCGCCGGTCGCACCGACTTCGACGGCTGGATCAGCTCGATCACGACGGTCGAGGGCGCGATTGCCGATGACTACGCCATCCGGAAGGTTGGCGACCCGATCTTCTTCGAGCCGCTCGCGGTCTGCTTCGACAAGGACGTGGAGGACCGTGCGTCGCTCGTCGACGCGGTCAACCAGATCGTGCAGGACATGCACGATGACGGGACGCTGACGGCGATGAGCGAAGAGTGGTTCGACGGCATCGATCTGACCACGCAGTAACAACGGCCCCGCATCCGGGCGCGGCGTGACGAACGCCTTGCCGCGCCCGGACTAAGGCTCGCTCGCAACGTAAGGCTCACGCACATGACCGCTGCCGGCATCCAGCCCGCGAGGGCGCAGGTGCTCGACGACATCCTGGCCTCGCGCAGGCGACACCGTCGCTGGTTCCGCGGCCAGTTCATCCTCGTCTGGGTCGTGCTGGTCGGCATCCTGGGGGTCTTCCTGTGGAATGCCGGCGACGTCAGCTGGGAGTTCATCGCCCAGAGCGGTCCGTACATCCTGCAGGGCGCGGGGATCACCGTCCTTGTTTCCCTGGTTGCGATCGTGCTGGCCGTCTTCCTGGCCCTCCTGGGCGCGCTCGGACGGCTGAGCACAAATGCCATCGCCTACTCGCTGGCCTCGCTCTACGTGTCACTGGTGCGCGGCACGCCGCTACTCGTGCAGATCTACTTCATCTTCTTCGCGCTGCCACAGGCCGGGATTATCCTGGACGCAATCCCCTGCGGGATCATCGCGCTCGGGTTCAACTACGGCGCGTACATGAGCGAGATCTTCCGGGCGGGCATCCAGGCGGTGCCGCGCAGCCAGCGCGAGGCCGCGCAGGCGCTGGGCATGCCCGAGCGGCTCGCCTTCCGGCGCATCGTCCTGCCGCAGGCCGTCCGCATCGTCATCCCGGCGATCGGCAACGACTTCGTGGCGATGATCAAGGACAGCGCCCTGATCTCGACCATCTCGGTCGGGGAGCTGCTGTGGCGGGCACAGCGGATCGGCCGGTCGGAGCACCAGGTGCTTGCCTCGATCGCCATTGCCGCCCTGGTCTATTGGGGCCTGACCATCATCTTCAGCTTCTTCCAGGAGAAGCTCGAGCAGCGCATGGCGCGGGGCGATCGATGAGCGGCTATCCGCCCGGGCAGCCCGTGCCAGCGCATCTCGGCGAGGTGATCGTCGCGGCCCGTGGCATCGAGAAGTACTTCGGCGATAACCATGTCCTGCGCGGCGTCGACCTGGACGTGAGCCGCCGCGAGGCCGTGATGATCATCGGCCGATCCGGGAGCGGCAAGACCACGCTCCTGCGCTGCCTGAATTTCCTCGAGGAGCCGACGGTCGGATCCGTCGAGATTGACGGGCTGCGCGTCGAGGCCGCACCGCTTCGGGCACGGTCCAAGGCTCACCAGGAACAGATTCGCCAGATCAGGTTGCGAGCATCGATGCTCTTCCAGGAGTTCGCCCTCTTCCCGCACATGAGCGTCATCGGAAACTGCATCGAATCGCCGGTGCGGGTGCGCGGCATCGCGCGCGAGGAGGCCGAGGTGCTAGCTGAGAAGTATCTCGAAAAGGTTGGGCTGCTCGACAAGCGAAACGAGTACCCCGCACGCCTGTCGGGGGGGCAGAAGCAGCGGGTTGCGATCGCCCGGGCCCTCTGCATGGAGCCGAAGGTGCTCCTCTTCGACGAGCCGACCAGCGCCCTGGACCCGGAGCTGATCGGCGAGGTCCTCCACGTGATGGAGGAGCTGGCGCACGAGGGGACGACGATGATTGTCGTCACCCACGAGATGCATTTCGCCCGGGCGGCCGCTGACCGCGTCATCTTCATGGAGGGCGGCGTGATCGCCGAGCAGGGGCCCCCGGAGCAGATCCTCGACAGCCCGCAGCACGAGGCGACCAAGCGCTTCCTGCGGCGATTCCTCGAGGCCTAGCGGCGGACTCCGTAGACCTGGGCGCGCGGCAGCCGCGCGGCCTCGTCCTGGGCTCGGACGCGCCCCTTCGCCGGCTGGAACGCGACGGGCGTGTCGAGCGGCGTTCCGCCCTCGCGGGCGATCAGCCAGCGGAGCCCGACCGCGGTCAGCTCCGCCCCGCCGGCCCGCCCCGGCTCGATGAACGGGGCCACCACCATGCGCCGCTGGTGAAGCCGCTCCACGGCGAGCTGCATCGCGATCGGGTCGACTCCTAGCTCCACCGCCAGGGGGCCAAGGTCGAGCGCCCGGTTGGGGGTCCCCCGCAGGTGGCGCAGGATGGCGGCGTCGAGATCCGCGCCCGCCGGTGGGCCGGCCCTTCGCGGCGCGGCCTTGCGCGGCGCGGCCTCGCGCGGCGCCGGCTTGGCGGCCTTCACCGGCTTCTTCACAGTCACGGCCGGCAGGATACCAGCCGCCCTACGGCTCGACCGCGACGGCCAGCAGGGTGACGGCCAGCGGCAGGCCGGCGGCGCTCGTCAGCAGCTCGCCCAGGCCGTCGTCCCACTCGGCGTGGAGCGGCAGCCGGACCTGGCGGGTGGCGCCCGCCACCGGGATGTTGATCACCACCGGCAGTGAGCCGGGTCGCCCGCGGATCGCGGCAGTCAGCGACTCGATCGCCGGCAGCAGCTGCTCCAGGTCCACCTCGCCCGCGAAACCGATCGAGATCGTGCCGTGCCCGCGCGGCGGCACCTCGCCCTCCGAGGCTGCGGCGCGGACCGGGACCGCGTCCGATGGCGCGGGCGACTCGTCGGCCGGCTCGACGGGGCGGATGGGGATGGCCGCGGCTGAGCCGCTGACCGATACCGCGAGCGACGCCTCGACCGGCTCGGCGCCGCGCGGCAGCACGATCGGCGGGGTCCAGGCCGGGGCCTCGGCCGCGGGGATCGGCGCAACGGAATGGCCGTTGCCATTCCCGTTCCCGCCGCCCGACCACGCAGAGGGACGCGTGCGCACGCGCGCGAGGCGGTCGCGCTCCGCGGCAAACGCGGCCGGGCCCATCCGCACCGCGTCCTCCCAGGCGTGCACCGTCTCGCACAGCAGCTGCGCCGCGTCGTCGCGGCGATCCACGCGGCCGGTGATCAGCACCACGGCGTCATCGGTCCAGGCGTTGACGGTCTCGGTGAAGACCTTGGGGAAGACGACCACCTCGACGCTCCCCTGGAGGTCCTCGACGGTCGCGACCAGCATGGTCGAGCCGGCCCGGGTGATGACGCGGCGGGTCGACTGGATGATGCCGCCCAGCGTCACCTTGGCCTGGTCGCTCTCCTCGGCCAGGTCGGTCGTGTAGGCGGTCACGTACTCGGGCAGCTGATCGGCGATGTCGCCCAGCGGGTGCTCGGACAGGTAGAGCCCCAGCAGCTCCTTCTCCCAGCGCAGCCGCTCCTTGCGCGGGATCTCGTCCTCGTCCACGGCTGGCTCGGCAGAGGAAGCCACGGGGGCAGGCTCCGCCGCGGCGAACAGGTCGAAGAGGGTCCCCTGCCCCGCCGCCACGTCCCGCTGGTGGCGCGCCCCCGACTCCAGCGCGAGATCAAGCCGGGCGAGCAGCGCCCCGGGCGTCCCGAGCGACGCCATCCCGCCGGCCTTGATGAGCGACTCGACCACGCGCTTGTTGACGGTCCGCAGGTCGACGCGCCGGCACAGGTCGTCGAGCGAGGCGAATGGTCCCGAGACGTCCGAGATCTCGCCGCGCCCCTCGCGCGCCGCCACGATCGACTCGATCGCACCCTCGCCCACGTTCTTGACGGCGGTGAGTCCGAAGCGGATCGCCGACTCGCCGGAGGCATCGGTCTCGACCGTGAAGAGCGCCTGGGAGGCCTGCACGTCAGGCGGACGGACGCTGATCCCCAGCCGCCGGCACTCGGCCACCACGGCCGCCACCTTCTCGGCGCGCTCCCGGAAGCCGTTGAGCACCGCGGTCATGAACTCGACCGGGTAGTTCGCCTTGAGGTAGGCGGTCTGGTACGCGATCAGCCCGTAGCAGGTGGCGTGCGCCTTGTTGAACCCGTATCGGGCGAACGGTTCGAAGGCGGCGAAGACCTGGTCCACCACCGAGCCGGGGATCCCCTTCTTCTTGGCCCCCGCCTTGAACTTGGCCTCGTGCTCGCGCAGGACCGATTCCTTCTTCTTGCGGATCGCGTAGCACAGGTTGTCCGCCTCCGGCCCGGTGTAATCGGCCATGGCGATGGCGGCGGTCATGATGTCTTCCTGGTAGACGAAGATCCCGTACGTGTCGCGGAGCGCCGGCTCGAGCGACGGGTGCAGGTAGGTGACCGCCTCCTGCCCGTGCTTGCGGCGGATGTAGGCGGGGATGTTGGCCATCGGCCCCGGGCGGAAGAGCGCGACCATGGCCGCCAGGTCCTTCACCTCGGTCGGCTTCAGCTCCTTGACGTAGCGGCGCATCCCCGAGCCCTCGAGCTGGAAGATGCCGGTCGTCTCCCCGGTCGAGAGCAGCTCGAAGGTGCGCCTGTCGTCGAGCGGCAGCGTGTCAACGTCGAGCTCCACGCCCCGGTGCGTCCGGATCAGGTCGATCGCATCGGCCAGGATGGTGAGGTTGATGAGGCCGAGGAAGTCGAACTTGAGGAGGCCCAGCGACTCGCAGGCGTGCATCTCGAACTGGGTCATGGTGGTGCGGCCGTCAGTGGCGCGCTGGAGCGGCATGATCTCGGTCAGCGGCTCGCGGGAGATGACGATGCCCGCGGCATGGGTCGAGGCGTGGCGGGCCACCCCCTCCAGCTGCTTCGCGACGCCGATCAGCTTCTCCACCCGCTCGTCCCCCGCGATCAGCTCGCGCAGCTGCGGGGAGGTGTCCACCGCGCGCTCCAGGCTGATGTTCAGCTCGTTGGGGACCGCCTTGGCGACGCGATCCGCCTCGGCGTAGGTGAGCCCCATCGTGCGGCCCACGTCGCGGATGGCGGCCTTGGCGCCCAGCGTCCCGAAGGTGATGATCTGGGCCACCCGGTCGTCGCCGTACTTGCGCGTGACGTACTCGATCACCTCGTCGCGCCGGGAATCGGCGAAGTCGATGTCGATGTCCGGCATCGTCACGCGGTCGGGGTTCAGGAAGCGCTCGAACGGGAGCCGATAGGCGATCGGGTCGACCGGGGTGATGCCCGAGCGAATAGGTCACGATGCTCCCCGGGGCGCTCCCCCGGCAGGTGGTCATGATCCCCTGCTCCCGCGCGAAGCGGGTGAAGTCGGCCACGATCAGGAAGTAGCCGGCGTATCCCATCCGCTCGATGACGCCGAGCTCGTACTCGAGCCGGGCGCGGACCGTGTCGGTGGGATCCGACCCGTATCGGGTCAGCAGTCCGCGCTCGCACTCCTGGCGGAGCCAGCTGGTCGCGGTCTCGCCGTCGGGCACCGGGAAGTGCGGCAGCCGCAGCTGGTCGAACTCGAGGCGCAGGTCGACCATCTCCGCCACGCGCAGGGTGTTGTCCATGGCGTCGGGCAGCTCGCCGCTGAAGAGGCCGCCGCATCTCGGCCGGCGTCTTGAGGAAGAACTCGTTGGACTCGAACCTGAGCCTGCCCGGCGTGTCGAGGTTGGAGCCGGTCCCGATGCAGAGCAGCAGGTCGTGCGCCTCGTGCTGCTCCGGCACGGTGTAGTGGGTGTCGTTGGTGGCGAGCATCGGGATCCCCATCCCGCGCGCCAGCTCGACGAGCTGCGGGTGGAGCCGCGACTGCTCGGGCACGCCGTGGTCCTGGACCTCGATGAAGAAGTTGTCCTTCCCCAGGATGGACCGATACTCGTCGGCGGCGGTGCGCGCCGCCTTCTCGTCGCCATCGGCCAGGCGCTTGAGGACCTCGCCGCCGAGGCAGGCTGACGTCCCGATGAGGCCCTCGCTGTGGGCCGCGAGGAGCTCCTTGTCGATGCGCGGCTTGTAGTAGTAGCCGTCCAGGTGCGCCTTGGTGACGAGCGTCATCAGGTTGCGGTAGCCGACCAGGTCCTTGGCCAGCAGGATCATGTGGTACGGGTTGGCGTCGACCTTCGCTTCCTTGTCGGTGTGGCTGCGCGGGGCGACGTACGTCTCGACGCCGATGATCGGCTTGATCCCCGCCCGCCCGCACGCCTGGTAGAACTCGATCGCCCCGTACATCGCCCCGTGGTCGGTGATGGCGAGCGACTTCATCCCTGCGTCCGCGGCCCGCTGGGTGAGCGGCCCGATCCGGGAGAGGCCGTCCAGCAGGCTGAATTCCGAGTGGACGTGGAGGTGCGTGAAGTCCTGGAAGGGTGCGTCCGGGGGTCGCTGGGTCACCCGGTGGATGGTAGCGACGCCGGCCGTCCCATGGGTCCCATCGCCGCCAGGGCTGCGGCCTCGCGCGTGAGTCGCACCAGCGCCTCGACCGGAATCGGGTCCCCCGGCCGGTAGGTCACGAACCGCACCTTCCGCAGCTTGAGGTGGGCGCCGAGCAGCAGGTCGTCGGGATCGGCCATCCAGATGCCGTATTCGAACCCGAGGTGCACGTGTTCGGGCTCAGGCGCGACGAACGCGAAGTAGCGCGTCCGACGATGGACCGGGACGTCGTAGCCGATCAGCCGCCAGCCGGTTCGGACGCGCTCCAACGCTTCTGGCACCGCTTCGCGGACGATGGCGCGCAGGCGATCGGCGATGTCGCCAATCTCGGTCGGATAGCCGGACAGGAAGAGCTCGGGGGGCAGTGGTTGTTCATCCACGGCCGGTCAGCTTGGCCTCGACATCGGCCTGGTGTGCCCGGTAGTGGGCAATCAGCACCCGCTCTACGGTGTCGGCCAGGATCTGACCGCGCGCACGCGGCGGTCGCGTCTCCATCGCGAGCTGCTCATCCGTGAGTTCGGCGAGCAGCCGCTGACCGTCGCGCGTTCGGCGTCGAATCAGCTCGAGGGCCTCGGACTGGGAGCGCGGGGACGTCATCTGGCTTCGCTCAATGGCCGGCCGGCGACTCGAAACGCGCTCGCCGATCGTGAGCCGGACGATCCAGTGGTGGTACACCGCTGCCTCAGCGACATGGTCGGCGTCCTTGCCGATCGACCAGACGCCTGGCTCGGGGACCAGCTGCCAGCGGTGCTGGTCGATCCGTTCGAGGAGGGCAAGCAGGTCGTCGGCGGCCGCGCCGAGACTCGCCGCCAACGCGGCCGCCCGCTCAGACCCCATCGGGCCGTCCTTCATCGGTCACGCGCAAACGGTACCTTCCGCGCGTCAGGCCATGCGCGCGGACAGGTCGCAGAGCCACTTGACAGATGCTTTATACAACCATATGGTTGTACTGTGCAGACGACGCCTCCCGACTTCGACCGCATGTTCGGCGCCCTCGCCGACGTCACCCGGCGTGACATCGTGCGCCGCGCGATCGACGGAAACGAGGGCGTTGCCGAGCTGGCCAACCACTACCCCATGAGCTTCGCGGCGGTGCAGAAGCACGTCGCGATCCTGGAGCGGGCCGGCCTGGTCACCAAGCGGCGCATCGGGCGTCGCAAGGTCGTTCGCACGAATCTCCAGGGGCTGCATGCGGCACGGAGCCTGCTGGACCGCTACGCGGACCTGTGGCGCGATCGCGTCGACCGCATGACCGACCTCATCACCGAGAGCAAGGAGACCAGCACGTGACCGTCACCGCCGTCCGCAAGGATCCCAACGCACTGACGCTGACGCTCGACGCCGAGTTTGACGCGTCGCCCGATCGCGTCTGGCAGCTGTGGGCAGATCCGCGCCAGCTCGAGCGGTGGTGGGGCCCACCCACCTATCCCGCCACGTTCACGAAGCACGACCTCGCGCCCGGCGGCCGCATCGAGTACCACATGACCGGCCCGGAGGGCGACCAGCCGAAGGGATTCTGGGACGTCATCGCGACCGATCCTCCACGATCGCTGGTCTTCAGCGACGGCTTTGCGAATGACGACGGCACGCCCAACGATGCCATGCCGCGCAGCGAGGCTCGCGTGACAATCGAGCCGGTCGGTGCCGGGCGCACGCGGATGTCGATCGAGAGCATCTTCCCGAGTGCCGAGGCCCTGGAGCTGGTGCTGTCGATGGGCATGGAAGAGGGACTCACGCAGGCCGTCGGCCAGATCGACGCCATCCTGGCCGAGCAGCGGGTCGCGTGAGCCCGGGACGATCGAAGGGAGCTGATGAGATGACCCTGACCGAGGCGACGACCCGAACGCTGGACGTGCCGGGCGCAATGCTGACCTACGACGTGCGCGGTGGCGGAACGGGCGATGACCCGGTCCTGTTCCTGATCGGCTCACCGATGGGAGCCGCCGGCTTCAGCGCGCTGGCTGGTCACTTCCCCGACCGCACGGTGATGACCTACGACCCTCGCATGTCCGACCGCAGCCACCGCACCGATGGCGCGAGGCAGACCACGGTCGAGGAGCAGGCGGATGACCTGCATCGGCTCATCTCGGCGCTGGACGCCGGCCCGGTGGACCTGTTTGCCAGCAGCGGCGGCGCGGTCAACGCCCTGGCGCTGGTGGCCCAGCATCCCGAGCAGGTGCGCATCCTCGTCGCGCACGAGCCGCCGAGCGCCGTCCTCCTGCGCGATGCCGAGCCTGCGCTCGCCGCCGCGCGCAGCATCCACGAGACGTACATGCGCGGGGGCTTCGGTGCCGGGATGGCGAAGTTCATCGCGCTCACCAGCCTCAAGGGCGAGATCCCCGCGGACTGGAGCGACCAGCCCGATCCGGACCCCGCCATGTTCGGGATGCCGGCCGGGGACGATGGATCCCGGGATGACCCGCTGATGGGCCAGACCATCATCACGATCACCAGCTACCGGCCCGACTTCGACGCGCTCCGGGCAGCGTCGACGCGCATCGTCGTCGCGGCCGGGGCCGAGTCGGAGGGCGAGCTGGCCCACCGCGGTGCCATCGCCGTGGCCGAGCGGCTGGGCACGCAGCCGGTCATCTTCCCGAGCCACCACGCGGGGTTCCTGGGTGGCGAGCACGGCTGGGCCGGTCAGCCGGCGGCCTTCGCCGCCAAGCTGCGCGAGGTGCTCGCCGTCGAGCGCTGATCGCCATGCGTGCCATCTGCGGCAAGATGAGCACGATGACCGTGATCGACTGGCTCCTGGACTCCGACCCTGCCATCCGCTGGCAGGTGATGCGCGACCTGGCTGACGCGCCCGCCGCAGTGGTGGCCGCCGAGCGGGCGAAGGTCGCGACCCAGGGCTGGGGCGCCCAGCTGCTGGCTGCCCAGCCGCCGGACGGCGTATGGGCCGGTGGGGCCTATTTCCCGGAGTGGACCTCCACGACCCCCACGCTGTCGCTCCTCCGCCACTTCGGGCTCGATCCTGGGAGCGACGAGGCGCGACGCGCGCTCGCGCTCGTCCGAGCGAACGCCCGCTGGGAGCATGAGGGCGAGGCGTATTTCGACGGCGAGGTCGAGCCGTGCATCAACGGCCAGGCGGTGGCGATCGGGGCGTACTTCGGGCAGGACGTCGGCGGGATCGTCGATCGGCTGCTGACCGAGCAGATGGAGGACGGCGGGTGGAACTGCGAGCAGGAGAACGGCTCGACGCGGGGATCCTTCGAGACGACCATCAACGTCCTGGAGGGCCTGCTCGAATACGAGCGCGCGACCGGCTCGCATCGCGGTGTCACGGTCGCTCGCCTCCGCGGGCAGGAGTACCTCCTCGAGCGACGACTCCTGCGGCGCCTGACGACCGGGGAGCTGGCGCAGCCCCGCTGGCTCTACCTCGCCTTCCCGAATGGCTGGCACTACGACCCGCTCCGCGCGCTCGACTACCTGCGCGACGCCGGCGTCGAACCCGATGAGCGGATGGCCGAGGCGATAAGCATCGTCGAGTCGAAGCGGGACGCCGACGGCCGCTGGCCGCTCGAGCACGCCTTCCACGATCGAGCTGCATGCCGACATGGGTGAGGCCGAGGATCAGCCGAGCCGATGGCTCACGCTCCGGGCGCTGCGCGTCCTCCGCTGGTACGACGCGGCCGGCTGCTTGGAGGCGTCCGCCACGTGACAGGTGCGCTCAGCGCACACAACGGCCAAGTTCGCCGGGTCGCAGCCGTTTCCACGGCTCTGCCTGAGCGCCGGTGTGCGCCCAGCGCACGCAACAGCCAAGTTGGTGCCGGATTCCTGCTCATTGCCAGCCACCCACATCGCTGCGTGGCCGTTGTGTGCGCTGAGCGCACGTGAGCGACGAGTCAGCTCGCGGCTGGCGCCAGGATGCTGTACTCGCCGTGGTAGCGGACCTGGAGCAGGTTGTTGAACAGGTTGAGCATGTTGATGTAGCCGATCAGGAACGACAGCTCGACCATCTCCGGATCGGTGAAGTGCTCATGCAGGTGCCCCACCAGCCGCTCGGGAATGGCGTTCGAATCCGCCATCGCGGCTCGGGTGTACTCGACGGCGAGGCGTTCGCGGGGAGCCAGCGCATCGGTCTGCTCGATCACGATGAGGGGGTCGCGGACGATGTCGGCGATGCCCACCAGGTCGACGTGCGAGCGGGTGCAGAACTGGCACTCGTTGGTCTTCGAGGCGGTGATGATCACCAGCTCCTTGACGCGACGCTCGAGCAGTCCGCCGGGATAGACGCAGTCCCCGAAGCCCGCGAACGCACGGAGGATCTCTGGCCGCAGGCACATCGCCTGGACCATCTCGACCGGCGGCCGGCCGCGCTCCCAGAGGCCGCGGCTCTCGTCGAAGGAGTGATCGTCCTTGACCGCCTCGAAGGCGGACCTGATCTGCTCCGGGCTGACGGTGACGCGCATCGGCTAGCCCTCCCCCATCTCCATCGGGCTCATCAGCTGGAAGTAGTTGTCGTCGGGGTCCGACAAGGTGGCGATCAGCGCCGTCGGACCGGTCCCGTCCCCGAAGCTGTACGGCTCCCGAACGACCGTCGCGCCGGCCTCCTTGAAGCGGGTGAAGTCGCCCTGGACGTCGGCGGACTCGATGTTCCACAGGATCCTGCCCGGGTGCGCGTTCGGCCCCTGGACCTGGTCGTGCGGCCCAACCGAGACCCAGCCGGAGCCGATCTGCCACGTCGCGTAGCCGTCGCCCTCGTAGACGGGCTTGCCCAGGAGCCGGGAGTAGTACTCGACGAGGCGCTGCGGGTTCTCGGACCCGATCAAGAGGCTGTTGAAGTTCACGATCTCTCCTTGGTGGTGGGCGCCGATCGTATCAGCGCTAGACTCCGGGCGGTGCCACCCCTCGAAATCGGCCTCGTGCTCCCGACCGGCGACCTCGGCGACCCGCCCACGACCGGGCGCTGGGACGAGATCCGCACGCTCGCGCAGCTGGCCGAGGAGATGGGCTTCGGCACGGTCTGGGCCCCCGACGAGCTGCTCTGGCGCCCCGAGAAGAAGCCACACCGCGGGTTCTGGGACGGCGTGGCGATGCTCGGCGCGATCGCGGCCGTGACGTCGCGCATCAGGGTCGGCTCCTGGGTCATGTCCGCGCTGCACCGCAATCCGGGGATCATTGCCAAGGCGGTCGAGTCGCTGGACGAGATCAGCGGCGGGCGGTTCGTCTTCGGCTTCGGCGCCGGACATGCGGGGCCGGGGCAGGCGCACGCCTTCGGGCTGCCGGAGGACCACGTCTACGAGCGGTTCGAGGAGGCGCTGCAGATCATCGTCCCGCTGCTGCGCGGCGGACATGCCGACTTCGAGGGCCGCTACCACGCGGCTCACAACCTCGACCAGCGGCCGCTCGGACCGCGCCCCGGGAAGATCCCGATCATGCTCGCCGGCCACGGACCCAAAGGCTGCCGCCACGCGGCGCGGCTGGCGGACATCTGGAGCTGCTACGCCGAGGCGACGAGTGACCTCGCGGACCTGCAGCCCAAGCTCGACGGCCTGCTGGCGGCCTGCGCCGAGGTGGGACGCGATCCGTCCACGATTGGCCGATCCGCCGGGGTCGAGGTCGCCCCGCTGACGGCGCCCGTTGACGCGCCTCCCGGCTTCATCGCCGGCAGCGCCGAGGCGATCGCCGATACGTTCCGGTCGTTCCAGGCCGCCGGGTTCACGCAGGTCGAGGTGCTCCTCACGCCCTGCAACCGTGCGGCGGTCGAGGCGCTGGCGCCGGTGCTCGAGCTGCTCGCCGCGGACTGACCGCTACCAGACCTCGTCGCCCGGCCGCCAGTCGACGGCGATGGGCGAGGAGAGGTCGAGCCCCGGCGGCGTCATCGGTGTCAGCCGGACCATGATGTCGCCGTCCTCGTCGGGCGAGCGCACGAGGCGCCCGTCGCGCTCGCGAATCCAGGTGGGACCCTGCCACGCGACCCAGCCCAGCCGCTCGTAGAAGGCGTGGCTGCCGGTGCCGAGGGCGCCGAGCTCGTAGCCCTCGTCGAGCATCGCGTCGATGACCTCCATCACCTGCGTCCCGAGGCCGCTCCGCTGGAGGTCCGGCCAGACCGCGACCGCCTCCACGTACCCGGCCCGCAGCGTCATCTTCCCGGGATAGAGGAGCCGGTCCACGATCGCGGCATGCGCCACGATCCCCCGCTCCGCGTGCTGCGCCAGGACGTGGATCCCCGGGCCGATGTCGTCCCAGTAGGTGTCCCACGGCTCCTCGAAGGCGGCCACGCACAGGTCGGTGAGGGTCGACCACTCCGCCGCGGTGAGCGCCGCCGACGGGACGGTGCGCAGGGAGAGTCCCGCGCGTGCGCGCCTCGGCGTGGCCATGTGGGCAGGGTGGTGGCTGACGGCGGGGCCGTCAACCTCGCGGCATTCGGACCACTACCATCAGGGCGTGCGGGGCATCGATCGGCGCCAACTCGTTCTCGTGCTCGTCGTGGCGATCTCGTCGCTCGCCGGGGCGACCCTCGCCGTCCATCTGCTGGAGACGAACGTCGGCGTCCCGAATGCCTCTCCCGTCTACCTCGTGGCCGTCGTCGGCACCGCGGTCGTGGCGGGCGCCCCCGGCGCGGTCGTGGCGTCGGTCGCCGCATTCCTGCTGTACGACTTCTTCTTCACCGTCCCCTACTACACCTTCACCGTCCGTGACCCCGCCGAATGGGTGAGCCTCATCCTGCTGCTCTTCGTGGGGATCGTGGTGGGGCAGCTCGCCGCGCTCCAGCGCTCGCGCACCCGGGAGGCCCAGGTTCGCGAGCGCGAGGCCCGCAGCCTCTTCCAGGTGAGCTTTGCGCTCGCCACACGCGACTCCACCGACGCGGTGCTCCCGGCGATCGCCCGCCTGCTGCTCGACGAGACGCGCGCCGATCGCGTCTGGATCGCCCTTGGCGAGAACGCCCATCAGCGCGTGGTGGCGGACACCGCAGCGGAGCCGCCGGCCGCCGTGCCGGCCCACCACCACCTCCTCCGCCGGATGCCGGGCGACGAGCCGGCGCTGTGGATGCGCATCCACCAGCCGACCCAGCGGCGGGCGGTCCGCGGCAGCTCCGGCGTGGAAGCCTTCCGCGTTCGCGTGGAGGCCGGCGGCGCCGGCCTCGGCTCGATCTGGGCGCTGCGCTCCAGTGCCAGCGGGGTTCCCGACGAGACGGAGACGAGGCTCCTGGCTGCCGCCGCCGACCAGGTTGGCCAGGCGCTGGCCCATGACCGCCTCGCCGCGGAGTCACGTGCCGCGGAGGTCGCCCAGCAGAGCGACGAGCTGAAGTCCGCCCTCCTGCAATCGGTCTCGCACGACCTCCGCACGCCGCTGGCCACCATCCGTGCCGCCGCCGGCACGCTGCGTCCGGGGAGCGGCCTGAGCTCCCAGGACCAGGCCGAGAGCGTGGACGCGATCGACCGTGAGGTCGAGTACCTGAACCGGCTCGTGACGAACCTCCTCGACCTGAGCCGCATCGAGGCCGGCGCCCTCCGGGCGGAGCGCGACCACTTCGAGCTCGATGACCTGGTGGGGCACACCCTCGAGCGCCTCGGCCAGCGGCTGGCGGGACGCGAGATCGAGGTCGATCTGCAGGGACCACCGGTGCTGGTGGATGCCATCTTCCTCGACGAGGCGATCACGAACGCCCTCGAGAACGCGCTGAAGTACACGCCGGCCGGGACGCGGCTGCGCCTCTCTTCGCGCCTGCATTCCGATGAGTCCTTCGTGCGGCTCACGATCGAGGACGCCGGCCCCGGCGTTCCGGACGAGCACCTCCCGCGCCTCTTCGAGAAGTTCTACCGGGTGCCCGGAGCACGCCGCAGCTCGCGCTCCGGGATCGGGATCGGCCTTGCGGTCGCGCGCGGCCTGACCGAGGCGATGGGCGGCCGCGTCGCCGCCAGGCGCGGCGACCTTGGGGGCCTCGCCATCGACCTCGACCTGCCGGTCGACGGCGCGGTCGCGGACGCGTCGGGCGGCGCCCCCGCATGAGCGCGACCTCACGCAGGGTGGACGGCCCGACGATCCTGATCGTCGAGGACGACGAGGAGACGCGGGGAGCCCTCGTCCGCGATCTTGCCGCCCGGGGCTACCGCATCGACGAGGCAGCCGACGGTGCGTCGGCGCTGCGTCGCTGGGAGATGCATCGGCCGGACATCGTGCTGCTCGACCTGGGCCTGCCGGACCTCGACGGGATCGCCATCGTGCGGAGGATCCGGAAGGAGGCGACGACGCCGATCGTGATCCTCTCGGGGCGCTACGACGAGCGGGAGAAGGTCGAGGCGCTGGAGGGTGGGGCCGACGACTACGTGACCAAGCCCTTCAGCGTCGAGGAGCTGAACGCCCGCCTGCATGTCGCGCTCCGGCACGCGGTCGGTCCCGCCGCCGACACGACGGGTCGCATCGCGATCGGCGCGCTCGAGTTCGACGCCGCCCGACACGAGGTGCGGGTGGCGGGGGTGCACGTGGACCTCACGCCACGCGAGTTCGAGATCCTCCGGGTCCTGCTCGCCCATCCGGGCCGCCTGGTGACGAAGGGACGCCTCCTGCGCGCCGTCTGGGGCGAGGCCTACCAGGGGGAGGACAGCTACGTGTACGTCCACGTCAGCCAGCTCCGTCGCAAGCTGGCGGACGCCGATGGCCGGTTGCGCGAGCTGATCGTCACCGAGCCGGGCGTCGGCTACCGCATTCGCGAGCCGGAAGCCGAGACTTTAGGGGGCCTTTAGACCTTTCGAGGCCGATTGGCCCTCGTTCCCTCTTGGTGGGTTGACGGACCCTTGTCCCATGGACCAATCCGGCGGGGCCACCCACGAACCGATCGCCAAGACGCTTGAGCACGAATTCGACCTCGTGCGCAGCGCGATCGATCTCGTCGCCTCCGGGGGCGCCGCGACGGTGTCGCTCGGCAGCCTTCACTTCGGCGAACAGCTGATCGAGCCGGCACGCCGCCTGGCCCTGGCCTCACGGGTGCGGATCACGCCGCTCTGGTCCGCCGACGAGGGCGGCGCCGGCCTCTCCTTCGAGAAGATGGCCGATGACTGACCGCGGCGCGAGCCTGCTCCTGGTGGAGGACGACGAGAGCCTTCGCGCGATCCTTGCCCGCCACCTGCGACACGAGGGATACGAGGTCGACGAGGCCGACTCCGCCGAATCGGCGCGTGAGGTGCTCGATGGCGGCCTGCGGCCCGCCCTCGTGCTGCTGGACCTGAACCTGCCCGGCGACACCGGCTGGGACCTCCTGCGGGGGCCGTCGCTGGCCGCCGCCGGCTCCCCGCCAGTGGTCATCACCAGCGCGATCACGGTGAGCCCCCTGCGCCTGGCCGAGTTCGGCGTCGCGGGCTTCCTCCCGAAGCCATTCCCGCTCGAGACCCTGGTCGGCACGATCGAGCGGCTGCTCACCTCGAACGAGAGTACGGAGACGACATGGAAGACTGGCAGATCGTCCTGATCATGGCCGTGGTGACGGTGGTCCTGTGGGGCTACCTCGAGCTGTGCGATCGGGTGCGCGGATGAACGCCATCGAGCTGATCGGCGGCGTCGCCGCCCTGTTCGTCTTCCTCTACCTCGTCTGGGCCCTGCTGCGGCCCGAGGACTTCTAGCCATGCCCATCGGCGACCTCCTGACGCTCGCCACCCTGGCGCTTGCGATCCTGATCGTCGCGCCCTTCCTCGGCGGCTACATCTACCGGGTGATGGAGGGCGAGCGCGTCTTGCTGAGCCCCGTGCTGCGACCCATCGAGCGCGGCATCTACCGCGTGTGCGGGATCGACGAGACGCGCGAGCAGGACTGGAAGGGGTACGCGATCGCCGTCCTGGCCATGGCCTTCATCGCCATCGTGGCCGGCTACCTCGTGTTCCGGCTCCAGGACGTCCTGCCCTTCAACCAGGGCGGGATCCCGCCCATGACGCCCGACCTCGCCTTCAACACCTCGGTCAGCTTCGAGACGAACACCAACTGGCAGAACTACTCGGGCGAGACGGGCGCCACCTACCTGACCCAGGCCGGGGTCCTCGCGGTGCGGAACTTCACCTCCGCCGCGACCGGCCTGGCGGTGGCCATCGCGCTGATCCGCGGCTTCACGCGGCGCAGCACCAAGACGCTGGGCAACTACTGGGTCGACCTCACCCGTGGTGTCCTCTACATCCTCCTGCCGCTCTCGATCGTCGGGGCGCTCGTCCTCGTCTGGCAGGGCGTGCCGCAGACCTGGGAGCCGTCGCAGACGGTCACCACGCTGCAGGGCGCGCAGCAGACGATCGCCCTGGGTCCGGTCGCATCGCAGGAGTGGATCAAGGAGCTGGGCAACAACGGCGGCGGCTTCTTCAACGCCAACTCGTCGCATCCCTTCGAGAACCCGACCGGGCTGACCAACTGGCTCGAGATCTTCGCGCTGCTGATCATCTCGTTCTCCCTGACGGCCACGTTCGGCAGGTACGCCGGCAACCGGCGCCAGGGCTGGACGATCTTCGGCGCCATGGCGATCATCCTGCTGGTCGGCGCGGTTGTTGCCATGCACATCGAGTCCGCCGGCAATCCCATCTTCCCGAATTCCGTCGACCAGGCGGCGCTCGGCAACATGGAGGGCAAGGAGCTGCGCTTCGGCTCCGCGGTGGGTGGCCTCTTCATGGCCGCCACCACCGGCACCAGCACCGGGGCGATCAACTCGTGGCATGACAGCGCGCAGCCGATCGCCGGCCTCGTGCCGCTCTTCAACATGGAGCTCGGTGAGATCTCGCCCGGCGGGATCGGGGCCGGCATGTACGGCATGCTCGTGATCGGCGCGATCCTGGCCGTCTTCATCGCTGGCCTGATGGTCGGCCGCACGCCGGAGTTCCTCGGCAAGAAGGTCGAGGCCTTCGAGATCAAGATGGCGATGCTCACCGCGCTCGTCCTGGGCGCCAGCATCCTGGGCTTCACGGCCCTGGCCAGCGTCCTGCCGGACGGCACCAAGGGGCCGCTGAACGTCGGCCCGCACGGCTTCAGCGAGATCCTGTACGCGTTCTCGAGCCAGACCGGCAACAACGGCTCGGCCTTCGCCGGGCTGACTGGCAACACGCCGTTCTACAACGTCACGGGCGGGCTGGCGATGCTGATCGGGCGCTACGGGATGATCGTCCCGATCCTCGCCCTCGCCGGCTCGATGGCGGTCAAGCGGCGCGTCGCGCCCTCCCTCGGCACGTTCCCGACGACCGGGTTCCTGTGGGTGGCCCTGCTGATCGGTGTCGTGATCATCGTCGGCGCGCTGACCTTCTTCCCGGCCCTCTCGCTGGGCCCGATCGTCGACCAGCTCCTCCTGAACGCCGGAAAGGTCCAGTAGCCATGAGCCTCACTCCCCCGCTTCAGTCGGTTGACCTCGGCACCGGCACACGGCGGTTCCAGCGTTTCGTGACCCTCGGAGGCGCCAAGCCGTCCGGCCAGGCGCCGCGGCCGCGCGGCGTGTTCGACCCCAAGCTCCTGCGCGCGGCGCTGCCGCACGCGTTCCGGAAGCTCGACCCGCGGCTGCTCATCAAGAACCCGGTCATGTTCGTGGTCGAGATCACGGCCGCGCTGGTCACCATCATCGCAATCGCCAACGCGACGGGCGTGCAGGCGGTCACCGGCTCGGCCGGCCTGGGCTTCCAGGCCCAGATCGCGGCGTGGCTCTGGTTCACGGTCCTCTTCGCGACGTATGCCGAGGCGGTGGCCGAGGCGCGGGGCCGGGCCCAGGCCGCCACCCTGCGCAGGACGCGCTCGGAGTCGATCGCCCATCGGCGCCTGGCCGACGGCTCGCTCGAGAACGTCGGCTCCTCGGAGCTGCGCCGTGGCGACGTGATCGTGGTCGAGGCGAACGAGACGATCCCCGGTGACGGCGACGTGATCGAGGGGATCGGCTTCGTCAACGAGGCGGCGATCACCGGTGAGTCGGCGCCGGTCCTCAAGGAGCCGGGAACCGACATCCGCAGCTCGGTCACCGGCGGGACCACGCTGACCAGCGACCGCCTCGTGATCAGGGTCACCGCCGATCCGGGAGAGACCTTCCTGGACCGCATGATCGCCCTGGTCGAGGGTGCCAAGCGCCAGCGCACCCCCAACGAGATCGCGCTGGCCATCCTGCTCGCCGGCCTGACGATCATCTTCCTGATGGCGACCGTCACCCTCCGCCCATTCGGCCTCTTCGCGGGCTCGACCATCGATACGGTCGCCCTGGTCGCCCTGCTGGTGTGCCTCATCCCGACCACCATCGGCGGCCTGCTGTCCGCGATCGGGATCGCCGGCATGGACCGCGTGGCGCGGTTCAACGTGCTCGCCATGAGCGGCCGCGCGGTGGAAGCGTCGGGCGACGTCGACGTCATCCTGCTCGACAAGACCGGCACCATCACCTACGGCAATCGCCTCGCCTCCGCCATCACCCCCGCGCCGGGCGTGGCCGAGGCCGACGTGGTCGAGGCCACGCTCATCGCCTCGATCCGGGACGAGACGCCCGAGGGCCGCTCGATCGTCGAGCTGGCCCGGAAGCGCCTCGCCGAGCTCGCGCGGCCCGGCGGCACGGACGACGAGCCCGGCTTCGCGGCGCTCGCCGCCCGGATCTCCGAGGAGATCCCGTTCCGCGCCGAGACCCGCACCAGCGGCGTCCGGACGACCGATGGAGGCCTCATCCTCAAGGGCGCGGTCGACGCGATCGCCGCGGAGCTCGAGGGCGGGATGCCGCCCGAGCTCGCGGAGGCGACCGACCGGATCGCCGACCAGGGCGCCACGCCGCTCGCCATTCGCCGCGACGGCCGGATCCTGGGCACGATCGAGCTCAAGGACACCATCAAGGAGGGGCTCGTCGAGCGCTTCGCCGAGTTCCGGAGGATGGGCATCCGCACGGTGATGATCACCGGCGACAACCCGCGCACCGCGGCGACCATCGCCAAGGAGGCCGGGGTCGACGACTTCATCGCCCAGGCCACGCCGGAGGACAAGATTGCCTTCATCCGGGCGCAGCAGGCGGAGGGCCACCTGGTCGCCATGACCGGCGACGGCACCAACGACGCGCCGGCGGTGGCCCAGGCCGATGTCGGGCTGGCCATGAACAGCGGCACGTCGGCGTGCAAGGAGGCCGCCAACATGGTCGACCTCGACTCGGACCCGACCAAGCTGCTCGAGGTGATCGCGATCGGCAAGCAGCTGCTGATCACGCGCGGCTCGATCACGACCTTCTCGATCGCCAACGACGTGGCGAAGTACTTCGCGATCCTGCCGGCCATGTTCGTGGCCGTCTACCCGGAGCTGAACGCCCTCAACGTGATGGCTCTCTCGACCCCACAGAGCGCGATCCTGTCGGCGGTCATCTTCAACGCCCTGATCATCATCGCGCTCATCCCGCTGGCGCTCCGCGGCGTCTCATTCCGAGCCGCCCCGGCCAGCCAGCTGCTCCAGCGCAACCTCCTCATCTACGGCGTCGGCGGGATCATCGCCCCCTTCCTGGGGATCAAGGCGATCGACCTCCTCGTCGCCGCCCTCCACCTCGCCTAGGACACGCAGATGACACGCCTTCTCCGTCACTACCTCTGGCCCGCCTTCGCGATCCTGGTCGCCCTGACCCTGGTGACCGGCGTCGTCTACCCGGCGGTCGTGACCGCCATCGCGCAGGTCGCCTTCCCGACCCAGGCCAACGGCTCGATGATCGTCGTCAACGGCGACGCCGTCGGCTCGAGCCTGATCGGCCAGGCCTTCGACAGGCCCGAGTACTTCTGGGGGCGCCCCTCGGCCGCCGGCGCAGGCTACGACGCGAGCGGATCCGCGGGATCCAACCTGGGGCCCAACGACAAGCGCCTGATCGAGCGGATCACGGCCGAGGTCGACCGCCTGCGTGAGGCGAACGGCGACGGTCCGGTCCCGGTCGACCTGGTGACGACCTCGGCCTCGGGCCTCGACCCCCACATCAGCCCCGCCGCGGCCGAGTACCAGGTGGCGCGCGTGGCCGAGGCGCGGGCGATCTCCGAGGCGGACGTTCGGGCCGCCGTGGCGCGGCACACCGAGCAGCCGCTCTTCGGCTTCCTCGGCCAGCCGCGGGTCCACGTGCTGGAGCTCAACCTCGACCTGGACGGCCTGCTGTCAGACTGAGCCGGAGAGAGGGAGCACGATGAGAGACCCCGAACGCGACGCCCTCGACGTCCGACCGACCGGCGACGAGATGCTCGCGCGCCTGCGGTCCGAGGGCGCGACGGGGCGCGGCCGGCTGCGGATCTACCTGGGGATGGCTCCGGGCGTCGGCAAGACCTACAAGATGCTCGACGAGGGCCACCGTCGCCTCGGCCGCGGCACCGACCTGGTCGTCGGCTTCGTGGAGGCCCATGGCCGGCCGCACACGATTGAGCTGCTCGACGGGCTCGAGGTGCTCCCGCGCAGGCGGGTCGAGTACCGCGGGGTGGTCGTCGAGGAGATGGACACCGACGCGGTGCTCGCGCGGAAGCCGACGGTGGCGCTCATCGACGAGCTGGCCCATACCAACATCCCGGGCTCCGCACATGCCAAGCGCTGGGAGGATGTCGAGCTGATCCGCGACGCGGGCATCCACGTCGTCACGACCATGAACGTGCAGCACCTGGAGAGCGTGGCCGACGCGGTGGCCACCATCACCGGCGCACCGGTCAACGAGCGCCTTCCCGACGACGTCCTGCTCGGCGCCGACGAGATCGAGCTGGTCGACATGGCGCCCCACGCCCTGCGCCAGCGGATGAAGCACGGCAACGTCTACCCGCCGGAGCGGACCCAGATCGCCCTCGAGAAGTTCTTCACCGAGGCGAACCTGACGGCCCTCCGCGAGCTGGCCCTGCGGCTCGTCGCGCAGCGGGTCGAGGGCGAGCTCGAGCACACCATCGCCGGGCAGCAGCTGCCCCTGGTGACGGAGCGGGTGCTGGTGCTGCTGGACGGCAGCCCCGCCTCGCGGCGCGCGGTGCGACGGGCCGCCAAGCTGGCCGGGGTCATCCACGGTGCGCTCATCGCCGCCGTGATCGAGACGCCCGAGTCCGACCGCCAGCCGTTCGATCGCAATCGCGACCTCCAGGAGGAGATCGCCGACGCCACCGACCTGGGCGCCACGATCGTGCGGACTGAGGCCAAAGACCTCGTCTCCGGCCTCGAGGAGGTGGCGACGTCGCGCCGTGTGACGCACCTGGTCATGCCCCACCGCGAGGCGGCAGGCCTCCGCCGGGTCCTCGAACGGCCGCTCATCGACCGGCTCCTCGCGCGTCTGCCAGACGTCGAGCTGCACATTGTCGGTGGCAACGGGCGCACCTAGCCGGCGCCCCTTTGTCGGCTCTCGGGCGGGACCTCCTAGTTGGGGGTGACCGATTCGTACTGTTGCGATGGGGGTACGTCCGGGCGATCCTCACCTCGGTGCACGAATGCACCGCCTGGCCCTGGGCATCGTGGCCAGGCTCAACTCTTGGCGGAAGGGAGACCGCGCTGACCCGGGCTACCACGAAACAGACCGCAAAGCAGGGAGCCGGCCGAAGTCGCCGGCCGTCGCCGGCTGGTCCCGTCGCGGCACACGCGCTCCAGGACTCGCCTCTTGACGAGGTGGAGGCGGTCGCCCGCATCGGTTCCTACTCGACCGACCTTGTGGCAGGCAGCTGGGTGAGCTCCAGGGGCCTCGACGCCATCTTTGGCATCGACGCGCAGTACGACCGCTCGGTGGCGGGGTGGGTCTCCCTGGTGCATCCCGACGATCGAGACGTGATGGTCGCCTACCTCACCGACGAAGTCGTCGGTCGCGGCCAGCCATTCGACCGGGCGTATCGGATCATCCGCCCCGACAACGGCGAGGAGCGCTGGCTGCACGGGCACGGCAAGCTCGAATTCGACGCGACCGGACGACCGATACGCATGTTCGGCACGATCGCGGACGTCACCGTGCAGCGCCGGCTCGCGATCCACGATCGCAAGCTCCTCGAGGCGATCGATCAGACCGGCGAGGCGATCCTGATCACCGGCCCGACCGGCGAGATCGAGTACGCCAACCCGGCCTTCCGACGGATGAACGGCCTCGCCCCCGACGAGCGAATGGAGGGCAGCGCCACGGCGTTTGGGCACCTGCCCTCGCCCGAGGCACTCCACGAGGTCGAGCTGGCGCTCGCGACGGGCCGATCGTGGAGCGGAGATGGGATCGTCCACCGCCCCGACGGAACGGAGGCCGCGGTCGAGGCGTCCATCTCGCCGGTCCGCGACCCGGACGGCACCATGACGGGGCTGGTCACCGTCGTGCGCGATGTGACCGCCGAGCGCGCCCTGCGGGTCGAGCGCGAGCGACTCGCGGCCGCAGTGGAGCAGACCTCCGATTCGGTGATGATCGTCGACCTGGCGGGCAACATCGAGTACGTCAACCCGGCCTTCGAGCGGGCGTCAGGGTATAGCCGCGACGACGCGGTGGGACAGAACCCACGCATCCTCAAGAGCGGTCGCCAGTCGGCGGCCTTCTACCGCGCGCTGTGGCGCCGCCTGGTGGGCGGCGAGACGTGGAATGGCACGCTGGTCAACCGTCGCAAGGACGGCTCGCTGTACGAGGAGGAGGCCAACCTCTCCCCGCTGCGCGGTCCGCGTGGGGAGATCACCGGGTACGTCGCCGTCAAGCGCGACGTCACCGAGCTCCGTGCCGCCGAGTCTGACCTCGCCCGCGCGTTCCGCGAGCGCGCCGAGGTCACGGCCGCCCTGGCCCGCCTCCAGCCGGGCGCCACCGCGGAGGCGACGGCCGCCGACATGTGCGAGCGACTGCTCGGGCTGTCCAACGTCGACGCAGCTGTGATCTACACCTTCAGCGGCCGAAATCGCGTGAAGCCCCTCGCGGTCCGTGGACCGGCGGGCATGCCGCAGGCGGCTGGTCGACCAATTCCCAGCTCGCGGGCCACGTACCTGCACGAGCGCGCGAAGCAAGGCCCCTGGGCTGAGGATTGGCGACAGCGTGCCGAGGACGGGGAGTACGGGCAAGCGCTGGCGAACCTCGGTATCCGCGCGGTCGCCTACGCCCCGATCCACAGCCGCGACGGGCTCATCGGGCTGGTCGCGGCGGGAACCCGAGACGAGGCATTCGCCCACCACATGATCGACCATCTCCCCGCCGTGGGAGAGTTCGCGGCGACGGCCGGTGGATTGCTCGGCGACCAGCTCGCACGCGGCCGTCGGGACGAGCTCATGCGTGCGCACGTGCAGCGGGGCCTGGCGCCGGGGGGGCTCACGCCAGCCTTCCAGCCGATCGTGGCACTCGTCACCGGAGAGGTCGTGGGGTACGAGGCCCTCACTCGCTTCGCGGACGGCACGCCGCCCGATGAGATGATCGCCGACGCTCACTCGGTGGGCCTTGGCCAGGAGCTCGAGGTCGCGTGCATCGCGGCCGCCCTCGATGCCTCGGCGGGCCTGCCGCCGAACGTGTGGCTGAGCCTCAACGCCTCGCCCGATGTGATCCTCCGCTCCGGTGAGCTTGCCGCTCTGCTGGCCGGCCGGTCACGCCGCATCGTGCTCGAGGTCACTGAGCACGCCGAGATCGGCGACTACCCGGCCTTTGGAAGGGTCCTCGCCGGCTTCGGGCCGAACGTCAGCCTCGCCGTCGATGACGCCGGTGCCGGATTCGCCAGCCTGCGCCATGTCGTGGAGCTGCGGCCCCGGTTCCTGAAGGTCGACATCAGCCTCGTGCGCCAGTCGGATTCCGATGTCACGCGCCAGGCGATGATCGCCGGCCTGCGTCACTTCGCCGAGCGGGTCGGGTGCGAGGTGATTGCCGAGGGGATCGAGGAGCCCGCCGAGTGCGAGATCCTGCGCGACCTGGGCGTCTCCCTTGGCCAGGGGTTCCTCCTGGGCCGACCGCAGCCCGCGCCACCCACCGCTGGCCAGCGACGTGCAGGATCGGCCTCCGTCCGGCGACAACGCGCTCTCAAGCCCGCCGCTCGCAAGCCCGCCGCTCGCAAGCCACGATCCAGCCCGCCGCACCCGGTCCCCGCCTCCCGCCCGAGGCAGTGAGCCTCGCCGCGCGGGTGGACTTGCACTCGGTGCAAACGGGAGAGCTCCGTTACCATCACCACGCCGTGAGCGACCCGTCCGAGCAGGTCCGACCACTCCTCCGCACGCGCCAGGTCCGCGAGTTCACCGACGAGCCGGTGAGCGAGGCCGATCTGGCCGCCCTGGCCGACGTTGCGCGGTGGTCCGGCAGCAGCGAGAACTCGCAGCCGTGGCGCTTCATCGTCGTGCGCGAGACGGCCACCATCCGCGGCATCGCCGACCTCGGCATGCCGCTGACCCGGTCGCTCCGGAGCGCCATGGCGGCCATCGCGATCGTCATGCCGGAGGAACCAAGTCGCGCCGTGACGCACGCCTATGACGAGGGGAGGGCGGCGGAGCGGATCCTGATCGGCGCCACCATGCTGGGGCTGGGCGCGGGGATCGCCTGGATCCAGGCGGGCGCGCGCGACGCGGTCAAGGCGCTGCTCGACGTGCCGGCGGATCGGCGCGTGCGCACGGTGGTGGCGATCGGCCATCCGACGGCGGCGGCGCGGAAGCCCCGGTCAGCGGCGGGCAGGGCACGCCTCCCGCGCGACGAGGTGGTCCTGGAGGAGCGCTGGCCACACCCGTAGCGTGCGACACTCCACGCACCACCTTGAAGGAGAGGTCGCGGCAATGCAGTCAGGCATCGGCTCAATCTTTCAACCCGGCCTGGCGACAGGCCCGTCGCTGGCGGTCGAGCTGGTCTCGGCCCACACCCGCGTCGGCGGATCGGTCAACCTGGGCGCCTACACCCGGCTCTCCGACCTGCTGAACTTTCACGACGAGATCCTGAGCGTCAAGGACGCCAAGATCCTGAACCGGACCGGCATCGCCACCGCGGATGGGGCCGCGGAGCTGGATATCCGCCTGGACGGTCTCACCCTCGTGGTCGACCACTCCGACTACGTACCGCCACCCGACAGCGAGACGGTCGAGAAGCGGCCGTATCGCATGCTGGTGCTGACGGAGGGGCACGTCATCACCGGGACCTTCTTCATCTACCCCGGGGCGGAGGCCGCGGCCTACCTGCGCGCCAAGGAGCCGCACTGGGTCCCGGTCAGTGACGTCCGGGTCCGCTCGCTGGTGGATCGCCGGATCAAGTTCTCCGCGGGCTTCGCGGTGCTGAACCGCGGGTCGGTGCTCGCCACCGCCGTCGGCTGACGCAGGAGGAGCCGATGCCCCACGACTACACCGCCACCACCGCCGACGCGGTTCGCGCCGCGGTCGCGGATGCCCTGGCCGAGGCCGAGCGGCTGATCGCCTTGGCGGTTGCCAGCGTCGAGGCGCCGTCGTTCGAGGCGACCCTGCGGCCGATCGACCTGGCCGGCGCGGCGGCCATCGCGGGGTACGGCCGGTCCGCGTTCATGAACTACGTCCACCCGGAGGCCGATGTCCGTGACGCGGGCCAGGTCGCCGAGGAGCAGATCGCCAAGTGGAACGTGGGGCTGCCCTTCCGCGAGGACCTGTACCGCGCCGTGAAGGCCTTCTCCGAGACCCCCGAGGCGGCCGCGCTGGAGGGGCAGCCGAAGCGCCTGCTGGAGTTCTGGATGCGCGACTTCCGGCGCGCCGGCAACGCCCTTGCGCCGTCGGACAAGGCCGAGCTGGAGTCGCTGCGCAACCGGCTGGTGGAGCTCGAGGTCGCCTTCGCTCGCAACATCAACGAGGACCAGGAGGGAATCGAGGTCACCCGCGAGGGGCTGGCGGGGCTGCCCGAGGAGTACATCGAGCGGCTCGAGCCGGGCGCCGAGCCGGGCACGTATCAAGGTCGGCATCAAGGGCCCCGAGCTGGTCCCCTTCCTCTCGCAGGCGCACGACCGATCCCTGCGCGAGAAGCTCTTTCGCCGCAACTGGATGTCGGCCGTCGCCGCCAACCGCCCGATCCTGGAGGAGGCGCTCGAGCTGCGCCGCCGGATCGCGCAGCTGTTCGGGATGCCGACCTGGGCGCACTACGCGCTCGAGGTCAAGATGGCCGGCACCCCCGAGCGGGTCGAGGCGTTCTACGCCGAGATCGTGCCGCCCCTGCGGGCCGCCGCCGAGCGCGAGGTGGCGACGCTCCGCGAGCGGGCGGAACGGGACGGGCTGATCGGTCCGTTGGAGGCGTGGGACTGGGCCTACTACGACAACGTCCAGTCGCGCGAGGAGCACGGCGTCGACCAGAACGAGGTGAGCCAGTACCTCCCCCTGGCGCCGGTGATCGACGGCATGTTCGAGCTGACCGCCGAGATGTTCGGCCTCGAGTACCGCAAGGTGGCCGATGCGAAGGCCTGGCACCCCGACGTGACGCTGTACGAGATCCGCGACCGGGCCAGCGGTGAGCTGATCGCCCACTTCTACGCGGACCTGCACCCGCGCGCGGACAAGTACTACCACGCGGCAGCGTTTCCGCTGGTGCTCGGCCACCGGCGCGCGGACGGCAGCTACGCGACCCCGGTGAGCGCCATCGTGGCCAACCTGACGCCGCCCGGTCCGGATCGGCCCAGCCTGCTGCGGCACGGGCCGCGCGGCGAGATGGAGACCCTCTTCCACGAGTTCGGGCACATCCTGCACGAGAGCCTGACCCACGCCGAGTTCGCCCGCTTCAGCGGCGCGGAGACCGAGCGCGACTTCGTGGAGGCGCCGTCCCAGATCATGGAGCACTGGGTCTGGCAGCCGGCCGTCCTGGCCCGATTCGCCCGCCACCACGCCACCGG
This sequence comes from uncultured Chloroflexia bacterium, assembly GCA_963782015.1. Lineage (GTDB taxonomy): Bacteria > Chloroflexota > Limnocylindria > QHBO01 > QHBO01 > CF-167. The sequence goes on from CAWAHY010000001.1 coordinate 173,451, forward strand.
GGAGCCGCTCCCCGATGCGCTGCTCGCGCGGATGATGGGGTCGCGCTACATGAACGTGGGGCTGCGCGGGGCGTGGCAGGTGTCGTTCGGGGCGGAGGACATGGCGATGCACGCCAGCGACGCGCCGGGTCCCGTGGACATCGAGGCCGCCATGCGCGACGCGTTCGCCGTCACGTCGCTCCCCTACCCCGAGGGCACCTTCTCGGTCGCCGCGTTCGGGCACCTGATGGGCGGCTACGACGCCGGCTACTACGGCTACCTGTGGGCGGAGGTGATCGGCGACGACCTGTGGGGCCGGTTCGTGGACGAGGGGGTCACCTCACCGCTGGTGGGGATGGCGTATCGGCGCGCGATCCTGGAGCCGAACGGGACCCGATCCGGCGACGAGATGGTCGCCGACTTCCTGGGCCGCGAGGCGTCGGTCGCCAACTACCTGCGGATGCGCGACCTGGCCTGACCGCTCGTGGCGCCGTGGCGCGTCGCGCCGCTCTCGCGTCGCGCCGAGCTGGCATGACCGCGTGGTCATCCCGTGGCTCTAACGGCTGAGTTGACGCCGTTCCTTGGCCGGCGCGGTCACCCCGTGACCATTCGGGTGAGCGACGGGTCGGAAGACGGGCGATATCGGCCGTTATCGTCAGCCCGTGACCACGGCAGCGGGCAGGCCCGTGACAACGGCAAGCGGGCAGGCCTGCGCATCGTCACCACGCGGCTACAACGGGGAAGAAGGGGCCGATACCTCCCCGGCGTGGTCACCGAGCGGCCATTCAGGGAACGAGAGGCGCCGTATGAGGCTTGCCTCCCCGTTGTAGCCACCCGGTGATCGCGGAGGAGGAGGAACCGCGTCAGGCGGTGAGCTGCTGTTCCACCGCCACGAGCTGCGGCCCCACGCCCGGACGCGCCTTGCGGGGCACGCTGCTCCCCGCGGCGATCCGCTGCAGCATGCCGGCGGGACGCAGGGGCCGGGCGAAGAAGTAGCCCTGCGCGAGGTCGCAGCCCATGCGCTGCAGCCGGTCGGCCTGCGCGCCGCTCTCCACCCCCTCGGCCACGATCTGGAGGCCGAGCGACTGGCCCAGCCGGACCATGGCCTGGGCGAAGGCCCAGTCGTCGTCATCGGCCACGTCCACGAAGTCGCGCGCGATCTTGATCATGTCGACCGGGAAGCGGCGCAGGTAGCTCAGCGAGGAATAGCCGGTCCCGAAGTCGTCGATGGCGGTGCGCACGCCCATCCGCTTCAGCGCGGCGAGCTTGTCGGCGGTGCCGTCGAGGTCCTGCATCATCAGCGTCTCGGTCACCTCGAGCACCAGCCGCTCGGGCGCCAGGCCGGTCTGCTTGAGCGCGGCGGTCACGTCCTTGAGGAAGTCGGGCTGCTGGACCTGGCGGGCGGAGAGGTTGACGCTGACCCACGGCGCCTCGCCCTTCGGCGGCGTCCAGCGCTGTGCCTCGCGGCAGGCCTCGACCAGGACCCAGCGGCCGATCGGCAGGATCACGTCGCTCTCCTCGGCGAGGGCGATGAAGTCGGCCGGGCTCACCACGCCGCGCGTCGGGTGGCGCCAGCGGATCAGCGCCTCGGCACCCACCATGTCGCCGTGGGAGAGGGTCACGATCGGCTGGAACGAGAGCAGGAACTCGTCCCGCCCGATGGCCCGATGCAGCTCCGCGCCCAGGTTGTGGCGCTGGACCATGGTCGTGTGCATGGACTGCTCGAAGACCGCCGCCTGCCCCTTGCCGCGTGACTTGGCCGTGTACATCGCCATGTCGGCGTTGCGCAGCAGCTCCTGGGGCACCTCCGCCCCGCCGCGACCGGTCGCGATCCCGATGCTGGCGCCGACCCGCAGCTCCTTGTCGTTGATCGAGAAGGGCGCCTGGAGCGCGGTGATGATCCGCGCGGCGATCCGCTCGGCACGGGACAGATCCGGGTCGTCGAGGAGCAGGACGCCGAACTCGTCGCCGCCCAGGCGAGCCGCCAGGTCATCGGCTCGCACGCAGCCGCGCAGCCGCTCCGCGATCTTGACGAGCAGCGCGTCGCCGATGGCGTGGCCGAAGCTGTCGTTGACGAGCTTGAAGTCGTCCACGTCCACGAACAGGACCACCGGCATCTCGCCGGTCGTGTCGCGCAGGTGGCGCTCGACGTGATCGGTGAAGAGGGCGCGGTTGGCGAGGCCGGTCAGCGGGTCGTGGTAGGCCTGGTGCCGCAGCTCCTCCTTGAGGGACGAGAGCTGGGCCAGCGACCGCTCCAGCTGGCCGTTCTCGAGTGCCATGGCGGCGTGGTTGGCGACCGTCTCGAACAGCTGCAGGTCGTCGACCGTGAAGCTCGACACGTCGCCCAGGCGGTTGGCGACGAGCATGAGGCCGATGGGGCCGGCGTCGTTGCGAAGTGCCGCGACCATGGCGTCGACGAGGTAGGCGGGCGCGGTCGCATCGGTCTCGTGCGCGCTGCCGACGATGCAGGCCCTGCCGCCCTCGGCGGCCAGCCGCTCGCGCAGCCAGCGAGTCTCGGCCAGGTCCTGCGGCTCCATCACGCCAACCTCGGAACCGGGGCCGACCGCGGTGCCCAGCACGTCGCCGCCCGGCTCGGGCGCGTAGAGGCGGATCTCGGCGCGCTCGGAGCGGAACATGAGGCGGGTGTGCTCGAGCAGCGAGACGAGGGCGGAGTCGATCTCCGGTGAGCGCTGGATGATGCGGCTCGACTCGTAGAGCAGCTCGAGCGTCTCGTGCTGCTGGCGCTCCGCGAGGTACGAGCGATACCCCAGGAAGAGAGTCGTGATCGGGATGGCGAGCAGCCAGATGGCGCGCAGGTCGGCGAGCACCAGGGTCACGGCCAGGAGGGCCAGGCTCGCGTTGGTGACCGCCACCACCGTGCTCATGGCGGCCATCTCCTGCATCTTCAGGTAGTGCGGCCGCCCCTCGGAGAGCGAGATCACCGACGTCACGCCGATCATCCCGGCCACGTTCGAGGCCAGCACCGCGGCGATCGCCGCCGCCCACTGCTGTGGACCGATGCCGACCCCGTTGACCAGGGCATGGAAGACCACCACCGCTACCCCGGTGCCCAGGGCGAAGGTGGCGATGTTGAAGGCGAGCTTCACCGTCTGCTGGCGCCGATGGATGAGGAGCGCGGCCCCGCCGGCCAGGGCGTGGGCCAGGACCAGGTCACCCGGCGCGGCGAAGAAGAGGCCGATGACGAGCGGAACCTCGCTGAGCGAGAACGAGTGGGCGCCACGCCGGAAGTGGAGGTGGACGACCTTGATCTCGATGACGTAGAAGGCGGCCGCGACGAGCCAGAGCGGGAGGGTGATCGGACTGGCCGGGGCGGGCATCTCCCGCACGACGGCCAGGTAGAGCCAGGTGCCGACGGCGAAGAGCAGGCCAATGAAGGACCAGACCCGGACCGCCGGGGTGATGATGCCGCGGCGCCGAAGCGCGACCGGCAGCGTGGTCATCGGCGCTTGTTCGACCACTCGATGCCGAGCCACTGGTGGGAGGCCCAGGCGTTCGCGGACCATTCGCTGGCGACCATTCGTTGGCCGACCATTCGTTGGCGGACCATTCATTCGCCGACCACTCGTTGGCGGACCACTCGTTCCCCGACCATTCGTTGGCGGACCATTCATTCGCGGACCATTCGTTGGCCGACCACTCGTTGCCCGACCAGCTGGTCCCCGACCACTCGTTGGCGGACCATTCGTTGCCGGACCACTCATTGCCGCTCCAGGTCGATCGATTCCACGTGCCGCCCGACCAGCTGGTGCCGGCCGCGGCCGAGGCCGCCATGGACGAGGAGCGGAACCGCCGCCCGAAGATGTCGCGCTCTCCCTTGAGCGCCACGCCGTCGCGGACCAGGTGGTTCCCGCCGCGCGCCTTCTCGAGCGAGCCGTTGCCGGTGGAGTGCGGCCACGTCTGCTGAGCCGGGGCGGTCGGCGTGTTGAGCGCTTCGCGCAGGTCGATCATGCCGGCGCCCTGGCCACGCGCGTCGGCCGCGGGCAGCTCCTGCGCGGTCGAGGTGAGGAGGGCCTTCAGCTCGTCCGGGGTGATCTCGGGACGCTGCTGGATGACCAGCGCGGCCGCACCGGACACGAGGGCGGCGGACTGCGACGTTCCGCTGCCGCGGAAGAAGCGGTCGTTGATCCTGCCGCCGGGGTAGGCCACGTCAATGTACGAGCCGGGGACGCGCAGCCCCTGGAGCGACTTGCCCGGGGCCACGAGGTCCGGGTTGCGGATGCCGTCGCCGCGCGCGGAGAAGGCGAGGAGCGTGTCGTCCTGGACCGATACGGTGCCGTTCGGATCGGCCGCGCCGACCGCCATCACGTACGGGTCGACGGCGGGGTCCATCAGGCGCCCGCTGTTGCCGCTGTCGTTGCCGGCGGCCACGACCACGAAGATGCCGTGGTGCCAGGCCACCTCCGCCGCGAAGGCGAGCGGGTCGAGGGCGTAGGGCTGCGTGCTGTAGGTGCCGAACGACAGGTTCAGCACGCGGACGTTGAGGCCGCCGGAGTGGCCGTACTGCACCACCCAGTCGATCGCCGCGATCACCTGGGAGACATCGGTCGCGCCATGGGCATCGGCGACCTTGATGCTCACGATGCGGGCGCCGGGCGCCACGCCGTCGTAGTCGCGGTTCGCCTCGCCGCGCTCGTAGCCGGCGATCAGGCCGGCCATGAAGGTGCCGTGCCCGAACGAGTCGAGGTAGCGCAGGTTCGGCGCCTGGGACTCGAACGAGAGGTCCGGGCCGCGCACGACCTTGCCCTTGCCGTTCAGGCCGGCGACGGGGCTGACGCCGGAGTCGACGATGGCGACGTCCACGCCGCGTCCGGTGAAGCCGGCCTGCCAGTACTTGGTGGCGCCCATCACCTTGGTGGTGTGGTCGATGGAGCCGAGGTCTGAGCCGGGGTTGTAGTTATCGGCCTGGAGCTTGAGAGGGGCGTTGGGGGTGACCTCTTCGATGGCCGGGCTGTCGTCGAGCCACTCGACCGCGCTGACCGGCACGTCGGCCGTGAAGCCGTTGATGATCGAGAGCTGCCGGCCAACCGTGCCGCCGCTCTGCTCGACCAGCTGCTCGGGGAGATCCCCGGCGCCGGGAGCCTCGCGGACGATGACGGAGATGAGCTGGCCGGTCGGCGCGGCCGAGCTGCGCGGCGGGGAACAGCAGGGCGAGGGCAAGGAGGGCCGTCATGAGCCGGTTTCGGCCCGATGCGCTGAGGCCCGGATGGGTGAGGGCTGGGTGGGCGGGGCGCATGGTCATGCCCATTCCACCGCGCCCGGTGTGGGTGCCTTCACCGAAGACCGTTCGTGCATCCCGACCCTCCTGGGGGTTCATGCACGCCGATCTGGTAGCCGGGCGGTCTCGGAGAGATCCCTGGCTTTGCGTCCCCACCTTGCGATGGGTTTGCCATTTTCAGGCCGAGCGTTTTGCCAGCTGCCCAGTGCTGTTGTGATGCGGAGAGTAGGTAGGAGGTCACGGCCTGACGATGGCCCATCGGTACTGGGGGTGGCCGTTCTTCTGGGTCAGTGCCAGCGCGCACCACCCCCACCCCGCGCTCGCGCCCGCGCCGTGCCCCCGCCCGTGGTCACCCCATGACCACAACGGCCGAATTAGGGCCGATACCCGTCCCTCGCGCCCACCGGGTGACTATTCAGCCGACGAGACCGCGCCAAATCCTCCAAGTCGGCCGTTGTAGCCGCCAGGTGACCACGCAACCCGCGAGCTGAGCCGCCGGGCGGGCCGCCAGAAGCCCGCCCGTGCGGTGCGACAGGTAGCATCGCCGCCGTGGAATCCCCACTCACCGATACCGACGCGGCCCGACGCGCCGTCCGCCTCGCCACGCTGGCCGTGGTGGTGGCCGCGTTCTGCTGGGGGCTCAACGCCGTCATCGCCAAGGGCGCCTTCGAGGCGGGCATCGTGCCGGCCCGACTGGCCGAGGCACGCACCGTGGTGGCCGGCATCCCGCTCCTGGCCTACCTGGTGCTCTTCCGCCGCGACCTGCTGATCCCGGGGCGCGCCACCATCGGGCCGATCCTCCTCTTCGGCATCGGCCTGGTTGCCGTCAACTGGACGTCGTACACCGCCATCGACCGCGTCCCGGTGGGAGTCGCGCTCGCCCTCCAGTACACCGCCCCGGTCCTGGTGCTGGTCGGCGTGGCGCTGGTGGCCCGTCGATCGCCGGGCGGCATGGTCTGGGTGGCGGGACTGCTGACCCTCATCGGCGCAGTGCTGGTCAGCGGCGCCTACAACGGGCTGCGCGACCTGGATGGGCTGGGGGTCGCGGCGGGGATCGGCTCGGCGATCTTCTTCGGCGTCTACCTGCTCAGCGCCGAGGCCGCGGGCCGACGCGGCGGACACCCCGCCACCGTGCTGGCCGGCGGATTCGTGGTGGCGTCCGTCTTGTGGGGCATCCTGCTGCCCTGGTGGGACTGGCCCATGGACCGGTTGGCGGATCCGGAGATCGCGCTGCGGGTGCTGGGGGTCGGGTTCGTCGGCACGCTCCTCCCATTCCTGCTGGTCGTGAACGCGCTGCGTCGGCTCCCGGCCGCGGTGGCGGGGATCGCGGCCACCACCGAGCCGGTCTTCGCGACCGGGCTGGCGTGGCTCCTCCTCAACCAGTCGCTCGGCGCGGCTCCAGCTGCTCGGCGGCGGGCTGGTGGTGGGCGGGGTGGTGCTGGCCCAGTTCGCGCGACGCTAGCGGTCGGCGGTGCCGGTGGCGGGTCCCACCTCTGTCGACCCCTCGTCGTGCAGTCGTGCAGTCGTGCAGCACGAATGCACCTAGCGACCCCGACAGCCCGGCCTACGGCTGCGCCCGACCTAACCGCCGGCCGTCAGCTCCCCAGCTCCCTCACCAGCCGTTCGGCCAGGTCGATCGAGTAGTTCTGCCCGCGGTCGTGGGGATAGACCTGGAACATCGACGCCACCCAGAGACCAGGAACCGGCGTGGCAAACGGCGGGATGTGCGACGCGATAGTCCACCGTCACGATCGGCTGGGCGAAGGGGGCGGCGAATGACCAGGCATCGGTCACCCAGTCGGGGCTGAAGGCAGGGTTGATGCGCGCCAACGCGGGCGCGAACTCAGCGAGGACCGCGGCCGCCGACATGCCAAGCAACGGATCGGACATCGGCCGGTAGTTGCCCAGGTAGACCAGGTGCCGCCCGCCGTACGCATCGGCCCCCATGTAGTTCGTGTGCTCGACCAGCGCCATGAAGGGGAACCCCGGGTCGTTGACGTTCATCCAGTACGACCCGGTCAGCGGCCGGTCGAGCGCCAGCACCAGGCAGTGCGCGCCATACGCCGTCCCCCACTCGTGTTTGCGCCGATACACCTCCCCCAGCTCGGGCGTCAGCCGGCAGGTGAGCCGCACCGCCAGCGTCGAGACGACCCGGTCCACGGCCAGCGTCTCGCCACCGCAGACCACCTCCATCCCGCCGGGCGACGAGCGGATCTCGGTCACCTCGGTCCCGAACCGCAGCTCGCCGCCAAGCCCGCGAATCTCCTCGGCCAGCCGGTCGTAGAGCCGCTGGAACCCGCCCCGCAGGTAGCCGAGCGACGCGGTCCGGTCGTGGACGCGGGCCCAGAACCAGGGCATCGCGATCTGGTCGGCCAGGTCGCCGAACTTGCCGCGCAGCAGCGGCCCCCACACCACCTCGTACGCACGGCGCCCCATCCGGCGCTGGATCCACTCCGCCGCGGTCTGCCCCTCGAGCCGCTCCGGCGACCCCAGCATCCGCAGGTACGCCAGCGCAGAACCCCATCCGCAGCCGCGACCCGAACGGCAGCGGCCGGAACCGCAGCAGCGACATCGGCGAGTCCAGCTGGTGGACGCGACCATCGCGCAGCGTCACCGTCAGCGGCCGCCGCCAGACGAGCGTCCCCCTCCAGCCCCAGCTCGCGAATGAGCCCGATGGCGTGGGTATCGGACTGGAAGAGGTGGTGGTAGAAGCGGTCGAGGTACATCCCCGGCTCGACCTCGAAGCCCGATGCCAGCCCGCCCGGCAGCCGCTCCCGTTCGACGACCACCACCTGGTCGCCGCGCTGCGCCAGTCGCAGGGCGACGGTCAGCCCCAGGGCGCCGGCACCGAGGACGGCCGTGCGGGTCATGGCGTCAGTATGCCGATGTGGAGGCCGCGGCAGTCCCCCGCCGGGCTACGGACCGACGATGAACGAGAAGCTTCCCTGCGAGCCGTCGGTGGGTGTGGGCAGTTTCACGTCGAGCAGGTCACCGGGCACGATCGCGATGTTCGCGCCCGTGGTGAATCCCTTGGTCTGGCCCGTCAGCACGGTGCAGGTCAGGCCCGCGTCGGCGAGGTTGAGCCGGAGGGTGTAGATGCGGTTTGCCGACGCGGCATCGGCCTGGGAGCAGTACATCGCCGTGATGTGGCCTGCCAGCGCCACGGACTGCGCCACCTTGGCCTCGTTGGCGTTCTTCGCCCCGAGCCCGACGTAGTCGCCGGAGGTGAAGGCCACCCCGCCCGAGCCCAGCTGAATCGCCGTGGTCAGGATGCTGCCGGCGAGCCCAGTGGCGCCCGTGCCGCCCGTGCCGCCGGTGCCACCTGTGCCACCGCCGACGCCAGACACCCCGGAGATACCCGATACGCCCGAGACGCCAGAGACGCCTGCCACGCCGGACAAGCCAGAGACACCCGATACGCCTGAGACACCAGAGACGCCTGCCAGGCCGGACACGCCAGAGACACCCGATACGCCTGAGACACCAGAGACGCCTGCCAGGCCGGACACGCCAGAGACACCCGATACGCCCGAAACGCCCGAGATCCCGGGCGCGCCGGTGCCGCCCGTGCCGCCAACGACGCCCGAGACACCGGATACCCCAGAGACACCCGATGCACCCGAAACGCCCGAAACGCCCAAAACGCCCGAGATCCCGGGCGCCCCGGTGCCACCCGTGCCGCCAACGACGCCCGAGACACCGGATACCCCAGAGACACCGGTCTCACCCGAAACGCCCGAGGCCCCGGAGACGCCGGAAACGCCTGATACTCCGGAGACACCTGACAATCCGGACGCGCCCGACAGTCCGGAATCACCCGAGACGCCACGCCTGAGGCGCCTGAGGCGCCGGACAGGCCCGACAATCCCGAATCACCCGAGACGCCCGAGACGCCACTGACGCCGGATGCGCCCGACACACCGGATGCGCCTGAAACTCCAGTTAGCCCGGCTCCACCGGTCTCTCCGCTCCCACCGCTGCCACCAGAGACACCAGAGGCCCCCGAAACGCCGGACTGACCAGAAATCCCCGAGGCGCCGGAAACGCCGGAGAGACCAGGGGATCCGGAGATTCCTGAAACACCCGATACCCCGGACATGCCTGAAACACCAGAAAGGGTTGGGTCGCCTGATGCGCCGGTGCCGCCAGTCCCGCCCGTGCCGCCTCCGGGGCCGACTGGCCCGGCCACGCCGGTGGCTCCAGCGACTCCAGGCGGACCTGCAGCACCGACTGGCCCTGTCGCGCCGGCGGCTCCGACAGCTCCAACATCCCCGCTCGCTCCTGCTGGCCCGGTTCCCCCCGTGGCCCCTGTTGCACCGTCGGCGCCGTTGGGCCAGGCGGACCCGAGCTCCCCTCCTGGCCGTTCGCCGTGGAACATGCGGCGAGCAGGAACACCAGAAGCGGAGCGAGCAGGCGCCGACGGCCACGAAGGGCATGGACTGGCGTGGCCGGCTGGCCGTTGCGGCTCGGTGCAAGAGAGACTCCCGTGGCGGCGCTCGCGTGCGCATGCAGCCCCCGCTGGCGCGGTGTTGGGCGCGCCACAGGGCGATAGGATCGGGCCAGATCGGTTCTGGGGCGATGGCTCTCTCGTACGGGGGCAGGGGGAGTACCGCGGTTCGACCCCCGCGCCAGGCCGGTGGGGGCTACGCCTCGAGGAACCCCGTCACGAGGTCGACGAAGGCGTCGGGCGCCTCCATCGGCGGCAGGTGCGAGACCCCGTGCATGACCGCCAGCCGAGCCCCGGGGATGGAGGCAGCCAGGTGCTCGCCCACGCCATCATGTCGGGCTGGTCCAGGTCGCCCACCACCACCAGCGTCGGCTGCGCGACCTCGCCGAGCAGCTCCCGCGAGGCGGGCTCGCGCGCCTCCGAATCGGTCGCGCCCTCGACCGCCTGGAGCGCCAGGGCGGGGCGGTACATGTCGAACACCGCCTGCCGCAGCCAGGGCGCCGCCTCCCCGCCCCGCAGCGGCCCGTCCACCCAGGTCCGGACGTTGGCCCAGGCCACCTCGTCCAGGTCGCCCCGCTGCCAGGCCGCCTCCTCCGCCGCCCAGTCCGCGCGCAGCTGCGGGGACCACGACCAGCCCGCCAGCCCGGGGGCGACCAGCACCAATCGGTCCACCAGCCCTGGCTCGGCCAGGGCCAGGTCGAGCGAGGCGGACCCTCCATTGGAGACACCGATGACGTGGGCCGGCGCCGCATCCAGCTCGCGCAGCAGCTCCGCCAGGTCCCGCCAGTTGGTGTACGGCTCGAGCGCCGCCGGCGTCTCGCCGAACCCGCGCAGGTCCGGACGGATGACCCGATAGCCCGCGCTCAGCGCATCGGTGACCGGGTCAAACATGTGCCGGTTGGCGATGCCGGCGTGGACCAGCAGCAGCGGATGACCGCTGCCGGACTCGTCGAAGGCGATGGCTGTCATGGCCCGCAGGATAGGCCGATGGGGACGGAGCTCGCACTGCCCGTCCACCCATCGGCTCCGGCCCGCAGGCGTTGCGAGGGTGCACCGCAAACGCCGTTCGGAGGAGGTTTTGTGCGGTTGAGGCCCTTACTTTCGGTATGGACTTCTGGTGAGGCGCCAGTACTATTGGTGGTCCGGAAGCCCGTATCCCGGTATTTGTCCTTATTCGTTTTCGACTCTCACGGGCCCCTCCGGTCGGCTGTTTGCCCCAGCCGATCCATATCCGTGCTGGCGGCACGCCAGCGATCGCAACGAGGTGCCCTCCATTGCGAGAGACCGGTTCGGTGAAGCGCCGCGTGCGCTCGCTTGCCGTCATCGCCGCAGCAGCTGCAATGCTCGCGGCCTTCCCTGTCTTGGTTGCCGCGACCATGCCGTCGCCGAGCACCATCAAGGGCTGCACCGATGGCAATGGAAAGATCTCGTTCGTCCTCACCACGAAGAACTGCCCCAATGGCACCTCGTCCTTCACGCTGAAGACGACAGGTAGCACGGGCGGGACCGGCGGAACTGGTGGCACCGGAGGCAAGGGTGGCACTGGCGGGACCGGCGGAACTGGCGCCCAGGGCGGGACGGGTGGAACCGGAGCGGCTGGCGGACGGCGGGCACCGGTGGGACTGGCGGCCCCGGTGGAACCGGCGGCACGGGCGGCACGGGTGCCGGCAGGCGGAACCGGCGGGACCGGCGGCGCAGGCGCTGGCGGTACCGGAGGCACCGGCGGGACCGGCGCCCAGGGCATCCAGGGCGTGCAGGGCTTCAATGGCTTCAACGGCGAGAACGGCGAGAAACGGCCTGAACGGCCTGAACGGCGGCTCCCGGCGGCACCGGTGGAACCGGTGGCCCCGGTGGAAGCGGCGGGTCTGGCGGCACCGGTGGGACCGGCGGAACCGGCGGCGAGGGCGCTTCCGGCGTGTCCGGCGTAGCAGGCGTTTCCGGAGTCTCTGGCCTGTCTGGGGTTTCGGGCGTCTCAGGTGAAACAGGTGGGACCGGCGGGACTGGTGGCACTGGCGCAACCGGTGGAACTGGTGGCACGGGCGGAACCGGTGGCACGGGCGGAACCGGTGGCACCGGCGGGACCGGCGCCTCAGGTGAATCCGGTGTCTCGGGCATCTCCGGCGACAGCGGCGTGTCCGGGTGTCTCTGGCGACTCTGGTGTCTCCGGGGTCAGCGGCGTCTCGGGCGTCTCCGGGGTGTCCGGCGTCTCCGGTGTGAGTGGAATCTCCGGGGTGTCCGGCGTCAGCGGCGAGTCGGGCGTGTCCGGCGTCAGCGGCGAGTCGGGCGTGTCCGGCGTGTCGGGCGACTCTGGCGTGTCGGGAGTGTCCGGCGTCAGCGGCGTCTCCGGTGTGAGTGGAATCTCCGGGGTGTCCGGCGTCAGCGGCGAGTCGGGCGTGTCCGGCGTGTCGGGTGTCTCCGGCGTGTCCGGCGTGTCGGGCGACTCCGGCGTGTCGGGCGTGTCCGGCGTCAGCGGTGTGTCCGGCGTCAGCGGCGTCTCCGGTGTGAGTGGAATCTCCGGGGTGTCCGGCGTCAGCGGCGAGTCGGGCGTGTCCGGCGTGTCGGGTGACTCCGGCGTGTCCGGTGTCTCGGGCGTGTCGGGCGTGTCTGGTGTCTCCGGTGTGTCCGGCGTCAGCGGCGTCTCCGGTGTGAGTGGAATCTCCGGGGTGTCCGGCGTCTCGGGCGAGTCCGGCGTGTCCGGCGTGTCGGGTGACTCCGGCGTGTCGGGTGTCTCGGGCGTGTCAGGGATCTCCGGCGTGTCGGGTGTCTCCGGCGTGTCGGGCGTCTCCGGCATTTCCGGCGAGACCGGCGTCCACCGGTGGGACCGGTGGAACCGGTGGGACAGGTGCCGAGGGCCTCTCCGGGTCTCTCAGGCGTCTCGGGTGTGTCAGGTGTGTCGGGTGTCTCCGGTGTCGTCGGGTGTCTCCGGTTTGTCGGGTGTCTCCGGCGTGTCGGGTGTCTCCGGCGGCACGGGTGGCACCGGTGGCACGGGAGCCAATGGCGCCAGCGTTTGCCCGAACGGGACCGCCTTCACGCTCAACGGCGGTAGCGGCGGGAGCAAGCCTCAACGACACTGGCACCACTGAATACAGCTCGCTGATCGTCGGCCTCAATCCGAACAGCCAACCTGGCGAATGGCGCAGCCAACGGTCAGTGTGCGGCGGGACTCTGTCGGCCTTCTCGGTAACGTTGAGCGGGAGCCCGAGCAGCGGCGACAGCTACACGTTCACCGTGATGACTCCGGCGGGAGCGACCGCAACGTCAGTGACGTGCACCATTCAGGACACGGCACTACATGCACCGACACCACAGCTCCGACGACGGCAGCGTTGACGCGCTGGCGTCACGGTCAACGTGCGAATCGTTCCGACCAGCAATCCAGATCGCTGGGACCGCGACCTGGACGGCGACGTTCACGCAGGACGGTACTGGGCCGGTGGTCGTCCCGATCCAATAGCGGACGAATCCACAACACGTCCGATCGACGAGACGGGAGGCCTTGCAAGGCCTCCCGTCTTCTTGCTCTGGCGGTCCGCGCTGAGACGGAGGGTCGCAGCTAGCCGGGCTTCTCGCTCTCGCTCGCGCTCAGGGCTGGGCGGCGGCTCCGTCGGAGTTGGGCTCGGTGAGGGCTCGAAGGTCGGGATGACCACGCTCGGGTCAAGCTCCAAGGCTTTGGCCAGCTCGGCGTCCGCCTCTTCAGTCAGGCCCTTCGCACGAAGCAGGAGGCCGAGGTTCAGGTGGGCGAACGCGTTGTTGGCGTTGATCTGGATGACCCGCTGAAAGATGGTGATCGCCTCGTCATTGGCCCCGACGCCTGCGCGCAGGATCCCAAGGTTGGACCAGGCGCTCTCGAAGTTGGCATCGATCAGCAGCGCGAGGCGGTAGTTGTTCTCCGCCTCAGCCCCTCGGCCGGCCTGCTGGGCGATGACGCCCAGGTTGTAGATGCAGACCGCGTTCATGGAATCGTGTTCGACGCAGGCCCGGTAGTGGGCGACCGCCTGCTCCGTCTGGCCGGCGGCTGAGGCCGCGAGGCCGGCGTTCAGCTCGTCGATGGCCAGCTGCTCGGGCGTCTTGCCACCACAGGCGACCATGGCCACCAGCAGTGCTGCGGTGACGCACAGCTGCCCCGCGCGCGTGCGCAATCGGCGTTGCGCGGCGCGAAGGTCAGGCATCGTCGAGGTCATTCGAATCCTCCGGAGCGGCATGAGTGGTGCGTCCACGCGCCACTATGGCATACGATCCACCCCGGGGAGTTTGAGTTCGATGGGCCGCTGGTACGGGTGCGGCGGGAGGACTTCCGTTCCCTCCGGGACCTCGAGAACCCGCTGCTATCATTCCGCGCGCCAACCCGCTCGGACCGGAGCCGTGTCGTCTTGACCACGTTCGACGATGAGTCCCAGGCGCCGGAATCGAGTTCGCGACGGGCGGTGACGCTGCTCATCGGCCGGATCCCAGCGATCTGGATCCTGCTCGCCACCGGTCTGCTGCTCCGCCTGGTCATCGCCTACCTGATCGCGCCCGGACAGGGCCTCTCGATCGACCTGGCGAACTTCGACGACTGGGCACGGACGCTGGCGGACCACGGCCCGGGCGGGTTCTACCAGAACGCGCAGTTCGCCGGCTATCCGCCGGGCTACCTGTGGTTCCTGTGGCCGATCGGGATCATCGGCCGGTTCCTGGCGCCCATCGTGGGGGCGACCGAGTACGACACGGTCTTCGCCCTCCTGAAGCTGCCGGCCATCCTGGCCGATATCGCGATCGCGTACCTCCTGTACCGGGCCGCACGACGCTGGTTCGGCGGGTCGACCGGCCCTGATGGCCGCTGCCCTCTACCTGTTCGTGCCGGCGACCTGGTACGAATCGGCCCTGTGGGGGCAGGTCGATTCGGTGGGGATGCTCTTCCTGCTCGGTGGCCTGCTGCTGCTGATCGAGGGCTGGAGCGAATGGTCGGTGGCGAGCCTCCTGTTTGCCATCGTGATCAAGCCGCAGTACGCGGTGGGCCTGCTGATCGCGGCTCCCATCCTCCTGCGCCGGCACCTGCTGGCGCGGGGCTCCGGACCGATGCCCCAGGCCCATGGCTGGAACGCCCGGCTCGACGCGTGGCTGGATGGCCTGTTCACGCGCCGGCAGGGGTTTGAGCGGCTTGTCTCGTGCGCCGTGGTCGGCTTCCTCACGTTGGTGCTCGTCCTCCTGCCATGGGATGTCTGGATCTACGCGCCGGCATCGGTCTCTGGAATCCCCGGCGTTGGCCACATCGCCGGGTTCCTGGGGCTGCTCAGCGAACGCGCCAGTGACTACCCCGTCCTCACCGCGAACGCCTTCAATGCCTGGGCGCTGGTTGGACCGATCCCTCTTTACAGCGAGCTGAGCCGCACCTTCATCTGGGCCTTCGACTCGCTCCAGGTGATCGGTCCGGTGACGGCGGTCACCCTGGGAGCCGCCCTCCTGGCGCTCGTCACCGGGCTGGTCATCGTCGTCCTGCTGCTGCGCGATGGCCGCTCGACGATCCTCCTCAGCGCCACGGTCCTGGCCTTTGCGGTCTTCGCGCTGCCGACGCGCGTCCACGAGCGGTACCAGTTCCCCGTCTTCGTGACCTTCGCGCTGATGGTCGCCGGCACCTCGCTCTGGCAACGACGGTGGCGGTGGTGGTACCTGCTGGTCGGCCTGCTGGCCGCGGTGAACATGCACGCGGTCGTGACCCTGAACAAGCCGAGCTTCGCCTCGCCCGGCCTCATTGGCGCGCCCCTAGGGGATCTGTTCCGGAGCGACGCGGCGGTGATCGCCGTCTCCGTGGCCAACACCCTGCTGTTCGGCGTGCTGCTGGCCGTCTGGCTGCGGAGCACGGCATGGCCGGCGTTCCGCCCCGTTCTCGTTCGCCTGCGAGGCCGCCCGACCGTGGATGCCGCATCGTCCGCGGCGGCGATCGCGCGCGTTCGCACCCTGGTTGCCCGCAAGGACGCGGCGGCGGCGGCCGAGCCCGAGCCGATCGTTCCGAGACTGGTCGCCATCGCGGGCAGTCCCCATGCGTGGGCTGTTGGCACGGCTGCTCGCGCCATTCCGCGCGCAGCTCGATTCCGGACCGCCGCCCGTTGACGAAACCGCGGCGCTCTCCACGGAAGGAGGCGGCCGTCTGGATCGGCGCGACTCTGATGGTCATGCTCGCGATCCTGGTGCTGACGCTCGTCGTGCGCGTGTATCGCATCGATCAGCCCCGGCACATGTACTTCGACGAGCTGTACTACGCCTCCACCGCCACCGAGTTCCTCCAGGACTGGCGCTACGGCATCAAGACCGAGATCTTCGAGTACACCCACCCGCACATGTCGAAATACGTCCAGGCGATGAGCCTCTGGACCTTCGGCAACGACCGGGTGACCGATACGGGACACGTGCTCGCCGACGTGCGCGACGTCGCCTTCGACCCGGCGTTCTACGACTCGGCGACGGGTCGTTACGGCGGCGACCTGATTGCGGTCGCCACCGGGCTGTCGCTGCGGATCGCGCCGCACGGCGATTGGGCATTCGCGGTGGATGTGACCGTGCCCGGTGCGGCGCGTGTCGCGTTCGATCGAGATACCCATCGCCTGTACGTCGCCGCCGACGATGGATCCCTGTGGGCGGTGGACGCACCCGCACTGGCGGGCGTCGGCGCGGGCGGAGCTGCGCCGTTGGCGACGCGTGTCGGCCAGCTTGGAGGCGCCGGCGGACAGGCTCGTCGTCCTCGAGCGCGACCGGGTCGTGGCCGTTGCGGCCAACGGGGATCTCACGCTCGTGAACGGGGCGAATGGGCAGACCCTCTTCACGACCTCGCTGCCCGGTCTGACCGCCCTTGAGCCGATCGTGGTGGCGGGTCAGGCGCAGCTGGTGGCGGCCGTCCCCGAAGGGCTCGTCCGTCTGAGCGGTGAGACGTTGGACGAGGTCTCCCGCGTGGCCCTCGCCGCGGCGCCCGCCGGCATGGACCTGGTCGACGGCAGCGACTTCGGCTGGCGCAACCAGGACCTGCTCCCGATCCCCACGCTGTATGTGGCTCTCACCTCGAGGCAGCTCGAGGCGGTCCAGATCGGCGCCGATGGCACGCTGACCCCCTTCGACGTCTTCCCCATGCCGGGCACGGTCACCGACGTGCGGTGGGATCGGCCCACGAACATGGTCCACGTGCTGGGGCAGACCGCTGCCGGCGAACCGACCATCTACGTCGTCGAGCCCCATACCGACTCCGTCTTCGCCGATGCGCCGCTGCCCGTTCACGCCGGTCGCCTGGATGATCGACGCGCAACCAAACACGCCCTCGATGGACCGCCAGCACGCCCTGGTCTTCTCGGGGAGCGGCGACATCGCGTACGTGGACACCGGCAGCCATGCCTGGGCGTGGCGCCTTCCCGGGGTGCTGGCCGGAGCCCTGACGGCCGCGCTCATGTACCTGCTCGCCCGGATGCTCTTCCGCCGTCGCACGGTGGCCGTCCTGCTGGCCGCGGTGATGGCCCTCGATGCACTCTTCTTCATCCAGGGCCGGATCGCGATGAACGACTCGCTGCTGGGCTTCTTCATCGTCTACGCCCTGACCCTCCTGGTGGCGCTCCTCGAGGCGCGTCCCGGGCGAGTTGGAAGCTGGCTGATCCCACTCCTCGGGCTCCCCGCCGTCGGCGTGCTGCTGGGCCTGGCGCTCAGCACGAAGTGGGTGGGCGCCTACGCGATCGGCGGTGCGGTCCTGCTCGTCCTGGCGAGGACGCAACCCGGTCGCTGGCTGGCATTCGGCGGCATGGTGCTGCTCACCGGCGTCTTCGGCTTCCAGGCCCTGGCCGGCGATCCGCCCAACTTCGCGTTCTGGATCCTCGCGGTGGCGCTGACGGCAGTCGTTGGGGTGATCGTCGTGGGCCTGCGTGCGCGGGACTGGATGTCCGGATCGGGCTTTGACCTGCCGGCCTGGATCGACCCACGCCGGCACTACGGGCTGCCGTTCGTCTTTGCGATGGCCTGCCTGGTCGTGATCCCGATCGGCGTGTACGTGGCCAGCTACATCCCCTGGACCTACGCCGTGATCGGCGACCCACAGCTGTTCCCCGGCTGGCCGGTGGGGCATCACGGCCAGACCTTCCTGGACCTCCAGTCCCAGATGTACCACTACCACAACGACCTGCGGACTCCGCACGCAGCGGGGTCACCGTGGTGGGCCTGGCCGTTCGCGCTGAAACCTGTCTGGGGCTACTTCGACACCTACAGCAACGGCTCCCAGGCGCTGATGCTGATCACCGCCAACCCGTTCCTGGTCTGGCTGGGCGTTCCTGCGCTGGGATTCGGCATCTGGCAGGCGTGGCGGCGGCGGAGCACCGGGCTGGCGGTGGTCCTGATCGCGATGCTTTCGCTGTGGCTGCCGTGGGCGCGGATCGACCGGGTGGCGTTCAACTACCACTGGTACACGATCCTGCCGTTCTTCTACCTGCTGCTCGCCTACTTCCTGGCCGAGCTGTGGCACGGCCCCTCGTGGCGGACGTGGACCCTGGCCCGCGTCTCGTTCGCGGTGGTCCTGATCCTGCCCGCCCTGATGTGGGTCTTCAAGGACCCGCTCTGCTCCCTCGCGGGCGTGGGATACGTGGCGCCCAGCTCGTACGAGTGCAGCCGATCGATCGCGGAGATTGCCCTGCCGATCGGCCTGTGGCTCTTCGCCGGCCTGGTGGCCGGCTGGTTCGTGCTCGGCATGAGCCGGCCGCGTCGCCTCGTCTGGGCGATGCTGGGCCTGGCCGCGGTGGCGTTCGTGGCGCTCTACCCCGCCATCTCCGGCCTGCCCCTGCCCAATGGCTGGCCGCCGATCTTCCAGGGGCTGCTGCCGACCTGGGACATCTCGTTCCAGTTCAACTTCAACACGTCGCCCGTCACGACGGTGCCGTTAATCGGGATCGGGCCCGCCCTGCTGACCGTCGCGGTCGCCGCGATGGCCTGGTGGATGATGCGAGCCGTTGGCCGGCGCATCCCCGGCGACCATGACCTGGTCGCGGTGAGTCGCATGAGCATCGACCTCGAGCCCACCCTCATCGCGGACGACGAGCCACCAGACGGTGCGCACGCGGTGGAGGCCCCGGCCGCGCTGGTCGAGCCGGAGCCAAGGGAACCCGAGCCGGTCCCTCCCGCTCCAGAGCCGCCGGTGGAAGCCCCGCCGCGCTGGCAGCTGAACGGCCCGCAGGTCGACCGCTGGGCTCCGGTTGGGCTGTTCGTCCTCGCCGCGCTGGCGTACGCGCTCGTGAACGCCGGCCGACCGGCAACGCTCCACTACTTCGTGCCGCTCGCCGACGCGTTCGTCCACGGGCAGCTGGGCCTGAGCGCCGCCTTCTCCTGGCTGGGCGAGGTCGTCTACGGGCCGAACGGCCTCTACAACGTCGTCTTCCCCCCGGCCCCCGCGATCCTGCTGATGCCGTTCGTGCTCGTCTTCGGGACCGATTTTCCGCAGCAGTGGGCCTCGATCCTCCTGGGCGCGGCGAACGTCTCGGTCATGGCGCTGATCCTGGGACAGATGGGGCTGGAGCGACGAATGCGGCTCGTGCTGGCGCTGGCGTTCGGGTTGGGCACCATCGTGTGGTACTCGGCACAGGTGGGCACCGGCTGGCATTTCGCCCACGTCACCTCGCTCTTCTTCCTCCTGGCCGCGATCTACGCCTGCCAACGCGACGCGCGTACGTGGGTGATCGGGCTCCTCTTCGCGGGAGCCGTGCTGTCGCGGCTGACCATGCTCGCCGCGGTCCCCTTCTTCCTGGCTTACCTCGCGGATCGGCAGTGGCGCGCCGCCTCGGATGACCGGACACCGTTTGGCATCGTCGGCCGAATCGCGGTGCTGGCAGCACCGCAGCTGGTAGACCTGCGACGCTACCTGCGCCTGGCCTGGCCGATGGGCACGGCTGTGGCCGTTACGCTCGCCCTCTACCTCGCCTACAACGCGGCCCGCTTCGGCTCGCCGCTCGAGAACGGCTACTCCCTCATCCCCGGCCTGGCGGCGGATCCCGCCTTCGCCGATGGTCTCGTCAGCCTGTCGGCGATCCCCGGCAACCTCTACGCCCTGCTGCTGGCGCCCCCGTCCACGGCGCCGGCCTTCCCCTATTTGCTACCTCCCTTGCTCGGCAGCATGAGCCTGATCCTGACCACTCCCCTGCTGCTGTGGGCGGTCCGGGCACGCGAGCGGGACTGGTTCACCATCGGCTCATGGGCTTCGGTGGGCCTGATCCTGGTGGTCACCCTGGTTAGGGCCGATCCCGGCGGAGTCCAGTTCGGCTTCCGCTACGCCCAGGACCTGCTCCCGTTCCTCTTCCTGCTCGCCGTCCACGGGCTTCGCGGCGGCATTGGGTGGCTGGCGTGGGTCGCGATCGGCATCGGCTTTGCCGTCAACCTGTGGGGCATGGCCTACGCCTTCAACGGGTGGTGGTCCTGATCAGGAGCTGAGGATCTCCACCAGGGCGTCGTGGAGGCGGCCGTTGCGTGGCGAGGGCCTGCGGGCCGGCATACGAGTCGCGGCCGGCGAAATCGGTGAGGCGGCCGCCGGCCTCGGCCACGATCAGGGCCGGGGCGGCCAGGTCCCAGACGGTGGGACCGATCTCCAGCATCGCCTCCGCGGCCCCCTCCGCCACCAGCATGTAGCCCCAGAAGTCGCCGAAGCCGCGGTCGCGCCAGGCACCGGCGGCGATGGCTCGCACGGCCGGTCCAAAGCCCGATGCGTCGAGCGGCCGCAGCCCGGACCACACCACCTGGGCATCGGCCAGGCGGTCGATGGCGGAGACCTGGAGCCGTCGCTCGCCCAGGAGGTCGCGCACGAGCGCTCCTTCACCACGGGCCGCATGCCAGCGGCGTGACAGGGCCGGCGCCGATACGGCCGCGGCCAGCAGCTCGCCCTCACGCTCGACCGCGAGGAGCGTCGCGAAGACCGGGATGCCGCGGACCAGGTTATGGGTCCCGTCGATGGGGTCGATGATCCAGCGCGTCTCGCCGTCCCCCGCCTCATCGGCGAACTCCTCGCCCACCACGCCGTGGTGCGGGAAGGCCGCCGCGATCCGCTCGCGGAGGAGGGTCTCGACCTCGAGATCGGCCTGGGTGACGAGGGACTTGTCCGGCTTGGCGGTGACGCGCAGGCCGGTGGTCACGTGGCGCAGGACGAGGGGATCGGTCTCGTCCAGCAGGTTCAGCGCGAAGCGGCGCAGGGCAGCCGGGTCGCGGTCGGGCGGGTGCTGGGCGGGCACCCGGCTAGCATAGCCACGATGCGCTCCCCCGCCACCCCTCGCCCGGTCCCCGGCGAGGTCCTGATGGTCCTGGTGGCGATCCTGTGGGGTAGTGCTTTTCCGGTGACGCGGGTGGTGCTCGAGGAGATGCCGCCATTGGGGGCCGCTGCCTGGCGGACGCTCGTTGCCGCCTCCGCCGTCGCCGCGTTTGCCGCCATGCGGGGGGAGCTCGGGCAGCTGTGGCCGGCCCGGGGGTATCGGCTTCGGCTGGCGGTGCTGGCGGTGCTGGGTGGGGCCGTGTTCCTGATCGGCATGAACCTGGGGATCTTCCTGACCGGCGCGTCCATCACGTCCTTCGTGGTGGGGACCTATCCGCTGCTGGCGGTGGTGGTTGCGGCGGTGCTGCTGCGCGAGCCGCTGGGGCGACGCGGAGTGGTTGCTTTGGTTGTCGCGCTGGCGGGGCTCGTGCTGCTGGCCCGTCCGGGCGGGGCCCACGTGGAGCTGCTGGGGGTGGTGCTGGGGTTCGGTGCGGCGCTGTCGTTCGCGGTGTACCTGGGCCTGTCGCGTCGCTGGGCCGATCCGGTTGCGCTGCCGACCCTGACGATCGCCTTCTGGCTGCTCGTCTCGAGCATGGTCGTGACGGGAGTGGTGCAGCTGCTGGTGGATCCGGCGGGGCTGGGCCTTGGACTCGCTGTCGCTGGCTGGGTGGGCCGCGCTGGTGTGGATTGCGCTGCCGGCCTCGGCCCTGCCCCATGTGCTGGTGATTGCCACGGTGCGCCGCATGCCCGCCAGCCGCGCGGCGCCGTTCCTGCTGCTGATTCCGATCTCGGGGGCGGTGATCTCCGCGCTGATGCTCGGTGAGCGATTGGACCTGGTCCAGCTGGTGGGTGCTGGGCTGATCCTGCTGGGGATTGGCGCTGCGACGGTGCGGCGGCGGGGGGTCGTGGCGGGGTCCGTGTCGGGGCCGGGGTAGGGCTGAGTCGCGCCGTGCGCCCTTGCCGGGTCTGAGGCCCGAGCTGGCGGCGCGGGGTGGGCCCGTATCGGTCCTCCGGGAGCCGAAAGTGACACGCCGTGGCACCGAATCAGTGAGCCAGGCCCGATAGGGTGTCACCCGCTGAGCCAAGCCGGAGTAGGCTGGGCGCGTGGTTGGCCGGGGAGGGACGACCCAGCGGCTCGCGAGCGTGCTGGTCGGCGCGGCGCTGGTGCTGGCGGTCAGCGGATGCGCCGGAGCGTCGCCATCGCCATCGGCGAGCGCATCGGTCCTGCCGTTGGTGAGCGCGAGCCCGTCGGCCTCGGCATCATCGGCGCCGTCAGCGCCCGAAGCAGGTACCTGGAGCGCCACCGGGCGCATGCACGTCAAGCGTTCCGGGCACACGGCCACACTGCTCCTCAATGGACAGGTGCTGGTGACGGGCGGCTATGGCAGCGACGACACTCCGATCAGCGCCGAGCTGTACGACCCGGACACCGGCGAGTGGACCCCAACCGGAGACATGAACCGTGGCCGGGGCGGTCACACCGCGACGCGGCTGCTCAACGGGACGGTGCTCGTGGTGGCGGGCGACTGCACGTTGGAGGCCAACCTGCAGGGTTCGGCCGAGGTGTACGACCCGGATCTCGGGACTTGGACCCTCATCGGCGGCACCTTCGACGGGTGCACGGACCATGCGGCCACGCTCCTGTCGGATGGCCGCGTGCTGGTGACGGGCGGGAGCGGCGCGATCCCCGATGCTTCGCTCGCATCGGCCCTGCTGTACGACCCAGATACCGGTTCCTGGACGTTCGCGGAGCCGATGATCGAGGATCACCACGGGCACACGGCCACGCTGCTGCGGGATGGCACCGTCCTGGTCGTGGGAGGCGGGCGCAGCGACGGCTCCGTAGTGGGAGCGGAGCGGTACGACCCGGACGCGGATGCCTGGACCGCCACGGCGACCATCCTCACGGGCCATCACCTGCACAGCGCCACACTGCTCGACGACGGTACGGTGCTCATTGCCGGGGGAGTCGGTGGTGGGCTCGTGGCCGCCGAGCTGTACGGCCCGGACATCGGAGACTGGCTCGCCACGAGTCAAATGGTCCATGCCCGTTCCGGCCATACGGCCACGCTGCTTGGGGACGGAACCGTCCTCGTGGCGGGCGGCACGTTTGCGCTCTCCGAGCTGTACCACCCCGACACCGGGGGCTGGACCGCCACCGGGTCGCTGCCCCATGCCCTGTACGGGCAGACGGCCACCTTGCTCGATGACGGGACCGTGCTGGTGACAGGTGGGAGCAGCGACAACGACTCGCTGGCCTCCGCCGAGCTCTATACGCCGGTCGACGGGAGCTAGCCGGGAACCGCCCCCACCGGTATCGGCGCCAGCTCGCGGGCGATGCTCTGCGCCCAGGCCTCGATGTTGCTCCAGTCGCGGAAGTCCCCAGCCGGGAGTGCGGCGCGGGCCGCCGGCATCATCCGAAGAATCCGGGCGCCTGCGCGCTCCATGAGGCCGATCGGCTCGGCATCGGGGTCAAAGGCTCCGAAGAAGACGCGCTGGTCGCGCGGATGGAGCGCCTCGCGCAGCTCGGCGAACTCCTTTGGCTCAGCCGCGGCGCGCACGTCGCGGCCCTTGGCGTCCACCGTGGCGGTGCCGAGCGGGCCGCTGCTAAAGAGCCAGACCGGCCGGCTTGCCAGTAACGCCCGATGGCGGTTGACGAACGCGGTCGCGTCCTTCAGCCAGGTACCAGCGTAGGCCGCGGCGCCAATGACGAATGCGTCGAAATCGGCAGGGTCGCCAGCCTGCTCGACCGGCCGCAGCGTGACGTGATGGCCGGGTCGTTCAAGGGTGGTGGCGATGCGCTCCGCGATCCCGCGGGTCGCACCGTGACGGGTGGCGTAGGTCACAAGAATGTTCATGGCCCCATCGTCCGGGGTGCTGGCGCCCGCGCGCCAGTGCCGATCGGCCCAAGGTTGACGGTCCCGCCGTCGCCGACTCGCGTGCTGGCTCGTGTGGTGCGCCCCTGGCGGGTCCGAGTCCTGGTTCGGTGGCGCGGGGAGTGTCCGGATCAGGCCCCCGGTAGCGGGAAGGGACGCGTGGCGTCACCGAAGCAGGGTGTCAGGCCCGATACGGGTCCCTCAGGCGAGCCCTCGCGATTGCCTGCGCGACGACCCCCGCATCCTCCCCCACGCCCAGCAGGATTGCGGACTGGCGCTTCCGCAGGAAGTGGACCCCCACGAAGTAGAGGCCAGGCACCACGGTGCTCGCGCCGTCGCGCTGGACCGGAAAGCCGAGGTCGTCGAACGCGTCCGGCCACGGCAGCCACTCGCGATAGGCCGGGCGGAATCCCCCCGCGAAGATGACTGCGCCGATCCTGTCGAGAGGCAGGCGCTCAGGCGCGAGGGTGTCGAAGGGTGCGGGCTCGGGGAGGTGCGGGCGCGGCAGGCCGAGGGCGGCCGCCGTGACGCGGATCCGCTCCGCCAGCTCGCCGTAGCGCGCGTCGCCCCAGGCCAGGCTCTCCGCCAGATCGGGAGCGAATTGGACCTCGCTGCCAGACGCACCGAGGAAGTGGCCGGCCAGCGTCACGCCCTTGGCACGCAGCACCCGCGGGTCAAGGTCGTGGCCGCCGCCATGCCCGGTGGCAACCGGGTTCGGGACGAGGCGCGCCGCGGGGGTCGGGAGCGAATCGACCGGCGCCGCCATGAATCCTGTGTCGACCAGCCAGTGGAAAAGGTCCCTGCCCCCGATCCGGCGCGGTGCCCAGGCGGCCTTCCCGCACGCCAGCACGACCTCGCGCCCGGCGTCCCGCAGCTCCTCGGCGATCTGGCAGCCCGACTGGGCGCTGCCCACCACCAGGATCGCCCCGGGCGGCAGGGCGGCCTCGTTCCGGTACTCCTCCACGTCCACGGACCGGCAGGCCCGGAGGCAGCGTCGCCGCCCCCGGCGGGCGGTGCGCCCGCTGATAGGCGCCGTTCGCCACGACCAGCGCCAGGGCCTGGATCTCCCCCGCCGCGGTGCGGATCCGGAAGCCACCCTCGCCCGACTCGATCGACTCGGCAGCCACGCCCTCGCGAACCGGCAGCGCGAACGCCGCGGCGTAGCCCTCGAGGTACGCCACGATCTCGTCGCGCGGGAGGAAGCCGTCGGGATCGTCGCCGGCATAGGGCCAGTCGGGGAGCTGCAGCGTCCAGTTCGGCGAGACGAGGCAGAAGCTGTCCCAGCGCTCGCGCCAGGTCTGCCCGATCCGCCCGCGCTCGAGCACGACATGCTCCACGCCGGCCCGCTGCAGCTCGCGGCTGGTGGCCAGCCCTGCCTGTCCGGCGCCGATGATGACGGCGTCGAGCTGCTCCATCGGTCTCGCCTAGCCCGGAGCCGCGGAGGGATCGTCGCGTCGCAGGAGGATCCCCAGGTACGCCTTCCACGGCCCGACCTCGGCGTCGTGCGAGCCGGCCAGGCCGGCATGGATCTGGCCGATGTGATCGAGGTCGTGGACGGCCCAGGTGGCGAGCAGCTCGCGCAGCGTGACCTCGCCGAGGGACGGGTGCAGGCCGCGCCGATCGAGGTCGGCGTCCGTGACGAGCTCCGCCAGAGTCGCGAGGTTCGCGGTGCGCAGCGCCGCGAAGCGCTCCACCAGCTCGTCCAGCGAGGCGCCGCGATCGCGCTCGAGCATGGCGAAGCGGTCGAAGCGGTCGAACTCGCGCGAGGTCCCGTCCTCGAGGATGCGCCGCGTGCGCGCGATCCAATCGGTCTGCTCGCCGGTGATCAGGTGCCCGACCACGTCGCGCGGGCGCCAGCCACCGGCCATGTCGGGGGTATCGGTCCAGCCTTCAGGCAGGCCGATGAGCAGGGCACGGAGGACCTCCGGGGTGCGCCCCAGGATGGCGGTCGTCTCGGCGATGAAATCGGTCAATGCGCGGGAGTATAGGGAGGCCCGCGGCGCCGCTGTTCCTCGTCGAGAGTCGGCCGGCGTCGGCGGGTGTCGGCCCGCGCGTCGGGCCGCGTTCGTGCGTTCGTGCAGCACGGTTGCACGACGAACCCCTGACACGGCGACGGGACGGCTGATCACCGCGCCTCGGCATGTCCATATGCAGGGGTACCGCTGCGGAGTAGGCTGGACCCGTGGTTGACCGGGGAGGAGCGACCCAGCGGTTCCGCGTGACGGTGGCAGGCGCAACGCTCGTGTTGGCGCTCAGCGGGTGCGTCGGCGCTTCGCCTTCGCCCACCGCCAGCTCGGCACCCTCGGAGGCTCCGGCAGTCACCGCGTCCGAATCATCGGCGCCGAGCGCAACCCCTGAGCCGCCGTCTTCGGTCGCTCCAACCCCCATTCCGACGCTGCCGCCCGGCTCATGGACCGCCAGCGGGACCATGGTCGACAAGCGCTACTCGCACACCGCCACGCTGCTGCTGAACGGGCAGGTGCTGGTGACCGGCGGCTGCTGTGGCAATCGGGCGGTGCTCGCCAAGTCCGAGCTGTACGACCCGGAGACAAGGGAGTGGACGGCGACCGGGAGCTTGGCCCAGGGCCGATACATGCACACCGCCACACTCCTCGCCGATGGCCGGGTGCTCGTGACCGGCGGCACTGCCACCGGCACGACCCTCTTCTCCTCCGCCGAGCTGTACGACCCGGAGACCGGGGCCTGGACCCCCACCGGCGCCATGCTCGCACGGCGGGCGCTGCACACGGCCACCCTGCTGCCCGATGACACCGTGCTGGTGGCCGGCGGCGAGGGCGGCATCGTCGGCACGCTGGCGTCCGCGGAGATCTACCACCCCGACAGCGAAACGTGGACTCCGGCCGCAGATATGCCGATGGCCCGCGCCCAGCAGACCGCCACACGACTGCTCGACGGGACGGTGCTGCTGGCGGGCGGGAATACCTCCGCGGGACCCTCGGTGGCCCAAGCCGTTCTG
Source organism: uncultured Chloroflexia bacterium (assembly GCA_963782015.1). Taxonomy (GTDB): domain Bacteria; phylum Chloroflexota; class Limnocylindria; order QHBO01; family QHBO01; genus CF-167. The sequence goes on from CAWAHY010000001.1 coordinate 200,196, forward strand.
TACGACACGGAAGGCGGTGGCTGGAGCGCAGCAGGGGACCTCGTCGACCCTCGCGTCTCCCACACCGCCACGCTCCTGCTCGGCGGAAAGGTGCTGCTCACGGGCGGCAATCCCGACAGCAGCGACCACGCCTCGGCCGAGCTGTATGACCCCGATACCCGGAGCTGGACGGCGGTTGCGAGCCTGCTCACGGGGCGCAGCGGGCACACGGCAACCCTGCTCGAGGACGGCACCGTGCTGGTGGTCGGCGGCGCGACGACCCGCCACTTCGAGTTCGTGGCCACTGCCGAGCGCTACGACCCGCAGACGGGCGTGTGGTCGCCGGCGGGGAGCTCGCTGACCACCCGCTCCCTCCACACGGCCACCTTGCTGCTGGATGGCACGGTCCTGGTGGCCAGCGGCGCGACCTACATCCCCGGCGCGACCGCCCTCAACCAGGCCGGCGTGGCCGAGCTGTACGACCCCGGCTAGCCCTCCAGGCGGCGGCGGAGCTCCTCGTTGACGAGGCGCGCGTCGGCGCGGCCGGCGGTGCGCCTCATCACCTGGCCGACCAGGAACCCGAAGAGGGCGGTCTTCCCGGCCCGATACTCCCCGACCTGCGCCGGGAACTCGGCGAGCACCGCTTCGATCTCCGCACCGATGCTGGCGGCGTCCCCCACCGCCTGCAAGCCCAGCCGCTCGACGACGGCCCGCGGGGCGACTCACCGGACAGGAAGACGCTGGCCAGCACCGCCTTGGCGTGTGGCCGGGAGACGTCCCGCCTCCAGCTCGCCGATCAGCTCGGCCAGGCCGGCCGGCTTCAGCGCGACCCCTGAGGCCCGCAGCCCCTCGGCGGCGTGCTGGTTGAGGAGCCGCGAGAACTCGCCGGTCACCCAGTTCGCCGCGGTCTTGGGGGCGATCCCGGCGGCCACCACCGCGTCGAAGTAATCGGCCAGCGCCAGGTCCGCGGTGAGCACCCCGGTGTCGTACTCCGACAGGCCCAGCGCGTCCCGGTAGCGGGCACGGCGCGCGGCCGGCAGCTCCGGCAGCGAGGCGCGCAGGCGCGCCACCCACTCCTCGGAGGGTCGCAGCGGGGGCAGATCGGGCTCGGGGAAGTAGCGGTAGTCGTTCGCCTCTTCCTTGGATCGCTGGGGAATGGTCCGCCCCTCCGTCTCCTGCCAGCCACGCGTCTCCTGGATCAGCCGCTCGCCGCGCTCGAGGGCATCGGCCTGGCGTGCCACCTCGAATTCCATGGCACGCTCGAGGCTGCGGAAGGAGTTCAGGTTCTTGACCTCGACCTTGGTGCCGAAGGCATCGGTCCCGATCGGTCGCAGGCTGACGTTGCCCTCGATCCGCATCGACCCGGTCTCCATGTCGCCATCCGACGCACCGATGTACCTGAGGATGTCGCGCAGGGTCTCGCCGTAGGCTCGCGCCTGGGCGGGGCTGCGGATGTCGGGCTCGGTCACGATCTCCATCAGCGGCACCCCGGCCCGATTGAAGTCGAGGAGGCTGTAGCCCGCGGCCGCCGTGCTGGAGGCGAGCGGTGTCCTCCTCGAGGTGCGCCCGGGTGATGCCGATGGTCACGGTGGTCCCCTCCGCGGGGACCGGCACCTCCAGGCGGCCGTTGGCGCTGAGCGGCAGCGAGTACTGGCTGATCTGGTAGCCCTTCGGCAGGTCGGGGTAGAAGTAGTTCTTGCGCTCGAAGCGGACGGCTTCGGTCTTGATCTCGCAGTCGAGCGCGATGCCGGTCAGCATGGTGAGCTCCACGGCCTTGCGGTTGATCACCGGGAGCGTGCCGGGGAAGGCCATGCAGACCGGGCAGGTGCGCGTGTTCGGCTCGTCCTTCGCGCCCGGTGGCGCGGGGGCCGTGGGGCAGCCGCAGAACATCTTCGACTCGGTGCGGAGCTGGGCGTGCACCTCGATCCCGATGATCGTCTCGTACCTGGTCGCCGTGCCCGTCATGGGACCGATTGTAGGTTGCGTGGGGGCGGGGGCGGGCCCGGGGGGTGTGCCGTGTCGAGGTACCTTCGTGCGTTCGTGCTGCACGACTGCACGAGGAGGGCCCGACGCGTGACCGGACGCGCTCACCTCTCGGGCCCTGGCTTGCAGGGGTGCAAACCCTCGGCGCCCGATCGCCGTCGAGCGGCATCGCTGCTTACGCTCAGCGTGCACAGCCACGAAGCTGAGCACTCAAGCGCCCAATTGCGTACGCCAGGCGTGCGTCGGGGGGAAGTTGCGACGGAAAACGGCCTAGAACAGCCGAGAACGGCGCCGGTCCGGCCCCAACCTTCTTGGATGTGCACGCTCAGCGTAAGTCGTTGCCAGCCGGCGCCCCAGCACCCGCGCGGCCGCTATCCTGCGCGGCATGAAGATCGGTGAATGGGACTCGCTCGGCCGGGCACGGGCCATCCTGCAGCGCCACCTCGGTGAGCTGGGGGCAGCTGAATACGCGGCCCACGTCTCGCTCAACACGGACAACGGGCGGCTGCGGGTGCTGGTGGCCACGGATATCGGCCTGATGGACTACAACTACCTCCCCGCCGGGTCCGACCCGGAGGGCCCGTGGGCGCTGCGCGGCCAGCTCTACCGCTGGAAGAGCATCAAGGGCCTGCGCCTCCAGACCGATGCCCAGCTCGAGGAGGGCGACGACGCGACCGACGCGCGCTGGATCTGGCGCCTCACCGCGGAGGAGCCGAAGATCGACCTGGTGGCAGAGTCGGTGGCCGAGGGCGAGCGATCGCCCGATGCGGTCCTCCCCCTCGCGCGGGCGTGCATCCAGCACGCGAGCTAGAGCACGCGAGCGAGCGGCGAACCCCTAGTTCCGCGCGGTCAGGTAGAGCGTCCCGAAGGGGATGTGGAGCATCCCGTCCGGCCCGATCGGCGTGGCCGCCAGCAGGTCCGCCTCGAACCGCGCGAAGCGCTCCGGGCTGAGGCGGTGAATCGCGCCGGAGCGTGAGCCGGTGCGCATCCAGCGCTCGAACGTATCGGGGCCGGCCAGCCGGATGGTGGTGTCGGGGTTGGCCTCGATGTTGAGCTGGCCCCATCCCGCCGCGCGCGCCCAGGCGAGCAGCTTGGCGCGGGTCGGGACGATCGTCCTGCGGGCCATCCCGTAGCGGCGGTAGATCGGGTTGTAGATCTTGAAGGAGAGGGCCGATCGCGGGCCTGGCACGGAGAGCGAGAGGCGCCCGCCCGGCACCGTGATGCGGCGCCATTCGGCCAGGGTCGCCACCGGGTCGACCGCGAGGTGCAGGGCATGCACCGAGATCACGACGTGGAACGAGGCGCTGGGGAAGGGCAGGTTCGCGAAATCGGCCTCCACGAAGCGAGCGCCGCGGACCTCGGCCCGCGCGATCGCCAGCATGCCGGGGGCGGCGTCCACGCCGACCACCTCGCGCCCGGAGGTGAGCGATGCCGACGCGCCGATCCCGGTGCCGGTCCCCGCGTCGAGGATCCGCTCCCCGACCGCCAGCTGCGCCCGCTGCACGACCCGCACGGCCATGGTGCGGAGCGAGGGGGCCATGCTCACCGCGTAGTCGTCGGCGGTGTCGGAGAAGCCCTGCACCACCTTGCGCCAGTCGGGCCCGATGGGGACGATGCCGACGGCCGTATCGGTCCTTGACTCAGGCCGGACTCCGGTCAGCATGGCGATCTCCTCCTGCGCTACCCGTGGCGGGCGACGAAGCGCCCGATGCGGTCCATGGCCTCGACGATCTCCTCGTAGGCGGTGGCGTAGCAGGCGCGCACGTGCCCCGCGCCCGACGGCCCGAAGGCGGTCCCCGGCACGACCGCCACCCGCTCCTCGGCGAGGAGGGTGCGGGCGAAGGTCTCGTCATCCATCCCGGTGCGGGTGATGTTGGGGAAGCAGTAGAACGCGCCGCGCGGCTCGAAGCAGTGCAGCCCGATCTCGTTGAAGCGCCGCGTCATGAGCTGTCGGCGACGGTCGTACTCGTCGTGCATCTCGACCACGAACGGCTCACCGATGCGCAGCGCCTCGAGCGCCGCGAACTGGGCGACGGTGGGCGCGCACATGATCCCGTACTGGTGCACCTTGGCGATGCCGACCATCACGGCGGCGGGGGCTGCCACCCAGCCGATGCGCCAGCCGGTCATGGCGTAGGACTTGCTGAAGCCGCCGATCAGGACGGTCCGATCCCGCATGCCGGGGAGCGCCGAGAAGGGCACGTGCTCGTGGCCGCCGTAGACCAGCCGCTCGTAGATCTCGTCGCTGACGACCATCAGGTCGTGGCGGTCGATGACCCGCGCGATCGCCTCCAGCTCGGCGCGGTCGAGCACCGCCCCGGTGGGGTTGTTCGGGTAGCCCAGGAAGAGCGCCTTGGTGCGCGGCGTGATGGCCGCCTCGAGCTGCGCGGCGGTCATCTCGAAGTCGGTCGCGTCGCCGGTCGAGATGGGGACCGGGATGCCGCCCGCCAGCGTGATGCACGGCGCGTAGGCCACGAAGCTCGGCTCGTGGTAGATCACCTCGTCGCCGGGGTCGCAGATGGCGCGCAGCGTGGCGTCGACCGCCTCGGACGCCCCGACCGTGATGATCAGCTCGGTGCGCGGCTCATAGCTGAGCCCGTACCGCTGCGCCAGGTCCGCGGCGATCGCCTCGCGCAATTCGATCATCCCGCCGTTGGCGGTGTAGTGCGTCTCGCCGGCCTCGAGGCTGGCGATGGCGGCGCGGGTGATCGGCTCAGGGGTGGTGAAGTCGGGCTCGCCGATGGTGAGGCTGATGACGTCCTTCATCTCGGCCAGCATGTCGAAGAAGCGACGGATGCCCGATGGCTGGAGGGACCGGATCTTCTCCGACAGGAATTCGGACGGTGGTCGCGCGACCCGTGGCACCGCGGGTTCGGTGGTCATCGTCCCGGAGTGTAATCCTCGCCCGATCCTCGCTAGGCTTGCGGCGTGCACGGCGTTGAACTGGTCCTGGCGCTCCTCCTGCTGGTCGCGTTGCTCACCGTCACCGCTCGGCGGATCGGGATTCCCTACCCGATCCTGATGACGCTCGGCGGCCTGGCGCTCGGGCTGCTGCCGGGGCTGCCCCGCGTCGAGCTGGCGCCCGACATCGTCTTCCTCCTCTTCCTGCCGCCGCTCCTCTTCGCGGCTGCCTACTTCACCTCGCCGCGCGAGCTGGCGGCGAATGCCCGGCCGATCGGCCTGCTGGCGGTGGGCCTGGTGCTGGCGACCACGCTCATCGTCGGGTTCGCGGTGCACACCCTCGTCCCCGGCATGCCGCTGGCGGTGGCCCTGGCCCTGGGCGCCATCGTCTCCCCGCCCGACGCGGTCGCGGCCACCGCGATCGCCCAGCGGCTGGGCCTGCCTCACCGCCTGGTGGTCATCCTGGAGGGTGAGTCGCTGGTGAACGACGCCACCGCCCTGGTCGCCTACCGCCTGGCGGTGATCGCCGCCGTGAGCGGTACCTTCTCGCTGGGCGATGCCGCGCTCTCGTTTGCGGTGGTGAGCGTGGGGGGCGTGGCGATCGGCCTCCTTGTCGGCTGGGCGATCGTCTACGTGCTGGGCCGCCTCCAGGACCCGCCGGTCGAGGTGCTGCTGTCGCTGCTCGCGCCTTTCGGCGCCTGGCTGCCTGCCGAGGCGCTGGGCGTCTCGGGCGTGCTGGCGGTGGTGACCGCCGGGATCATGGTCGGCCGCAAGGCCGCACGCATCTTCGGGTCGGATACCCGCGTGCTCGGCTCGGGCGTGTGGCAGATGGTGATCTTCACGCTCAACGGGCTCGTCTTCATCCTGATCGGGCTCCAGCTGCCGAACATCCTCGATTCGCTGGCGGCCACGCGCACCTTCGAGGAGCTTGCGTCATGGGCGGTGGTGGTGAGCGTCACGGTCATCCTGGTCCGCCTGGCCTGGGTCTTCCCGGCGACCTACATCCCCCGCTGGCTCTCACCCAGCCTCCGCGCGCGGGACCCGTCCCCGCGACCCGGCGTGGTCCTCGTCCTGGGCTGGGCCGGGATGCGGGGCGTGGTGTCGCTGGCGGCCGCGCTGGCGCTGCCGCTGAAGGTCGACGGCGGGGCGCCCTTCCCCGAGCGCGACCTGGTCATCTTCCTGACCTTCTGCGTGATCCTGGCCACGCTGGTGGGACAGGGTCTGACGCTGCCGTGGCTGATCCGGCGGCTGGGCGTCGGGGATGACGGCAGCGCCGACCACGAGGAGCTCCACGCCCGCGAGGCCGCGCTGGAGGCCGCCCTGGGGCGCCTCGACGAGCTGGACGCCGAGCTGCCGGGACACCGGGAGCTGCTCGACCACCTGCGGGAGCGCTACCAGCACGCGACGGCGCACCTGGAGCACGACCACGAGTCGGGCGAGGTGCCGCAGGACCAGGAAGAGGTCGAGCATGCGGCCATCCGGCAGGCCGTGATCGATGCGCAGCGGCTCGCGGTGATCGACCTGCGCGACCGAGGCGTGATCGGCGACGAGGCGCTGCGGCGGGTGGAGCGGGCGCTGGACCTGGAGGAGCTGCGGCGCGAGGGGTAGATCAGCGGGGTTCCGCGTACCTCCGCTCCCCCGCCTCGATCCGCAGCGGCAGCCGGTTTTCGGCGGGCGGCAGCGGGCAGGTGGCGTACTGCGGAGAAGACGCAGGGCGGGTTGTAGGCCAGGTTGAAGTCAGCGACCACCCGGCCGTCGGCGCGCGGGTGGATCGGTGTACAGGAAGCGGCCGCCCCCGTAGGTATCGGTCCCGTTGGTGCGGTCGGCGAAGACCAGGAACAGGCTGCCGTCCTCGTCGCCGGGGAGCGCGGCGATGCGCCAGGTCGCCCCGTCGCGGTCGAAGACGAAGGTGCCGGGGGTCGGATCGCGGGAGACCGCGCCGGTGATGTCGGTGATCTCGAGCCTGGCATCGGCGCCCGCCGGCTCAAGGCGACCGGTCAGGCGCCAGGACGAATCCAGCGGGAAGTGCTCCATGCCCGTGAACCGTCGCAACGCCGGGGCGGCGCGCGTCCCGCACGCGCACGCCCAAGCCGATCCCCGCGACGAATCAGGTGAAAGCGAAGCGTCCCGAGCTCGAGCACGGTCGGGTGGCCGGTGCGGTCGTCGTCGAGCACCATCTCCACCACCGGCTTGCCCGCGTGGAGCACCTCGACGCCCTCGTGCGGCACCAGGCGGACCACCCCGTCCGCGACCCACAGGGACCCGACCCGCGGCGGGATCTCGTGTCCGTGCAGGACCACCTGGTTGGCGGGGTGCGCCCCGACGTGGTTCTCGCCCGGCACCAGCCAGTGCAGGCCGACCAGCGCCAGCCAGCCGTCGGGGCTGCGCAGGCGGGCGTCACGGGCCGCGCGCCAGTCGGCGACGGCGGTCGCGTGCTCCTCGGGCGTCATCGAGCGCAGTCTAGGGCGCGGGCTGCTTCCCTCTCCTGGTCATCTCACGAACCGCCAGGAGGCTGACGATGGTGAGCACCGCGAAGGGCGCAATGAGCCAGGGCGACGGACAGATGAAGCTGCACGTGCCGAGGTTCCAGAGGACGAGGAGACCCGTCATGAATGCTGCGAACCCGGTGGCGAGGAAGGCCGCGAAGGAGGCCGGGCCGCGACCGCTCGCCATCAGAACGCCCAGCACCAGCAGGAGGGCGGGGAACAGGTAGTCGCTGACGGCCGGGAACTCCCGGTTCACGGCCTGGATGAGCAGCAACACCGCCGCGGCGGCCCACCCGATCCCGGCCACCCATCGCCATCGCATCGTTCGCCGCTCACCTTCCTCTACGGACGACCTGTAAGCCGAGGGGTTCAGCTCGCCTCGGGCACCTGCGACAGCTCGATGGTGTTGCCCTCGCTATCGGTGAACCAGGCGGCCTTGTAGCCGTCCATCGCCATCAGGCCGTCGACGGTCTTGATCTCCCCGAAGTCGTAGTCGTTGAAGACGACCCCACGGCTGCGGAGGTCGGCCATCAAGCCCTCGATCCCCGTCACCGTCCAGCCCGCGACCGTGTTCTTGGCGGTCCCGGCAAAGGCGGTCTGGTAGACCGAGAACGAGGTGCCGCCGACCTCGTAGTAGAGCACCGATCCGCCCATCTCCTCGGTCGTCGGATCGAGGCCGAGCTTGTCGCTGTACCAGGCCCGTGCCCGGCCGATGTCCGCGGCGGCCAAACGGGCCATCAGGGGGAATTTACTGAGCATCTGCGTCCTCCTCGCTCCGCCCCTCATGCCGACCCGCGCAGTCTACGGCGGTGTCACCGGTCGCGAGCAGGGACGGGCGCCACGGCTCGTCGGGTGGCTCACTAACGGGGTGGAGCCCCGATGCGGTACCGCCCGACGAGCCAAATCGGGTCGGCGATTGCGAAAACCGTCACGGCATGGTGCCAGATCAGGAAGTGACACCCGCTAGGGCGTCACCGGGTGATCTTTCCCGGCGTAACGACCCGCAACGAGGCTCAGTCGTGGGCCGTGGGGGGTCGCAGGTCGGCGAAGCCGGCGGCGCGCTGGTAGGCATCGGCCACGCGCAGGACGGTCGGCTCGTCGAAGGCGCGCCCGATCACCTGGAATCCGACCGGCAGCCCGTCGGAGAGGCCGCACGGGACCGATATCCCCGGCAGCCCGGCGATGTTGACCGGCAGCGTGCAGGCGTCGTTGAGGTACATCAGCAGGGGGTCATCGGTCTTGGCGCCGATCTTGAAGGCGACCGTGGGCGAGGTCGGCGCCAGCAGCGCGTCGACGCGGGACAGGACCGCGTCGAACTCGGCCTTGATCAGGGTCCGCACCTGCTGGGCCTTGAGGTAGTACGCGTCGTAGTAGCCGGCCGAGAGGGCGTAGGTGCCCAGGATGATGCGGCGCTTGACCTCGGGCCCGAACCCCGCTCCCCGCGTGGCGAGGTAGTTCTGCATGAGGTCGTCGCTGCCGGCGGAGACGCCGTAGCGCACGCCGTCGTAGCGGGCGAGGTTGGCGCTCGCCTCGGCGGGGGTGATGATGTAGTAGGTCGCCAGGCCGTGGTCGGTGGAGGGCAGCGAGACCTCGACGATCTCCGCGCCCAATCGCTCCAGGAGGCCGATGGCGCCGCGCACCGCGGACTCGACCCCCGGCTCCATGCCCGCCACGAAGTACTCGCGCGGCACGCCCAGGCGCAGGCCGCGGACGTCGCCGGTGAGCGCGGCCGCGTAGTCGGGCACGGGAGTGTCGACGCTGGTCGAGTCGCGCGGATCGTGGCCGGCGAGCGCCTGGAGCACGGTCGCGGCATCGGCCACCGAGCGCACCAGCGGGCCGCACTGGTCGAGCGAGCTGGCGAAGGCGACCATCCCGTAGCGGCTCACGCGTCCGTAGGTGGGCTTGAGGCCGACGATGCCGGAGAGCGAGGCGGGCTGGCGGATGGAGCCGCCGGTATCGGTCCCGGTGGCGAAGAAGGCCTGCCCCGCTGCCACCGCCGCGGCCGATCCACCGCTGCTCCCACCGGGCACCGTGGTGGTGTCCCACGGGTTGCGGACCGGCCCGTAGGCACTGTTCTCGTTGCTCGAGCCCATGGCGAACTCGTCGAGGTTGGTCTTGCCGAGGAGGACGGCGCCGGCGCCGGCCAGGCGCTCCTCGGCGTCCGAGGCGTAGGCGGAGCGGTAGCCCGCCAGGATGCGCGAGCCGGCCGTGGTCGGCAGGCCGCCGTTCGGCTGCCCGTCGTCGGCGAGGGCGCGGGTCACGAAGATGTCCTTCAGGGCGTACGGGATGCCCAGGAGCGGCCTGTCCACTCCCTGCCCGGTGGCCAGCGCCCGGTCGGCGGCGTCGGCCGCCGCCAGGGCACGCTGCTCACCGATCGCCAGGAACGTGTTCAGCTCCTCCCCGTCGCGGGCGATGCGGGCCAGGCAGGCCTCCGTCAGGTCGCGCGAGGAGACCTCGCGGCGGCGGAGGAGGACGGCCGACGTCGGCGATGGTCCGGTCCGCGAGCGGGAGCTGCTCCAGCATGCGGGTCAGCGCCCCTCTTCGAGCACGACCGGGACGCGCAACAGCCCACCCTCGCGCAGTGGCGCCTCGGCCAGGGCCGCCTCGCGGGTCATGGGGGCGGTGGCGAGGTCCTCGCGCATGACGTTCTCGAGCGCGATCACCTGGGCGGTCGGCCCCACTGCGCTGGTGTCGACCTCCGACAGCTTGCCGACCGCCTCGAGGATCCGGCTCAGCTGCGGGACGAGCCGGTCGATCTCCTCGTCGGTCAGCCCCAGGCGGGCGAGCGCGGCGACGTGCTCCACGTCGGATCGGCTGATCATGGGCCGATCCTAGCAGCCCACAATGGCGCCCATGTCCGAGGAGCCGAAGGCGATCGCGATCCCCATCCCCGGCGGGCGGATCGAGGCGATCCTGCTCCCCGGCGGGCCGGGGCGGCCGCTGCTCGTGCTGGGGGGCGTGGAGACCGGCCTGCGGCCGATGTCGGGCTCGGAGCATGCGCACCTGCGCCGATGGGAGCGCCGCACTGCCCGCCGACCGGTCGTGATCATGGGGCGGCCGCTGCCCGATCCGGGCGTCGACGCCGGGCCGATGATGCACCCGCGGGCCATGGCCGGCGCGATCGCGCGGGGCGTGCGGGCGCTGCGGGCGGTCACCCCGCCGCTGGCGGTCGAGGCGGAGTCGGGCGGGGGTCGCATCTCGCTCTGGCTGACGCTCGACCACCCCGACCTGGTGGCGCGCCTCGTCCTCTCATCGGTCGCCGCCCAGACGACCCCGGACTCGCCGATGACCTGGCGCATGGCCGAGTGGCTGGCGCTCGCCGAGCAGGGGCTGTGGGCCGACTTCTTCGCCCACCTGGCGCTGCAGCTCAAGCCGGCGGGGAGCGTGCACGCCGAGGCCTTCCCCGTGGCGCCTCGGTTCCAGCCACACCCCTCCACCCCGGAACGGTTCATCGGTGAGCTGCGCGCGACCCTCGACCCCACCTCGTTCGTGACCGATCGGCTCGGCGAGATCAGGGTGCCCGACGCTGGTGCTGGCCGGCGGCCAGGACCAGGTCGTCCCGCTCGCTGCGACTCAGCTCGTGGCGGAGCTGATCCCCGGCGCGCGCCTGGCGGTCGACCCGGAGAGCGGGCATACGGTCCGCACCTCGTTCCGCGGCTATGACGAGCTGGTGGAGGCGTTCCTGGCCGAGGGCGACTGAGGTCGGATCGTGGTCAGCAGCAGGGCGGCTCCCGCCACGGCCACGCCGGCGCTGACCAGGAACGAGGCGCCGTAGCCCCAGCTCGCGACCACCGCCCCCGCGGTGACCGGGCCGAGCCCGAAGGCAAGGTCGAGGAACGCGGTGTAGGTGCCCAGCACCGCTCCACGCTCGGACGCGGGGACCGACTCGACGACCAGCAGGCTCAGCGCCGGGAAGCTGAACGCCACCCCGATCGCAAAGAGCACCGTGCCGACCATCAGTCCGGTCGGCTCGGCCCAGAGGCCGATCAGGACCAGCCCCGCGGCGCCGACCACCAGCGCCAGCGTGGAGAGCCGGCGCGCCCCGATCCGGTCCGGCAGCTTGGCGCCGAGCAGCCGCAGCCCGATCACCACCGCGGCGTAGGCGGAGAGGTACGGCGCGGCGCCGTCGAGCCCCAGGTGCAGCGCATACAGCGAGACGAAGGTGAAGTAGCCGGCCATCCCCCACGCGCCAGCCATCAGGACCAGGCCCGGCAGGATCCCCTTCGGGTGGAGCAGCCGGCCGCCCGCCTCCTCGCCGCGCTCGGCGCTGCGCGTCTCCGGCACGCCGAGCGCCAGCAGTCCGGACAGGACGGCGATGCCCGCCGCCACGAACCAGACCGCGTTGTAGCTCGCCGCCGCCAGGATCGCCTCGCCGATGGGTGGGCCGATCCCGATCCCCACGTAGAGGGACAGGCTGAAGATGCTGAGCGCCTCGCCGCGCCGGTCGTCGGGGGCCATGTCGGCGACCGCCGCGAAGGCGGCCACGAAGACGAACGCCTCGGCCGCGCCCATCACCAGCCGCGCCACGATGAAGATCGGCAGCGCGAACGAAGACCACGTGCAGCAGCAGCGCGACGGTGAGCAGGGCGGAGCCGACCAGCATCATCGGGCGGCGTCCGTATCGGTCCGAGAGGCGCCCGGTCCAGGGTCGCAGCAGCAGGGCGGTGACGCTGAAGGCACCGATCGAGAGGCCGACCCCCACCGAGTCGGCGCCGAGCGGCCCCGCGGCGAAGCGCGGCGCGGTCGGCAGGGTCAGCCCATCGGCCACGAAATAGGCGAGCGTGGCGGCCGACAGGATCGCAAATTTGCGCGTGAAGAGGCTCGGGCGCGACGGCGCGGTCACGCCTCGCTGCCGGCCAGCAACCGCCGGAACGCCTCCTCGTCGAGCACCGGCACGCCGAGCTGCTGCCGCCTTTGCCAGCTTGCTGCCCGCCTTGTCGCCGGCGACGAGGTAGTCGGTCTTGGCGCTGACCGATCCGGCGGCATGGCCGCCCGCGGCGCGGATCGCCTCCTCGGCCTCCTCGCGGCTGAAGCCGGGGAGCGTGCCGGTGACCACCAGGGTCTTGCCCGCGAGCGGCCCATCGACCGCCTCGACCGGGGCGCCGGGGGCCGGGGCCTCCGCCACGACGCCGGCGTCGAGCAGGGAGTGGAGCGTGTCGCGGGTCTGCTCGTCGGCGAAGTACTCCGCGATCCCCTCAGCCACCACCGCGCCGATCCCGAAGACCGCGGTCAGCTCCTCCGCGCTGGCGCCCCGCAGCCGATCGGCGACGCGCTCGGGTCCAGGCCGCCTCGTCCTCGTCCTCGCCGCGCGGAGTTTCGCGGGTGAGCCAGCTGCCCAGGTCGATGGCGGTCTGCTCCCCGACGTGCCTGATGCCGAGCGCGTTGAGGATGCGCGACAGCGGTCTCCGGCGGGCAGCCGCGATCGAGGCGAAGAGATTCTCGGCGGACTTGCGGGCGTATCGGTCCAGTCCCTCCAGGGTCTCCACGGAGAGCTTGAACAGGTCGGCGGGCTCAGTCAGCAGGCCACGCTCGGCGAGCTGGTTGACGACCGCGTAGCCGGCCCCCTCGATGTCCATTCCGCCGCGGCCGGTGAAGTGGAGGAGCGCCCCGATCCGCTGCGCGGGGCACCACGGGTTCGGGCAGCGCCACGCGACCTCGCCCTCGTCGCGCACCGCGGGCGTGTCGCACACCGGGCAGTGCGACGGCATCTCCCAGATGACCTCGGACCCGTCGCGCGCGTCCACCACCGCGCTCACCACCTCGGGGATCACGTCGCCGGCCCGCTGGAGGACGATCGTGTCGCCGACGCGCAGGTCCTTGCGCCGGATCTCGTCGATGTTGTGGAGGGTGGCGCTCCGCACGGTGGTGCCGCCCACGAAGACCGGCGTCAGGCGCGCCACCGGGGTGAGGGTCCCGATCCGCCCCACCTGCACCTCGATTCCCTCCAGCTTGGTCGTCACCTGCTGGGCGGGGAACTTGTAGGCGGTCGCCCAGCGCGGAGCGCGGGCCACGAACCCGAGCCGCTGCTGCTGCTCGACGTTGTCCACCTTGATGACGATCCCATCGGTCTCATAGTCGAGGCTCTTGCGTGCGTCGGCCCATTCCTCCACGAAGCCGATGACCGCCTCGATCCCCTCCACCCGCCGCGAGTTGGGGTTGACCGGGAAGCCGAGGCCGCGGATCAGCTCGAGGCTCTCGCTGTGGGTGGCCAGGCCCGGCACGCCGACGACCTGGTAGCACCAGACCGATAGCCTGCGCCCCGCGGTGATGGCCGGGTCCTTCTGGCGCACCGTCCCCGCGGCCGTGTTGCGGGCATTGGCGTAGAGCGGCTTCCCCTCGCGCTCGAGCTGCTCGTTGAGCGCCGCGAAGGCGCCACGCGGCATGAAGACCTCGCCGCGCACCTCGAGCCGGTCCCCCGGCGGGTCGGCGCGGAGGCGCAGCGGGATGGCGCGCACGGTCCGCAGGTTGGGGGTCACGTCCTCGCCGGTGGATCCGTCGCCGCGGGTCGCGCCGCGGATGAAGGAGCGTCCCTCGTAGCGCAGGCTGATCGCGAGCCCGTCGATCTTCAGCTCGCAGACATAGGTGACGGCGGGGTCCTCCTCGCCCAGCGCGAGCCCCTTGCGCACGCGGGCGTCGAACTCGCGCAGCTCGTCGTGGCCGAAGGCATTGCCCAGGGAGAGCATCGGCGTCTCGTGGCGGACCTCGGCGAAGAGGGAGGAGGGCACCGCCCCCACTCGTTGCGTTGGTGAGTCCGGCGTGGCCAGCTCCGGGTGCGCGGCCTCCAGCTCGGTCAGCTCGCGCAGGAGGCGGTCGTACGCCGCGTCCTCCATCTGCGGGTCGTCGAGGACGTGGTAGCGGTAGTTGGCGTCGTCGATCGTGGCCCGGAGCTCGGCGGCGCGGGCCGCGGGATCAGTCGGCATCGGCCTCGTCATCGGCATCGGCATCGCCTGAGCCGTCGAACCAGGCGCGGATGTCGAGGGTGTGCTCGCGATAGTGATCGGCGCCGTCGAAGGCGATGATCTCCTCCAGCGTGTCGCCATCGGCGTCGCGCTCGCCCAGGGAGTCGGTGTCGACCGCCGCGAGGCGGGTCGCGAACTGCTCGAAGGCGCCCTCCTCGCGCTTCGCCACCGTGGCGTAGTCGGTCTCGGCGGCGACCCGCGACACCACCGCGTTGCGGTCGTCGACCGACAGCTCGTCCTTGCCGAACTCGGCCAGCTCCCCCATCTCCGCCCGGTGGAGCGACTCTGCCGCGTGCCCGGCCCAGTAGCCGACGTGGGCCAGCAGCTCACGCGCCGACCACTCGCCGACCAGCCCCGGCGCGGTGCGCAGGCCGGGGTCGATGTCACCGATGGCGGCCAGGAACTCGTCGCGTGCCTTGTTCAGGTCGTCGATCAGCGCCTGGACGTGCGGATCAGCGTCAGCCATGGCCCGATTCTAGTGGCGGAGGACCGTGCGGGGGGAGAATCGGGCCGTGCCCATCCGGGTACAACGCAGCGTTGTTCATGGACACCCAGCGCCCCTCCGCGCGGCCGTTACGGGCGTTCGCACAACTCCTGGTGGTGCGCGCGCACGTTCAGACGGGGTTGAACCAAGCCAGATGCGCGGATGAACAACGAGGCGTTGTATCGCGACCAGGCTGGGGGCACAGCGGAGCGGCTAGCGACGCTCGAGGCCGGCGTACGCGGCGATCAGCTCCTTGACCCCCTGGCCGGGGAACGCCACGGTCACCCACTCGTCGCCCTTCTCGAGGCGGCTGGAGACGACGACCCCCTCCCCGAAGCGGCGATGCAGCACCTTGTCGCCCGCCTGCCAGGCCACCTCGCCGGGGGCGGCGGTAGCCACCGCCGGCGCCACGAACGCCCCGCTCCCCAGGTCCAGTTCGTCGCCCTTCTCGTAGCGTGCCTGCGCGACCCGATCCCGGGCCGCATCCAGCTCCCGCCCGATCGGCACCGGCGCGGACATGTCGGGCAGGTTCACCGGCCGCAGGTTGTCGCTCACCCGGTGCCGGGGCGAGCGGTAGCCGCCGGGCAGCCACTCGTCGTCATCGGTCCCACGCCGCTGCCAGCCGCCCTGCGCGCCCCATGCCCGGCGGAAGGGGGTGGCGGCCTCGCGATCGGCCTCCAGCAGCTCCTCCGGCAGCTCCGCCAGGAAGCGCGACGGCTCGCTGGCCGCGCCGACCCCCCAGGTGGACCGATGATTGGCATGCACCAGGTAGAGCCGATCCTTGGCGCGCGTCATGCCCACGTACGCCAGGCGCCGCTCCTCCTCCAGCTCGCGATCGTCCTCCAGCGCGCGCCGGTGGGGCAGCAGCCCCTCCTCGAGCCCCACGATGAAGACGACCGGGAACTCCAGCCCCTTGGCGGCGTGCAGGGTGATCAGCGTGACCCGGTCCGGCCGATCCTCCAGCTCGTCCTGGTCGCTGACCAGCGCCACCTCCTCCAGGAAGCGCTCGAGCCCCTCGGGGATCGCCAGCTCGTCGAACTCGGCGGCGTGGTTGCGGAGCTCGAGCAGGTTCGTCCAGCGCTCCTCGCCCGTCATCGGTCCCGTCGTTGAGCTGGGCGCGCAGGCCGCTCCCCTCGTACACCGCGTCGAAGAGCACGGACGGCGGGACCTCGGCGGCCATCTTCGCGTATTCGCGCACGAGTGAGGCGAAGCCGGCCAGGGCGGTCCGGGCACGCGGCGACAGGTTCGGATTCTCGCCCGGCCCGCTCGATGGCGTCCCACAGCGTGCCGCCCCGCGCCTCGGCCGCCGCGCGCAGCTCCTCCATCGTCTTCTCGCCGATCCCCCTTGCGGGGACGTTGACGACGCGCTCCAGCGCCACGCGGTCGGAGGTGTTGCGTGACAGCCGGACGTAGCCGAGCGCGTCCTTGACCTCGCGCCGCTCGTAGAAGCGGGTGCCGCCGACCAGCTGGTACGGGATCCCGAAGCGGACGAAGGCCTCCTCCAGCACGCGGCTCTGCGCGTTGATGCGGTAGGTGATCGCGATCTCGCCATAGCGGAGCGCCCCGTCCTCGTCATCGGCGCGCTGGGTGAGGATCGTGGCGAGCGACCCTCGCCCGCCCTTGCCGGTCAGCCGCTCGACCTGGCGCGCGACGAACTCGGCCTCCTCGTACTCGTTGTAGGCGTCGAAGAGGGTGATCGCGGTGCCGGCCCCGCGATCGGTCCACAGCTTCTTCTCCTTGCGCCCCTCGTTGCGGCTGACGACCGCGTGGGCGGCATCCAGGATCGTCTGCGTGGAGCGGTAGTTCTGCTCGAGCTTGACGACGCGAGTCGTGGGATGGTCGCGCTCGAAGTCGAGGATGTTGCGCAGATCGGCCCCGCGCCAGGAGTAGATGCTCTGGTCATCGTCGCCGACCACGGACAGGTTGCCGTGCTTCGCCGCCAGCAGGCTGCAGAGCAGATATTGGGCACGGTTGGTGTCCTGGTACTCGTCCACGAGGATCTGCTGCCAGCGGCCCTGGTAGCGGGCCAGGATCGCGGGGTGCTGCTCGAACAGGAAGACGGCGCGCATCAGCAGGTCGTCGAAGTCGACCGCGTCGTCCTCGGTGAGCTGCGCCTGGTACGCGTCGTACACGCGCGCGGCCGTCTCGTCGTAGTAGTTCGCCGCCTGCCGGGTGGCCGTGGCCGGGTCCGCCAGCTCGTCCTTGCGCTGCCCGATCCAGGCGAGCATCCCCGCCGGCGCGAAGCGCTTCTCGTCGAGGTCCAGGCGCCGCAGGATCCCCTTGACCATCGCCACCTGGTCGGCCCGGTCGTAGATGGTGAAGCTCCGGCTCAGCCCGATGGCCTGGCCGTCCCGCCTCAGGATCCGCGCGCAGATGGCATGGAAGGTGCCGATGGTGGCCTCGCGCGCCGCCTCCTCCCCGATGAGCCCCGCGATCCGCTCGCGCATCTCGTTGGCCGCCTTGTTGGTGAAGGTGACGGCCACGATCTGCCAGGGCTTGACCCCCGTCGCGACCAGGTAGGCGACCCGATGGGCGAGGACGCGCGTCTTGCCGGACCCTGCACCGGCCAGGATCAGGAGCGGCCCGCTGACGTGCGAGACGGCCTCGCGCTGCGGCTCGTTGAGGCGCGCCAGGATCTCCTCCGGGGAGAGCGTGGCAGGCACAGCTGGAGCGGCGGGAGCGCTGGCACGGGCCTTCGGCTTGGTCGGCATCGGTCCGCTGATTCTAGGGTCGATCCCCCTTGACGGCTGGCCCGTCACTGGAGCCAGAGTCGTAGTCTGGATTCCGACGGGTCCATCGGTGACGCCAACCACGCCTTGTCTGGCTGACCGATTCGGCCGTCAGCCGAGACCGGGGCGTGACCCGCTGGTGACGGTCCGGCCGTCTGCGGGGACGCGGCGTAATGAGCCGGCAAACCGGCGGTAAGCGGTCGCTGCGATGATGGGTCGATGGGCTTACGTGACGATCCTCGCACGCGGGGCAGATGGCGCGCTGAACGGGTCCGTTCCGAGCTGGTCGGCAGCTGGCGCGAACTGCGACTCGCTGCCGGACTGACGCAGGCCAAGGTAGCCGGGGCCTCGGGTCGTCGCGCGTTCGACGTACGCGGATCTCGAGCGAGGTCGCACCGCCGGGGTAACTCTCTGTAGGCGACGATTGTCAGCGCGGTGCTCGGTCAAGACCTCTCCGTGAAGACTCTATCCCGTCGGCCCGCCGGTGCGGGATGTGGCCCACGTCAAGCTCCTGAGCGACTTCACCGAGCGGGTCGCAGCAACCTGGCGCGCGAAACGTGAGGCACCGATTCCCCTCGACGGCGACCGCCGCGCGTGGGACTCTGCTCCTGGAAGGTCCCGTCTCGGTCGGCGTCGAGGCCGAGACGCGGCCAGGCGATCTCCAGGCATTGGAGCGAGCGATCCACTTGAAGCAGCGCGACAGCGGCATCAGACGAGTCGTCCTCCTGATTCGTGGATCACGTCGCAACCGGATGTTGATCCGGGAGCTTCTGCCTGTGCTGCGTCTCAGCTTTCCCCTCGGTACAGCGGAGGTGATGCGCTCGCTATCTGAAGGTCGCGACCCCGGAGCCGATGGGCTGGTGGTGCTCTGAGCGAGGAGAGGCGCGTTCTGCGCGCGATGCGGGGCTGGCCGTCACAGGAACCACGGCGTGGACCGGATTCCGGCCCTGAGTGTCACCGTAGCCACGGGTTGGCCCACATGCGCGGCTGGGCCGTCACCCATGACGTAGACGTCGTCCAAAGGGACGGTCCGGCCGTCACGGGAGACGCATGGCACCGGTTGCAGCCGGTCAGTGGTCGGTGACGGCCTCGACCTGGACGCCGGCGCCGGGGCCCTGGAGCAGCGAGGGCCACTCCGCGGCCATCGCCATGGCCGTCTCCCAGCCGTCGACCTCGACGATGATCACCCCGCCGAGCAGCTCCTTGCCCTCGATGAACGGGCCGTCGGTCGTGACCGGCTGGTCGGCGCTGCGGCGGACGGTGCGGATCACCTTGGGCCAGGCCAGGTCGGCGCCGCCGCGGATCCGCTCGCCGTAGCGCTCGAACCAGGCGATGTGCTCGGTCAGCGACGCCGCGCGCTCCTCCTCGGACATCGAGTCCCAGCGGGCGGCGTAGTCGGGATCGGGGTAGGTGAAGAGCACGAAACGCATCGGTCAATCCTCTGGTGGTGACGCGCAGTGGGGCGCCGTCCACACCGTACGACGAATGCACGACCGCGGGAATCGACGAACCGGTGAATCGGCCAGGAAACGACGAAGGCCCCGGCCGGGGCCGGAGCCTTCGCATCGGTGCGGGGAAGATCGGGCTAGTAGTCGCCCATCCCGCCGCCCATGCCGCCGGGCATCTGGGCCTTCTCCTTCTCGGGCAGGTCGGTCACGATCGTCTCGGTGGTGAGCAGCAGGGCTGCCACCGAGGCGGCGTTCTCGAGCGCCGAGCGGGTGACCTTGGCCGGGTCGATGATGCCGGCCACGAACATGTCCGTGTACTCGGCCTTCTGGGCGTCCCAGCCATGGCCGGGCTTGAGCTTGCGGACCGCCTCGACGACGACCGAGCCCTCCCAGCCGCCGTTCGCGGCGATCTGGCGCATCGGCTCCTCCAGCGCACGGCGCAGGATGTTGACGCCGGTCGCCTCGTCACCGAGCGCCTCGACCTTGTCGAGTGCGGGGATGGCGTGGAGCAGGACCGAGCCGCCACCGGCGACCATCCCCTCCTCGACGCCGGCCCGGGCCGCCGACAGGGCGTCCTCGATGCGGTGCTTCTTCTCCTTGAGCTCGACCTCGGTGGCCGCGCCGACCTTGAGGATCGCCACGCCGCCGGAGAGCTTGGCCAGGCGCTCCTGGAGCTTCTCGCGGTCGAAGTCGCTGCTGGTGTCGTCGATCTGGAGCTTGATCTGGGACTTGCGGGCCTCGATGGCCTTGGGGTCGCCCTTGCCCTCGACGATGGTGGTGTCGTCCTTGGTGGACGTCACGCGGCGCGCCTGCCCGAGATCCTCGAGCTGCACGCTGTCGAGCTTGCGGCCGACCTCCTCGGAGATGACCCGCGCGCCGGTCAGGGTGGCGATGTCCTCGAGCATCGCCTTGCGGCGATCGCCGAAGCCGGGGGCCTTGATGGCGAGCACGCTGATGGTGCCCTTCAGCTTGTTGACGACCAGGGTGGCGAGCGCCTCGCCATCCACGTCCTCGGCCACGATCAGGAGCGGCTTGCCGACCTGGACGACCTTCTCGAGGGTCGGCAGGATGTCGGCCACGGCGCTGATCTTCTTGTCGGTGACGAGGATGAACGGCGCCTCGAGCGTGGCCTCCATGCGGCCGGCGTCGTTGCTGGTGACCATGTAGGCGCTGACGTAGCCCCGATCGAGCTGCATCCCCTCGACGTACTCCTTGTCGAGCTTGAGCCCCTGGCTCTCCTCCACGGTGACCACGCCGTCCTTGCCGACCCGCTCCATGACCTCGGCGATCATCTCGCCGATCTCCGTGTCACGGGCGCTGATGGCCGCGATGTGGGCGATGTCGTCCTTGGTGAGGACCGGCTTGGAGAGCCGCTTGATCTCCACCACGACCGCGGCCACGCCACGCTCGATGCCGCGCTTGAGCGCCATCGGGTTGGCGCCGGCGGTCACGTTGCGCAGGCCCTCGGTGATGATCGCCTGGGCCAGCACGATGCTGGTGGTGGTGCCGTCGCCGGCGATGTCGTTGGTCTTGGCCGCGACCTCCTCGAGCAGCTGGGCCCCCATGTTCTCGTAGGGGTCCTCCAGCTCGATGTCGCGCGCGATGGTGACGCCGTCGTTGGTGATCGTCGGCGAGCCGTACTTCTTGTCAAGGAGCGCATACCGGCCGCGCGGGCCGAGGGTGACCTTGACGGCATCGGCCATCTTGTCCACCCCGCGCTTCAGCGCGCGTCGTGCCTCCTCGTCGAACAGGAGCTGCTTTGCCACGGTGTTGTTCGTCCTCCTGAATGTGCCGCCGGTCGGACCGGTCGGATTCCGCTACTCGATGACCGCCAGGACGTCCTTCTGGGAGAGGATCAAGAGCTCCTCGTCATCCAGCTTGAACTCCGTCCCGGCGTACTTCTGGAACAGGATCTTCTGACCGACCTTGACCTCGATCGGCTCCCGGGTGCCGTCGTCGAGGGTCCGTCCGGGGCCGACCGCCAGGATCGTCCCCTCCTGGGGGCGCTCCTTGACGGTGTCGGGCAGGACGATGCCGCTCTTGGTCATCTCCTCCCGGGCGCTGGGCTTGACGACCAGCCGGTCGCCAAGGGGCTTGAGACTGGTCTTCGTTGCGACCTTGGTGGCCATGTGTGGGTGATGCCTCCGTTACCGATGATGCGCGGGCGCAAAGTTGCTCGCAGCAGGAGTGCCGGCAGGGCCGATGCGACCGGGGTGCTGGCACTCTACCGCCGAGAGTGCTAACGCACTGTAGCGTCCGCGCGGGGACGCTGTCAAGGTAGCGGCGCCCGCGCCGGGGGTCCTGTTGACGTGACGTCGACGGCAGGGGTACAACCTGTCGCATGCATCACGTCGTCGCCTGCATCTTCTGCGGCGGAATCGATCCGACGAACGATCAGCTGCTCCTCCAGGCCGCGATCGCCGGGGTCATCACCACGCCATGGGTGTTGCGGGCAAGGCTGGCGGCCGCGTTCGACCGCATCCGCGGGAAACGGCGAGATGCAGCCTACCCGACGGTCTGTCCCATGCCCGACGCGGACGATCGCGAGCCGCCCACCAGCACCCGGTAGGCATCGGCCGCGCTCGCGGCCACCGCCTCGGCGGTCGTGCTGCGCAGGCGGGCCAGCTCGGCCGCGACCCCGCAGGGCCGCGCGTCCGCCTTGCCGCCGGGCCGCACGACGGCTTGCGTCGCGTGGTAGCTCCCTGCCGGGTCGGAGGCCGGGTTAGGTGGCAGTGGGTGATGCCGAATCGGGGTTCAGGGAGGCAAAGGTGACGCGCGCTGATACGGAATCGGGATGCGGGGCCCGATACGGTGCCAGCAGGCGAGCCGTCGGGGATCCTCAGCCGCCGATCAGCCGCGCGTAGGCCCCGGCGCTGCCCGCTGCGATCAGCTCGGGTGTCGTGCCGCGCAGGCGAGCCAGCTCGGCCGCGACCCGCAGCGCGGTGGTCGGCTCGTTGCGAGCCTCCGCGCCGCCGGGCGCCAGCCACGGTGAGTCGGTCTCGACCAGGTAGCTCCCCTCGGGCAGCGCCGCTGCCGCGGCGCGCGGGCCGTGCGCCGACGAGAAGGCGACCGGCAGCGCAAAGCTGACGAGATAGCCGGCCGACGCCAGCTCCAGCGCCAGGGCGGCGTCGCCCGAGAAGCAATGCAGCACGCCGCGCAGCTCCCGGCCGGCCGGCCCCGGCCACGCCAGCAGGGCGGCGCGGACCTCGTCGTGGGCGTCGCGATCATGGACCAGCACCGGCTTGCCGGCCTCCGCCGCGATCTCGAGCTGGCGCTCCAGCGCGGCCTGCTGCGCTGCCCGCGGCGACAGGTTGCGATGGAAGTCGAGCCCGATCTCCCCCACTGCGACCACGCCCGGGTGCGCGGCCAGCTCGGCCAGCTCCTCCCATTCCGCGGCCGTTGGGGCGGCGGCGTAGTGCGGATGCACGCCCACTGCCGCGTCGATCAGCCCCGGATGCGCCTCCGCCATCCCGATCGCCGCCCGCGACGAGGCGAGGTCGTAGCCGGGCACCAGGATCCGCTCGATCCCCGCCGCCACGGCGCGGGCGATGACCGCCTCGCGATCGGCGTCGAAGGCGGGGTCCTGGAGGTGGCAGTGCGAGTCGACCAACCCAGCCAGGTGGGCCGGGGCGCGGTGGCGGCTCAGGGCGCGGCGCCGGGGTCGGGCGCGGCCCCGGCCGGCTCGTCGGCCGGCAGCTCGACCCGCGGGAAGAGCGGCCGCGCTTCGCCCGTGGTCCAGCCACCCGGGACGGCTCCCCAGGCGAGGAGGGCGGCGAGCCCCGGGCCGCCGGCTCCCCGGCCGTCGTACGGCGCCGGGACGCCGAGCTGCGCGTGGAGCGTCGCGGCCGCCGACGGAGTGAACGGCGCCATCAGGTGGCCGAGGATGCGGCAGGTCTCCCCCATGGCGGCGAGGATCGCGCCCACCCGTGGCGCGTCCCCCTCCTTGTGCCGGGCCCAGGGCGCCTGCGACTCCGCGTAACCGTTGGCGGCGCGCGTCAGCTCCATCACCGCACCGAGCGCCTCGTCGAGGTGGTGGCGGCCCATGGCGGCGCGGTAGGCGGCCACGGCCCCGGCTGCGGCGCCCCGCAGCTCCGCGTCGGCGGCCGCGTCGGCGCTGCTCAACGGCGGCAGGACGCCGCCGAGGTAGCGGGCGCTCATGCTGACCGTGCGGTTGAGCAGGTTGCCGAGGTCGTTCGCCAGGTCCGCGTTGTAGCGGCGGACGAGCCCCTCGAAGGTGATGTCGCCGTCACGGTCAAAGGGGATCTCGCGCAGGACCAGGTAGCGGATGCCGTCCACCCCGAAGAGGCGCGCCGCCTCGTCGGGGTCGAGGACGTTGCCGCGCGTCTTCGACATCTTCTCGCCGCGCAGCAGCATGAAGCCGTGGGCGAAGACCTGGCGCGGCAGCGGCAGGCCGGCGCTCATCAGCATCGCCGGCCAGTAGAGGCAGTGGAAGCGGGTGATGTTCTTGCCGATGACGTGCAGGTCGGCCGGCCAGTAGCGGGCAAACGACGCAGCGTCATCGGGGAAGCCGGCACCGGTCACGTAGTTGGTCAGCGCATCGAACCAGACGTAGATCCGATGCGAATCGTCGCCCGGGAACGGGATCCCCCACGACGAGCCGGCCCGGCTGACGGAGAAGTCGGTCAGGCCGTCGCGCAGCCAGCCGAGCACCTCGTTGCGGAAGTGCTCCGGCTCGCAGAAGGCTGGGTTGTCGGCGTACAGCTTCTCCAGCGCGCCCTGGTAGCGCGACAGCCGGAAGAAGTAGTTCTCCTCCTCGAGCCATTGGAGGTCGAGGGTCGGGTGGTCCGGGCAGCGACCGTCGACCAGCTGCGCATCGGTCTTGAACTCGTTGTCGCCGGTGCAGTACCAGCCGGCGTAGGTGCCCTTGTAGATGTCGCCGGCGGCCTGGGCGCGGCGGACCATCTCGGTCGACGCGGCCAGATGATCGGGATCGGTCGTGCGGATGAAGCGGTCGTAACTGATCTCGAACCGATCGAAGGCGGCCCGCCAGGCCGCGGCCCACTCGTCGACGAGCGGCCGCGGCTGCGTGCCGCGGTCGTGCGCCAGCCGCTCGACCTGCGCCGAGTGCTCGTCCATGCCGGTCAGGAAGCGCACGTCATCTCCCAGCAGGCGGTGATAGCGGACGATGGCGTCGGAGCCGATCGCCTCGAAGAGCGAATGCAGCGGCGGACCGGGACTCGGATAGAAGATCGCCGTGGTCAGGTAGTAGCGGTCCACCATGGTCGGCCGATTGTAGCGTCGGCCCCCGCGCGTCCCGGTGTGCGCTACCCTGCTCCGCGATGAGCGGCCACGACGACGACCAGCGCGAGATCGTCGCCGACGCGGAGCAGTACAACGCCACGCTGGTACGACGCGTCGACGAGACCGAGGACCTGGCCTACTTCTGGGTGCGCTTCGACGGCGAGCCGACCCCGTTCCAGCCGGGCCAGTACATGACCACCGGGGTCTACGCCGAGGGCAAGCTGGAGCAACGGCCGTACTCCGTCGCCTCCGCCCCGCGGGTGGCCGGGACCGATGGCTACGAGTTCTACGTCCGCCTCGTGCCGATCCTGCGCTTCACCTCGCTCCTCTGGCGGCTGCCGATCGGCCATCGGATGCGGATGATCGGTCCCAAGGGGAAGTTCATGCTCGAGCCCGACGACGAACGGACACACCTGTTCGTCTCGACCGGCACCGGCATCGCCCCGTTCATCTCGATGATCCGCGAGACCCTCGCCGACGGGCGGCCACGGCGCACCGTCGTCCTGCACGGCTGCTCCTACGTGGACGAGCTGGGCTACCGGGACCTGCTGGAGGGCTGGCAGCGCGACGGCACCTACCCGATCCGCTATGAGCCGACCATCTCGCGCCCGAAGGATCCGCGCAACGCCGCCTGGACCGGCCGGACGGGGCGGGCGGAGGCGGTCGTGGCGGCGGTCTGCCAGGAGCTCGGCCTGCGGCCGGAGGGCACCGTGGTCTACATCTGCGGCAACCCGGAGATGATCCTCAACGTCGAGGCGGTCCTGATGGACCGGGGCTTCCCGGAGTTCCACGTCAAGAAGGAGCTCTACTGGCCCAAGGGCAAGCCCGGAGTCCCCGCCGAGGGCTGATCGCCACGCTCGCACAGGTGACCTTTGGCAGGGTCAAATCGTGCGCATCGGTGCTCATCTCGGCCGCTCCCCGGCTCCACCATCCGAGGTGGAACCCGTACCGAGCGACGGTGGATGCATCCGGTCGTTGGCAAATCGAACCTCTCCCCGAACGTCACGCGCCTGGTGGTGGAGGCGCCGCGCATCGCGCAGATCCGCCAGCCCGGGCAGTTCGTCATCGTCCGGCTCGGCCCCGGCGCGGAGCGCATCCCGCTGACCATCGCCGCCGCGGACCCCGAGGCCGGCACGATCAGCCTCATCGTCCAGTCGATCGGCAAGAGCACCACGGACCTCGTCGAGCTGGAGCCGGGAGGATTCATCACCGATGTGGCCGGCCCCCTCGGACGGCCGACCGAGCTGCTCGAGGCGGGCCACGCGGTCTGTGTCGGCGGCGGCGTGGGGACGGCCGTCATCCTGCCGATCGCGCTGGAGCTGGCGCGGCGCGGCGTGCGCGTCACGAGCGTGATCGGCGGGCGCTCGCGTGAATGGGTGATCCTCGAGCCGGAGCTCCGGGAGGCGGGCGAGGTCGTGGTCTGCACCGACGACGGGAGCTACGGGCGCCCCGGCTTCGTGACCCAGGCGCTGGACGACCTGCTGACGGCCGGCGGGATCGACGCCGTGTACGCCGTGGGACCGGTGCCGATGATGCGGGCGGTCAGCGAGATGACCCGGCCGTACGGCGTCCCGACCACCGTCTCGCTCAACGCGATCATGGTCGACGGGACGGGGATGTGCGGCGGCTGCCGCGTGTCGGTCCACGGCGAGACGCGCTACGCCTGCGTCGAGGGGCCCGAGTTCGACGGGCATCAGGTCGACTTCGCGATGCTGGCGGATCGGCTCCAGACCTATCGGCCGTTCGAGCAGCAGGCGATGGAGCGCCGCGAGGCGTGCCGCATCGGGCTGAGGAAGCCAACCGCGCCGGCGAAGGCGAACGCATGACCGATCAGGCCCCGCTCACCCCCAAGGAGCGCATGGCGATCGACCGCGTGGCGATGCCCGAGCAGGACGCCGGGCTGCGCGCCACCAACTTCCGCGAGGTGAACCTGGGGCTGGCCCAGCAGATCGCCATGCTGGAGGCGGAGCGCTGCCTGCAATGCCCCAAGCCGTACTGCATCGACGGCTGCCCGGTGCGGGTCAACATCCCGCGCTTCCTCCGCCTCCTGCGCGAGGGCGACCTGCCCGGCGCCGCCAACTCGCTGCTCGACGACAACGCCCTGCCCTGCGTCACCGGTCGCGTCTGCCCGCAGGAGACGCAGTGCGAGGGGCTCTGCCTGCGTGGGAAGAAGGGCAACCCGGTGGCGATCGGGCACCTCGAGCGGTTCGTGGCGGACTGGGCGCAGGCCCATCCGGAGGGGATCACCCATGCCACGCCGGTGCCGAGCGGGCGGACCGTGGCGATCATCGGCTCGGGGCCGGCCGGCCTGACCGCGGCGGGCGAGCTGGCCAAGCTCGGTCACGACGTGACCATCTTCGAGGCATTCCACGCGGCCGGTGGCGTCCTGGTGTACGGCATCCCCGAGTTCCGGCTGCCCAAGGACATCGTCCAGGCCGAGGTGGATCGGCTGCGCGCCTCCGGCGTGAAGATCGAGCCGAACGTGATCATCGGCAAGACCTACACGCTCCCCGAGCTGAGCGCTCGGTTCGACGCGGTCTTCATCGCGGTCGGGGCCGGCCTGCCGGTCTTCATGGAGATCCCCGGCGAGAACCTCAAGGGCGTCTACTCGGCCAACGAATACCTGACCCGGGTCAACCTGATGGGCGCCTGGAATCCCGATTCCGACACGCCGATCCTCCACGGCCAGCGGGTCGTGGTGGTCGGCGGCGGCAACGTGGCCATGGACTCGGTGCGCACCGCGCGACGCCTGGGGGCCGGCGAGGCGGTGATCGCCTACCGCCGCGGCCACGAGGAGCTGCCGGCACGCGCCGAGGAGGTGCACCACGCCGAGGCCGAGGGGGTCCGCTTCGAGCTCCAGGTCGCGCCGCTCGAGGTGCTCGGCGACGAGTCGGGCTGGGTCACCGGGCTGCGCTGCCAGCGCATGGCGCTCGGGGAGGCTGACGAGAGCGGCCGGCGCCGCCCCGAGCCGATCCCCGGCTCGGAGTTCGTGATCGAGGCCGACATGGTGGTGGTGGCGATCGGCACTCGCAGCAACCCGCTGCTCACCTCCACGGCTCCGGACCTGAAGGTCAACCAGTGGGGCTACATCCAGACCGATCCCTACGGCATGACCAGCATGCCGGGCGTCTTCGCCGGCGGCGACATCGTGCGCGGCGCCGCGACCGTCATCCTGGCGATGGGCGACGGCAAGCGCGCGGCCGCGTCGATCGCGTCGTACCTGTCCGGGGTCTACCCGCCCCCGGCACCCGAGGCCGTGGAGCCCGAGCGGCCGCCCCGCCATCCGGCGGTCAGCCCCGCCTGACTGCTCGCGCGGGCCGCCCCGGGCCCTCCCAGCGGTGATAGCGCGGCCCTGGTCTGGATCTGCTGAAAACGGCTTGTCACGCGTCGCGCGATCCACGACAGTTGCGCTCGTGTCCGCCCCCGCCGAGCCCCGCAGCCTGAACCTGGCCGGCCTGCGCCTGCCGCTGCGCGAGACGGCGGTGGCGCTGGTCGTGACCTTCGCGCTGCTCATCGACTTCTACCACCCGCTGGCGCTGCTCAACTGGCCGATCGGCAGGGCCGCGTCGACGGGGCTCGAGCGGCTCGCCCTCTTTGCGCTGGTGCCGCTCGTCACGCTGCGCCTCCTCGGTGAGCGGCCATCGGACTATGGCCTTCGCATCGGGGAGTGGCGGATCGGCCTGGCGGTGGCCGGGGGCGTCGCGCTGCTGGCCACGCCGATCGTGCTGCTGGTGGCACCACTCCCCGACTTCCAGCTCTACTACGGCCTCGACGAGACCTTCCCGCTCGCGACGGTGGGGCGCGCGGTGGACGTCGCCGCCGCCGAATTCCTCTTCCGCGGCTTCCTGATGTGGACCCTCATCCGCGTCGCTGGGCCGGTGGGGGTGGTGCTCGCCACCTTTCCGTTCGTCTTCACCCACCTGGGCAAGCCCGAGCTGGAGACCCTCTCGACCTTTTTCGGCGGCCTGGGATTCGGGTGGCTCGCCTGGCGCACCAAATCGGTCCTGTACGGCGCCCTGCTGCACGCGTGGGTGGTCAACCTGATCGTCTTCGCGGTGCGCGGCTGAGGGGCTGCCTGGACGGCTAGCTGCGTCCCTCGTGCAGCATCGCGACCGTCTTCGCGATGCGTCGCTGCCGAGTCTCCAACACCTTGGCGGCCTCGATCGGGATCACCAGGCGGCGCTTGTTGCTGTACGAGAGCGCGTCGAAGGTGCGCTGCGCCGCCGCGTCGCGCTTGAGCGCTGCGGCGAGATCGGGCGGCACCGTCACCTCGCGCGGCTGGGTGTCCAGCTCCAGGTCGACCTCGACCTCGTCACCCGCGGCGACGCCAGCCCCGGCTCGGAATTCGGGCGGGATGCCCAGCATGAACTCGCCGCCGAGCACGGCCACGCTGCTCCGGTAGGTGAAGCCGTTGATCGTGGCGCGAACCGCCGGCTTGCGGCTCGGACCCAGGGCGGCGACGACCTCGGGCGGGACGTGGATGCCGGCGGCAGTCTTGCCACTCTGCTCGATGACGGCGCGGAACTTCATCCGACGCAGTATCGCGTCAGTTGCGGATATCTACGGCGCAGCCGTCGGGTCGTACAGCTCCGTGCCCAACGTCTCGCCGCCGATGACCAGGACCCGCCCGTCATTCAACAGCACAGCAGTGGCGCCGTAACGAGCTGCTCCCATGCTGCCGGCGGACGTCCATGCCCGTGTCTCCGGGTCGTACACCTGCGCAGCGGCCGTGGGGTCCTCAATCGAGGCTGACGTGGTTCCGCCTGCCACCAGCACGCGCCCATCGGCCATGACGACGACGGCCCCACCGACCTGGCCCGCCGTCGGCCCCGCGATCCGCGTCCATCTCCCGGTTCCTGGGTCGAAGATCTGAGCGATCGATTCGCCAACAACCAGGACGCGTCCGTCCTGCAATAGAACGCCACTCAACGGAGGCGGGATTGCGACGACCATGTCGCCCGTGCGCGACCAGGTACCGTTGGCCGGATCGAAGAGCTCGGCGCTGACCAGAGGTGCCCTGCAGCCGGACGAACCCTCCCGCAGACCGGTACCCGCCCATCCCGCAGCAGGATGGCGGCGGGTCCGTCGCTGCGTGCATCCGCCATGGACCCGGTGGGCGTCCATTGCCCTGCGGAGGGGTCGTAGATCTCCGCCGAGCTCACCGATGTGGACTCAGCGCCGATGCCGCCCACCACCAGGACACGCCCATCGCGCAGCCTCACCGCCTCGCCGCGAACGATACGCTGTTCACGCATGCCCGCCGTCTCCGCCCAGGTCCCCGTGCTCGGGTCGTACAGCTCGGCACGACTCCCCACAACGAGCACGCGCCCGTCGGACAGCACGAGGGCAGGTTCGTCCTCACCGTACGTGCTCGACCGAACTGGCGGTCGGGGCTCCAGGTCTCGGTGTCGGGGTCGTAGAGCTCGGCGCTGTAGAGGTCGCCGCAGACCGCCCCACCCACCCCTCCTGCGACCAATACCCGTCCGTCGCGCAGCAGGGCTGTCGCTGCGTACACGCGACGCGTGGCCATGCTCCCGGTGGTCGACCAACCATTGGTGCCGGCGCCGGTGACACCAACCGGGCATGGGTCCGGCTCCGGGGGCACCAGGACCTTGAAGCCGATCACGGCAACTGCCGCAACCAGTCCGATGATCCCGAGGGCAATCGGCGCCTGAACGCTTCCCTTGGCAACCGCCCTAGCCAGGGTGAAGAGAGCGGCGCCCCCGACGTTGCGCTGCGCCGGCCCTGACCACGGGGCCCGAGGCGAGGGACGCCGCGGCGGCCCCTCGCCTCTTCCGCGGTCGCTACATCGCGACGAGCGCTTCCGCGGCCGCCCCGTCGACGGATGCCATGGCCGCGGTCGGCAGCCCGTCCTCGCCGGTCGCCGCCACTGCCTGGGCCTCCTTGGCGTACTCCTTCTTGCCGCGACCGGAGAGCATCTCGAGGCCACCGATCACGACCTCCGTCTTCCAGTGGCGCACGCCCGCGTCGTCGTCCCACTGGCGCGTCTGCAGGCGGCCCTCGACGTCCACCAGCTGCCCCTTGGAGAGGAACTGGCCGCAGATCTCCGCCAGCCGGTCCCAGGCCACCAGGTTGTGGTACTCGGTCCGCTCCGGCGCCCCGTTGCCACGGAACTCGTTGGTGGCCACCACGAAGTTGGCGACCGGTTTCCCGCTGGGGAGCGTGCGCAGCTCCGGGTCGCGGGTCAGCCGGCCCACCAGAAACACCTTGTTCATGCCGAACCATTCCTCCTGCCCGATGCTCGGGCTGACCGACGCGCCGGGCGAGGCGGCCACCGGATGGCAGGAGGGTAGGCGCGGAAGCCTTATCGGCCGATTAGCCGGCGCTTATCGGTCGGGCGACTGGACCGCCCGATAGGCCTCCCGGCGCGGCACGCCGGCGGCTCGCAGCAGCTCCACGATCGTGCGCGGGGCCAGGCCGGCGGAGGTCGCTGCGACCACGAGCGCGCCCGCGTCGAAGGCTGTGCCGCCGGGCGCCTGGGCCGAGAGTCCGCTGACCACCACCGTGAACTCCCCCCGGGGTTCGGTGAGCAGCGCGCCGACCTCGGCCGCCGTCCCCACCACGACCTCCTCGTGCAGCTTGGTCAGCTCGCGACAGGCGGCGACGCGGGCCGATGGCACCGCGCGCTCCAGGCTGGACAGCAGCGCGGCGACGCGGTGCGGCGCCTCGAACAGCACCAGCGGGAGCCCCACCGCGCCCGCCGCGACCAGCAGCCGATCCAGCGCCGCCGTCCGCGCCCCGGCGGGACGCGCCGGCAGGAAGCCGCCGAAGACGAAGCCGGTCGCCTCGACCCCGGCCACGGCCAACGCGGCAGTCACCGCGGACGGACCGGGCAGCACTTCGACCGCAGCCCCCGCCTCCCGCGCCGCCGCCACCAGGCGGGCGCCCGGATCGCTGACCGCCGGCATGCCCGCATCGGTCGTCAGCGCCAGCGTGGCGCCACCTGCCAGGCGCGCCAGCAGCTCCGCCAGCCGGCCCGCCGGAGCATGCTCGTTGAAGGCGATCGTGGGGCGCCGAACGCCCAGGTGGGCCAGCAGCCGCGCGGCCAGGCGCGTGTCCTCCGCCACCACCAGGTCGGCGCTGCGCAGCGCCTCGGCGGCGCGCGGGGTCAGGTCGCCCAGGTTGCCGATCGGCGTGCCCACCACCAGCAGCCGACCGCGGTCCGCCACGCGGGTCTAGCTCCCCCGCCGAGAGCCGGG
Source organism: uncultured Chloroflexia bacterium (assembly GCA_963782015.1). Classification (GTDB taxonomy): domain Bacteria; phylum Chloroflexota; class Limnocylindria; order QHBO01; family QHBO01; genus CF-167. The sequence goes on from CAWAHY010000001.1 coordinate 231,647, forward strand.
CCGGCGGCGCGGATACAGGTGATCGATCCCCGGCGTGCGGAGGCTCAGCTTGGCGACCGGCGGCAGCTGGCGCTTGAACTCGTTGACCGCCACCCGACGCGCGACCCAGGCCACCAGCTCGGCCTCCAGGCCGGCCGCCACGCAGCGTTCCACGCTCCAGCGCCGGTCGACCAGCGCGTACAGGACCCGGTCCAGGTCGTCGTAGGTCGCGCCCAGCTCCCCCTCGTCGGTCTGGCCCGGCCACAGGTCGGCCGACGGCGGCTTCGCCAGGATCTCACTCGGCACGCCCAGCGCGGCGGCGACGGCGCGCAGCTGGCTCTTGTACAGGTCGCCGATGGGGGCCAGGGCAGCCGCCATGTCGCCGTACAGCGTCCCGTAGCCCAGCAGCGCCTCGGTCTTGTTGCCGGTCCCTGCCACCAGCGCCTCGAAGGCGGCCGATCGGTCGTAGAGCACGATCATCCGCTGGCGAGCCATGACATTGCCGCGCCGCACGTGCAGCGAGGCGTCGTCCGCGCCGCTGATCAGGGCGAGCATCGGGTCCACCATCGGCGTGATCTCGACCAGCTCGGTCCGGCAGCCGAGCGCCGTCACCACGCGCAGCGCATCGGTCTCCGCTTCGGGCGAGGAGCTGCGGTAGGGCATCCGCACCGCGAGCAGGTTGTCGGGGCCGATCGCCCGCGCCGACAGGTACGCGACGGTCGCCGAATCGACCCCGCCCGACAGGCCGACGACGAGGCGCTCGAAGCCGGTCTGCTCGAGCTGCGCCCGGATGAAGCCGATGATGACCGCGATCGCCTGCGCCGGGTCGACGCCAGGCAGCGGCGAGCTCATGCGTCCTCCTGCTCTGGGGCTGCGGGAAGGCCGGCTCGCTCGGCGATGATGCGGTCCAGCTCGCGGCGCACCAGCTCGAGCCGCTCGTCGGCGAGGAGCGGCAGGCCGTAGCGCTGCATGCGCAGGTCGTCGGTCTCCAGGGCGCCCACCACCAGCGCCTCTTCGTAGAGCGGCCCCTCGGCGATCGTCGAGCCGTCGGCGGCCAGCAGCCGCGAGCCGCCCCAGAAGGTGAGCCCCTCCTCGTTGCCGACCCGGTTGCAGAAGGCCACCGCCACCGTGCCGAGCAGCGCGTAGGTGTCCTGCATCTTGTGCCAGCCGGCGATCGCCGCCAGGCCCGCCGGACCCCCGGGCGCCCGCGCCGGACCGGCCGCCAGGTTGACGAGCAGGGAGGCCCCGTCGAGCGCCTGCAGCATCGGCAGGCTGGCATGCCAGAAGTCCTCGCAGACGGAGAGGCCGATGCGCCCCAGCGGCTCCCCCACCGGCGCTGTCCGGACCTGGTCGCCCGCCCGGGTGAAGCGCCCCTCGTCGAACATGCCGTAGGTCGGCAGGTACACCTTGCGGTGCAGGCCGATCAGCTCACCGTCGCGCAGCAGCGCGGCGCTGTTGCAGAACCGATGCCCATCGGTCTCCTCGACGAAGCCGATCGCCACCAGCATCCCGGGCGCCTCGCGGCTGAGGGCGGCCAGGCGGGGATCGTCGGCGCGCATGGCGACCTCCGGCACCAGGTCGGAGAGCAGGTAGCCGGTGAGCGCCAGCTCCGGGAAGGCGACCAGGCTGGCTCCCTCAGCGGCGGCGCGTTGCAGCCACCCACGTGCCAGCTCCAGGTTGGCGTCCACCTCGCCGAGGCGCGGGGCGAGCTGGGCCAGGGCGATCCGGTACTCCACGCTCCGAATGCTACTGCGTGCCGCCGTCGCCGCCGAAGCGCCGGAACGGTGGCTGCGCCTCGTCCGGGCCTGGGACCTTGGGCGGGCTCACTGGAGCGGTGACCTCGCCGCCGCCGGCCCGTGCCGAGGTCGTGGCCGCGGCGGTGGCGATCGCCTGCTCGCGCCGCGTGATGTCGAGCAGGTCCTCGGCGAAGTGGCAGGCCACGCTGTGCTCGGGGCGCAGGACGCGGAGCTCGGGTCGGTCCGTCGCGCAGCGCTCCGGGTTGCCGAGCTGCTGTCGCAGCCAGCAGCGGGTATGGAAGCGGCAGCCCGACGGCGGGTTCACCGGCGACGGCACGTCGCCGACCAGGATGATGCGGCGCCGCTTGGCACGGGCATCGGGGTCGGCGATCGGCACCGCCGAGAGGAGGGCGATGGTGTAGGGATGGAGCGGGGTGCGATAGATCTCGGCGGAGCCTGCCACCTCGGTCAGCGCACCCAGGTACATGACCGCCACCCGGTCGCTGATGTGCTCGACCACGCCCATGTTGTGGGCCACGAACAGGTAGGTCAGCCCCAGGTCGCGCTGCAGGGCGCGCAGGAGGTTGAGGACCTGGGCCTGGATGCTGACGTCCAGCGCGCTGACCGGCTCGTCGCACACCAGCAGGTCCGGCTCGAGCACGAGCGCGCGGGCGATCCCGATCCGCTGCCGCTGGCCGCCGCTGAACTCGTGCGGGTAGCGGCGCGCCTGGTACGGCTGCAGGCCGACCAGCTCCATCATGCGGGCGACCTTGTCGCGCCGCTCCGCGGCGGTCCCGATGCCGTGGATGCGCAGCCCCTCGCCGATGGCGGTGCCGATCGGCGAGCGAGGATCGAGCGAGGCGTAGGGGTCCTGGAAGATGATCTGCATCCGCCTGCGGAACGGCTTCAGGTCACGGCCGCGCACCCGCGTCAGGTCGACCCCTTCGGCGCCGCCGAACAGGATGCGGCCGGCGGTCGGCTCGATGAGGCGCAGCAGCAGCCGCCCGACGGTTGTCTTGCCGCAGCCCGACTCCCCGACCAGGCCGAGCGTCTCGCCCCGACGGATCGTGAAGCTGACATCGTCGACCGCCTTCACCTCGCCGACCTTGCGCTGCAAGATCCCGCCGGTGATCGGGAAGAACTCGGCCAGGTGCTCGACCGAGATGAGCGGCTGCTCACCGAGGATGGTCGCGGTCATGCCCGGCCCTCCGGGCGGTGGTAGATCCAGCAGCGCACGTCGTGGCCGGCCGGATCGTCCTCCACCTGGCGCAGCTCGGGGTGGATCTCCTCGCAGTACGGCACCGAGCGCTGGACACGGGCGACGCAGCGTGGCGCGAATCGGCAGGCGGGCGGCAGGTCGATCAGGTTCGGCACCGCGCCGGGGATGGTGTCGAGCTCCGCCTTCACGGTGCCGAGCGTCGGCACCGAGCCGATCAGGCCCTGCGTGTACGGGTGCCGCGGGTGCGCGAAGAGCGAGCGCACGTCGGTGTGCTCGACGATCTCGCCGGCGTACATGACCGCCACGCGGTCGCACATCTCGGCGACGACCCCCAGGTCATGGGTGATCAGGATGATGGCCGTCCCGGTCTCGCGTTGCAGGTCGCGCATCAGGTCCAGGATCTGGGCCTGGATGGTCACGTCGAGCGCGGTGGTCGGCTCGTCGGCGATGAGCAGCTCAGGCTCGCAGGCGAGCGCCATGGCGATCATGATCCGCTGCGCCATCCCGCCCGACAGCGAGTGCGGGAAGGATGCCAGGCGGCTCACCGGGTCCGGGATGCCGACCATCTGCAGCAGCTCGCCGGCGCGGTCGCGCGACGCGCGCCGCTTCATGTTGCGGTGGAGCTCGAGCACCTCGCCGATCTGCTTGCCAACGTTGTAGACGGGGTTCAGCGAGCTGGTCGGCTGCTGGAAGATCATGCTGATCCGATCCCCGCGCAGGGCCCGCATCTCCTTGGCCGACAGCGTCAGGAGGTCACGCCCGTCGAAGATCACCTCGCCGGCGTCCACCTTGCCGGGCTTGGCCACCAGGCCCATCAGCGACAGGCTGGTCACGCTCTTGCCGCAGCCCGACTCGCCGACCAGGCCCAGGATCTCGCCGCGGTCGACGTGGAAGTCCACCCCGTCCACCGCGCGCACCACGCCATCGCTGGTCTTGAAGCTGGTGTGCAGGTTGCGCACCTCGAGCAGGCGCTCCCCGGCCTTGCCGACCCGGCGACGCGGTTCGCGCAGCTCATGCAGCTCGGCGATGGTCATCGGTTCAGCCTCGGATCGAGCGCGTCGCGCAGGCCGTCACCGAGCAGGTTGAAGCCGAGCACGGTGAGCGACAGCGCCACGCCGGGCGCGAAGATGAGGTACGGGGCGTTGAAGAGCTGATTGCGCTCGAGGCCGATCATCGAGCCCCACTCGGCCAGGGGCGGCTGCGCACCGAGGCCCAGGAACGAGAGGGCGGCCACGTCGAGGATGGCGCCGGCGATCCCGAGCGTGCCCTGCACGATCAGCGGGGTGAGCGCATTGGGCAGGATCCGCCGCAACAGGATCCCGCTCGAGGACTCGCCGAGCGCCCGGGAGGCGACCACGAAGTCCCGCTCCCGGATGGAGAGGACCGAGGCCCGCATGACGCGGGCGTAGACGGGGATAGCCACGATCCCGATCGCCAGCTGGGCGTTCAGCAGGCCCGGCTTCAGGATCGTGATGATGGCGATCGCCAGCACCAGGGCCGGAAAGGCGAGCAGCACGTCCATCAGGCGCATGATCACGTTGTCGATCCAGCCGCCGGCGTAGCCGGCCACCGCGCCGAGCAGCGTCCCGATCACGATCGCGAATCCGACGGTGAGGAGCCCCACCTGCAGGGAGATGCGGGAGCCGTAGACGACGCGGCTGAACACGTCGCGGCCGTTGCGGTCGATGCCCAGCAGGTGCTGGGGACGATCCGCGGCGCAGCCGAGCAGATGGATGCAGGGCCCCTTCCATTCCGGCGGGGCGTCCGGCGCCAGCAGCCCCTCGTCGATGCCGACGCTGGCGTAGGGATCATGGGTGGCGATCAGCGGTGCGAAGAGCGCGGTGATCAGCAGCAGGCCGAGCAGGAAGAGCCCGACCTGGGCGACGCGCTGGGACAGGATGTTGCGGAACGAGTCGCGCCACAGGCTGGCCGGCTTGGCCGAGACGGCATCCTCGGTCGGTGCGGCGAGGACGGGACCGGCGGCGCTCACCGGAGTCGGATCCGCGGATCGAGGAAGCCGTAGCTGATATCGACCACCAGGTTGACGATGACGTACATGAAGGCGGTCACCAGGGTCAGGCCCTGGACCACCGCGTAGTCGCGGCTGGTGACGCCGTCCGTGATCGTCTTGCCGATCCCCGATAAGCCGAAGATGCTCTCGGTCAGCACCGCCCCGGCCAGGAGGCCGCCGAGCGAGAGGCCGATCACCGTCACCACCGGCAGGATCGCGTTGCGGAGCCCGTGGCGCAGCACCACCCGGATCTCGCTCAGCCCCTTGGCGCGCGCGGTGCGGATGTAGTCCTGCCCCAGCACCTCGAGCAGGCTGGAGCGGGTCATGCGCGCGATGATCGAGAGCGGGATCGTGCCGAGTGCCACCGCCGGCAGGATCAGGTGGCGGATCGCGTCACCGAGCGCCTCCCACTGGCCGGTGATCAGGCTGTTGACGACGTACATGTTCGAGACGAAGTCCACGACGGCGCGGAGTGGCCCCGCCAGGTCCTCCATGCCCCAGCGCTCGACCAGCGGCAAGACGGTGATCCCCGCCGTCATGCGGGCCCCGGGGGGGAGGCTGAACGGCGTCCCCTTGAGCAGGACGGCGAAGATCCAGATGAGGATCAGGCCCAGCACGAAGACCGGGGTGGAGACGCCGATGTTGGCGCCCAGCATGGTCGCCACGTCGGCCGCCGAGTTCCGGCGCGCCGCGGCGATGACTCCCAGGGTGATCCCCACGATGGACGCCAGGATGAGCGCGAAGAGGGTCAGCTCCAGGGTCAGTGGCAGGCGCTCGATGAGGATGGTCGTCACGGGGCGTCCCTGGCTGATCGAGTCGCCGAGGTCGCCCCGCAGCAGGTCACCCAGGTAGATCCCGAACTGGATCGGGATCGGCTCATCAAGCCCGTAGCGGGCGTTGAAGAGAGCGCACGCGGCCGGGGTGGCGCGTTCCTGGAGCGCGGCCACGCACGGGTCGCCGGGGAGCAGGCGCGCCAGGGCGAAGACGGCGAAGACGATCCCGAAGAGGACCGGGATCGTGAGGAGCAGCCGGCGCAGGATGAAGCGCAGCATCCGCGGAGTCTACCCGCTGCTTCGAGCGCTGAGAATACGAAGGGCGCCGCCCGGAGGCGGCGCCCTTGCGCGTAGGTTCGGCGGTCGGTCTAGCCGACGCCGCTCACGATGCGGGCGGTGGTGCGTTCAGGTACGGACCGAACTCGCCGGCCCAGTACTCGAAGGCTCCGGTGCGCCCAAAGTGCAGCGGGTGCTCGTAGTCCCACTGGGCAGCGAACGAGGTGAGGACATCGCCGGCGTCGAAGGCCGCGCCGTCATGGAAGGTCACGCCACTCCGAAGGTGGCAGGTCCAGACGGTGAGGTCGGCGTTCGCGTCGCACCCCGTGGCCAGGACCGGCTTGGCTTCTGCCGTGCCGGGCTCCCAGCCGTAGAGCGATTCGAAGACCTGCTCGCAGAGCCGCAGCGTCTCGCCATCGGTCTCGTCCGCGCAGTAGAACGAGATCGGGTAGGCGTTCTGCATCCAGACCAGCGTTGATCGCCCGCCCGGATCCATGGTTGCGAAGTACTCGTTGCTGAGTGGCGACGACAGCGCGCCGGCAACGTCCGCCTTCCAGGCCGTGCCCGAGCCGCCGTGGGCGATCGGGATCATCGGCACGAATTCGCGGATGGCATTGTTGGCTTCGCCTGCCGCAGCCGTGCGGGCTGCCACGTCAGCGGTATGGGCACCGGCGGTCAGCGGATCGGTGATCGATGCGTCGGGGTCACCGAACTGCAGGTTCGCGGTGTTGTTGAAGTGATAGTCCAGGAAGTTGGTGATGTCCGGATAGTCGGCTCCCCAGCCCAGCAGGTAGAGGCCGTCGATCAGTCCGGCGGACGTGTTGTCGAGGAAGGTCGCCGACTCCTGGACCTGGATGTCGGCGGTGATGTTCAGGTTGTCCTTCAGCTGGCTCTGCAGCTCCACCGCCACCACGTTCGGGTCGGGCAGGTAGCCACGGACCACGTCGCGGTAGTAGATGGTGGTGCTGAAGCGGACTCCGGCCCCCAGGGCCTCATCCAGCAGCGCATTCGCGGCATCCTTGTCGTAGGCGTACCACGGGTCGCCCTCGCACCCGTACGCGATACCGCACGGGGTGAAGTAATCGGCAACCGAGGAGCCGGGGGGATAGTAGGTGTCGATGATCCGCTGCCGGTCGATCCCCTGGGCCAGCGCCTGGCGGACCTTGACGTTGTCGAACGGCGCGAAGGTGTTCGTCATCCCGACGTACATCGTGTTGAGGGCTTCGCGTGGCAGGAGCGAGAGGCTCGAGTCACCCTCGATGATCGGGAAGTCGTCGGGGCCGGGGTTGTCGATCCCATCGACCGTGCCGGCCTGCAGGGCGACCAGCCGGGCGGCGGCCTCCGCGTTCCACTGGAAGATGACCTCGTCGGCAATCGCCGGGTCACCCCAGTAGTGGTCGAACTTGCCGAGCGTGACGTGGTCGCCAGCGGTCGGGATTCCATCGGTGACCATGTAGGGCCCGGTGCCGTTGGCCTTGACCCGGATGGGACCGTTCGGCGAGTCGCCGTACTGGGTCAGCCAGGCGGTGTCCTGGATCGCATTGTTGGCCAGTGCGATCTTGGCCAGGAAGGCCGGGTCGGGATTGCACAGGGTGAATTCGACCGTCAGCTCGTCGACAGCCTTGATCTGGCTCATCTGGCCGCCATAGGCACAGTCGGCCGGCGCGTCCGCCGGATAGCTGATCGCCACGAAGGGAGCATGGCTCTCCTCCTGTGACGCCGCCTCGCTCGCCGATGGCGACGGGCTCGCCGCCTGGCAAGCTGCCAGGACCAGGCCGAGCACCATCAGGGTGGAGAGGCCTCTCCATCTCCGCATTCGATAACCCTCCGCTCTCTTGTACATGGCTACGTGACCGTCGCGCCGGCCAGCGGCCGCGCATGTGATCCGTACCTTAGCAGCGCATGTCCATTCGTGGAACTGCGCAGATTCAAATTCCTCAGCCCCCGGGCTCGTCCGCGCTGCCCCCGCTCGAGCCTGACCCACCGCTGCCGGGCGCCTCGGCGACCGCCGCGGCGGCAGCGTGCTCGGCCGCCAGCCCCGCCGTGGCGGAGTCCGGGGTCCCGCGGCGGTCGTGCGCGTCGCTCGCGGTGGCCACGCCGACGTCGCTCTGCAGCGCCTCCTCGGCGAAGTGACAGGCGGCCTGGTGGTCGGATCCCACCACGCGCAGCTCGGGGTCGACCGTGCGGCACTGCTCCGGGCGGCCGAGCCGCTCATACAGCCAGCAGCGCGTGTGGAAGCGGCAGCCGTCCGGCGGGTTGGCCGGGGACGGCACGTCGCCGGTCAGGATCACGCGCCGGCGGCGGCGCTCCGCCTTGGGGTCCGGGATCGGCACCGCCGAGAGCAGCGCGCGGGTGTAGGGGTGACCCGGCTTCTCGTAGATCGCGTCCGGCCGGCCCACCTCGACCAGCTTGCCGAGGTACATGACCCCGACCCGGTCGCTGATGTGGCGGACGACCGACAGGTCATGCGCGATGAACAGGTAGGTGAGGCCGAACTTCTCGCGCAGCTCGACGAGCAGGTTGAGGACCTGGGCCTGGATCGAGACGTCGAGCGCGCTGATCGGCTCGTCGCAGACGATGAACTCCGGCTCGACCGCGAGCGCGCGGGCCACGCCGATCCGCTGCCGCTGCCCGCCGCTGAACTCGTGGGGGTAGCGGTTGGTGTAGAGCGGGTTGAGGCCCACCAGGGCGAGCAGCTCGCGCACGCGCTCGATGCGGTTCTTCTTGCTCCCCAGCTTGTGGGTCTCGAGCGGCTCGCTGATGATCGAGCCGACGGTCATGCGCGGGTTGAGGCTGCTATAGGGGTCCTGGAAGATGATCTGCATCCGCCGCCGCATCTTGCGCAGGTCGTTGCGCGACAGGTCCATCAGGTCCTTGCCGTCGAAGCGCACCGTGCCGGCGGTGGGGTTTCGCAGGCGGATCACGGCCCGGCCGGTGGTGCTCTTGCCGCAGCCGGACTCGCCGACCAGGCCGAACGTCTCGCCCTTGCGGATCTGGAAGCTGATGTCGTCGACGGCGCGCACGCGGCCCGACTCGGTCTGGAAGACGCCGGTCAGGATCGGGAAGTGGACCTTGAGGTGGTCGACCTCGATCAGCGCCTGCGACGGTGACGTCGAGGAGGACGGGATCGGGGCCGGCATGGCGCTCACTTGATCCAGCCCCCCGGCTCGGTGCCGAAGCAGCGGGCGAGGTGACCCTCGCCGGCGCGGGCGCTGAGCTCCGGCTCCTCGACGCGGCAGCGGTCGTGCGCGTACTTGCAGCGCGGGGAGAAGCGGCATTCCGGGGTCGGGTCGATGAGGTCCGGGGGCAGCCCCTCGATCGTCCGCAGGCGCGAGCCGCGCACCTCGTCGAGGCGCGGCAGCGAGTCCAGCAGGCCCCAGGCGTACGGCATCTTGGGCTGCTCGAAGATGTCGTCGACCTGCCCCGTCTCCACGATCCGTCCGGCGTACATCACGTTGATCCGGTTGCACATGCCCGCGGCGATCCCCAGGTCGTGGGTGATGAGGATCACGGCCGTGCCGAACTCGGTCGACAGGGAGCGGATCAGCTCCAGGATCTGGGCCTGGATGGTGACGTCCAGGGCGGTCGTCGGCTCGTCGGCGAGGAGCAGCATCGGGTCACAGGCGAGCGCGATGGCGATCATCACCCGCTGCCGCATCCCGCCGCTGAACTGGTGGGGATAGTCGCCCATCCGGTCGCGGGCGCGCGGGATGCCGACCTTGCCGAGCAGCTCGATGGCGCGCCCATCGGCGGCCTTGCGGCTCATGCCCAGGTGCAGGCGGGCCGACTCGGCGATCTGGAAGCCGATCGGCAGGGTCGGGTTCAGGCTGGTCATCGGGTCCTGGAAGATGAAGCCGATCTTCCGACCGCGCAGCAGGCGCATCTCCTCGTTCGACAGCTTCAGGAGGTCGATGCCGTCGAAGATGATCTCGCCCTGCACGATCTTGCCCGGCGGGTCGGCGACCAGGCGCGTCAGCGACAGGGCGGTGACGCTCTTGCCGCAGCCCGACTCCCCGACCAGGCCGAGCGTCTCGCCGTAATCGAGCTCGAAGCTGACGTCGTCGACGGCGTGCACCACTCCGTCCCGGGTGAAGAAGTGGGTGGAGAGGTTGCGCACCTCGAGCAGCTTGCGAGCGTGGCGGCTGCTGTCCGCCAGCCGCTCGGCGAGCAGGCGCCCCTCCTCCGTGGAGATGGAGACCGCGTCCGGCAGGTCGGTGAGGGTCGGGCTGCCCGCCCGACCCGGATCATCGGCGACGGTCAACTCACTGCTTTCCCTTGAGCTTCGGGTCGAGCGCGTCTCGCAGCCCGTCGCCCAGGAAGGTGAAGCTGATCAGGGCGATGGCGATGATCACGGCCGGGATGACGACCATGTGCGGCTCCGCCCGGATGTACGCCTGCCCGTCGAAGACGAGCTTGCCCCACGAGGCGCGGGGCGGCCGGGCGCCGATCCCGAGGAAGGCGAGGGTCGCCTCGGCAAGGATCGCCGACGGGATGCCCAGCGTGACGGCCACGATCATGGGGCCCATCGCGTTCGGCAGGAGGTGCCGGGTCACGATCTTGAAGTCGCTCACGCCGATGGCGCGGGCCGCCTCCACGAACTCGGTCTCCTTGAGGCTGAGCAGCTGTCCCCGCACCAGGCGGGCCATGCCAACCCAGCTGACAATGCCGATGGCGATGAAGACCAGCAGGACGCCATCGAGCATGCTGCCGATCGGCGTGTCGCGGAAGGTGACGCTGAGCAGGATGATGAAGAGCAGGTCGGGGAACGCGTACACCACGTCGGTGAAGCGCATCAGGAACGAGTCGACCCGCCCGCCGTACCAGGCCGCCATGGCGCCCACCGGCAGCCCGATGAAGAGGACCACGGCCTGCACCACCAGGGCCACGGTCATGCTGATCTGCGCCCCGTCGAGGATGCGGCTCAGCAGGTCGCGGCCGAGGTCATCGGTCCCGAAGAAGTATGGCCCCGAGAAGAACATCGGCCCGATCGGCGAGTTGTTGTTGGCGACCAGGTCCTTGAGGTGCTGCTCCTGGTAGGGGTACGGGGCGACGGCCGGCCCGAAGAAGAGCAGGAAGAAGAGGCCGAGCACGAAGATCCCGCCGACCACGGCCAGCCGGTTGCGGATGAGGCGCCGCCAGGCGTCGCCCCACAGGCTCACGCTGCGCTCGTTGGCGGACGCAGGCTGCTCCAGGGCGCCGCTTCGATTGGCCATCGCTGAGCGCGCCTCCTAGCTGTAGCGGATGCGAGGGTCGATGTAGGCGTACAGCACGTCGACCACCAGGTTGAGCAGCGCGATGGTGGCCGCGTACAGCATCACCATGGCCATGATCACCCCGTAGTCGCGCGCGGCGATGCTGATCACGAAGTAGCGGCCGATGCCCGGCACGCTGAAGATCGTCTCGATGATGAACGAGCCGGTGATCAGGAAGGCGAGCACCGGGCCCAGGATCGTGACGACCGGGATCAGCGCGTTGCGGATCATGTGGATCGAGACGATCGACCGCTCCTTGAGCCCCTTGCTCTGGGCGGTGCGGATGTAGTCCTTGCGGGTCACCTCGAGCATGCTCGCGCGGGTGAAGCGCGAGATCTGGGCGATCGGGTACAGGGAGAGCGCCATCGTCGGCAGCACCATCGCGCCGGGGTTGGCCCAGCCGTCCCAGCCGTGCGTCGGGAACCAGCGCAGGGTGACGCTGAAGAAGACGAGCAGCAGGATCGCCGCCACGAAGCTGGGCGTGGAGATGCCCAGCACCGAGATGAAGGTGGCGAGGTAGTCGGGCAGCTTGTTATGCCGTAACGCGCCGATCACCCCCAGCGGGATGCCGATCACGACCGAGACGAGGAAGGCCATCACGCCGAGGTGGAAGGTGGTGCCGACGCCGTCGGCCACGATCTGGTTGACGGTCGTCTCGGTGCGGGCGAAGGACGGGCCGAGGTCACCCTGCAGCAGGGAGCCGACCCAGCGCAGGTACTGCATCGGCACCGGCTCGTCGAAGTGGTACTTCGCCTTGAGCATCTCGATCGTGCGCGGGTCGAGGTGCTTCTCGCGCTGCCAGGGGCCGCCGGGGGCGGCCTTCATCATGCCGAAGGTGATCACCGACACGACGAACAGGACCGGGATGATCCAGAGCACCCGACGAATGATGTACCCGAGCACGGACCCACTCCCTCTACGAAGGATGAAGAGCGTCAATCCGACGGCCGCGGCCCCCGAGACAGTGCCTCAGGGATCGCGGCCGTCGGGTGGGCCGGCGGACCGGCCCACCCGACGATCTATCTACTGCGTTCGCTCAGCGACCGTGCTCAGTGCGCGGCGATGCTGATCTGGTAGTAGAAGTACTCGCCGGTACCGGAGCTGGTGTCAGCGCCGGTCTGGGTGACGTTCTGAACCCACGGCTTGACGGCCGCGAAGAGGTTCGAGTAGGTCTGGGGGATGAACGGCAGGTCAGCCATCAGCTGCTCCTGCGCCTGGTCGTACAGGGCAATCTGCTCCGTCACGTCCCCGGTGCTCCGTGCCTGGAGCATCAGGTCCTGGAACTCTGGGCTGTTGTAGCCCATGTAGTTGTTGCCGCTGTCCTTGTCGAACAGGTCGAACAGGAAGTTCTGCGGGTGCGGGTAGTCCGCGCCCCAGCCGAGCCGGAAGATGTCGGTCGGATCGACCTCCAGTGCGTCGAGGTACGCCCCGAAGTCACCGAAGGGGACCGCCTCGACTTCAACGCCGAGGGCAGTACGCCACTGCTCCTGGAAGAAGACGACCAGGTCCTCGTTGCTGCCGGCCACGTTGTAGCCGATCTGGACGTGCAGGTCAGCCGCGCTCGAAAGGCCGAGATCGGTGAGGCCTGCGGCGAAGTCCGCCTGTCCCTTGGTCACGTCGAAGGGGTAGAACACCGTGTCATCGAAGCCGGCCATGCCCGGCGGAATCGCGGAGTAGGCCACGGTTCCGAGCCCGGAGAAGATGGTCGCCAACATGGTGTCCTTGTCGATGACCTCGTTGAAGGCCTTCCGCATGTTCAGGCTCTTCGCGAACGGTCCATCGGGGTTCTTCATGTCGAACCCGAAGTAGGTCAGGTTCAGGCCGGCCTTCTCCATCAGCATCGCGGAGAGCTCCGGGTCCTGCTTGTAGCGGTTGACGTCAGCGCGCGGAATGCCGCTGATGTCGAGCTCGTCGGCCTCGAAGGCCGCCAGCGCCGCGGTCGAGTCGTTGATCATCGCCATCTCGATGCGATCGATCTTGACGGGGTCCCCGGCCCAGAACTCGTTCGGGGTGAGGACGATGTTCGACTGGTGACGCCACTCGTCGATCTGCATCGGACCAGAGGAGACGTAGCCCTCAGCCTCGGCGAACGTGAAGTCCGGTCGAAGCGGAACGGCCAGCCACATGCTGGTCACGAACAGGAAGTACGACGACGGACCAGTGAGCGTGATCACGAAGGTCTTGTCGTCCGGTGCAGCAACGCCGAGCTGCTCGAGGTCCGCATCGGTCGTGTCGGCACCGAGATCCTGGATCTCGCTCCAGCCGACGACCGGCTGCAGGACGTACGAGTAGTCCGCCGTCACGCGCGGGTCGGCCAGCTTGCGGAAGCTGTACACGAAGTCGTCGGCGACGATGTCATCGCCGTTGCTGTACTTGTGGTCACCCAGGTGGAAGGTGATCTCCGTGCCATCGGCGTTGACGTCCCACGTCTCCGCGACGCCAGGAACCACCTGGAGGTCCCCATCGAGGTACAGCAGCGGGAGGGTCACCGACCGCAGCACCTGGATCGAGATGCTGTCCGACGCGAGGGTCGGGTCGAGGTGCGGTGGCTCCTGGCTGATGTTGACCCGAAGTACCTGGTCGGCTGCCGGGGTCTGGCTCTCGGCGGCCTGGCTCTCGCCCGGCGCCTGGCTCCCCGATGAGGCTGGCTGGCAGGCCGCCAGCACGAGGCCGACTGCGACCAGCGCACCCATGAATCTCTTATATGACATAGACCTTATCCTTTCGCCTGATAACGGCGTCAGTTTGAACAGGCCGCGCGTCGCGGCTGATCGGTCCGACCGCCATGAGCTCGAGTCATCGATGCTCGCGGTGACCGCGCATCATGCATGTCGCTGCGATCTTCGCGAGCTCGACCTCCTCTCCTCCTGCGCCGTGTCCCGGCCCGCGGTGGACCGTGGGCAGACCCGCACGACCGCCACGGCGGGCAGGGCGGGCCAATCATTGTCCACGACGCAACGCTGCGTCAAGGATGGCAAGGCGCCACCTTGCTCCATTCAGCTCACCTGATACTACCCGGGCCGGTGCCTCCGAGTTCATCGCTGCGAGCGCTGGCCGGCGCGCTGGCGCGGAGCGGCCTACTCGATCAGTCCGGAGGCGCGAGGCGGAGCGGGGTCCTGGGGATCCGGGAAGTCGGTGGCGAGGGCGCCTCCCCGCGTCGGCGCAACCTCGACATGGGTCTCGTAGCGCAGGTACCACGGCACCTCCCAGGGGGCCCTGGCGATGCTCGACTGGTACTGCTCGCCGCCGCGCCCCTCCGGCATCGATCGCAGTGGCGCCGTGCGCGGCACCGCCACCGCGACCGCCATCACCGCCACGGCCACCGCGGCCGGCAGCATGCGCGCCCAGCGGAGCCAGAATGCGCCGCCGGGGCCCGTGCCCGGCGATGCCAGCGCCCGGGCGCGAACCGATTCCCAGCTCCCCGGCGGCGGTGTCGCGTCGCCGACGCGCTGCTGCAATGCCCGGCGCAGCTGGGCCACCAGGGCCCGATCCAGCCCGACCTCCTCGCGGCACGCGCCGCAGGTCTGCAGGTGAGCGAGGTGCGGCTCGCAGCGAAGGTCGAGCTCCTCGCCGAAGCGGAAGCGCTCGAGCAGCTCGCGGCTGACCCTACGGCAGCTCATGGCCCACCAGGGGTGCGGTCGGGGCGGGTGCCCGGCGCTCGACGGGAAGCCGCGAGCGGAGCGCCTTGAGCGCGTAGTGGAGGCGCGACTTCATGGTGCCGACACGGCACTCGGCGATCTCGGCCGCCTGCGCCAGCGAGTAGCCGTGCAGGTAGTAGAGGACGATCGCGGTCTGCTGCTTGGGTGGCAGCGAGTCGATGCCGCGCTGCAGGACCTCGATGATCTCGCGCGACTCGGCCACCTTCTCGGGTCGCTGGGTCAGGTCGGCCACCAGGTTGCTGATCAGCGCGGTGAGCGGCTCGGTGATCGCCCGGCGCCGCGCGATGCGGGTGTAGCACAGGTTGGTGGTGACGCGCTGCAGCCAGGGCAGCGGCGACACGTCGCGCCGCAGCCGGTCTCGCACGCGGTAGGCCTTGACGAAGCAATCCTGCAGGATCTCCTCGGCCAGGAAGGGGTCGCGAGTGATGGCCAGCGCGGTCGCATACACCGGTCGCTGGTAGGTGTGGAAGAACTCCTCGAACGCGTCAAGGTCCCCCGACTGGACCCGCTCGACGAGATCGTCCGGCTGCGTCGTGGCCAATGGCACCCCTGGTGCGATGCACGGATTGGCGGACATACTACGCCCCGCGTCGAGCCGAGGTTCAGCCGCCCTCGGCCGCCGTAGCGCCGAAGTCGTGGCGCAGGTCCGGCCGGCGAGCCGCGGCGGCCTCGTCGAGGCGGCCGACCGGCGTCGTGAGCGGGGCGCGGCGCAGGGCGTCAGGATCGGCGATCGCCTGCTCCGCGACGCCGTGCATGATCGCCACGAAGGCATCGAGCGTCTCGAGCGTCTCGGTCTCGGTCGGCTCGATCATGAGCGCCTCCTCCACGATCAAGCGGGAAGTAGATGGTGGGCGGGTGGATCCGGTGGTCGAGGATCGCCTTGGCGATGTCGAGCGTGCTGATGCCGTGCTCGCGCTTCTGGCGACGGCCCGAGAAGACGACCTCGTGCTTGCAGATGCGGTCGTAGGGCAGGTCGAAGGCATCGGCCAGGCGCACGCGCAGGTAGTTGGCGGCGAGCACCGCGTCGTCGCTCACCTGGCGCAGGCCCGCCGCGCCGTTGCTGCGGATGTAGGTGTAGGCGCGCACGAACATGCCGAAGTTGCCGGTGTGGGCCCGCACCTTGCCGATGCTGGTCGGCCGTGCACCCGTCTCCTCGAGCGCGAAGCGCGCGTCGGGCGTGCTGCGGCCGGCCCACGCGTTGCGCCGCACCTGCTCGGCGTCGCCGGCCACCAGGCGCGGCAGCGGGGAGGGCAGGAAGGGGGCGAGGCGATCGCTGACCCCCACCGGGCCGGCGCCGGGGCCGCCGCCGCCGTGGGGCGTGGAGAAGGTCTTGTGCAGGTTGAAGTGCATCACGTCGAATCCCGCCTCACCGGGCCGGAAGCGCCCGAGGATGGCGTTGAGGTTGGCCCCGTCCATGTAGGCGATCGCCCCCGCGGCGTGCACCGCGGAGATCACCTGGTCGATCTGGTCCTCGAAGATGCCCAGGGTCGAGGGGTTGGTGATCATCAGCGCGGCGGTGTCCGGGCCGAGCGCGGCGCGCAGGGCGTCGAGGTCGATCCCGCCGCGCGGGTTGGACGGGATGGTCACCGCCGTGAAGCCGACCATCGTGGCGGTGGCCGGGTTGGTGCCGTGCGAGCTGTCGGGCACCAGCACGCGGGTGCGCTGCTCGCCCTCCCCCCGGGAGCGATGGTAGGCGCGCGCCATCAGCAGGCCGGTCAGCTCGCCGTGTGCGCCGGCGGCCGGCTGGAGGCTGACGGCGGCGAAGCCGCTGATCTCCTTGAGCAGCTCGGCCAGGAGCCACTCCAGCTCCAGGCTGCCCTGGGCCAGCGCATCGGGGTCGAGCGGGTGCGAGTCGGCCAGGCCGGGCAGGCGTGCCGCCCACTCGTTGACCTTGGGGTTGTACTTCATGGTGCACGAGCCGAGTGGGTAGAAGCCCAGCTCGATGGCGTGGTTGAGATGGCTGAGCCGATTGAAGTGGCGCAGCAGGTCGAGCTCCGCCACCTCCGGCAGGCGTGGGGCGGTGGCGCGCGCCACGCCCGCGGGGAGGGGCGGCTGGCCCGCCGCGGCGGCCCTCGCCTCCGGCGACGGCAGGGGGAAGCGGACGGCGCGCCGACCGGGGCGCGACGCGTCGAAGATGAGCGGCTCCACCACCGTCAGCTGCTCCCCCGCCTCGGGAGAGTGGAACGCCGCTCCCCGGCCGGAGGGGTCGCCCGCCGCCGGCCGCTCGAGGACGCTCATCGGGTCGCCTCGAGGGCGGCGACCAGCTCGGCGATCTCCGCGTCGGTGGTCAGCTCGGTGGCGGCCAGCAGCAGGGTGTCGGACAGCTCGGGGTAGTCGCGCTCCAGCACGAAGCCGGCCACGATCCCCTGCTCGGCCAGCGCCGCGTGGCGTCGCGCGGCGTCGGGGACGCGGATCGCGACCTCGGCGAAGTACGGGGCGCTGAAGCGTCGCTGTCCCAGGCCGGCCGCCTCGATGGCCGCCGCGACGTGGCGCGCCTGGGTGACCGACAGGTCGGCCACCTCGCGCAGGCCCTCGGGGCCGACCGCGGAGAGGTAGGCAGTGGCGGCCAGGGCGCAGAGCGCCTGGTTCGTGCAGATGTTGCTGGCCGCCTTCTCGCGGCGGATGTGCTGCTCGCGAGCCTGCAGGGTCAGCACGTACCCCTTGCGCCCCTGGCCGTCGCGGGTGGCGCCAACCAGGCGGCCGGGCATCTGGCGCACCGACTCCATCCGGGCGGCCATGATCCCGACGTAGGGGCCTCCGTACGACGGCGGGATGCCGAGCGGCTGCCCCTCCGCGGTGACGATGTCGACCCCCTGCGAGCCCGGCGCCGCCAGCAGGGCGAGCGAGGTCGGCTCGACCACCGCCACCAGCTGCGCGCCGGCGGCGTGCGCGACCGCCACCAGCTCCGGCATCGGCTCGACCCCGCCGAACATGTTCGGCTGCTGCACGATCAGGCAGGCGCATCCCTCGTCGAGGACCCGCGCCGCGGCGTCGCCGCTCGTCAGCCCGCTGCCGCCATCGGTCAGGTCGGCGGGCACCTCCACCATCTCCACCCCGGGACCGGCCAGGTAGGTGGCCAGCACCCGCCGGACCTGGGGGTTCGACCGCGCTCGAGACCGCGACCCGGTTGCGATGGGTCAGCCGGCAGGCCATCAGCGCCGCCTCCGCGGTCGCGGTGGCCCCGTCGTAGTGGGAGGCGGTGGCCACCTCCATCCCGGTCAGCTCGCAGATGAGCGACTGGAACTCGTAGATGCTCTGCAGCGTGCCCTGGCTGACCTCGGGCTGGTAGGGCGTGTAGGCGGTGCTGAACTCCGCCCGGCCGATCACCTCGCTCACCACCGACGGCACCAGGTGCCGATACACCCCGGCGCCCAGGAAGCTGATGCGCGGGATCCGGTTGCGGCCCGCCAGCCGCGACAGCTCGGCGCGCACCTCCTGCTCGGCGAGCGGGGCCGGCAGGTCGAAGCGCGTCGCGCGAACGGCGGCGGGGATGTCGGCGAAGAGGTCGTCCACCGACGCGACCCCGATCGCCGCGAGCATCCGCTCGCGGTCGGCAGCGGTGTGCGGCGAGTAGGACATCAGCCGGCGGTGATCTCCGCGTACGACGCCGCGTCGAGCAGCGGTCGAGCTCGGCGGGGTCGCCCAGGGCGACCTTGGCGATCCAGCCCGCGCCGAAGGGATCGGTGTTGAGCAGCTCGGGGCTGGCGCGCAGGTCCGCGTTCACCTCCAGCACCTCGCCCGAGGCGGGCGCGAAGAGGTCGCTCACGGCCTTGACGCTCTCGACCACGCCGAAGGCGCCGAACTGGGTCAGGCGCGCACCCACCTCGGGCAGCTCGACGTAGACGATGTCACCGAGCTCGTCGGCCGCGAAGCTGGTGATGCCGATCATGGCCGTCGCCATCGACCCGCACCCACTCGTGCTCGCGGGAATAGCGACAGGTCATCCGGGAACTGGGTCGACATCGGCTCCTCGGCTGGCAGGCAGGGCGGCGCGCCTCAGCCGGCGTCCGGCTTGGGGCGGCGGTAGAAGGGCAACTTTACCTGCTCGGCGGGGTGCGGGCGGTCGCGCACGACCACCTCCAGCTCGCCGCCGACGGCGGCCGCCCCGGCGGGCAGATAGGCCATCGCGATCGGTTCGCCCGAGGGTCGGCGAGGCGGTGCCGCTGGTGACCGTGCCGACCTCCTTACCGCGACCTGCACCGGATACCCGTGGCGGGCGATCGCCTTGTCGCGCATGATCAGTCCCACCAGCCTGCGGCCGCGGGCCACCTGCTGGACGGCGGCCAGCGCGGCGCGACCCACGAACTCGCCCTTGTCCAGCTTGACGACCCGGCCCAGGTTGGCCTCGTAGGGGTTGACTCGATCGATCGAGCTCGTTGCCGTAGAGCGGCATGCCGGCCTCGAGCCGCAGCGTGTCGCGGCTGCCCAGGCCACACGGCTCGGAGGCCGAAGGCTCGCCCCGCCGCGATCAGCGCATCCCACAGGCGCGGTCGCGCGGCGCGCATCGCAGAACAGCTCGAAGCCGTCCTCGCCGGTGTAGCCGGTGCGAGCCACGAGGCAGTCGATCCCCGGCCACCGTGCCGGCTGCGACCGGTAGTAGCCGATCGAGGCGAGGTCCAGGTCGGTGAGCCGGCGAGCAGCTCGGCGGCGTGCGGACCCTGCGGGGCGATCAGCGCGGTGTCGCTCGGACCGGTCGTCCACGGTCGCACGTCGAAGTCGCCATGCGTCGCAGCGCGTCCAGGCTGTCGAGCACGGCCCGTGTGGTTGGCCGCATTGCAGACGATCAGGTAGCCCTCATCGGGCGGTACACGATCAGGTCGTCGATGATCCCGCCGTCGGCCGTCGCACAGCATCGAGTACTGGGCCTGGCCGGGCTCCAGCGCGCCGGGGTCGCTCACCACCGCGTAGCGGGTGAAGGCGAGGCCTCCGGCCCGGCGACAGCGGACCTCGCCCATGTGCGACAGGTCGAACAGGCCGACCGCGCCGCGCACCGTCCGGTGCTCATCGATGATCGAGGCGTACTGGACCGGCATCTCGTAGCCGGCGTACGGCACCATCCGCGCGCCGAGCGCGAGTGGCTGCGTGGAGCGGGGTGCGCAGCGGAGCGGGCGCCTCGGTCACGGACGCGCGAGCCGGCACGGCCAGCTCCGCCTCGACCTCGGCCCGGGCGGCAGCAGCGCGGGGCCTGCGACGACCTCTCGTTCGGTCGCGTGGGTCATCAGCCCTGCGCCTCGTCGGCGGGAACCAGCGGACCTCGTCGAACTCGTGGTCGTGATCCTCGAGGCGCCCGCCGATCGACCGCATCAGGAAGAAGTGGACGGTCTTGTGGTAGCGCGTGCGACCCGTGCACGAAGAAGTAGGTGATTCGCGGTGATCGGCTCCTCGATCTCGACCTCGAGGCCGCTCTCCTCGCGCGTCTCGCGGATCGCCGTCTCGGCCAGCGTCTCGCCGGAGTCAGGCGTTCCCTTGGGAAGTGCCCACAGGGGCGGCACGCGGCGATGGACCAGCACGATCTGCGGTGAGCCGAGGTCAACCCGATGGACGACTCCGCCGGCCGACGTGGCCCGGACGGTGCGCAGCGCGGCCACCCGCGCCGCTATGCGCGACGGGCGCGCGGAAGCCCGAGCGGCAGGATGGCGCGGCGCGGGCTGACGCGGCCAACGCTGCCTACCGAAGGGAAGCGAAACCGGCTCGTCGGCGAACGGAGGGCGGCGATCGTCGGCGCGCGATGGCGGGCCGAGAGCGACGGGTGGTAGGTCAGGTGCATGCTGTCGAGCCCCAGCCGAATGCGTCGGCCGGCTGCGCGCCTCGCTCCGAAGTCGATGGCGGGGTGGGAGACGAAGCGGGCCGTCAGACTCACGCGCATGGTCGGCATTGTACGCGGCCGCCTCGCCGGCGCAACCGTTTGGCGCATCGGGCTCATCGCGGCTCGGAGGGCCAGCTCGCGGTACAGGTCGACCATGGTCGCGATGCGCGCGACCACGCTGAATCGGTCCGCGTCCGCGCCGGCCGCGGCGGCCAGCCGGGCCCGCTGTGCGCCATCGCGGACCAGGGTGCGGATCGCGCTCGCCAGGCGCGATGCGTCGCTCATCCGCCGGCTCGGCCGGCACCACCAGCCCGTCGACCCCGTCGCGCACCGAGTCGGCGACGCCCGGTCCGGAGAGGGCCACCACCGGCAGCCCGGCGGCCAGCGCCTCGGCCAGCACCAGGCCCTGGGTCTCGGTGCGCGAGGCGGTCGCCAGGAGATCGGCAGCCTTGACCAGGGCCAGCGCCTCCTGGCGCGGCCGCATGCCGGTCAGGTGCACGCGGCCCGCCAGGTCGGGCCGCTCGGCCCGGCGGCGCAGGGCCGCCTCAGACGGTCCGCCGCCGACCAGCAGCAGTCGCGCCGCCGGCTCGTCGGCCGCGACCGCGGCGAAGGCGTCGACGAGCAGCTCCACGCTCTTCTCGGGCGCCAGCCGGCCCAGCCCGGCGACGACCACCGCGTCGGCCGGCCAGCCGGCGAGCGGCCGCGGGTCGATCGGCTCGAGCGCACGGAGCGCGGCCACCTCGATCCCCGTCGGGATCACGCGCACGTCCGGCCGGCGTCGGGCACCGATGCCGGCCCGGATCTCGTCGGCCAGCTCGCTGCCGGGCGCGACGACCGCGGCGCAGCCGAGCCAGTATCGGCGCAGGTAGTCCGCGACGAGCGCGCCGCCTGGGCCCGCTGCGGCGCCGAGGTAATGGCGGTAGTCGCCGAAGCGGGTGTGGTGGGTGAAGACGAGCGGAGCTCCGGCGTGGCGTGCGACGCGACGCGCCATGAGCCCCGACACGAACGGCGACTGGGCGTGGACGATCTCCGGGGCGAAGGCGGCGGCGGCGCGCAGGGCAGCCGAAGGGATCGGCCAGGGCACGCGGTAGCCGGCCGGCGCCGGCCCCGGCACCTGGAACGAGGGGAGCCAGGCGACCCGCGGCTCGGGCCCCTGGGCACCGGCGGTGCCGGGGGTCGCCCCGTGCGCCGGCCGCGGGGCGACCAGCAGCACGTCATGGCCGGCGGCGCCCAGGCCGCGTGCCAGCGCCTCGGTCGAGACGGTCACGCCGGAGAGGTACGGCAGGTACGACTCCCCGAAGATCGCGATGCGCAGCGACCGTTCGGTCACGGCCGGCTCCTCTGGCCCGGGGGTGGGGTTGGTGGGCGATACTGGACTCGAACCAGTGACCTCACGGATGTGAACCGTGCACTCTAACCAGCTGAGCTAATCGCCCACACGGGGCCTCGCAGTATACCGATGGGCGGGGACTCGCCTCAATCGCCGAGGCCGGCCAGCCGCGCGGCGAGGTCATCGGCTGAGAGGCCCTCGACGGCGACGCGCTTCCGTCGCGATCGGGCGCCGGCGACAAGGGTCACGCTCGACGGCGGCACGCCCAGCGCGCCGGCCACCAGGCGCAGCACCGCTCGATTCGCCTCTCCATCGGCCGGCGGGCGGGTGACCCGCACCCCGAGCAGGCCATCGGCGTAGGGACCGACCCGTTCGGCATTCGCCCGCGGCGTGACCCGCAGCGCCAGCTCGACTCGGGCCACCCGACGCTAGAGCCGCCGCACGATGCCAAGCAGCAGGCTGAGCATCAGGGTGGCGATCAACGGCGCCCAGTCGAACCCGCCGCTGGGCGGCACGAGCCGACGGATCGGCGCAAGCAGCGGCTCGGTGGCCTGGTAGATGAAGGCGATCAGCCCGCCGCCCCCGGAGGGTGCCATCCAGCTGACCACCACCCGCGCGAGGACGAGGAGCGTCAGCACGATGATCAGCAGCTGCAGGAAGTTGACGATGACGAGCGGCATCTCGATTCGGGAGGATAGCAGCGAGATTCAGGCGCGACGCGGCCCGAAGATGGCGGTCCCGACACGGACCAGTGTCGCCCCCTCGGCCACGGCGGCCTCGGCGTCGGCGGTCATGCCCATCGACAGCTCCGGGAGGGGCCAGCCGGCGGCCTCCTGGAGCGCGTCCCGCAACAGGCGCAGCCTCGCGAAGACCGCCCTCGCCTCCCCCGTCGAGATCCCGAACGGTGCGATCGCCATCAGGCCGGCCACCCGGGCGGCCGTCAGCCCTCGCAGCGCGTCGCGCAGCTCGCCCCGCTCACCCACCTGGTCGTCGAACCAGTCCCGCGCGAACCCGCCCTTGCTCGCCTCGCCGGTCAGGTTGATCTGCAGCAGCAGGGTTGGGCGGAGCGACTCCTCGTACTGCCACGCGTTCGAGGCGGCGCAGGAGGTCGACCGAGTCGACCGAATGGATCGTGGCGAACGCCCGTGCCGCGGGGCGGGCCTTGTTGCCCTGCAGCCGGCCGACCAGGTGCCACTCGGCATCGGGCACGGCGGCGACCTTGGGGAGCGCTTCCTGCACGCGGTTCTCCCCGAAGCGGGTCAGCCCCGCGTGGCGCGCCTCGAGGACGACGTCGGTCGGGAAGCCCTTGCTGACGGCCACCACCCGCACCGCGTCGGGGTCGCGGTCAGCCGCCTCGGCCGCGGCGCGCAGCCGCGCGACCAGCGCGGCGTAGCGCGAGCCGATCAGCTCGGCGTCGAGTCGGGGCTCGTCGACGGGGACCATTGCGGCGCGTGGTCGGGGAGATGCGAGCGCCCCGGCCGCTCGGCCGGGGCGCATCGGTCCATGCGGGTGGTTATTCGCTCTTGCGACGCAGGAAGGAGGGGATGTCGAGGTCGGTCTCGCCGTACGAGGGACGGTCGAGCCCGCCGCCCCGCACTGGGATCGCCTGGCGCTCGGTGCTCCTGGCGGCCGGCTTCTCGCTGGCGGCGAAGGGCGACTCCGCGGGCATCTGGTCCTCGAGCACCTGCTGCTGGACTCGCTCCCGCTCGATCTCGGCGAGGATCTCGCGGCTTCGCTCGTCGAGCGAGGCCTCGATCCCGGTCGCGACCTCGGACGAGGCGGTGACCGCCCGGGTCGGGGTGCGCGCCTTGCGGGTGTTGTCGAAGCCGGTGGCGATGACGGTCACCTTGACCTCGTCGCGCATCCGGTCGTCGATCACCGTGCCGAAGATGATGTTGGCCTCGGGGTCCGCGGCCTCCTTGATCACCTCGGCCGCCTCGTTGACCTCGAACAGGCCCAGGTCGCTGCCGCCGGTGACGTTGAACAGGATGCCGCGAGCGCCGGTGATGTTGACCTCGAGCAGGGGGCTCATGACGGCGGCGCGGGCGGCCTCGACGGCGCGGTTGTCGCCGGTCCCGATCCCGATCCCCATCATGCTCGACCCCGCGTCGCGCATGATCGTCTTGACGTCGGCGAAGTCCAGGTTGATGAGACCGGGCACGGTGATCAGGTCGCTGATCCCCTGCACGCCCTGGCGCAGCACGTCATCGACGACGCGGAAGGCGTCGAGGATGCTGGTCTTCTTGTCGACCACCTCGCGCAGCCGATCGTTCGGGATCGTGATCAGGGTGTCGCACTTCTCCTTGAGCAGCTCGCTGAACTGCTCGGCGACCAGCTTGCGACGCACTCCCTCGAAGCTGAACGGCTTGGTGATCACGCCGACCGTCAGCGCGCCCAGGTCCTTGGCGATCTCGGCGATGACGTGCGCCGCCCCGGACCCGGTGCCACCGCCCATGCCGGCGGTGATGAAGATCATGTCGGCGTCCTTGAGCGCCTCGTAGATCTTCTCGCTGTCCTCCTCGGCGGCGCGCTGGCCGACCGCCGGGTCCGCCCCCGCGCCGAGGCCGCGGGTCAGCTTGTCGCCGATCCGGATCTTGTGCGGCGCGTCGCTCTGGAGGAGCGCCTGGGCATCGGTGTTCACGGCGATGAACTCGACGCCCATCATCTCGGCGCGGATCATCCGATTGACGGCATTCGAGCCGCCGCCACCGACCCCGATGACCTTGATGAGGGCGAAGTGCTCGGCGTCGGAACGGAGCGGCATGGGGGTTCTCCTGCACAGGGTGCTGGCTTCTGGCTGGGCGAACCCGGAGCTCGCGCGGGTTTGACCGATTCTAGCGACCCCGCCGAGGCGGCGTGGGCCGATTTATCCACATCCGTCCCCCGAGTTGTCCACACCCGCGAAATCGCGGTGGAGCGCCGCGCCATTGCTCCACACTCCGACCCCGACGGTGCTCGATCAGCGGGGGAAGAGGCCCCGGATCCAGTCGACGATGCGACCCAGGCCGCCGCCGAGCGGCGAGCTGGCGGTGAAGGTGATCGGCTCGGTCCCGATGTGGCGAGCGCCCCACAGCAGCAGCCCGATCGAGGTGCTGAAGGCCGGGTTCGAGAGCTGGTCCATCAGCCCGCCGACCCCCTGGGGCGCGGCGACCCGCACCGGCATCTGGAGCACCTCGCGGGCCAGCTCGGCGACGCCGCCGAGGCGCGCTCCGCCGCCGGTCAGCACCACTCCGGCGGGCAGCAGCCCGGCGTGGCCCGAGCGCTTGATCTCCTCGCCGATGAGCGAGTAGATCTCCCCCATCCGCGCCTCGATGATCTCGCACAGCTTCTTGCGCTGGATCGTCTGGCCGCCCCCCTCGCCCAGGATCGCCACGTTCAGCAGCTCCTCGGGCGCCACCTCGGCCATGTTGGCGGTGCCGTGCTTGATCTTGATCTCCTCCGCCAGGTCGAGGCTGGTGCGGAGGCCGATCGCCACGTCGTTGGTGACGTTGATGGCGCCGACCGGCAGGACCGCCGAGTGGTAGACCGCGCCGTCGGTGAAGATGGCCAGGTCGGTCGTCCCGCCGCCGATGTCGGCGATCATCACGCCGAGCTCCTTCTCGGTGTCGGTCAGGGTCGCCTCGGCGGCCGCCAGCGAGCTGATCACCAGCTCGTCGATCTGGACGTTGGCATTGGCGATGCACTTGGAGAGGTTCTGGATCGAGGTCGCGGCGCCGGCGACGATGTGGGTCTCGACCTCCAGCCGCACCGCGCTCATGCCAAGCGGGTCCTTGATCCCCTCCTGCCCGTCCACGATGTAGCCGCGCGGGATGACGTGCAGGATCTCCCGGTTGGAGGGGACCTGGATCGCCTTGGCGGCCTCGGTGGCGCGCGCCACGTCCTCGCGGCTGACCTCGCGCTTGTGGCCGGAGACGGCGACCACGCCGCGGGAGTTCTGACTGCTGATGTGGCTGCCGCCGACCGAGACGAAGGCGGAGCTGATCTTGTAGCCGGACAGTCGCTCGGCCTTCTCCAGGCTGGCGGCGATCGAGTTCACGGTCTGGTCGATGTTGGCGACCATCCCCTTCTTCATCCCGACCGAGGGCGCGATGCCGTAGCCGATGATGTTGACGTCGCCGCCGCGGCTCACCTCGCCGATGAGCGTCGTCACCTTGGTCGTGCCGGCATCGATGCCGACCAGCACGGTCTCCCTGTCCAAGCTACCTCCCGTGAATCCTGCCGCGCTCCCGCGGCACGGGTGCGCCCGAGCCTACAGGAAGTGGCGGCGAATGAGTGCCACGTTTTGGAAGATGCGCAGCCCGAAGGCGAAGAGCGCAACCAGGTACAGGTCGATCCCCAGTCGATCCCCGATGAAGGTCAGTGCCACCGCCACCAGCGCGTTGGTGACGAAGCCGGAGAGGAAGACCCGGTTGTCGTAGTGCGCGTCCAGCTCCGCTCGAATCGCGCCCAGCACCGAGTCGAGCCCGGCCAGGATCCCGACCGCGCTGTAGCGCGCCAGGTCCGGGCTGACGTTCACGTTCAGCGCCAGGCCGAGCGCGATGCCGAGGGCGAGGCCTACCAGCGCGAGCCACATCGGGGATGCATCCTGCGTGCGCCGCGCCGGCCGGTCTCGGCCCAGCCGCGGTTGCTATGGCCGCCAATATACCCTCCCCGGGTCGCGGGCATCGACCCAGCTGACGCCCTTCTCGGGGTGGAACCCGAAGAGGGTCCGAACCGCCGCCACCTGGGCGCTGACCTGCTCGTCGAGGGTCCCCTGCTCCCCCACGTCGAGGGGCGGGTAGAAGCCGAAGTCGGCCTGCCAGGCGGGGGCGTGCGAGACGAGGAGGAAGCCTCCGTCGTCGGTGAGGCGCACGTCCAGGTGGTGGGAGGCGGAGCCGAGCGCGGTAGGCGCCACCGTCGCCAGGCGCAGGGCGGCCGCGAGCGTCGGTGGGTCGATGCGGTCGCCCACGATGATGTTGCGCGAGTCCGCGCGCCGGTCCTCGATCAGGGGCAGGGCCAGCAGCGCGGTCGGCAGGTCGGCCGCGAGGGCCACCTGGCCGATCAGCGTGCCGTCCTCCGCGCCGAGCAGGCGGACGGCGGTGGTCTCCCACACGAAGGTCGGCACCTTCTCGACGATCGTGACCCGGACCCTGTCCGGCAGGACCGCCTCCACCGTCGCGCGCGCCACGGCGGGCAGCCGCTCCAGCTCGGTGGCGATCCCGCCGGCGTCCACGGTCAGGAGCGCCGACCCCTCGAGCGGCGCCAGCGCACGCTCCAGGTCGGCGGCCTCGGTGTAGCGCTCGCCGGCCCAGGCGACCCGCTCGACCCGCAGCCACGGTCCGTTGATGAGGGCCAGCAGGCCGCCCGCCAATGCCGCGGTGAGGACCACGGCTGCCACCCGCCCGGGCGCCGGGAACGCCCGGCGGACGCGCTGCCGCAGCAACGGGGCGGGGCGTCGCGCGTGGGCCCCGCCGCGCTTGCGTGGCTTCGGGCCGCGGCCGGTCATGGCGCGCCGGCTGGCGGGACGTTGCCCGGCGTGCGCCCCTCGCGGTCGGACGCCAGGCCCAGCTCGATCAGGCGCGCGATCAGGTCGGGGAAGGCGAGGCCGGCCAGCTCGGCCTGCTTGGGGTACATGCTGGTCGCGGTGAAGCCCGGCAGGGTGTTCATCTCGGACAGGTAGACCGCCCCCGGCGGGACGAGGAAGTCGACGCGGGCCAGCCCCGCGCAGTCGACCGCCCGATACGCGGCCAGCGCCAGCTCCTTGACCCGCGCCGCCAGAGCCGGCTCGACGGCGGCGCGGGGCAGCACATCGGCCAGGCCGGGAACGTACTTCGCCTCGTAGTCGTACCACTCGTGGTGGCTGATCACCTCGCCGGGATCGAAGACGATCGGGTCGTCGTTGCCGAGCACGCCGCACTCGAGCTCGCGTGCTCCCGCCACGTACGCCTCGACGATCACCTTGCTGTCGTAGCGGAACGCCTCGTCCAGCGCGGCCGCCAGCTCGCCGGGCTCGTGGACGAGCGACATCCCGACGCTGCTGCCGAGGCGGGCCGGCTTGACCAGCGATCGGTCGCCGATCTGCTCGGCAACCTCGCTCAGGACCCGCTGCGGCGCGTCGCGCCAGGCGGAGCGTCGGAACCAGGCGTAGCTGACCACCGGCAGGCCATGCCCGCGCATCAGGTCCTTGAAGACGACCTTGTCCATCGCCACCGCGCTCGCCAGCACGCCGGCACCGGTGTACGGCACGCCGGCCATCTCCAGGAAGCCCTGCAGCGTCCCGTCCTCACCGAAGGGCCCGTGCAGCACCAGGAAGGCGATGTCGATCGCCTCCGCCAGCGACCGGAGCACGGCACGTGGGGCGAGGTCACCCTGCTCATCCCCGGCTGGGACCGGCAGGTCGGCGTGCGCGCGCAGGCGGCTGGTCTGCTCGGCCGGGGTGGCGGCCCCGAGCAGCTCCGCCAGCGGCCGGGCATCGAGGAGGGGCGCCGGCCCGGCCGGCAGGTGCCAGCGACCGTCGCGGTCGATGTAGACCAGGTACGGCTCGAAGCGATCGCGGTCGATGGCGCGCAGCACCGAGTCGGCGGAGCTGACGCTCACCTCGTGCTCCGCCGAGCGGCCGCCCGCGAAGATGCCGACCCGCAGCCGTCGCGTCATGCCGTCACCCCGCTCGCCCTCGGCCAGTCGCCGACGAACTCGATCTCGTACGCCAGCTCGACACCGAAGCGGGCCAGGACCTCCGCGCGCACCCGGTCGCCGAGTGCCCGCACGTCGGCCGCGGCGGCGCCGCGCTCGGTCACGATGAAGTTCGCGTGCCGCTCGCTGACCGAGGCGCCGCCGACCCGCAGCCCCTTCAGCCCGGCGGCGTCGATCAGCCGGCCGGCATGGTCGTCGGGCGGGTTGCGGAAGACGCTGCCGGCGTTCTGCTCGGCGAGCGGCTGGGTGGCCACCCGCTGCGCCTGGTTGGCGGCCACCCGCGCCGCGATCGCGGGCGGCTCGTCGGGGTGCAGGGTGAGCACCGCCGACAGGATCACCTCCGGGCTGTGCTTGAAGCGCGACTCGCGGTAGGCGAAGGCACACGCCTGGGTCTCCAGGGTCGCAGATCGAGTCGTCGCGCGGATCCCAGGCCTCGACCGTGGTGACGACGTCGCGCATCTCGCTGCCGTGCGCCCCGGCATTGGCCCACACCGCTCCGCCGAGCGTGCCGGGGATGCTCGTCCCGAACTCGAGCCCGGCCAGGCCACCGGCGATGCAGGTGCGGACCAGGAGGGCCATCGGCGCCCCCGCATCCGCCTCCAGGCGCAGGCCGGTGACAGTGACCGCACGAGCCCGGTTGCGGATCACGAGCCCTCGGATCCCCGCGTCGGCGACCACCAGGTCACTGCCGTTGCCGAGCATGAACCACGGACAGCCGGCGTCGCGAGCGAGGCGCAGTGCACCGAGCAGCTCGGCTCGCGTCTGGGCCGCGCACAGCCGATCCGCCGCGCCGCCGACGCGCAGGGTGGTGAGCGGGGCCATGGGCGCGTCGCTCAGCAGCGGGATGCCACGCTCGGCGGCCAGCGCGTCGAGGAGCCCCAGGTCGGCCGGATTCACGGGCGCCAGCGTGCTCAACTCGGCGCCCCGGCCCGCGAGGGGAGGGGGCGCCGCTCGGCCATCGCCAGCAGCTCCTCGGCGAGCCGCTGCGCGGCGTCGGGGCGGGCAAGGCGGAGCGCGCTCGCCCCGATCGCGGCTCGCAGCCGGTCATCCCGCAGCTCCCCCGCCTCGGCCACCAGCCGCTCGCCGTCGAGCTCCGCGTCCGCCACGAGGCGCGCCGCCCCCTGGTCGGCGAGCCAGGCGGCGTTGGCCCGCTGGTGGCCGGCCGCGTGCGGGTACGGGACGAGGATCGCAGCGACGCCCACTGCGGCCACCTCGGCGCAGGTCGAGGAGCCGGCGCGACCGAGGACCAGGTCGCTCGCCACCAGCGCCTCCCCCATCCGATCGGTCAGGAACGGGATCGGCTGGTACCGATCGCGGAGCTGGGGGGGCAGCCGGTCGCGGAGCGCGACCGCCGCGGGCATCCCCGCGGACCCGGCCAGGTGCAGGACGCGCCACTCGACGAGGAGCCGCTCCAGGGCGGCGTCGAGCGCGCCGGTGATGCGCGCCACGGCCTGCGACCCACCGAAGACGAGCAGCAGCCGATCCTCCTCCCCGACCCCGAACGAGGCCCGCGCTGCGGCGCGGTCGATCCCGGCCACCGACCGGATCGGGGTGCCCGACACAAAGCTCCGCCCCGGGAAGGCGGCCAGGGTCGGCGGGAAGGAGACCGCCACGCGGGTCGCCAGTCGCGCCACGGCCGCGGTCGCTCTGCCCGGGATCACGTTCCCCTCCCAGAGCAGGCTGGGGATGCCGCGCGCGCGGGCCGCGGTGACGAGGGGGAGCGCCAGGTAGCCGCCGGTCGTGAAGAGCGCGGCCGGCCGGAGACGGCCGAGGAGGCGCCAGGCCTGCGGGACCGATGCGGCCAGCCGCACCGGGTCGAGCACGAGGTGCAGGTCCCGGCCGGCGCTGCGCAGCGAGCGGACCACCAGCTGGTGGTACGCCAGGTCGCCACCGGCCACGAGGCTGCGCTCGAGACCGCGCGCCCCGCCGATGTACGAGACCTCAAGCTCGGGCTGCGCGTCGCGCAGTGCCCGCGCGACGGCCAGCGCGGGGTAGATGTGCCCGCCTGTTCCGCCGCCCGACACCGAACACCGCATGAAGCAATGATCCTGTCTGCGTTGTCTCGCGCGAGATCGACAGCAGGATGCCGACCGCCACGAGGTTGATGATGAGGGCCGACCCACCGTAGCTGATGAAGGGCAGTGGGATGCCGGTGACCGGCAGCAGCGCGGTGACGACCATCATGTTGATGCAGGCCTGCACCACCAGCCAGGTGGTGATCCCGGCGGCCAGCAGGCCGGAGAACGTATCGGGCGCGTTGATCGCGATGCGGTAGCCCTGGTAGGCGACCACCACGAACAGGAGCAGGACGGTCAGCGTCCCGATCAGCCCCCACTCCTCGCCGATGATGGCGAAGATGAAGTCGGTCGACGGCGCGGGGAGGTAGAGGTACTTCTGCCGGCTGGCTCCCAGGCCGGCGCCGGTGATGCCGCCCATCCCCAGCGCCAGCAGCGCCTGGACGGCGTTGTAGCCGGTGTGCAGCGGGTCGCGGAACGGGTCCAGAAAGCCCTCGATGCGCCGCAGCTGGTACGGCGTGCTGCTCACCATCAGGTAGACCGCCCCGAGCACCGAGGCGCCGATGGCGCCGAGGTAGAGGAGGTTGGCGCCGGCCATGAAGAAGATCGCCAGAGCGGCCGCCACGTACACGACCGCGGTTCCGAGGTCCGGCTCAATGGCAATCAGCAGGAAGCCGGTCCCGACCAGCACCAGGAAGGGCACGAGGCCGTTCCACAGGCCGCGCGCCTCCCTGCCGCGGCGGTCAAGCCAGTGCGCCAGGTAGAGGCAGACCGCCAGCTTGGCGAGCTCCGCCGGCTGGAAGCCGCCGATCCCCGGCAGGAAGAGCCAGCGCCGCGAGCCGAAGGCGGCGGTGCCGATCCCTGGGATCAGCACCAGCACCAGCAGCGCCATGGTGAAGAAGAAGACCGGTACCGCGAGGTAGCGCAGGAGCCGGAAGTCG
Source organism: uncultured Chloroflexia bacterium (assembly GCA_963782015.1). Taxonomy (GTDB): domain Bacteria; phylum Chloroflexota; class Limnocylindria; order QHBO01; family QHBO01; genus CF-167. The sequence continues at coordinate 263,316 of CAWAHY010000001.1, forward strand.
GTCCGGCTGGCGGCGATCATGGCCACCAGGCCCAGTGCCGCCCAGACCCCCTGCTGCAGGCCCTGGCTGCTCGGGTCGGCGGTGGTGATGTACGAGTTGACGCTCGAGGCGGAGTAGACCATCACCACGCCGACGGCGACCAGCGCGATGACGCTGACCAGGAGCGGATAGGCGACCTGGTGGCGATCACGGCGGACTCCGGCGCGGGCCGTGCGCCGGCTGGCGGTGGCGGCGATGGCGGTCATCGGTCCGGCTCGGCTGCGTCGAGCGCGTGCACTGCCGCGCGGAACGCGTCACCGCGCGCGGCGTAGTCATCGAACATGTCGAACGAGGCGGCCGCCGGCGCCAGCAGCGCCACGTCGCCGGGACGGGCCCACACGGCGGCCATCGCGACGGCCTCCGGCATCGAGCCGGCGCGGACCACGGGCACCCGCCGCGCGATCAGCCGCTCGAGGCGGTCGGCCGTCTCGCCGATCAGGATCGCGGCCCGGCAGCGCACCGCGATCGCGTCGCTCAGCGCCGCGTAGTCGAGCCCCTTGTCCTTGCCGCCGGCGATCAGCACCACCGGCGCGGGGGCGAACGCCTCCAGTCCCGCGATGGCCGCCAGCGGGATCGTGGCCTGGGAGTCGTTGATCCATGACACGTCCTTGCGCGTGGCGACCCGCTCGAGGCGGTGCGGCACGCCGCCGAAGGTGCGGATGCCCGCGGCGATCGCCTCGTTCGAGACTCCCGCCAGCGACGCGCCGAGCGCGGCGGCCAGCGCGTCCGCCAGCGAGTGGCGCCCGGGGATCGGCATCTCGGCAGCGGCGATCACCCGCTCGCCGCGAATAGTCAGCCAGCCATCCTCGAGGCGCGCCACGATCCACGGCTCGGCGGCGGTCAGCGCGTACCACGCGATCGATGCAGCCGGCAGGCGCGCGGCCAGGTCACGGCAGCCAGGGTCGTCGGCGTTGAGCACGACGTGGCCGTGGAGGACGCTCAGCTCGGCGAGGCGGCCCTTCACCGCGCGATAGGCATCGACGCTGCCGTGGCGATCGAGGTGGTCGGCGCCGACGTTCGTGTAGACGGCGATCTCGGCTCCCCGCGAGATGGTGGGCAGCTGCAGCTCGGAGAGCTCGAGCACGGCCCAGTCGTCGGGGCCGAGGCGCTCCGCCTCCTCGATCAGCGGCCGGCCGATGTTGCCACCGACCAGGTGCCTCCTGCCGGCCGCGTCGAAGATCGCCCCGATCAGGGCGGTCGTGGTCGTCTTGCCCTTGGTGCCGGTGACCGCCAGCACGTGGGCCCGCGTCAGGCGCAGGAAGAGCTCCACCTCGCTGACCAGCTCGACCCCGCGCGCCAGTGCCTCGCCCAGGGCGGCCCGCAGCCAGGCGTCGGTGGTCGACATCGTCGGCGAGATGCTCGGGCTGGTGACCAGCAGGTCAGCCGCGCCAATGAGCGCTCGCGCCTCGTCGGGCGGGACGCCGAGCGCCAGGCGCACCGGCCGCCCGCCCAGGGCCTGGACCGCGTCGGCCAGCTCCTCGGGCGGCCGGCGGTCGTAGGCGGAGACCTCGGCCCCGGCATCGGCCAGGACGCGAGCCACCGCGGTGCCGGAGCGGGCGAGACCGAGCACCAGGGCATGCCGACCCCGCAGGTCCTCGAGCGTGGCGATCGGTGCGGTCACGGTTGCCATCGGTCTCCTTACAGCCCGTGCACGCTGCCGAGGTAGAGGCTGAATCCGAGCAGCGCCGCCAGCGCGCCGACGATCCAGAAGCGGACCGTGATCTTCTCCTCCGCCCAGCCGATCAGCTCGAAGTGGTGCTGCAGCGGCGCCATCCGGAAGATGCGCCGGCCCCGCAGCCGGAACGAGGCGACCTGGAGCACGACGCTCATGATCACCGCGAAGAAGACGGCCCCGATCACCGCCAGGAGCGGCAGCTGACGAGTCATCGCCGCGACCACGGCCAGCGTGGCGCCCATCGAGAGGGCCCCCGAGTCGCCCATGAACAGCTGCGCCGGGTGGACGTTGAACCACAGGAAGCCCATCAGCGCACCGATGATCAGCGCGCAGAAGATGGCCAGGTTGGGCTGCGCCGGCCTGCCGTCGGGCACCGCCACCAGCGCGATCAACAGGTACGCGACGAAGCAGAAGATGAGGACGCCGCCGGCCAGGCCATCGAGCCCGTCGGTCAGGTTGACCGCGTTGCTCAGCCCAACGATGACGAAGGCCACGAAGAGGACGAAGACGAGCCCGCCGACCACCAGCTCGCCGGCGAACGGGATGTTGACCGAGGTGAACTCGAAATGGCGCTGGATGTACCAGGCGGCGAGCACCGCCACCGCCGTCTGCCAGATCAGCTTGAAGCGGCCGCGGACCCCGATCCCGGTCTTGGCATTCACGAAGTCGTCGATCGCGCCCAGGATGGCGACGCCGACGAGCGCCAGCATCGGGGTCAGGGTGGAGGTGTCCTCGATGCGCATCGCCATGGCCAGGAACATCACCACGACGACCAGGAGCATCCCGCCCATCGTCGGCGTCCCCGCCTTGCTGACATGGCCCTCGGGCCCGTCGGACCGAATCTGCTTGCCGAAGCCGAGTCGCTGGAGGAGGCCGATGTAGACCGGCGCGAGCAGCACCACGCCGGCGAAGGCGGCGAGCAGGGCGACGACGATCGGCAGCACGCTCAGTGCACCTCGCCCGGCTCACGGCTGAGCGCGGCGACGAGCCGATCGAGCTCGATCCCGCGCGAGCCCTTGATGAGCAGCAGGTCGCCGACCCCCGGCGCCAGGTCGCGCTCCACCGCGGCACGCGCCTCGGCAGCGTCGCGCACCAGCGTCACCCGCGCCAGCCCCGCCGAGATGGCCGCCTCACCGATCCAGCGGCCGCGCTCCCCCACCGCGACCAGCGCCTCGGCGATCCCGGCGGCCCTCGCGCCGATCTGCCGGTGCAGGCGCTCCTCGTCAGGCCCCAGCTCGAGCATGTCGCCGAGCACCGCATAGCGATGGCGGCCCGGCGCCACCGGGCTCTCCGCCAGGAAGTCGAGCGCCGCGGCGACCGAGACCGGCGAGGCGTTGTAGGTGTCGTCGATGAGCGTCGCCCCGTCGGCCGCCTCGAGGACGGCCATGCGATGCGGCGCGTGGCTGCCCTCGGCCAGGGCCGCCTCGACCTCGTCGAGCGGCACGCCAAGGTGCTCGGCGACGATGGCGGCGGCCAGCGCGTGCGGGACGAGGTGGCGTCCCGGCGTCGCCGAGTGGAGGCGACGCGAGCCCCACGGGGCCCGCAGGGTGAACGAGGTCCCCGCCACCCCGTGCGACTCGAGGTCGGTGGCCCGCACGTCGGCGGTAGCCCCCAGGCCGAAGGTGCGCACGGCGGCGCGGGTCACCTCCCGCATCGCGGCGACCCGGGGGTCATCGGCGTTGAGGACGGCCAGGCCGTCGCTCGGGAGCGCGGCCGGCAGCTCCGCCTTGGCGCGCGCGATCGCCTCGATGCTGCCCGCCCGCTCCAGGTGGGTGGGGTGCACGGAGAGGACGACCCCCACCTCCGGCCGCGCGATCTCGGCCAGCCGAGCGATCTCGCCCTCGGTGTACATGCTCATCTCCAGGACCGCGACCTCGTGGCTCGGCTCCAGGCTGAGGAGCGTCATCGGCAGCCCCGTCTCGCTGTTGAGGTTCCCCTCGTTGCGCAGGACGCGCAGCGAGCGGGCGAGCACGTCGGCGACGATCTCCTTGGCGATCGTCTTGCCCGTCGAGCCGGTGATGCCGACCACCCGCACGCTCGAACGGGCACGCCACCACGCGGCGATCTCCTGCAGCGCGGCGAGGGTGTCGGCGACCTGGACCACCGCCACCGCCTCGGTGAGCGGCTCGACGGGGCGCTCGACCAGGATGACCGTCGCGCCTCGGCGCGCGGCCTCACCCACGAAGGCGTGGCCGTCCACCCGCTCCCCCCGCAGCGCGACGAAGCAGCAGCCCGCGACGACGTGGCGGGAGTCAACGGCGGCGGAGGCGAAGGAGGTGACCCGCGTCGTCCCGATCAGGCGGCCGCCGGTGGCGGCCAGGAGGTCCACGAGACGGATCGACGGTGGCACGCTGCTCCCTGCCGAGGCTTCCGGCGAGTCTACCAGCCTCATCTGGAGGCGACCGGCTGGACGATTCGGTCGGGCGGGATAGCGAGGTAGTCGATCATCTGGGGGGCCAGGCCGCTGAAGACGCTTACCGGCGTCTGCGCCATCTTGTAGAGGCCCCAGGTGACGGGCCGATGGATCAGGATCAGGGTCACGTACTTCGGGTCGGCCGCCGGCAGGATCGAGATGAACGAGGAGTCGATCCAGCCGCGCTGGTAGACGAGCTGGGTCTGCTCCTCGTAGACCGGCAGCCCGGCCGCATCGGTCCCCACCCGCACCTGCCTGGTCTGCGCGCCGGCCACCTCGGCCGTGCCGGTCTTGCCCGCGATCGAATAGCCGGGGATGCTGGCCTTCTGGGCGATCCCGTTGTCGACCGCGTCGGTGAGGAGCCGAACCATGGTGTCGGCCGTCTCCTCGCGCATGATCCGCTCGCCGGTCCGGACCTCGGTGGCGTGGTAGATGCCGTCCGGTCCCGTCCAGCCGGCGATCACGTGGGGGGACACCAGGTGGCCGCCGTTCGCGATCGCGGCGTAGCCGGCGCACAGCTGCACCGCCGTCACGCTGAGCCCCTGCCCGAAGGCGTTCTGCGCCGCCGTCAGGTCGCCGCTGGCGTTGGGCCCATCGGGGTTCCAGACGACGCCGGCCTCCTCCCCTGCGATGTCGACCCCGGTCGCCGTGCCGAAGCCGAAGCGGCGAAACGCCTCGTACAGGCCCTGGCGGCCGAGGAGCAGCCCGAACTTGGCGGCGCCCACGTTGTTCGACAGCTTCAGCACGTCCCCGGCGGTGATCTCGCCGTGCCCGTTCGGCACGCGGTAGCGGTCGGCGTTCTGGATCCGGATGCCGCGGATGCGCAGGTTGTTGTCGTCGAGCACGGTCGTCCGCAGGTCGATCACGCCCGCGTCGAGCGCGGCCGCGATGGTGAATGCCTTCATCACGGAGCCGGGCTCGTACTGGCGACTGACGGCGGGATTGGTGAAGAGCGACGGATCGGCCGCGGCATAGGTGTTCGCGTCGAATGAGGGGAACGACGCCATGGCCACGATCGCGCCGGTATGGACGTCCATCACCAGCCCGGTGACCCCCTGGGCATTGTTCTTCTGGTAGGTGCTCCACATCGCCGCCTCGAGCAGGTGCTGCAGGCCGGCGTCGAGGGTCAGCTGCAGGTCCGCCCCGTCGACCGGCGGGCGCAGCTGGGTGATCGAATCGGCGATCTGGCGCCCGATGACGTCCCCCTGGGCGGTGACCGATCCGGGCAGTCCGGCGAGGAGCGGGTTCTCCGCGCCCTCGACCCCGTACTGTCCCTCGCCATCGACGTTCACGAACCCGAGCAGCTGCGCGCCGAGGGTCGTCTCCGGGGCGACGCCCGTGATCGGATAGACACGGCGCGTCTCGGGCAGCATCCCGACCCCAGGAAGGTGGAGCGCGCGGATGCGCTGCGCGACCTTGTCATCCACGCGCCGCTTGAGCCAGACCCACGGGTCCTTGCTGGTGAGGCGGGCCAGCATCTCTCCTGGATCGGTCCCGAGCACGGACGCCAGCAGGCCGGCGGCGCGCTGCGGGTCCTTGACCTTGGGCGGGGTGGCGTAGACCGACTGCACCTCGATCGAGGTCGCCAGCAGCACGCCGTTGATGTCCCGGATCTCGCCGCGCTCGGCCGGAATCTCCTCCGTCTGGGCCAGCTGGCTGAGAGCCATCGCGGTCAGCCGCTCGCGCTCGACGACCTGCCACCAGACCAGCCGCCCACCGACCAGCGTGGCGACCATGGTCGTGATGATCAGCAGGAACAGGGCGCGGGCACGGCTGTCAGTCCTGGCGAGCACGGCTACTCCGTCGGCCGAGGCGCAGGCCCCGGCCGAGCTACTTCAAGATGCGTGGGTCAATCGTTCGGGTGGCGAACTGGATCACGTTGGGATCGAGGGGCACCAGCTTCAGCTCGGTCTGCGCCCGGGTCGCGATCGTGCTCGGCGAACGCGCCTCGCCGATCTGGAAGGTGAGACGCTGCTGCTCCGCGCGCAGGTGACCGACCTGTGCCTGCAGCTTGTCGATCTGGTAGCCCATGGCGGAGACGTTGGTCGACTGGCTCAGGTAGAAGAGGCCCAGCCCGGCGGCCGCGGCGATCGCCACGAGGACCGCCGAGAGGCTGCTCAGGGCCCCGCGGCTGGTGGGGATGCGGTGCGCGCGGGTGCGCGCGCGGGGAGCGGGGCGCGGCCGAGGACGCGGCCGGCGTCGGAGGACGCCGATGCCCGTCGCGGGACGCGCCCCAATGATGGCCATCTAGGCGGCGCTGGCTCGCGCGGTCAGGCGAATGCCCCACGGGGCCGACTCGAACTCCTGGCCGCCATCGGGATCGACGGTCGCGGCCTCGATCGCGGCCTGGTGCTCGTCCACCCGCTGATGGATGCGGCGCTCGCGCAGGTCGCGCTGGCGCGGGCTGTACATCCGGCGGCGACTCGACTGGTGACGGGGGCGTCCACGGCTCATCGGTACCCTCCTGCTTGATCCGCTACGCGCTCGCCGGGGCGAGCTTGATGGCAGCCCGCAGACGAGCGCTGCGGGCACGTCGGTTCCGAGCCACCTCGGCGGCGGTCGGCGTGACTCCCCTCCTCGGGATCGGGCGAAGCTGGGCGCGGTGGCCGCACAGGCAGACCGGCGGCAACGGCTCCTCGATGCAGTCGCGGCTCTCGCGAGCCATGAAGCGCTTGACGATCCGGTCCTCGCCGGAGTGGTAGCTGATCACCGCCAGGCGACCGCCGGGACGCAGCGCGGCGAGGGCCCCGGCGAGGGCGGGCCCGAGCACCTCGAGCTCCCGGTTGACGGCGATGCGCAGCGCCTGGAAGGTGCGGGTCGCGGGGTGGATGCGACCCGCGTCGGCCCGCCCCGCGGGCGCGGCCTGGGCGACCACGGTGGCGAGGTCGGCGGCGGTCACGAGCCGCCCTTCCGCACGCGCCGCCAGGATCGCCGTCGCGATGCGGCCTGCACGGCGTTCTTCACCAAACGTCGCGAGGATTCCGGCGAGCTCTCGCTGCGACGATCCGTCGATGAGGTCGAGGGCCGATAGACCACGATCTTCATCGAATCTCATGTCCGGCGGCGCATCGGCCGCGAAGCTGAAGCCACGTCGTGGATCCGCCAGCTGGTAGCTGGAGAGGCCGAGGTCGAAGAGGACGGCGTCGAGGGGGATGAGGCCGGCCGCGCCCGCCTCGTCGTAGATCGCGCCGAAGTTCGCCTGGCGCAGGACGACCCGCTCCCCGAACCGCGCCAGGGTTCGTTTCGCCTCCAGGATGGCCGCCCGATCGGCATCGAGGCCGAGCAGGCGGCCATCCGGAGACGTGGCCTCCAAGAGTCGCTCGGCGTGCCCACCGCCGCCGACCGTGCAATCTGCGACGGAGCTGCCGGGGCCCACCGCCAGCGAGGCAAGAACCTCGTCGACGAGGACCGGCAGGTGCCCTTCTCCCATTCGCAGCTGCACCTTTCGTGTCGGACGGCGGGCCGATCGGCCCGGAGACGCATCAATGGAGGGAGCGCGGCGCGCGTCATCTCGTCGCCTCCCTAGATCCCGAGATCGGCCAGGTGTTCGGCGAGCGCCTCCGGCTCGTCCTCGATCTTGGAGCGGTACGGCAGCCAGGCCGCCGGCGCCCAGATCTCGAGCCGATTGAGCGCCCCGACCACGACCACCTCCCCCTCCGAGAGGCCGGCGTACTCGCGCAGGTAGCCGGGAACCAGGATCCGGCCCTGCTTGTCGAGCTCCACCTCGACAGCGCCGGAGGACATGAAACGGGCGAATTCGCGTGCCTTGGGGTTGGTCAGCGGCAGGCCGCGCAGCTTGGCCGCCAGCTCCTCCCACTCGTCATGCGGGAAGAGACCGAGGCACTTGTCGAGCCAGCGTGCAAGCGTCGCCCCCTGCGCCAGGCGCGTCCGGAAGCGCACGGGGACGGCGACGCGACTGCGGTCGTCGAGCGTGTGCCGGAATTCGCCAGTCAGATACGAGGACGGTTGCATGCGCCGGGCGTCTACCACTTCTCCCCACTTGCCCCCACTTTGGGCCACAGGGCGCCATCATACAGGGCAGTGACCGCCCGTCAAGGGATTTCGGCGCTGGATCGACCGGACGTTGGTCCTGGGGGCCCGCCGCAGGTGCGAGGGGCTCGTCCCGGCCCAGGGCCGGGATTCAGCTGGTCCGGGTCAGGTCTGGCTGTCGGGCAGGACGGTGTAGCGGTGCGACCCGTCCGCCCCCTCCCAGACCTCGCGGATCAGGAACGGGCCGGAGTCGCCGTGGATGTACGAAAGGCCGGTGAAGAAGCCCTCCGCGGTCCGCCAGTGCAGGAGGCCGTTGGGCGCCACGATCCGGTCGACCGGTGCCTTGGAGAAGCGGCTGTAAGTCGCGTTCCGCTGGGACACGATGACGCCGGCATCGTCGATCTCGAAGAGCGTGTTCTGGCCCTGGAGCACCGTCACCTCATAGCCGATGAAGACATCGCCGGGGATCGGGGTGGGGTCGGGCTTCGGCGTCTCGGGGAATGGCGTCTGGCTGACCGGCGCTTCGCTCTCAGATCCCCCGACCGTTGCGCTTGGGCTCGGCTCGCTCGCCTGCGGGGTCGGCGTCGGCTCGACCGCGACCGGCGGGCGCGTGAGCAGGATGACGGCGGATACGCCGCCGACCGCGAGCAGCAGCACGAGCCCGATCAGGAGCGGAACCCGCCTGCCGCCCCCGCCTGAGGCTGGCCTCGGCGCAGGCGGAGGAGGCGGAGGCGGAGCCGGCGACCGCACGGGCGGCAGGGGCCGGCGCAGCGCCTCGAGCTCATCGGTCGGGATGACCAGGACCCCCCGCAGGTAGCGGGGACAGTTGCCGTAGCCGCGGGTCAGGCAGACCCGCTCCTGCTGCTCCGCCGAGAGCTCGGCCGCCTCGCCGAACGCGTAGCAGCGATGCTCCCGGGTGACGCCGTCGAGATACTCGGTCTGCGAGCTGGCGAGCCCCAGGAATGGGCAGATGTTCGGAGGTCGCTTGGCCAGCTCCTCGAAGAGGGCGCGGCGGCCATGCTCGCGCTGGGCCTCCTGGCGGTTCTCACGGTTGCGACGGCCGAACAATCCCTGGCGACCTCGTGGTGATGCTGCCGCGGGTGCGGCCCAGCCCCTCGCCGAGTGTAGCGCGCGAACGATCGTGAGCGTATCCACCGGCAGGGGTGGTACCAACGCGCCATTGAGCGGAGGGTCCCATCCTCCCTACGCTGGCGCCGGCCGGTCACCACGCACCCCGGTCAGCGAGGGGAAGGAACAATGGCGGTCGAACCGCTCGATTCCAGCCCGCGGACGCCGATCCCTCGCCAGGGACGCATCCGCCGCTGCCGCGTGCGCCACGTCTCGATCCTGCCGGCCGGTGACGGTCCCCGCGTCCAGGTGGACTGCCTCCTCGGCGGGCTCGACCATCCCCTCCCGCTCGGCACCATGGACGAGGCACGCGACATCTGCAACGCGTGCACCGCCACCACCATCTGGCGGGCCGACGAGGACTAGGCCGATGGCCGGGCGCGGCCGGCGCCGCCCTTGGCCGGCTGTCGCGACGGCCTGCGGGCTGCGCCCGCCACGCCTGACATCGTTCCGGTGAGGGGATGCCGCTTCTGGCGTTCCGGGATGTGTCCCTGGAGAGCGGCCTGTAAGCCGAGTTCTGTCTGGCGCCCTTCGGCGCCGCGACGGCCATCCATCTGAGCGACCTACCCGAGGGCTGAGCGAGCAGCCTGCTGCGGCGCGAACGCCGCCTTGCGCCCTCCTATTCGGTCTTGCTCCGGCTCGAGCTTGCCGCGTTTCACTCCCGCATCGCTGCGGGCATCGTCACTGTGGCGCTGGTCCTCGCCTCACGGCGGACGGGCGTTACCCGCGAACCTGCTCTATGGAGCTCGGACTTTCCTCGGACGCCGCCTTTCGACGATCGCGCCCGCGGCCGTCCGGCCGCCTCCAGGGATCGACAGTGTACCCCTCTCCCTGATCGGGACGGTCAGCGGCGCTCGTCGACCGCCACGTTGCTGAGCCGATCGGCGTCCTTGTTCAGCTCGCGCGGCACGTGCCCGACCGTGTAGCCCTGCAGGCGGGCGAGGAGCGCCATCACGCTGGCATGGATCGGCTTGAGGTCGGGGTGCTTGACCCGATAGCGCCCCGTGATCTGGCGCGCCACCAGCTCCGAGTCGAGGCGCAGATCGACGTGCGTGGCGCCAAGCCGGAGCGCCTCGTTGAGCGCGTCCTCGACCGCGGTCCACTCGGCGTAGTTGTTGGTCCGGACGCCCAGGAAGCGCGCCAGCTCGGACACGACCGCGCCGGTCTCGGCATCCTGCAGGTAGGCCCCCAGGCCGGCGGGGCCAGGATTGCCGCGCGCGGCGCCATCGGTGTGGATCAGCAGGCGTCGACCAGGGGTGGCGGCACTCATCCTCCGCGCGTCTCGATCTGGCGGGTGACCTCCATGATGGCGCGGGTGATGTTGATCCCCCGCGGGCAGGCCTCGACGCAGTTGAAGATGGTGCGGCAGCGCCAGACCCCGTCCGCGTCGGCCATGATCTCGAGGCGCTCCTCGGTGGCGTGGTCGCGGCTGTCGAAGATGAAGCGATGCGCGTTCACGATCGCCGCGGGCCCGACATAGTCGGGGTTCGACCAGAACGATGGGCAGGCGGTCGTGCAGGCGCCGCACAGGATGCACTTGCTGGTGTCGTCGAACCGCTCGCGCTCCGCGGGTGACTGGCGGCGCTCCCGGCCGTCGGCGGGCACCTCGTCGTTGACGAGGAACGGCATCACCGAGCGGTACTTCTCCCAGAAGCCGTCGAGGTCGATCAGCAGGTCCTTGATCACCTGCGACCCGCGGACCGGCTCGACGCTCACGCGGCTGCCCGTCTCCTTGACCAGCACCTCGCAGGCCAGGCGGTTGCGGCCGTTGACCAGCATCGCGTCCGAGCCGCACACGCCGTGGGCGCAGGAGCGCCGGAAGGTGAGCGTGCCGTCCTGGTACCACTTGACCCGGTGCAGCAGGTCGAGGACCCGATCCGAGGGCTCGGCCTCGACCGCGTACTGCTCCCAGTGGGGAGCGGCGTCCCGCTCGGGGTCAAAGCGCAGGATGCGCAGCTGCACCTCCATCGGTCAGTAGGTCCGCGGCTTCGGTTCGAAGCGGGTGATGGTCGCCGGCCGATAGGCCAGGTGCGGCGGCGCGCCGTCCGACCAGCGGTAGGCGAAGGTGTGCTTCAGCCAGTCGACGTCGTCGCGCTCGGGGAAGTCCTCGCGCGCGTGCGCGCCTCGACTCTCGGTGCGAGCCTGGGCCGAGGCCACCGTCGCCTCCGCGCAGTCGAGCAGGAAGCCCAGCTCCAGCGCCTCGCCCAGGTCGGTGTTGTAGCGGCGCCCCTTGTCGTCGACCACCAGCCGTCGGGCGCGCTCGCGCAGTTCGTGCACCTCGCCCCAGGCCTGGGCCAGCAGCGGGCCGGAGCGATAGACGCTGCAGCGCGCGAACATCGTCTCCTGCAGCTCCTCGCGGAGCACGGCGGGTCGCTCGCCCTCGGTCCGTGCCAGCAGCTCGGCCACCATGTCGTGGACCGCCGACTCGGCCCCGGGGTCCGGCTCGGGCGCGTCGGCGCCGCGGACCGTCTCCGCCATGGCGATCCCGGCACGCCGGCCGAAGACCAGGATGTCGAGCAGCGAATTGGTGCCGAGCCGGTTCGCACCGTGCACGCTGACGCAGGCGCACTCCCCCGCCGCGAAGAAGCCGGGCACGATCCGGCCCTTCTCGTCGGCCAGGACCCGGCCGTCGACGTCGGTCGGGATCCCGCCCATGGCGTAGTGCGCGGTCGGCTGGATCGGCACCAGGTCGGTGAGCGGCTCGATCCCGAAGTAGGTGCGGATGAAGCCGCTCATGTCGGGGAGCTTCTCGTTGAGCACCTTGGCGCCGAGGTGGCGCACGTCGAGGTGCACGAAGTCCTTGCCGCCGATCCCCCTCCCGGCGGCGATCTCCTGGTAGATGCTGCGGCTCACCACGTCGCGGCTGGCGAGGTCCTGCATCGTCGGAGCGTAGCGCTGCATGAAGCGCTCGCCCTCGCCGTTCACCAGGAATCCGCCCTCGCCGCGCATCGCCTCGGAGAGCAGGAAGCCGAGCTTGTACATGCCGGTCGGGTGGAACTGGAAGAACTCCATGTCCTCGAGCGGCAGGCCGCGCCGGTAGGCGATCGCCACGCCGTCGCCGGTCAGGGTGTGGGCGTTGCTGGTGACCTTGAACATCTTGCCGAAGCCGCCGGTCGCGAAGAGGACCGCCTTGGCCCGGAAGGCGTGGACCTCGCCGCTCGAGAGCTGGAGCGCCACCACCCCGTTCACCGGGCCGGCGGGCCCCGACGGCATCGCCAGGTCGAGCACCTGGTACTCGTCGTAGAAGGCGACATCGAGCTTGATGCACTGCTGGAAGAGGGTCTGCAGGATCGCGTGCCCGGTTCGGTCGGCGGCGTAGCAGGCCCGTCGGACGGGGCCCTCGCCGTAGTTGCGGGTATGGCCGCCGAAGCGCCGCTGGTCGATCAGCCCCTCCGGGGTGCGGTTGAATGGGAGCCCCAGGTGCTCCAGGTTGATGACCGTCTCGACGGCGTCGCGGCACATCACCTCGGCCGCGTCCTGGTCGACCAGGTAGTCGCCGCCCTTCACGGTGTCGAACCAGTGCCACTCCCAGTGGTCCTCCTCGGTGTTGCCGAGCGCCGCGCACACGCCGCCCTGCGCCGCCCCCGTGTGCGACCGGGACGGATACAGCTTGCTGATGACCCCGATGCGGGCCTCCGGCCCGAGGTCGCGCTTCAGCTCGAGGGCTGCATAGAGGCCGGCCCCACCGGCCCCGACCACCACGGCGTCGAGGTCGTGCGTGCGCGGGCGTGGTCGAGACCGGGCCGCGGCGTGGCTCAGGCTCACGAGAAGGGGCCGACGGCCGGGGCGCCGGCTGGATCGAAGGTGAGGATCACGAAGATGCCGAGCAGCAGCCAGACGAAGCTGACCGCCAGGAGGATCCCGATCAGCAGGCTGCGCAGGCCGCCCCGCTCGACGTAGTCGCCGATGACGATCCGCGCCCCGTTCACGCCGTGCAGCAGGGCCAGGACGAGCAGCAGCAGGTCGTAGCCGCGCCAGAAGGGGTTCCCCCACCGTTCGAGCACGAAGGCGAAGTTGATCTCCTGCCCGGTCAGCTGCACGAGGACGTGCATGATCCCCATGTGGCCCATCGCCAGCACGACCAGCAGCAGGCCGCTGATCCGGGTGAAGTACCACATCCAGCGCTCGAAGCCCGGCTCGTTGGGGCGGGCCCGCGCCGCGCGCGACGGGTTGCGTCGCAGCGGGTCGCCGCTGACCGGCCAGATCCTGCGCCCGATCGCCATCAGCGGCCGTTCCAGGGGGCGTACGGCGTGATCATGATGATGCCGAGCGGGATCATGGCCGCGATCGTCCCGACGATCACCGCGTAGGTGAGCGGCCGGTACCAGCGGGTCGTCGACGGCCAGAAGTCCATGGTGATCACGCGCAGCCCGTTGAGGGAGTGGTACACGAGCGCCGCCATCAGGACGATCTCGCCGAGCCGGACTGGAAGGTTGCGAAAGAAGACCTGGGTCGCGTTGTAGACGTCCGGGCCGAGCACCAGGGTCGTGTTCTCGACGATGTGCATGAACAGGTAGACGAGGACCCCGATCCCCGACGCACGGTGCCCGAACCAGGCCAGCTGCGACCAACTGATCCGGTAGCCGAACATGGGCTGGGGTCAGGCTCCGCGGACGCGGCCGGCCACGGCGGCGGCGAACTCGCGGGTGCCGGCGCTCCCGCCCAGGTCATGCGTGGTGGTCCTTCCCTCGGCGATCACGCCACGAACAGCGGATTCGACCCGATCGGCCGCATCGGTCTCGCCCAGGTGACGGAGCATCAGGGCCGCGGAGAGGATGAGCGCCGTCGGGTTCGCCCGATCCTGCCCGGCGTACTTCGGCGCCGATCCGTGCACGGCCTCGAAGACCGCCGCCTTCTCCCCGATGTTCGAGCCGGGGGCGACGCCCAGTCCGCCGACCAGCCCCGCCGCCAGGTCGCTGACGATGTCGCCGTACAGGTTCGGCAGCACCAGCACGTCGTACAGCTCGGGCTTCTGGACCAGCTGCATGCACATGTTGTCGACGATCCGGTCCTCGAACTCGACCCGGCCGGCGTAGTCGGCGGCGACCTGCCCGCAGCTCTCCAGGAAGAGGCCGTCGGAGAGCTTCATGATGTTGGCCTTGTGGACGGCGGTCACCTTGTGCCGCCCGTTGCGCAGCGCGTACTCGAAGGCGTAGCGCGCGATCCGCTGCGAGGCGGCCCGGGTGATGATCTTGATGCTCTCCGCGGCATCGGGGCCGACGCGGTGCTCGACCCCCGCGTAGAGGTCCTCGGTGTTCTCGCGCACGATGATCAGGTCCACGTCGCTGTACCGGCTCTCGACCCCGACCATGCTCCGCGCGGGCCGCACGTTGGCGTACAGCTCGAGGGCGATCCGGAGGCCGACATTGACGCTGCGGAAGCCCCCGCCGACCGGAGTCGTGATCGGCCCCTTGATGGCGACCCCGTTGCGCCGGATGCTCTCGATCACGCGATCCGGGAGGGGGGTCCCCTCCGAGGCGATGGTCGCCTCGCCGGCCTGCTGCACCTCCCAGGCGAACGAGATCCCGGTGGCCTCCAGCACGCCGACGGTCGCCTCGCTGAGCTCGGGGCCGATCCCGTCGCCGGGGATCAGGGTGACGGTGTAGGTCACGTGGCGTGGTGCTCCGTTGCGCGCCGGTCACAGCGCCGGCGGTAGGGACGGCAAGTGTAGGCTGATAGGCCACCACCCGTTCTGTCCGCAGGAGAGCCTGTGAAGCTCCAGGAGTATCGGTCCAAGGAGATCCTGGCACGCCACGGTGTGCCGGTCTCGGCCGGCGAGACTGCCACCTCCCCGGAGGAGACACGCGCCGCCGCCGGGCGGATCGGGGGCCCCGTCGTGATCAAGGCCCAGGTGCTCGTCGGCGGACGGGGCAAGGCGGGCGGCGTGAAGCTGGCCGCCGACCCCGATGAAGCCGCCGCGCGAGCGGGCGAGATCATCGGGCTGGTGATCAAGGGGGTCACGGTGCGCACCGTGCTGGTGGCGCCGGCCGCCCGGATCGCGAAGGAGTACTACCTCGGCCTGATCCTCGACCGGGCCGGCCAGGCGGTGACCATCATCGCCAGCGCCGATGGCGGGGTCGAGATCGAGGAGACGGCTCGGACCAACCCCGCCGCCCTCCTGCGCCTGCCGCTCCACCCGCTGATCGGGCTGCAGGAGCACCAGGTGCGACGGGTCGGCTTCTTCCTGGGGCTCCCCGCCGAGCTGCGGAAGGAGTTCGCGACCATCCTGCGCGGGCTCTACGCCGCCTTCATGGAGTCGGACGCGGACCTCGCCGAGGTGAACCCGCTGGTGGTCACCGAGGAGGGGCAGCTGCTCGCGCTCGACGCCAAGATCGTGCTCGACGACTCGGCCCTCTTCCGCCACCCCGACCTGGAGGCGCTGCGCGACCTCGGCGAGGAGGAGCCATCCGAGACCGCGGCGCGCGACGCGGGGATCAACTTCATCAAGCTCGACGGCAGCATCGGCTGCATGGTGAACGGCGCCGGGCTGGCGATGACCACCATGGACCTCGTCAAGCTGGCGGGCGGCGAGCCGGCGAACTTCCTCGACATCGGGGGTGGGGCCAAGGCGGACCGGGTGGCGGCGGCCTTCGGCATCATCCTGGACGACCCGAACGTGCGGGCCATCCTGATCAACATCTTCGGTGGCATCACGCGCGGCGACGAGGTGGCCCACGGGATCGTCGAGGCGCGCGCCTCGCTCGGCCGCACCGTGCCGATGGTGGTCCGCATCGTCGGCACGAACGCGGCAGAGGCCCACGAGATCCTGCGCGCCGCGAACCTCATCACCGCCGACAGCCTGGACGATGCCGCGCGCAAGGCCGTCGCGGCGGCCGGAGCCACGGCGTGAGCATCCTGGTCGGCAGCCAGACCCGCCTCCTGGTCCAGGGGATCACCGGTCGCGAGGGCGAATTCCACTCGCGCGCCATGCTCGAGTACGGGACGAGCATCGTCGCCGGCGTGACGCCCGGCAAGGGCGGGCAGACGGCGGTCGACGGCCGGGTCCCGGTCTACGACACCGTTGCCGAGGCGGTGGCCCAGACCAGCGCCAACGCCTCCTGCATCTTCGTCCCCGCGCCGTTCGCCCCCGACTCCATCCTCGAGGCTGCCGACGCGGGCATCCCGCTGGTGATCTGCATCACGGAGGGGATCCCCGCGCTCGACATGCTGCGCGTCCACCACGTGCTGCGAGCCAAGGGGGTGCGGCTGATCGGGCCCAACTGTCCCGGGCTGACCACGGTCGGCGAGGCGAAGGTGGGGATCATCCCCGGCGACATCCATCGACCCGGCCCGGTCGGCCTGGTGAGCCGCTCCGGCACGCTCACCTACGAGGTGGTGCAGGCCATGACCGATGCCGGCGTGGGCCAGACGACCTGCGTCGGGATCGGCGGCGACCCGATCGTGGGGACCAGCTTCATCGACGTCCTCGAGCTCCTCAACGCCGACCCGCGAGACCGAGGCGATCGTGCTGATCGGCGAGATCGGCGGCGATGACGAGGAACGGGCCGCTGCCTACTGCGCGCGCGAGGTGCGCAAGCCGGTGGCCGCCTTCATCGCGGGGCGCACCGCTCCCGCGGGGCGCCGCATGGGTCACGCCGGGGCGATCATCTCCGGTGGCGCAGGGACCGCCGAGTCGAAGCGCAGGGCCCTCACCGAGGCCGGCATCCTGGTCGCCGACTCCCCGTCCCAGATCCCGGCGCTGCTGCGCCAGGCGGGCGTGCGCTAGCGTCCTGCGGCGGCGGACTCCCACTCGTCGCGCAGGATCGACATCAGGAGGCTGTCGGTGAGCCGGCCCTTGACCCGGAATGAGCGGCGCATCACGCCCTCGCGCTGGAAGCCGACCTTCTCGTACGAGCGGATCGCCCGCGGATTGTCGGCGTTGACGGTGAGCCAGATCCGCTCCAGTCCCAGCGTCCCGAAGCCGAATTCGATGAGCGTGCGCTGTGCATCGGTCCCCCAGCCGGAGCCGATGTGGTCGCGGTCCATGTAGATGGCGAGCTCGGCGTTGGCATCGAAGTGGTTGACCTCCTTGAACCAGACGGTGCCGATGAAGCGGTCGTCGCCCAGCTCGCAGACGGCGAAGAAGAAGGCGTCCCCGCGGCGCGTCGCCTCCGCATGACGGGCGTGCCAGGCTGTCGCCTGCTCGAGGCTGTCCGGCACCCGATAGCCGGCCATGCCGCCCACCTCGGTGTCATTGATGCCGGCCACGTAGGCGGGCAGGTCGCGCTCCTCCATCGGCCGCAGCCAGACCCGCTCGCCCCGCAGCAGCGGACGATCGGGAATGGCCGGTTGGGGCTGCTGCTCGGTCATGCGCCTCGCTCGGGAACCTCGGTCAGGAGCTCCCAGAGTACCCCGTTGAGGGTGCGCGGGTGGATGAAGGCGACGGCGCCGTGGGCACCGGCTCGCGGCTCGCGGTCGATCAGCTCCGCCTCGGCGGCCGCGAGGCGGTCGAGGTCCGCGGGGAGGTCGTCGCTGCGCAGGCAGACGTGGTGCAGCCCCTCGCCACGCTGGGCCAGGAAGCGGGCCACCCCGCTCTCGGCGTCGACCGGCTCGATCAGCTCGACGCGGGCCGCCGGATCGGGCGCCGGTGGGCAGGAAGCAGAGCCGGACCCGCTGCGATGCGAAGACGCGCGGCTCGTCCTCTGGCTCCCACCCGAAGAGGGCCCGATAGCGAGGCAGCGCCTCGTCGATGGATCGCACCACGACCGCGACATGGTGGATCGCGCCGATCGTCACGGGCGGTACTCTCCCCAGACCCGCCGCAGGGCGCCGCTGATCTCGCCCAGCGTGACCTGCGCCTCGACGCAGGCGCGGATCCGCGGCAGGACGTTCTCCGTCCCGGCCGCCGCGGTCTCCAGTGCGCTGGTCGCCTCCGCGGCGCGGGCCGCATCGCGGCCGGCGCGTACGGCCGCGGTCCTCGCCCGCTGCTGCGCCTCGGCCTCCGGGTCGATCGCCTGGGCCTGCGGGCGCTGCTCGTCGCCCGCCTCCACGAAGGCGTTGACACCGACCACGATCCGCTCGCCCGCCTCGATCGCGCGCTGCGCGATGTAGGCGGCGTCCGCGATCGCGCCCTGCTGGTACCCGTCGGCCAGCGCCGCGAGCGTGCCGCCGCGCCGGTCGATCTCCGCCAGCTCGGCATGGACCGCCTCCTCGATCTGGTCGGTCAGCCGCTCAACGTAGTACGACCCGCCGAGGGGGTCCACCGGCGAGCTCAGGCCGGACTCCGAGGCCAACACTTGTTGTGTTCGCAGCGCGAGCCGCGCCGTCGCCGGGGTGGGGAGCCCGAGCGCCTCGTCGGAGGCGTTGGTATGGAGGCTCTGCGCCCCGCCCAGGATGGCGGCCAGCGCCTGGACGGTGGTGCGCACCACGTTCGTCTCCGGCTGCTGGGCGGTGAGGGTGCTGCCGCCGGTCTGGACGTGGAAGCGCATCGCCATGCTCCTGGGATCGCGGGCGCCGAACCGGTCGCGCGCCACGCGCGCCCAGGCCCTCCGCGCGGCGCGGAACTTGGCGACCTCCTCGAACAGGTCGTTGTGGGCGGCGAAGAAGAAGGAGAGGCGGGGCGCGAACTCGTCGAAGGCCATCCCCGCCGCGACGGCGGCCTCGCTGTAGGCGACCGCATCGGCGATCGTGAAGGCGACCTCCTGCACGGCGGTGGCTCCCGCCTCGCGCATGTGGTAGCCGCTGATGCTGATCGTGTTCCAGGCCGGCATCTCGGCCCGGCAGTAGGCGAAGGTGTCGGTCACCAGCCGCATCGACGGCTCGGGCGGGAAGATGTAGGTCCCGCGGGCGATGTACTCCTTGAGGATGTCGTTCTGGATCGTGCCGCGCAGCCCGGCCGGCTCGATCCCCTGCCGCCGCGCGACCGTCTCGTACAGGGCCAGCAGGATCGCGGCCGTGGCGTTGATGGTCATGCTGGTGCTGACCGCGTCGAGGCGGATCCCGTCGAAGAGGGCCTCCATGTCCCCGACCGTGTCGATCGGCACCCCTACGCGACCGACCTCGCCGACCGCCATCGGATCGTCGCTGTCGTAGCCCATCTGGGTCGGCAGGTCGAAGGCCACCGAGATCCCGGTCTGGCCGCTGGCGAGGAGGTAGCGGAAGCGCCGATTCGTCTCCTGCGCCGACCCGAACCCCGCGTACTGGCGCATCGTCCAGGGCCGCCCAAGGTAGCCGTCGGGGTGGATGCCCCGCGTGAACGGGAAGCCGCCGGGCTCCCCGAGCGCCTCGGCCGGGTCGCGGTCAGCCAGGTCGGCGGCGCGGTAGACCGGTCGGATCTCGATCCCCGAGGTGGACCGATGCGGAGGCCGGGCGGCGCGCTCGGGGTCGCTCATCGCGCGGATTGTACCGGTGCGCGAGGCCCCGGCCGCGCTACTCGATCCGTAGCAGCGTGGCCCCGGCGACGACCGTCTGGCCCGCCGCGACCGAGATGGAGGCGACCCGCCCGGCCCGGGGCGCCCGGACCTCGTTCTGCATCTTCATGGCCTCGATCGTGAGCAGGACCGCCCCCTCCGCGACCTCCGCCCCGTCCCGCACCGCGACCCCCACCACCAGGCCGGGCAGCGTGGCCCTGATCTCGACCGGTCCGCCCGCCTGGCGTGCCGCCGACTCGGCCTCCGCGAGGACCCGCTCCCGCCAGGAGCGAACGCTGACCGGGATGCGACGACCGCGCAGGGTCACCGTCCAGTCGCTCCCGGAGCCCTCGACGAGACAGGTCTCCGACCGCGAGCCGTCGGTCAGGCGCGCGATCCCGGCGGCCCGGTCGATCCAGGCCAGGCTCCAACCCGTCGCCGCCTCGGCCCGCGATCCGGCGACGGTGAGCTCGAGGTCGCTCATCGGCTGCGCCGGCGGTTGACCGCCTCGGCACGGGCCCTTGTCGCCCAGGCGCTCCCACCCCGGGCTGCGCCATTCGGCACCGTGGGCGCCCGGCGCCGCTCGGCGCCGAGCCGTGCCTCGAGGGCCACGAGAGCGGCCAGCGAGCGCTCGTCGTCCGCCAGCCCCGGGCCGCCCGCCCACCGCTCCGCGACGAGCCCGGTGTCGTACGTGCCGGCGGCGAACCCCGGCTCGTCGACCAGCCAGCGCAGGAAGGAGAGGTCGGTCTGCACGCCCCCGACGATCGTCTCGTCGAGCGCCCGCCGCAGCCGGGCGAGGGCAGCCGGCCGGTCCTCGGCGCGGACCAGCAGCTTGGCCAGCAGCGGGTCATATTCGACCGGCAGCGGCGTGGCCGCCTCGATCCCGGTGTCGACCCGGACCCCCGGCCCGGCCGGCATGCGCCAGGCCGTGACGCTCCCGGCGACCGGGGTGAAGCCATGGTGGGGATCCTCCGCGTAGAGGCGGACCTCCATGGCGTGGCCGCGCGGCTCGTTGGCCAGGACTGACCCCGGAAGCCGCTCCCCCGCCGCGACGCGGATCTGCCAGGCCACCAGGTCGAGCCCGGTCACCAGCTCGGTCACGCCATGCTCGACCTGGAGGCGGGTGTTCATCTCCAGGAAGTAGTGGTCGCCGTTGGCGTCGAGCAGGAACTCGACCGTCGCGGCGTTGTGGAAGGCGACCGTGCCCGCCACCCGGCGCGCGTCGGCGGCCAGCTGCTCTCGGATGAGCGGCGTGACGGCGGGCGAGGGCGCCTCCTCCACGAGCTTCTGGTGCCGGCGCTGGACGCTGCACTCCCGTTCGCCGAGGACCGCCAGGTTCCCGTGCCGGTCGCCGAGCAGCTGCACCTCGACATGACGTGCCGGGGCGATCAGCCGCTCGTAGTAGAGGGTCCCGTCGCCGAAGGCGGCGAGCGCCTCCCGGCCGGCGGCCGCCAAGACCCCGGCCAGCTGGCCGGGCTCATCGACGCGGCGCATCCCTCGACCGCCGCCACCGGCCGCGGCCTTGACGAGGCCCGGGAAGCCGACCGCCGCGACGTCCGCGCCGGCGGCCCCGTCCCCGTTGTCGGCGGCAACGGGCACGAGCAGTCCGGGGACGATCGGCACGCCCGCGGCCGCGACGGCCCGGCGGGCGGCCAGCTTGTCGCCGAGGGCCGCCAGCGTCTCGGGCGGCGGGCCGACGAAGACGAGCCCGGCCTCCTCGACGGCCCGGGCGAAGGCGGCGTTCTCCGAGAGGAAGCCATAGCCGGGATGGATCGCCTCGGCTCCCGAGCGGCGCGCCGCCGCGATCACCGCGTCGATGGCGAGATACGACTCCGCGGCCGGCGCGGGACCGATCCGCTCGGCGCGATCGGCCAGCCGCGTGTGGAGCGCATCCGCGTCGGCGTCGCTGTAGACGGCGACCGTCTCGATCCCCAGCTCGCGGCAGGCTCGCAGGACGCGGACCGCGATCTCGCCACGGTTGGCGATGAGGAGCCGACGAAACGGCGG
This sequence comes from uncultured Chloroflexia bacterium, assembly GCA_963782015.1. Classification (GTDB taxonomy): domain Bacteria; phylum Chloroflexota; class Limnocylindria; order QHBO01; family QHBO01; genus CF-167. The sequence goes on from CAWAHY010000001.1 coordinate 284,917, forward strand.
CGGTGGATCGGTCACGTCTTTGCGCAAAGACGGCCCGCCGTCAGAGCGGGATGTTGCCATGCTTCCGGGCAGGCACCGACTGACGCTTCCCCTCCAGCATGGCGAGGGCATCGACGACCCGCGCCCTCGTCTCCGACGGCAGGATCACCTCGTCGACGTAGCCGCGCGCCGCGGCGATGTACGGGTTGGCAAACCGCGCCTCGTACTCGCCGACCAGTCGGGCGCGCGCGGCGTCGGGGTCCGAGGCCTGCGCAATCTCGTCGCGGAAGATGATGTTCACCGCCCCCTCCGCACCCATCACCGCGATCTCCGCGGTCGGCCACGCGAAGTTGAGGTCGCCGCGGACGTGCTTGCTGCTCATGACGTCGTAGGCGCCGCCGTACGCCTTGCGGGTGATGACCGTCACCTTCGGCACCGTCGCCTCGCAGTAGGCGTAGAGCAGCTTGGCGCCGTGGCGGATGATGCCGCGATGCTCCTGGTCGACGCCAGGCAGGAAGCCCGGCACGTCGACCAGGGTGAGCAGCGGGATGTTGAAGCAATCGCAGAATCGGACGAAGCGCGCCGCCTTGTCGGACGCGTCGATGTCGAGCACGCCGGCCAGCACCTCCGGCTGCTGCGCCACGATGCCGACGCTGCGACCCTCGATCCGGGCGAAGCCGCAGATGATGTTCCGCGCAAAGAGCGACTGGACCTCGGTGAACGACGCGGCGTCGACGATCCCCCCGATGACCCGGTGCATGTCGTATGACCGCTGTGCCGAATCCGGCACGAGCTCGTCGAGCTCGACGCCGGTCACCTCCGGCGCGCGCCACTCGGCGACGGATGGTGGCGGATCGACGTTGTTCTGCGGCATGTAGCCGAGGAGGCTGCGCGTCAGCGCCATCGCCTGCGGCTCCCCCTCGGCCAGGAAATGCGCAACGCCGCTCGTCTCGTTGTGGACGCGCGCCCCGCCGAGGCCCTCGAAGTCGATCTCCTCGTGGGTCACCGTCTTCACGACGTTCGGCCCGGTGACGAACATGTAGCTGCTGCCATCGACCATCACCGTGAAGTCGGTGATCGCCGGGGAGTAGACGGCGCCACCGGCGCAGGGGCCCATCACCACCGAGATCTGCGGCACCACGCCCGAGGCCAGGGTGTTGCGCAGGAAGATCTCGGCGTAACCGCCGAGCGAGGCGACACCCTCCTGGATCCGCGCACCACCGGAGTCCGAGAGACCGATGATCGGCGCGCCGGTCTCCATCGCCAGGTCCATCACCTTGCAGATCTTCTCGGCCTGCGCCTCGGAGAGCGAGCCGCCGAAGACGGTGAAGTCCTGCGCGTACACGAAGACGAGCCGCCCGTCGATCCGGCCGTGGCCGCTCACCACGCCGTCGCCGAGGTAGTGCTCCTGGTCGAGCCCGAAGTCGGTGGCCCGATGCGTGACGAGGGCATCCAGCTCCACGAACGACCCTTCGTCGAGCAGCAGCTCGAGCCGCTCGCGCGCAGTCAGCTTGTTTCGCTCGTGCTGCTGCGCGATGCGCTGTTCGCCGCCGCCCTGCTTCGCCTCTTCGCGCAGCCGCCGGAGGCCCGCAAGCTTGTCGGCCGTCGACACGGTCGCCCTCCGCGCTGTGGTGGGCCCAGCAGGGATCGAACCTGCGACCCGCCGGTTATGAGCCGGATGCTCTGACCACTGAGCTATGGGCCCGATGGATGGTGGACAACTTCGAGTATAGGGCGTCGTCTTTGCACAAAGACGTCGACATCAGGCCAGTCTGTGGATAACTCGGATGGTCGCTGGCGATCATCCGCGGGTATGATCGATCGGTCGCTGACGCGACGCTCCACCACCCGCCCGACCGCTGCTAGGTGCTGACGTGACCAAGGTAATCTCGATCGCGAACCAGAAGGGCGGCGTCGGAAAGACGACCGCCTCCATCAACCTCGGCGGGGCGCTGGCCGAGCTGGGTTATCGGGTTCTCTGCGTCGATATGGACCCGCAGGCGAACCTGACGGTGGGGCTGGGGATCAGCCTCTCGGACGTCCACTACTCGATGGCCGACGTCCTCTCCGAGGATCGCCACCCACTCGACGAGATCGTGCGCCAGACCGAGATGCCGGGCCTCTCGGTCGCGCCGTCGACGCTCGAGCTGGCCTCGACCGAGGTCGAGCTGTTCACCGCCATCGGGCGCGAGATGGTGCTCCGCGACGCACTCGCCGGCTGGGCCGAGCGACAGTACGACGTCGTCATCATCGACTCGCCACCGACCCTGGGGCTGCTGACCATCAACTCGCTGGTCGCCAGCTCGCGCGTGATCATCCCGGTGCAGACCCAGTTCTACGCGATCAAGGGCCTCACCGCGCTGATCAAGGTGATCAACACCATCAAGATCAAGCTCAACCACGACCTGGAGATCCTGGGGCTGCTGGCGACCTTCTACGACGGCCGCACCGTGCTGGCGCGCGAGATGCTCCAGAACCTGCGGGAGCTGGGCGACCATCGGGTCTTCAACACCATGATCAAGCAGACCGTGAAGCTCGGCGAGGCGCCGCTCACCGGCAAGCCCGTGACCGAGTACGCCACGAATTCAGCCGCCGCTCGCGCCTTCCGCGAACTGGCCCGAGAGGTGATCGAACTTGGCTAGCAAGCGCCCCGCCTTCAGCGACAACATCCATCGGCTCTTCGACGAGGCCCAGGCCACGGACCTCGCGCCGGGGATCGTCTCCCTCATCGAGTCGCGCGCGACGCAGGCCCAGATCCGCGAGGTTCCGGTCTCGAAGATCCTGCCCAACCCCGCGCAGCCGCGCCTCTCGTACGAGGAGGACTCCCTCACCGAGCTGGCCGATTCCATCCGCGAGCATGGCGTGCTGCAGCCGATCCTGGTCCGCCCGGTCGGCAGCCAGTACGAGCTGATCGCCGGCGAGCGCCGCTGGCGCGCGTCGCGCATGGCGCAGCGCGAGGCGATCCCGGCCATCGTGGTCGAGTTCGACGACGAGACGGCGCTCGAGGTCTCGATCATCGAGAACCTCCAGCGCGAGGATGTCTCCCCGCTCGAGGAGGCCTCGATGTTCCGCAAGATGACGGACCTCGGCTACTCCGTCCGGCAGCTGGCGCAGAAGATCGGCAAGGACAAGGGCTACGTCGAGAACCGCATGCGACTCGCCGATGCGCCGCAGGAGATCCGGGACCTCGTGTCCGTGCGCAAAGACACGCTCAGCCACGCCTACGAGCTGATGAAGGTTCGCGACGAGCGGACCCGCAAGCGTCTCGCCAAGAAGGTGGCGGCCGGCGAGCTGACGCTGGCCAAGCTGCGAGCGATCACCGGCGGCGGCGCGCCCGAGCCGCACGAGGCGGCCACCCCCAAGCGGCGCGCCCGCACCGTGGCGGGCGTGGTCGCCGCGGCCAGGTCGACCGACGACGCGCTGGTCAACAACCGCGTCAGGCTGGCCGGCGCGATCGACGAGCTGGTGGAGCTCCTGAGCCAGCGCGAGCTGCTCGACCAGATCCCCGACACGAACCGGGACAACCTGGCCCGCTACCTGACGGTCACGAAGCTCAAGCTCGAGAACGCGATCGCGATCATCCGGGCGACCCGCGAGGCCTAGCCCCGGTCAGGGGGTATAGCTCATCACCTCGCGCTGGCCGACGAGGAAGTCGACCAGCTTGCGGCGCGCGCCGGTGTCGATCCGTCGCAGGCCGGCGATCGCGCGCGGGAGCTCGAAGATGGGGGCGGCCAGCGCCCCGGCCGTGTCGATGCCGACGACGTGGTCCGGTCCCCCGCCGACCAGGAAGGCCCGCTGGAACCCCTTGGCGTCGAGGTCGGCGACCGCACAGAAGGCCCCGATCGCCGTTCCGACCCCCCGGCGCTTGGCGAAGTCGATGAACAGGTCGGCCGCCCAGGTGTCGATCTGCGCGTCGCCCTGCGCCTCCACCATGCGCCGATAGCTGCGCTCCTCGATCGCGCTCACCGGGGTCCTCCGTGCGTCGTTGGCCCGGCGATTCTACCCAAGCCGCCCTCCCTCCGGCTGCACCGATCCGCCTTCGACGCGCGGATCGCATCGGCTATCCTGCCGCCGTGATCGACCCCATCGCCCGGCTGCGGACCGAGGACACGATCGTCTACGAGCTGCTGCAGGCCACCAGGGAGAGCGACCAGCCGACGGTGGTCGGCGCAGCAACCTTCCACAACGGCGAGTCCAGCATCGAGGCACCCGAGGCGGTCGCGGTCGCCCTTCGCGAGCTGCTGGCCCGGCCCTTCGTCGACCGCGTGCGCGCCGATGAGCGGCCTCGCGGCTACCGCCGCAGCCACCGCGGCCAGGTCGACCTGCTGGTGCCGGGCATGGCCGAGCACTTCGTGGCGCGCATGCGTGGGCTGTGGCTCCCCTATCCCGACGGGACCCTGATCACCGCCCGTCCGGCCATCGGCCGGCCCCCGACCCGGGGCCTCCGCCCCGCCCAGCCCGAGGTGTCGGAGGGCGAGGCGCCGGTCACCGACCCGTCGGTCCGCCGCGCCAGCCTCGCCGAGAGCACCGACGTGCTCAGCGCTCGCCCGCTGGTGCGCGCCAATGAGCCGGCCACCGGCCTGCGTCCCACCGAGCAACGCGCCGTAGCCCGCACGGACTGCGGTTGGCTGACCTGAGTCATAGAAATGCATAGGTTCGAGCCAGATGTCATGGGACCGCGGCGCTCGTTCGCCCGGCTATCATCTCGCCCATGATTCGCTACCTCGCCCTGCCGGCCCTGATCGCCGTGGTCGGGGTCGTCTACCTGGTGGTGACGAACGGTGAGCCGGCCGGGTCGGCGCTGCTGCTCATCTTTGCGGGGGCGATGGGCGTCTTCACCTGGGTCCTGCTGCCGACCGCGGATAACGAGGGGCCGACCGCCCCGATCGACCCGGACTTCGAGGTGAAGGGCCGCTAGCGGCTCAGCGGATCCCCGTGTCGTAGGAGACCGTCAGCTCGGTCGGCGGCTGGCCCGCCTCCACGCCGACATCCATCGGCTCGGGCGTCCCCATCAGCCCCTCGACCGGCTCGGCCGTCAGTCGATAGGCGCCGGGCGCCAGCTCGACGGCAAAGCTCCCATCGGCAGCCGAGGTGACCCGGGCGACCTCGACCCCCGCCGCGTCACGGAAGACCAGCACGGCTCCTGCCACCGGTCGATCGGCACAGTTGGGGTTGGGTGGATCGGTGACCACCGGGCAGGTCGGTCCGGCCGTGACGTTGCCCCGCACGCCCGTCGCATCGGGCAGGTCGTCACCCTCCTGGCTGATGAGATGCACGCCGCCGTCGTGCGTGACGCCGTAGGTCCAGCGGTGCTCGTTGATGCAGCCGGCCGGGCAGTCTCCCCAGCCGATCCGGATCAGCACCTCCCAGCCATCCCCCACCCCGGCGACCTCGTACCAGGCGGCCTGGCCGATCAGGTTCGGATCGAGCGGACCGATCCCCCGGAAGCGGTCCTGCTGGGCGAGCGCCAGCTGCGCCGCGGCCGCGGCATCGGGCGGGGTCCCCGAGGCGCCCGGCGCGGTGGTGCAGGCGGCGACGAAGAGGGCAAGGACGAGCATCACGCCGGTCAGCGGGGCCGTGGGGCGAAGCGGGCTTCTCATGTCCGGGGGACGCACTCAGCCTCGACGAAGTTCCACAACGGAGAGGTCCGTGCGCGTTCAGGGTGTACGACGCAGACCAGTTGTCCTGCGCGCTACCTCTTGAGGAGCCCGCGCGAACCACCAACCTTGTGCATCACCAGCAGCACCGCCGCCGCGCCGAGGGTTGCGATCAGGATGCTCTCCACGTTGATGCCGCTGACCGAGCCGATGTGCAGCAGATTCGTGGCGACGAAGCCTCCGACGAGCGCGCCGACGATGCCGTACACGATCATCATCACCAGGCCCTCCTTGCTGCCGACCAGCTGTCCGGCGAGAAAGCCGGCGATGGCGCCGACCACGATCCATGCGATCCAGCCCATGTCAATCCAATCCTTTCGCCTGGTCGGCCGCCAAACGGCCGATGCGTGGTGTGGCTCCGGCGGTAGGACTCGAACCTACGACCAAGCGGTTAACAGCCGCCCGCTCTACCACTGAGCTACGCCGGAACGCGCGCCGGATGATACCCGCCTCCCGTCCGAGGGGCTACTCGAGGTAGTCCTTGAGCTTCCTCGAGCGGCTCGGATGGCGCAGCTTGCGGAGCGCCTTGGCCTCGATCTGGCGGATCCGCTCGCGGGTCACGTTGAAGTCGCGGCCCACCTCCTCGAGGGTTCGGCTGCGGCCGTCCTCCAGGCCGAAGCGCAGCTGGAGCACGCGACGCTCGCGCGGGGTGAGCGAGTCGAGCACGCCCTCCACCTGCTCCTTGAGGAGCTGGTGGCTGGCCGCATCGGCCGGGGCTACCGAGGCCAGGTCGGGGATGAAGTCGCCGAGGTGCGAATCCTCCTCCTCGCCGATCGGCGTCTCGAGGCTGACCGGCTCCTGGGAGACCTTCATGATCTCGCGCACCTTCTCCGGCGAGACGGTCTGCGGCCCGGCCGCCTCCCGCTCATCGGTCTCGGCGTCGGTCGGCTCGCGCTGGAGCTTGTCGCGCAGCTCGCGGATGATCTCGTCGCGGCTCATGCGCCGGGCGATCTCCTCCACCGTCGGCTCGCGGCCCAGCTCCTGGAGCAGTGTGCGGCTGACCCGGATCAGGCGGTTGATGGTCTCCACCATGTGGACCGGGATGCGGATCGTGCGCGCCTGGTCGGCGATCGCCCGCGTGATCGCCTGCCGGATCCACCAGGTGGCGTAGGTGCTGAACTTGAAGCCCTTCTCGTAGTCGAACTTCTCGACTGCGCGAATGAGCCCGATATTCCCCTCCTGGATCAGGTCCAGGAAGCTCATGCCGCGCCCGATGTACTTCTTGGCGATGCTCACCACCAGGCGCAGGTTCGCCTCGGTGAGGCGCTTGCGGGCGTCGACGCTCTGCTCCACCAGGCGTCCCGAGCGCTTCTCGAGCGGCACCTCGGGCGGGATGGTTGGGTCGTAGCCGAGCTCGTGCAGGTAGGCGGCGTCGTTGCCGTCCTCGATGTAGGCGCGGACGATGCCCTGGGCCGTCTCGCGCGCCCAGCGCTCGAGCTCGACCAGCTCGGCCGCGCCGGCGTGCTCGACGCCGCGCTGCCGATAGGTGTGCCCGAACAGGATCGCCTGCTTGAGCGCGTCGCCCGCATCGTCGGCGATCGACTTCATGATCGACTCGGCGTGCATGATCCGCTCCCGCGCCTCGTCGTCGAGATCCGGCGCCTTGCGCGCCTTGCTGAACTTCACCGCCGGCGGCGCGATCGTCTCCTTGCGGGCGACCCACCAGTCGATGGCGTCACGGGTCACGCGGGCCGAGTCCTTGGGCAGGTCGAAGGCGCGCATGGCGGCCATGCTCCGCGCCTTGGGCTCCGAGTTGCTGCTGACCCAGGTGTACAGGTTCACCAGGGCGCGCGCCGGGTCCTCGACCGCCAGCTCGCCCAGCTCGATCGCCTTGGCCAGCACGACCTCCTCCTCGGCGGTCAGGAGGGCGACCTTGCCGATCTCCTTGAGGTACATGCGGACCGGGTCGTCGATCCCGATCAGGTCGGCGGCCAGCGCGTCGAGGTCCTCGTCGAGCCCCTCGCGCTTGATGACGGCGGCGGTCTCCTCCGCGTCGAGCCCCGCCTCGGCGATGAGGGTCGGGTTGTTGTCGGCGTCGAGCACCTCCACCCCGCTCTCCTCGGCGGCGGCGTAGAGCTCCTCGATCTGGGCGGGATTCATCTCCGGCTGCGGCATGGCCGCCAGGATCTGGTCGTGCGTGATGAAGCCGTCCTCGCGGCCCTTGGCCAGGAGGTCGTCGAGGGCCGGGCTCATGGCCGGGGCAGGCTCGGCCTTCGGCGCCTTGGGTCTGGCCGTCGTCTTGGCCGCGGCCCTGGGCGCCTTGGGCGCGGCCTCCGGCGCTGCCGCGACAACGGCCACCGCGGCCACCTTGCTCGGCGCCTTGCCATTCGTCTTGGCGGAACGGCCTTGGCGGGGCCGGCGCGGTCGCGGCTGCCTTGACGGCCTTGGTCGCAACGACCTTCGTCGCCGCGTCCTTGACGACCGGCGCCTTGCTCACGGGCGCCTTGGCCGTCGGAGCCTTCGTGGCACGCGGCCGCTCCGCGACCGGAATGGTCGCGATCGGCTCCTTGGTGATGGTCTTGGCCACGATCAGTTCCTCCTCGCACCGACCGCCTGGGCCGGCTCTTCCATTGCCTTGTCGATCTCGTTGCGTTGCAGGCCCAATTCCTTGAGTCGTTGATTGAGTTTCTGGATCAGCTGCTGATCCTCGTCGCGCTGCGCCTCGGCGAGAACCAGCTGCGCGTCGCGGAACTCCTCACCGATGCGCACCTTCCGGAGCCGCAGGAGACAGATACGGAGCTGGGCACGCGCCTCGGCCGGATCGAGCGGCGCGGCATCCCCGTTGGAGCCGAGATGGCCGAGCAGGTCACGCGCCAGGCCCGCGGTCGCCGGGTCGAGGCCACCGACGAAGGCCTCGAGGTCCGCGGCGGTCGGGTTGCCCTCGGCCACGCGCTGCTGCCAGGCAGCCACCAGTGCGCCCGCGGCGGCGTCGCGGAACGGGAGCGGCTCGTCGGCCGGCAGCTCCGCGACCAGCGCGGGGTAGCGGAGCAGGAGGCTGAGCGCCTCGCGCTCGAGCGGACCGATCTCGAGCAGGCTCCCCGCGACGAGTCCCGGACCCACCGGGACGGCGGCGATCCGGGGTGCGCGGCGGACCGGCTCCCGGGCGAGGGCCTCGCGGAGCACCTTCTCGTCGAGGTTGACCAGGCGGCCGAGGCGCTGCAGGTAGAGCGACTGCTCGACCGGGCTGGTGAAGCGCTTGATGATCGGCAGGATGACCGCGGTCAGCTCGCGCCGCCCCCCAACCGACTCGATGTCGACGGTCGCGATGGTCTGCTGGATCCAGTACTCCATCAGCTCGGTGCGGGCCGCCACGGCCTGACGCCAGCCCTCCGGATCGCTGCGCACGAGCTCGTCGGGGTCCTTGCCCGCCGGGATGCGAATGACGCGGATCTTGTCGGCGAGCGGCACCGAGCTCCTCGAGCAGGCCGCGCTGGGTGGCGGTCTCGCCGGCGAGGTCCACGTCGTAGGCGAGCGCCACCTCATCGGCGTATCGCGTCGCCAGCTCCACCTGCCCCGCGGTCAGCGCCGTGCCGAGGCTGGCGACCACGTTGGCGAAGCCGGCCTGGTGGGCCGCCATCACATCGGTGTAGCCCTCCACGATGACGGTCAGCTTCTCGCGCCGGATGGCCGCCTTGGCGAGGTCGAGGCCGTACAGGGTGTGGCTCTTGTCGAAGAGCGGGCCGGCCGGCGAGTTGAGGTACTTGGGCCCCTCGGCGCCGGGCATGATCCGCCCGCCGAGGCCCACCGCGCGGGCCGACGCGTCGCGGATGGGGATGATGATCCGGCCCCGGAATTTGTCGATCACGCCGCCCCGGTTGGATGCCGAAGCGAGCCCGGAGGAGATCAGCTCGTCGTTGGTGAAGCCACGTCCGATGAGCCGACGCGTCAGCGCGTCCCAGCTGGTCGGCGCATAGCCGATCCCGAAGCGCTCCAGTGTCTCGGGGGTGAGGCCGCGCTCGGCGAGGTAGGCGCGCGCCTTCTCGGCCTGCGGGGCCTGGAGCAGGACCTCCCGATACCAGGCGATGGCCGCCTCGAGCGCGTCGCGCAGTCGCTTGCGGTGGCGATCCTCCCTGGCGGTCTGCGGAGAGAGCTCCACGCCGGCCTTCTCGGCGAGGCGGGAGAGCGCCTCGCGGAAGTCGACCCCGTCGCGACGCATCAGGAAGGTGAAGATGTCGCCTCCCTCGCCGCATCCGAAGCAGCGCCAGGACTCCCGGTCCGGGCTGACGATGAAGGACGGGGTCTTCTCGGTGTGGAACGGGCAGAGGCCCTTGTACGCGGAGCCGGCCCGCTTGAGGGCGACGGTCTCGCCCACCACGTCGAGCACGGGGAGCTTGGATTTGATCTCGGCGGCGATGCCGGAAGAGGTCATGCGGCAGAGGGTTCCCGCGCCGGACGGCGCTTTGTCAAGGGGTTGTCAAGGGGGATGCGGCAATTCTAGCATCGAAGTCAAGCCGAGCACGCTGAAGGTCCCGGGGGCCGCCCATTGCCGGGTTGCCGCAAGGTCCTACACTTGGGCACTCGTCCGCGCTCATCCCGCTGCTCACCACGGAGAAGCATGACGTCCTCCCCGAGGCCTGCGCTCGCACAGGCCGACGACTCCAAGCTCGCCGCGGCGTTCCGTGACCTCCACGGGCCGCGGCTGCACGGCTTCGCCCTGCTGGTGTCGCTCGGCGAGCCAGAGGCAGCGGATCGGGCGGCCGGCGAGGCGCTGGCCGCGGGCGGGCAGCAGGCCTCGGCGCTGCGCCATCCCGAGCGCGCCGCGGCCTGGCTTCGCGCCCGGGCGCTGCGCGCGCTGCACCAGGGCGTCTCGCGGGGCACGGCCATCCCCGCGCCCGCACGGCGAGCGACGCTGGCGCCATTCGGGGTGGACGGGGTGGTCTACGACGGGCTGGCCAGGCTGAGCATGGAGGGGCGGGCGGCGCTGGTGGCGTCGGCCATCGAGCGGTTCGAGCCGATCGACACCGAGACGATCCTGGGTGCCTCCCCCGCCGCCGCGCGGCGAGTCATCTCGCAGGCGCGCACCCGGTACCTCGAGGCGGTCGAGGGACAGGCCAGCACGCACCCGGGCACGGTCAAGACTGAAGGGGACCTCGCCAAGCGGATCCGCGAGGTGGCGGCACGCGCCATGTCCGCCGGCTGGAAGTCGCGATGAACGAGGCGCACCGACGCTTCCAGGAGTGGCTGGCCGCGGGGGCCGACGGCGAGCCGCCGCGCGACCTCGCCGTCCATGCCTCGGTCTGCGCCGATTGCCAACGGTCGATCGCAGCCCTCGATCGGCTCGCGGCGATCGATCCGGGGCGTGCTCCGATGCCGGCCGCCCGAGAGACCGTCCCGGAGCCCCAGAAGGGCGCGGTGCGGATGGGGCGCGTGGTGGGCGCCGCCGCGGGTGTCCTGTTCAGCGCGGTGATCCTGGGGATCGGGGCCTCACAGCTCATCTCGCTCTCGCGGTCGGGCCAGATCGCGCAGGCGACCCCCACGCCCGGCCAGAGCCTCACGAACACTCCTGAACCGACCCTGTTCGCGACCCCGGTGCCGACCGCCGAGCCCACGCCGATCCCCACCCCGATCCCGACGCCCGAGCCCACACCTCCGCCCCCACCGGGAGCGCCGTCTGCGCCGAGGAGCCTGACCGCCACCCCCAGCATCGGCAAGATCGCCCTCGCCTGGTTGGCGCCCTCCTCGAACGGCGGGAGCGCGGTGACGCGCTACGACATCTACCGCGACGGGGCCGGCAGCCCCTTCAAGTCGACGACCGCGCGCAGCTACAGCGACACCGTCGGGAACGGCGCGACCCACGTCTACCGCGTCACGGCCGTCAACAAGGCCGGGTCGAGCGCCTACTCGAAGGCGGCGACCGGGACGACGCCCAACGTGCCGGGGACGCCAGGGAACCCACAGGCCACCGGCGGCGTGGGCCAGATCACGCTGACGTGGACCGCGCCTCTTGCCAATGGCAGCCCGATCACCCGCTACGACATCTACCGCGACGGCGCGACCACGGTGACCTACACCGGTGACCGCCCTGACCTAGACCGATACGCCGGCTCCGGCGGACATCGATCCCACACCTACATCATCAAGGCGGTCAACGCGGTCGGCTGCCGGGCGTCGGCGGAGCCGACCTCGGCCGCCGAGTCCGACGCCACGGCAGCGACGCCGACAACGACGCGACGACACCGACTCCCGGCGATCCGACGTGCACACGCCGACACCGACGCCCGCCCAACGCCAACGCCAACGACCGATCGCCAACGCCAGTACCGACGGCTTCCCCGAGCGCACCGACCCTCGACTCCGACGACCGGCCGATGTCGTGCAACGCGCGATCGACAACGACGCGACGGTCATGACTCCACCGACGACCCGGGGCGGACTGCGATTCGACGACACCGAACGCCGATGACGTGCCTGCAACGACGGGGTCGACAACGACGGAGATCACCTGTTGACTCGGCGAGACTCGGGATGCAGCTGGCAGCCATTCGACGACTCCGAGCGCCGTGAGCTACCTATCATGCAACGACGGGATCGACAACGATCCGACGGTCCAATCGACTTCGGTAGCGACGCCGAATCCGCTCCGTAGCTGGACGACGACGAGGGCCTGTAGCCAACCGCGCTACTTGTCGCGGACCTCGGCTGAGGCGAGGGCGGCCTGGGCGGCGGCCAATCGGGCCACCGGGACCCTGAAGGGCGAGCACGAGACGTAGTCGAGGCCGATCTCGTGGCAGAAGGCGATGCTCTTGGGATCGCCGCCGTGCTCCCCGCAGATGCCGACCTTGAGCCCGGGACGCGCGGCGCGACCCTTCTCGGTGGCCATCCGCACCAGCTGGCCCACGCCCACGGTGTCGAGCACCTGGAACGGGTTCTCGGGCAGGATCTTGCGCTCGACGTACTGGAGCAGGAACTTGCCCTCCGCGTCGTCGCGCGAGTAGCCGAACGTCATCTGGGTCAGGTCGTTGGTGCCGAAGCTGAAGAACTCGGCGTGCTGGGCGATCTGGTCGGCGGTGAGGGCTCCGCGCGGCACCTCGATCATGGTGCCGAACATGTAATGGACCTGCTGCCCGCTCGACGCCACGATGGCGGCGACCTCCGCCTCGAGCACGCGCCGCGTCTCCTCGAGCTCGTTCACGTGCCCGACCAGCGGGATCATGATCTCGGGCAGCGGGGTCTTCCCCTCCGCGGCCACGCGCGCCGCAGCGGCCAGGATGGCGCGCGTCTGCATCCGGACCACGTCGGGGATCATCAGCCCCAGGCGAACGCCTCGCATGCCGAGCATCGGGTTCACCTCGCGCATCGCCTCGACGGCGTGCAGCAGCTCCTCGGCCTCGGCCAGCTCGGCCCCGATTCCATCGGGCAGTGAAGCGGCAGGGGTCAGCTCGATCACCGTCTGCATGCGCGTGACCTTGGCCAGCAGCTCGTCGTGGCTGGGCAGGAACTCGTGCAGCGGCGGATCGATCAGGCGGATCACGACCGGCAGGCCGTCCATCGCCCGGAAGAGCCCGGCGAAGTCATCGGTCTGGAGCGTCTGGAGCTCGGCCAGGGCGGCATCGAAGGTCGCCACCGTCTCGGCATCGTCGGCGGAGATGGCGTGGCCGGCGGCAGCGCGACGCTTGGCATCGGTCGCACGGCTGGCGGCCAGGATCATGCGGCGCACGGTCGGCAGCCGATCCTCCTCGAAGAACATGTGCTCGGTCCGGCACAGGCCGATCCCCTGCGCGCCGAAGGCCCGGGCTCGCTCCGCATCGCGCGGGTAGTCGGCGTTGGCCCAGACCTGGAGGCGCCGGACGCCATCGGCCCAGCCCAGGAGCGTGGCCAGGTCGTGCTCGTCCTCGAAGCGCGCCTCGATGGTCGGCAGCTCGCCGGCGAAGATCTCGCCGGTGGTGCCGTCGATGCTGATCATGTCGCCCTCGTGGACGAGGGTCCCGCCGGCCTGCATGGTCCGATCGGCATAGTCGATCTGGAGCGACTCGGCACCGGCCACGCAGGGGAGGCCCATGGAGCGGGCCACCACCGCGGCGTGGCTGGTGGCGCCACCCCGGGCGGTGAGGACGCCGCGCGCCGCGAGCATGCCGTGCACGTCGTCGGGGCTCGTCTCGATCCGCACCAGGATCACCGGGTGCCCGGCGGCCTTCGCCTCCTCGGCCCGATCCGGGTCGAAGATCGCCTGGCCGGTGGCAGCGCCGGGTGAGGCGTTGAGCCCCTTCGCCAGGAAGCGGTCAGATGCCTTGGCCTTGGCCGCCTCGTCGAAGCGCGGCAGCAGGAGCTGCACGATCTGCGCCGGCTCGACCCTGCCGATTGCCTCTTCCTTGGTGAGGATCCCCTCCCCCACCATGTCGACCGCGATCTTCACCGCGGCCGGCGCGGTGCGCTTGGCGGATCGGGTCTGGAGCATGTACAGCTTGCCCCGCTCGATCGTGAACTCGAGGTCCTGGACGTCGCGGTAGTGGCGCTCCAGGCGCTCGGCGATCGCCTCGAACTCGGCGTAGACGGCGGGCAGCTCGTCGCGCATCTGGCTGATCTTGGCGGGGGTGCGCACGCCGGCCACCACGTCCTCGCCCTGGGCGTTGGTCAGGTACTCGCCGTAGAGGATCTTCTCGCCGGTGTTCGGGTCGCGGGTGAAGGCGACGCCGGTCCCCGAATCGGCGCCCATGTTGCCGAAGACCATGGTCACGATGTTCACCGCGGTGCCCAGGTCGTGCGGGATCTTGTTGAACTCGCGGTAGTCGTGCGCACGCTTCCCGAACCAGGAGTCGAAGACGGCCTCGGTGGCGAGCTGGAGCTGCTCGTACGGGTCCGTGGGGAAGTCCTTGCCGGTGGCGGTGCGGACGATGGCCCGATACTCGTCGGCTGCTTCCCTGAGGTCGTCCGCGGTCAGTTCGGTGTCGAGCTTCACCCCGCGCTTCTCCTTGAGCGCGTCGAACGGCTCGTCGAAGGCGGTGGCGGGGATGTCGAGCACGATGCGGCCGAACATCGCCACGAATCGGCGCCAGGCGTCGTAGCCGAAGCGCTCGTTGCCGGTCAGCGCGATCAGGCCGGCCACCGTCTCGGGGTTGAGGCCCAGGTTGAGGACGGTGTCCATCATCCCGGGCATGGAGAAGGCGGCGCCGGAGCGGACGCTGACCAGCAGCGGGTTGGCCGGGTCGCCGAACTTCTTGCCGGTCTCGGCCTCGAGCGCGGTCATGTGCGCCAGGACGTCGTCCCACAGCCCCGGCGGCAGCTGCTTGCCGGCCGCGTAGTAGGCGTTGCAGGCCTCGGTGGTGATGGTGAAGCCCGGCGGCACGGGGAGCCCCGCGTTCGTCATCTCGGCCAGGCCGGCGCCCTTGCCGCCGAGCAGCGCGCGCATGCCGGCGTTCCCTTCAGGGAAGGTGTAGATCAGCTTCTGGGCGGTCGTGGCCATCCGGCCGATTCTAGCGGCGGGGCTGGACGCGGCGCCGACCGGGCTGGCGGTAGCGGACCTCGAGGAAGCGGCCACAGGTCCGACAGCGCGACCCGGTAGTCCCCGCCAACAAGCGTCGCGCGCAGGCGCCCGGTCCGGATCAGCCGCCGCACGTGCTCCGGGTGGAAGCCGAGGATGATGGCCGCGATCCGCGTGCCGACCGCGAGCGCCTCGGGGTCGACCTCGGCGTTCGGGTCGAGGCCGGCGAGCGCGACCGCCATCGCCTTGGCGCGGTCCGCGGTGAGCGCCACCGCCTCCGGCTCGGGGCGCCGCATGGCGCTCGCCATGGCTGCGGCGAGCCGGTCGCGCAGGTCGCCGACCTTCATGGAGCTCATCGGACGTGGAGCCAGCCGCGGCGCAGGGCGAGCGCGAAGACGGCGCGCGGCCCGGTGAGGAGGCGTCCGACCCAGCTGGCCTGTCCGCGGTAGAGCGACCGGGCCTTGGCGATGACCCGGCGGCGGTCGGCTCCGCTCAGCTCATCGGCCAGCACCCGGAACTCATGGAACGCCGCCGGCGCCTGCTCCGCCAGCCAGAAGGCATCGGCCAGGGCCTCGCGCCCGGCTGCGTCCGCCGGCCGAAGCTCAGCGGCGCGCCGTGCCGCGGGCAGCGCCCCTGCTGCATCGCCGACGCGGATCAGGCCGCGGGCCAGGGCCAGCTGGGCGTCGAAGTTGCCCGGCTCCAGGCGGACCGCGCGACGTGCCGCCTCAACCCCCTTGGCCGCGTCTGAGCCTTCGATCCGCTCGGCGGCCTCGGCCACCGTCCAGGCCACCTGGCGCGGGTCGCGGCGGGCAAGGCGGGCGTACTCGGCCGCCGCGTCGGCGTGTTCGCCGCGGAGCGACTGGACCTCCGCCAGCAGCTCGCGGTAGCGGATCTCCTCGGGGTCCAGCCGGACGGCGTCCATGGCATCGGCCTCGGCCTCGGCGAGACGCCCGAGCGTCAGGAGGGCGCGAGCCCGCGCCTCGTGGGCGGCATCGTCTCCCGGACGCGCGGCAAGGCGCTCGGTGGCGGCCGCGACGAGCCCCGCGGGGTCGTCGATCTCAGGCCGCTCCACCCGACACCAGCTCGGTGATGCGCCCGGGGAGGGCTGCCAGCCCCACCCGTTCCTGGGTCATGCTGTCGCGCTCCCGGATGGTGGCCGCGCCATCGGTCAGGGTGTCGACGTCGACCGTCACGCAGTACGGCGTCCCGATCTCGTCCTGGCGGCGGTACAGCTTGCCGATGCTGGCGGTGTCGTCGTAGGTCGCCGCCATCGCGTGTCTTGAGGTCGGCGGTCAGCCGCTGTCCCAGCTCGACCAGCTCGGGACGGTTGCGCAGCAGCGGCATGACCGCCACCTTGATCGGCGCGAGTGATGGGCGCAGGTGCAGGACGACCCGCTTCTCGCCCTCGACCTGCTGCTCCTCGTAGGCATCGAGCAGGACCGTCAGCACGGCCCGATCGACCCCCATCGCCGGCTCGATCACGAAGGGCGTGACGTGCTCGCCGCTCGCCTCGTCGAACAGGGAGAGCGACTTGCCGGACCCAGCGGCGTGCGCCTTGAGGTCGAAATCGGTGCGATCGGCGACCCCCTCGAGCTCGGACCAGCCCATCGGGAAGGCATACTCGATATCGGTCGTCTGGCGGCTGTAGTGGCGACAGCTCATCGGGGTCGTGCGGTCGCAGGCGCAGGCGGTCAGCCGCGATCCCGATCACATCGGTCCACCAGCGCAGGCGCTCGGCGACCCAGTAGGCGAACCACTCGTCCTCGGCCGAGGGATGCACGAAGAACTCCATCTCCATCTGCTCGAACTCGCGGTCGCGGAAGATGAAGTTGCCCGGCGTGATCTCGTTGCGGAAGCTCTTGCCGATCTGCGCGATCCCGAACGGCAGCTTCTTGCGCGCCGTGGTGGCCACGTTGGCGAAGTTGACGAAGATGCCCTGCGCGGTCTCGGGGCGCAGGTAGGCGACCGATGCCGACTCCTCGACCGGGCCGACGTGCGTGCTGAACATCAGGTTGAACTGCCGTGCGTCGGTGAGCGTGCCGCGGTTGCCGCAGTTGGGACAGGCGATCTCCGACGGCGGGCCCTTCAGGTCGTCGGCGCGGAAGCGGAGCTTGCAGTTGCGGCAGTCGACCATGGGGTCGCTGAAGCCGGCGACGTGGCCGGAGACCTCCCACACGCGCGGGTTCATGATGATCGCCGCGTCGAGCCCGACGATGTCGTCGCGCAGCTGGACCATCTGCCGCCACCAGGCCGCCTTGACGTTGTTCTTGAGCTCGACGCCGAGCGGCCCGTAGTCCCAGAAGCCGCCCATCCCGCCGTAGATCTCGCTGCCGCCGAAGACGAAGCCGCGGCGCTTGGCGAGGCTGACGATCAGCTCCATGTTCTGGGCGGGCATGCCGCGCGAGTCTAGCGCAGCCGGGACCCCGATCCGGCGCGAGCGGCGGGGTGCGTCTTGCCGCTACCCTGTCGCCGACACATGACCGATCCCGGAGCGACCGCGCTCACCGAACGCGATGCCGCCGCCGCAGCCGAGCTGCGGGAGCGGTTCGGCTTCCTCCGCGAGGTCGTGGCCGAGATGGAGCGGTCCGTCCCGTACGCGGCGGCGCTGATGCGCTCCAGCGACGGCCTGCGGCTCGACCTGCGGGACGGCGGACAGACCGCGAACCGCCTCGATCCGCTGGCGGGGATCGTGCTGACGGCATCGACCGGACACTCCATCGAGGAGACGGCGACCGACCGCACCGAGCCCGATGCCGTGCGCGCGGCTGCCGCCGAGCTGGTCGCCCGCGTGCTGGCCGAGCCGACGAACGGATCGCGACCCACGCTCGAGATCGTGGTCGAGGGCGCCATCGAGGCGGACTACGCCACGCCGATGCGGATCGATCCGGCCGGCATCTCGCTCGCCGACAAGCTGGCTCGCTACGAGGCGGTGCGCCGCCGGCTGCGGGCCTCCGACCCTCGCGCGGTGCAGGCCTCGGCCGGCTACGGCGAGACGCTCCAGCAGCAGGTCTTCGTGAATCGGGCCGGGATGGTCACCCAGCAGGTGCGGCGCACCACGCTGGCGCTGGTCCTCTTCGTCTCCGACGGCACGCAGCAGCGCTACGACTACCTCGGGCGCGGCGGCACCGGCGGCCTGGAGGTCGTGGAGATCGAGGAGGAGGCCCTGGCGGAGATGGCGGCCACCGCGGTCGGGCTGCTGACCGCCAAGCCGGTGCCGGCCGGGACCTACGACATCGTGGCCGACCCATCGGTGAGCGGGACCATCGCCCACGAGGCGTTCGGGCACGGCGTCGAGACCGACATGTTCCTCAAGGAGCGGGCTCGCTCGGCGGACTACATCGGTCGGCGGGTGGGGTCCGACCTGGTGACGATCATCGACGACCCCACGGTGCCCGGTGGCTACGGCGGCTACTACGTCGACGACGAGGGCCAGCCGGCGAGCGCCACCGTCATCATCCGCGACGGGATCTTCCAGCGCGGCCTGACCGACCTCTACTCCGCGACGCGGCTCGGGATCCCCCGCTCGGCCAACGGCCGCCGCGAGAGCGTCCATCGCAAGGCCTACGCGCGCATGTCGAACACCTTCTTCGCGCGCGGCCAGCACACGCCGGCGGAGCTGCTGGCCAGCCTCGAGGACGGGCTGATGGTGTGCCGGGCACTGAACGGGATGGAGGACCCCAAGGGCTGGGGGATCCAGATCTGGACGAATTTCGCGCGCGAGTACAAGGGCGGGCAGCCGACCGGCGTGCTGTACGCGCCGGTGGCGATGACCGGCTACGTGCCCGACGTGCTCGCGGATGTGTCCATGGTCGCCAACGACTTCGAGATCACCCCCGGCACCTGCGGCAAGGGCTGGAAGGAGCTCGTCCCGAACGGCTCCGGCGGTCCCCACGTCCGCACGCGGCTGCGGCTGGCCTGAGACCGATGGACCAGCGAATCATCGACGCGCTGCGCTCGCATCCGGGCATCGACGACTGGACGCTCCGCCTCGAGCGGTCGCGAGGCGTCCAGATCTACCTGGTCGGCAACGACGTCGAGAGCATCCGCGAGGTCTCGCGCGAGGCCTACGAGGTCGAGATCTGCAATGACCACCCCGCGCCGGCGGGCGGAGGCGACGGGGAGATCGCCCGCGGGAGCGCCACCATCCCGCTCGCGCGGGTCGACCTGGGCCGGCTGCCGGCCATCCTCGACGATGCGGTCACCATGGCCCGCCTCATCAACAATCCGCCCTGGTCGCTGGCCGGCCCGGCGGAGATGCCCGACGTGGAGCTCGCCGATCCCATCCTGGTCGACAGCGCCGGCGCGATGGCCGCGGGCCTGCGGGCAGCCGACGAGATCCGCGAGCTGGCCGAGCGCGAGCGGGCCTCCGGCGTGCGGCTCAGCGGCGCCGAGCTGTTCCTGACCCATTACGAGAACGAGCTGGCCAACTCGCGCGGCGCCGCCGCGTCCGCGTCCTCCACGCGGGTGCTGCCGGAGGTCACCCTCCTCGCCCGCGGCACGCAGGACGAGACCGAGTACTTCCGCCAGTCCGAGGCGCGCCGGGTCGTCGACCTGGGGCTGGCCGACACCGTTCGGTTCGGCGCCGAGCTGGCCCGGGACAAGCTGCGGGCCGCCGCGCCGCCCACCCGCCTGGGACCGGTGGTGATCTCCGGCGAGGCGCTCAACCAGATGATGGCCGGGCCGGTCACCGGGGCCCCGGGCGCGTACATCTTCCAGACCTCGGCCCGGGCGGCCTACGAGCACCTGTCGCGCTTCGAGCTGGGCGGGTCGGTCTACGGCGACGCCGAGCCGGCAGGGGACCGGCTGACGCTGCGCGCCAACGCGCTGCGTCCCTACAACGCCAGCAGCTATCGCTGGGACTCCGACGGCCTGCCGGCCCAGGACCTGCTCGTGATCGAGGACGGGCTCCTGGTCGCGCGGCCGGCCAGCCTGCGCTACGCGCAGTACCTCGGCATCCCGGCGACCGGGCGTCCGGGCGTCGCGGAGATGTCCCCCGGCTCGGCCTCGCGCGCCTCTCTCCTCGAGGGCGACGGGCCGGTGCTCGAGGTGCTCGACTTCTCGTCACCGAACGTCGAGGGGGTGAGCGGCGACTTCGGGATGGAGATCCGGGTCGGCTACGAGACGGGCCCCGACGGACGGCGCCCGATCACCGGCGGGTCGGTGACGGGCAACCTGTTCGAGGCGATGGCGAACGCGCGCTTCTCGTCCGAGACGGTGGCCTACTCGCAGTTCGCGGGGCCGGCTGCGATCCGCTTCGAATCGCTCCAGGTGGCCGGGGCGGACTAGGCCGGCGTCCCCGGGACCACCTCGGCCCCGGCCGGGGCGATGTGGAGCGCCACCTCGTCGAGGAAGTCGCGGGTCCGCAGCTCGCGCTCGAGCACGGCCGAGACGGTCGCGTGCAGCAGGCGTTCCGCCTCGCGCTGGGTGGCCGCCGGGAGCCTGAGGCGCAACACGTCGGTCAGGCTCGATCGCTGCAGGTGACGGAGCACCTTGAGCGCAGGCGGCCGAGACCGGGCGTGCACCGAGCGCGCCGTGCGCGCACTCCGGGCCCAGCACGCCGCCCGCCGCGGGCGAGTACGCGTTCCCCTCCGGCTCGATGGCGATCCCGCAGTCGAGGCACTGCGCCAGCTCCGGCCGGAAGCCCATGGCGTCGAGCAGATGCAGCTCGAACCAGCGGGTCACCACCTCGCGCGAGACCTCGGCCGGTGCCGCGTCGAGCGCGGCCAGCCCCTGGGCGAGCAGCTCGAACGCCTGGTGCGACTCGGCCGACCCCTCGCAGAAGCGGTCGGCCAGCTCGACCAGGTACCAGGCCGCCGCCGTGGAATGGAGGTCGTCGCGCAGGCCCAGGTGCGGATCCTCGAGCGCCGCCTGGGTCACCACGTCGAAGGTCCGTCCCACGGCCAGCACGAGGTGGACGTCGCTGAACGGCTCGAGCCCGCCGCCGAGGCGGGAGCGCGTCCGCCGGATCCCCTTGGCGATCACGCGCAGCTTGCCGAGGCGCGGGGTGAGCACGGTGAGCACCCGGTCCGCCTCGCCCAGGTCCATGCTGCGCAGCACGATCCCCTCGGTCTTGTAGAGGCGCGCGCGGCTCACGAGCCACCGGTGACCTCGGGTACGCTTCCGACGTGGACATCAGGATCGAGTTTACCGACCTGCTCGACCGAGATCGAGGCCGAGATGCGGTCGGTCATCGGCGAGCAGGACGGCCGCGCGCGCCCGCTCTACGAGATGCTCTCGTACCACCTCGGGCCTCGACGAGACCGGATGGACCGCGCGGCAAGCGGCTGCGGCCGCTGCTCGGGCTGCTCGCCTTCACGGCGCTCGGCGCGACGACTATCGCAAGACGCTCGCCCGCCGCCGCCGCGGTGGAGCTGGGCCACAACTTCAGCCTGGTCCACGACGACATCGAGGATTCGGACCGCGAGCGGCGGCATCGGCCCACCCTCTGGGCGCTCTGGGGCGTGCCGCTCGCCATCAACGCCGGCGACGCGCTCTTCGCCCTGTCGCGGCTGGCCCTGTATCGCGCTCATGGAGGCCGGAGGAGTACGAGCCGCAGAAGCTGCTCGACGTGATGCGGGTCTACGACGAGACCTGCCTGGCCCTGTGCGAGGGCCAGTACCTCGACATCAGCTTCGAGCGGCGCACCGACGTGACGGTCGACGAGTACATGGAGATGATCGGCAAGAAGACCGCCGCCCTCATCCGCGCCTCGGTGCAGACCGGCGCCATGATGGCCAGCGACGACCCGCCGTGGTCGAGGCCTTCGGCCGCTTCGGCTACGACCTCGGGCATCGCCTTCCAGATCGCCGACGACGTGAAGGGCACCTTCTGGGACTGCCGTCGACTCGGGCAAGTCGGCGGCCGGCGACATCCGCAAGCGAAAGAAGACGTTGCCGCTGGTCTGGGCCCTGCAGCATGCCGATCCCGCCGATGTCGCCCGCCTGGTCGCCATCTACCAGCCCGAGATCCGGGCGACCGACGGCTCCGGGCCGCGTGACGGCGACGAACCGATCTCACCGGCCCAGGTGGACGAGGTGCTGGAAATCCTGGAGCGCAGCGGCGCCCGCCGCTTCACGGAGGACGAGGCGCGCCGCTACCGCGACCAGGCCCTGGGCGAGGCGCTCGCCCTGCCGGTCCCCGCGGAGCGGATGGCCGAGCTGCGCGCCCTGGTCGAGAGCATGATCAGCGCCTAGCCAGCCCCGAACGGCGTTCCATCCTCGCCGGGCCGCTCGCGCTCGCGCGGGTCGGGTGGCGATCACCTTTGCGATGCGGCGGGGCTCGGCGAGCTCCACGCGCAGCGTCACGTCGCGGAACGGGACGATGGCGCCGGGCAGCGGAATCCGCCCGACGCGATGGACGATGTAGCCGCCGACGGTGTCGTACTCGTCCTCGTCCTCCTCTTCGGCGTCGGGCAGCTCGAAGAGGTCACGCAGGTCGTCCATGCTGACCCGCCCGTCGAGCCGGAAGGCGACCAGCGCCTCGTCGTCGAGGGGCTCGACCAGCGACTCCTCGCGGTCGTACTCGTCCTGGATCTCGCCCACGATCTCCTCGACCACGTCCTCCATCGTGATCAGGCCGGCCGTGCCGCCGTACTCGTCCACCACGATCGCGATGTGCCGCTTGGCGGTCCGCATCTCGGTCAGCAGCTCGTCGACCGGCTTCGTCTCCGGCACGTAGGTGGCCGGACGGGCGAGGGCGCGGATGTCGATCTGGGAGGCCGGCGCCGCACCCGCCATCAGGTACGGCAGCAGGTCCTTGGCGTACAGGATGCCGACCACGTTGTCGAGGTTCTCCTCGTAGACCGGCACGCGCGAGTGCCCGGCCCGCACGATCATCTCCAGCACCTCGTCGATCGGGTCGCTCACCTCGACCGCCTGGATCCCGATGCGCGGCACCATCACCTGGTGGACCTTGGTCTCGGCCAGCTCGATGACCCCGTGGATCATCTCCTTCTCGTCCTCTTCGATGCCGCCCTGCTCGCTGCCCGTCTCGACGAGCATCTTCAGCTCCTCGGTCGACAGGTAGCCGGCCTGCGGCCGGTCCTTGCCGCCGAGGGCGCGCACCAGGACGTTCGAGACGCTACGAGACGAACCAGACGATCGGTCGCAGGAACGCGGTCGAACCAGCCGATCGGGCGCGCCACGAAGAGCGCGAAGCGGTCGGCGAAGGTGAGTGCCAGGGTCTTGGGCACCAGCTCGCCGACGATGATCGCGGCGAGCGCGATGAGCAGGGTGACGACCACGAAGCTGATCTCGCGGCCGCGTCCTGGATGAACGCCAGCGGGATGAGCCGGACCACGTCGGCGAGGCTGCCGGAGAGCGACACGGCGCCAAACGCCGAGGCGAGGAAGCCGAGGAAGGTGAGCGCGATCTGGATCGTGGCCAGGAAGCGGCTCGGGTCCTCGGTCAGGTGCTGTGCCACCCGCGCCGAGCGGTTCCCCTCGCCGATCAGCTGGTTGAGCCGATGCCGCTTGACGGTGATCAGGGCGATCTCGCTGGCGGCGAAGAAGCCGCCCGACCAGGATCAGCGCCAGCACGATCGCCAGGTCGAGGATCGAGTTGCCGGTCGAGCCGCTGCCTTCAGGCATGCTCGACGCCTGACCCCTCGTCAGGTTGTGACCGCCCGCGTCGCAGGCCGATCCGGCGCGCCGGCATGCCCACCACCGTCTCGCCGGCCGGGACGTCACGGGTCACGACGGCGCCTGCCCCGGTGCGTGCCCCCGGCCCGACGCTGATCGGCGCACGGAGCATCGTGTCGACCCCGATGAAGGCCCCGTCGCCGATGGTGGTGCGGTGCTTGACGACCCCGTCGAAGTTGGCGGTGACCGCTCCCGCGCCGATGTTGACCGCCTCGCCCAGCTCGGCGTCGCCGAGGTAGCTGAAGTGATGGATCTGGGTGCCGGCCCCGACCCGCGCCTGCTTCAGCTCGGCGAAGTTGCCGATCCGGCAGCGCGGCCCGATCTCGCATCCGGGCCGGACGTGGCTGTATGGCCCGATCTGCACGTCCTCGGCGACGGTGGAGGATTCGACGACGCTCGCCCATACCCGCGTGCGCGGACCGATCTGCGAGCCGTGCACCTCCGCCTGCGGGCCGATGACCGCCCCGGACCCGATCACGGTGGCACCCGAGAGGACGGTCCACGGCTCGATGCGGGCGTCCTCGCCGATCTCGACCCCCGCGTCGATGAAGGCGCTCGCCGGATCGACGATCGTCACGCCGCCGCGCATGTGCCGCTCCGCGATCTCGAGGCGTGCGAGCCGCTCGGCGGCCGCCAGGTCGACCCGGTCGTTGATCCCCATCGCGAGCTCGGGGCGCGCTGCCTGGACCACGACGACGCGCTGACCGGCGGAGACGGCCATCGCCACCAGGTCGGTCAGGTAGTGCTCGCCGGTGGCCGAGGCGGGCACCTCGGCGACGTTCGCGCGCAGCCAGCCGGCGTCGAAGCAGTAGGTCCCGGCATTCACTTCGTCGAGCTCGCGGGTGGCTGGGTCCGCCGCCCGGTCCTCGACGATCGCCCGGATGGCGCCGTTGGCGTCGCGCACGATCCTTCCGTAGCCCGACGGGTCAGCGACCCGCGCCGAAAGGAGGGCGATGCATGTGCCGTCCGCGGCCTGCGACGCTACCAACCGCGCGAACAGGTCCGCCGGGACGAGCGGCGCGTCGCCCATCGCGACCACCACCTGTCCGACCTCGCCCGAGATCCTCGCCAGGCCGGTCCGGACCGCATCTGCCGTTCCGAGCTGCGGCTCCTGCCGCACGCTCACGGCCCGGTCGCCTAGGTGCGCCTCCACCTGTTCCGCGTCGTGGCCGGTGACCACCACCTGCCGCTCGATGCCGGCCTCGGCCAGCGCAGTGAGCACGTGGTCCAGCATGGCGCGGCCGGCCACGGGGTGCAGCACCTTCGGCAGGCTGGAGCGCATGCGGGTTCCCTGGCCGGCGGCCAGCACGACCGCCGCGGTGACGGTCACGATCCTGTCGGCTCCTGCGCGGCCAGCGCGACCATCTCGATCTCGACCAGCGCGCCCTTCGGCAGCGCCCGCACGGTGACCGTGCTGCGCGCCGGATAGGGCGGCGAGAGGTGGCGGGCGTATGACTCGTTGACGGCCGCGAAATCGGCCATGTCGACCAGGAAGATCGTCGTCTTCACGACGTGCTCGAAGCCGGTCCCGGCGGCCTCCAGCACGGCCGCCAGGTTGCGGAGCGCCTGGTCCGCCTGGGCGGCGACCCCCTCGAGCAGCGCGCCGGTCGATGGCTCGGCGCCGACCTGGCCCGCGGTGAAGACCAGCCCCCCGGCCCGGATCGCCTGGCTGTACGGGCCGATGGCGCCCGGTGCCGCATCGGTGTGGACCGCGGCGCCGGCGCCATGGCGGCGCCGCCGACCGACCCCTGTCTTCTGCAAGGCTGATTCGATGCCGACCGGTTCCTCGTTTGCCGTTCCCGTTGTGCCGGCCGCCCTCGTGCTGACCGGTCCGCCGGGGCGGATGAGCGATCACGGGCGTCGCGCCCTGCACCGGACTGCGCGGTGGCGGGTGAAGGCGGGGCAGATCGGCGCGGTCATGGGGTCGGCGCCGCTGATCACATGCGGGTCCAGCCCCGGGACGTGTTCGACGGATCGGCGCGGAGCCTGCTGGGGCTGGGCGCGCGCCGGCAAACGCCGGCGCGGGCGGCGACGGGGACGCTCAAGAAGAACGAGGAACTGGCGACGGCGGGGATCTACTCGATCTGCCGGCACCCGCTGTACCTGGGCTCGGTGCTGATCGCGGTCGGGTTCGGGGTGCCGGTGTGCACGCTGTGGCCGCGGTGATGGTGGTGGTGTATTTCTGGGTGTGTTCTACACGGTGGCGATCCTGCGGGAGGACCGTTTCCTGAGCCAGAGGTTCGGTGAGGCGTTCGACGCGTTCCGGAAGCGGACGCCGGCGGTGTTGCCGCTGGGGCGTTACCGGCGGGGCGGGTTCTCGTGGCGGCAGATGCTGTCGGTGCGCGGGATGGTGATGATTGCCTCGGTGGGGATGTTGCTGGGGGCGATGAGGTACGCACAAGATGTTTGCCTAATGAGGCTCTTCTCTACGGCGACACTTTCTCGGGCCGAGCGCAGGAAGGCTCCGACGCCCGGCGAGCGAGCGAGGCGCGCTCGATCGAGAACCGTGGCCGCCGGGCCTCACGGACTCGGTTACTGAGGCTTCGGCGCGATCAGAGGGCCATGCGCGTGAGAAGCTCCGTGACCGCGGCCTCGAGCTGCGTGTCGCTCCCCGCGGCCTCGTCCTCCGGCGTCTGCGGCACGCAGACGTCGGGCTTCGCGCCGTGGTTCTCCATGTCGGTGCCGTCGGGGAGGTACCAGCCGCGGAACGGGCGTGCGGACGGTGGTGCCGTCGATCAGGGTGGCGCGCCGGTGGAGATGACGCCGCCGTAGGTGGCGGTGCCGACGAGCGTGCCGCGCTCGATGGTCTGGATGGCGTGGGCGAAGATCTCGGCGTTGGAGAAGGAGTTCTCGTTGATGAGGACGTTGATCGGGCGGGTCCAGCCGTAGATGAGCCGGCGGTCGCGCGGGTAGGCGTCCTTGGGGACGGTCGTGGGGTCGACGCCGCGGGGCATGGTCTAGGCGTGGCGCGGGGCGGTGAGGGAGGAGAGCAGGATGTCGGCGGTGGAGCCGCCGCCGTTGTCGCGGACGTCGATGATGAGGCCGAGCTTGCCGTTGGCCGCGGCGTAGAGGTCGCGCTCGAAGTCGCGGACGGAGGGCTCGGCCATGCCGCGGATGTGGAGGTAGCCGAGCTTGCCGCCGGAGAGCTTCTCGACGGCGGCGGCCGGGCTCGACCTCGTCCTCGTAGCGGAGGTTGTCGTTGTCGGCGGCGGAGATGGGGGTGATGAGGACGTAGGGTGCGGGAGCGGATCGTAGGGGCGGCGGGCTTGGCGGTGTTCCGGTCGCGGCCGGCGGCGTCGTCTCGCTCCCGCACCGACCTCGCGAGCGGAAGTCGGGGCACGGCGGATCTCGATCAGGGTCTCTTGCCGGCGCGGCCGGCGAGGGCGGCGGCGAGGTCGATCGTGGGCAGCGTCGGTGCGGCGGCCAGCGGCTTGCCGTCGATGGCGATGATCACGTCGCCGACTTCGAGCTTGGCAGACTTCGCGGTCGGCGGGGCCGCCGATGACGCGGGTCGACCTGGTAGCCGCCGGGGACAGGCTTGCACGTCCGCGCCGAGGTAGCCGACGGCGGGCGACGGCGGCGGTGAAGGCGGGACCGCCGGAGATGCCGAGGTGGCGAGCCGTCGAGCTCGCCGAAGAGCATGTTCACGACGCGGTTGAACTCGTCGCTGGTGCGGGTGCGCTCGGCGAGCGAGAGGTAGCGCTGCGGTGAGGCGCGTCCCAGTCGAGGCCCTTGAGGGTCGGGTGGTAGAAGCGGTCGCCGAGGAGCGCGCGCGGCCTCGAGGAACTTCTGCCGCTGCTGCTTGGCGACGTCGATCATGACGGGGGCGTCGATCGGGCAGGGCTCGACCTTGCCGCCGCGGGCGGGATCGGCGAAGGCCTGCGCCGGTCTTGATGAAGGCGACCTTGTCGCCGGTGAGCGAGACGCCCGACGCCGGAGGGCCGCCGGCGTCGAGGGACTTGCGGTCCTCGCCCTTGTAGTCCATGGCAGAACAGGCGCGCGCTCGCCGTCGATCGTCGGCGGAGAAGATGATGCGGTCGCCGCCGGGGTGATCGCGAGGTCGCCCTCGTTGCCGGGGAGGGAGGTGATGCGGCGGACGCGGAGGTAGGCGTCGTCGACGTCGAACTTGAGGGGCTCGGGCTTTTCTTCGCCGTCGGGTTCTGGTCCGGCTTTGGGGGCTCGGCCTTCGTTCGTCGGGCTCCTTCTTCTCGGCGGGCTCGGCGGTTCATCGTCCTTGGCTTCGGCTCGTCGGCTTGTCTTCGGGCTCTTGTCCGGCGCGTCGCGGCGGCTCGGCGCCGAGGGGCTTGCGCTTCTTCGCGGCCTCGGCGGCCTTCTTGAAGTACTCGTCGAGCTCGTATGGGCGGAGGCCGTCGAGTTTCTTGTCGAGGTAGACGGCGTAGACGTCCAGTTCGTCGCTCCCGCGGCGCGCTCGGAGAGGAAGTCGAGGACCTTGCCGTCGGCGCGACAGCGCGGCGAGACGTCGTTGTCGGGGTGGCGGGTGAGGTTGACGGGGCGCGTCGCGGGGCCGTCCGCCGTCGGCGTCGGCGTCCGAGGAGCCAGATGTCGCTGTTGAAGTCGAGGTCCTCGCGGGCAAGGACGATGTGGCGCGAGTCGGGCATCCACAGGACCTCGGGCTCGTTCCAGCCGGTGAGGACGGTGCTTCTCCGTCTCGTCGCCAGGTCGCGGAGGATCAGGTCGCCGCAGGCCGTGGGTGTAGAGGAGCTTCTTGCCGTCGGGGGAGGGCGAGCGGGCGGCGCTCGTCGGCGGGGGCTGGCGATGACCTCCTCGACGGTGAAGCGGAGCGACTCGGACCAGCGCTTGCCGAAGTCGGGGGGTGCGGGCTTCTTCTCGGCGGGCTTTCTGTCGGCGGGCTTGGCGTCTCGTTGGGCTTGCGCGTCGCCGGCTGCCGCCGGGCCCGCGGCGGGCTCTGTCTTCCTTGGGCTTGGGCTCGGTCTTCGGCTTCTTTGCGGCTTGGCTCGTCCTCTCTCCTTCTTGGGCGTCAGGTCCTCGCGGCGAGACGGTGGCGGCGTAGATCGCGTACCGGCCGGTGTCGTCGGAAGAGAAGTAGAGCGTCTTGCCGTCGGGCGACCACGGCGAGGTCCCGCTCGCGCCGGGGGTGTCGGTGACACGCCGGGTGGGGCGGCCCTCTTCGGTGGAGCGGACGAACACCTCGCCGCGGGCGATGACGGCGAGGGTCTTGCCGTCGGGGCTGAGGGCGGCCTCGGTGATCATGCGGTCGAGATTCATGCCGCTGGAAATCGAGGTCGGCGGAGTCGGCGCCGGCGGTGATGGCGAGCGGCACGGGCTCGCGCCGCCCCGCCGCCCCCGCCTCCGACAAGATCGATCCGGTAGAGCGTGTCCCAGACGCAGAAGTGCCCCAGCGTCCCGAGGGGAGACGGCGAAGTCGCGGACGCCGTGGCCGATTGAGCATGGCCGCGCCGCCGCCGAGCGGCCGAAGTTGCGTCAGCTGGTGAGCCCGCTCTCGCCGGGGTCGGCGTCGTTTTTTCCGGGGCGAGCCGCCAGATGTTGTTCTGGCCTTGTCTCGCGAGGAGACAAAGGCGACGGATCCGTCGGCGAGCGGGAAGGCGTCGCCGTCGGCACCGTCAAAGGGGGTGAGGCGCCGAAAGCGCGACGGGAGTCTCCACGCTGGCCATTCGATAGATGTCCATCCGCCGGAGCCGCGGTAGACGGGGCGGGTGAAGTCGTTGCGGCCGCGGGTGAAGACGAGGAAGGAGCCGTCGAGGGCGGGATGGGGCGACTGCCGAAGGCGTCGGTGATGCGGCGGATGGGGAGAGAGTTTCGTCGGAGCCATCGGGGGGGACGGGGACGCGGAACATGCGTGCGTCGGGCGTGTCGACGGCTCCTGCGCACTGGTGAAGAAGAGTCTCCGTGCCGTCGGCGCTGAGAACCCGGCGAAGGTTCTGGGGACGGTCGGAGATGGTGACGCGGCGGATGGGCCCGGTGATCAGACGGCTCAGGGGGCGGCACCTGGCGGACTGCCATGATGTAGGGATGTTGCGGGCGCCCTTGCGGTCGGATTCGAAGGCAAGGAGCGGCCGTCGGGGGAAAGACGAACGTCGTTCAAGGGCGGGGTGGAGGTGAGGCGGAGTGGGTCCGCCGCGGCCCGCCGCCGGCTATGGACCAGACGGTCGCCGGCCCAGGAGAAGACGATGGTGGCGCCATCGGGGCTGATGGCGGGGTATTGGGGGAAGCCGACCGGAACCGGCGGAAACCGCGGTCGGGTTGAGGTTGGGATGGCGGGGTCATCCGCGGGCGGCCGATTGGCTGCCGGCGAGGCACCCGGCGGGTGCGGTTGCGAGGAGGCTGGCCAGAACAAGGCGCGGGGCGAGGTGGAGCATGAGGACTTCCTTGGGGTGGCGATTGAGGGCAGGAATGAGAAGGCAGCGGGGGCTGCGGGCCGCTGGACAATGGGGAACCCGGCAGGGGTGTGGGGCGAATCTGGGGACGGGCTTGACCTTCCGCACGAATTGGGCTGTACTAGTGGATCTGCGGCGAGGAGGTCGCCCACACCTCTTCCGTCACGCTGGGACTATTCTCACCCCGAGGCCGGGTCCGACTCGGACAGCCGGCGCGGTATCGGCCTCGGTGCAACTCTGTCAATCTCACTCTGGAGCGCGGAGATGATGTCGAATGAGGCTGGACGGGTGTCGACGCTGGCAGGACGCAGGCTGGGTCTGTGCGTACCGGACGGTTCGTTCGAGGCGCCGAGCGGGCGCTGCTGACGGACGGGGCGGACATTCCGCTGCCGGTGAGCATGAGGACCTGGTACGGCCGGCAGGTCGAGGTCGTGACAGACTCCTGGGCGTGGACGTTCGATCAGCGGTACGGGGCGCAGGGGGCGATCAACCGGGCGAACCAGGTGGCGATGGCGCTGGGCGTGACGGTCGAGGCCGGGTCGGTGCGGTCGGTAGGCCGGGGGCGGTGGGCGGCGTTCAAGACGACGGGAAGCATCCATCTCGCAGTGCAGGCGCAGCACCTGCCCCAGGTGCTGCCGTTTGTCCGGGTGCTGGATGCCGGAGTTGATCCAGCGGTTCCAGCCGCGCCACCGGCGGTTCGGCGAGGGCGCAATGGCGTACTGACACCGGGGCAGACCATCCAGGGCGTGGCCGGGGTGTCGGTG
>CAWAHY010000002.1:0-191399 GCA_963782015.1 uncultured Chloroflexia bacterium
GATGTGGAAGAGGCGCAGGCGACCGACATGCTCGTTCATGAGGACGAAGGTCGGGCTGTTGACCACGCTCGTGACGCCGAGCCCCTCGGCGACCCCCTTGGTCAGCTCGGTCTTGCCCGCGCCGAGCGGCCCGACCAGGGCCAGCAGCGCCCCAGCGTGCGCGGCCTCGCCCAGCGCGCGTCCGATCCGCCGTGTCTCGTCGGCGCTGTGGGTTGCGAGCGATCCGGCGGCCACGATGGCCGTCGCGCCGGGCTGATCCATGGCCGAAGGATACGAGGAGCGGCCGCTCAGCGACCGTCCGGCAGCACCGTGGCCTCCAGGTTGGCCAGGGGGACCGGCGCCAGCCGCCCGTCCTCGAAGCGGACGAGGGCCATCCGCGTCGGAATCCCAGACTGCGCCGCATGCAGCTCGTCCATCAGCGCGACCAGGACGCCGCCGCGACCCTGGAACGGGCGTCGGTGGGCGATCACCCGCTCGCCGACCCGCGCCAGGGGGCGACGCTTGGGGAGCGGCGAGGCGTCGTACACGTACAGCAGGCCATCGGCGCCGAAGAGGCTCGCCACCCGTCCGGAATGGAGCCGGAACCAGGAGAAGAGCTGCGGGTCGATGCCGACCTTGCCATAGCCCTCGACCAGCAGGATGCCGAACGAGCCGGTCATCCCGCCGGCCTCGCGGCGGCGCAGCTGGATCGCGTCGAAGTCGCGCAGCTCCTTGTCGAGCACGCCGCCCAGCACGATCCCGGCCACCCCCATGGCGCGGGCGCGCGTCAGCGTCTCGGCCGAGGCGCGCGACCCCCCGACCAGGATCTTGCCGGTGGCACCGCTGTCGATGGCGGCCGCGCGCAGCTCGTCCTCGGGGCTGCGCACCCCGACCACCAGCTCACCGTGGACGGCCTCACCGCTCCCGCCGACGCCTCGCAGGCGGGCCGCCGGGACCTCGACCAGGAGCGATCCCTCCTCGATCGCGCGCACCCGCCCCCGGACGTGCCCGATCACCGGCTCCTCCCGGCCGAGCGGGGCCAGCAGCAGGGTGCCGTCGCGCCGCGAGGCGGCGACCACCAGGCCCGCGATCGGCGCCAGCACGGCGCCTCCGCCCTCGACCAGCGCGATCGGCTGCTCCGCTTCGACCCGCTCCCCGGGACGCACGGTGAGCAGCTCCTCGATCTCGGCCGGCTGTCGGTGCAGGGGCCGCGTGACCGGCACGCGAACCGGTGCGAGGGCGCCGCGACGCATCCCGATCACCTCATCGGGCCTGATCTCGGCGCCCACCCGCACGCTGACCACGGTGCCGCGCGGCAGCGGGATGCGGTGCAGCGACGCTTCGATCATGCGGCCGCCGGGGCGGTCGGGCGCGGCTCGCGCAGGAAGGCATCCCGCCACGAGGTGAGCACCGCCCGCCGGTCGTCGTTCCGCCGCGGCAGGAGGAGCGGCGCATCGCGGGCGTCAAGCACCAGGCCCACCGCGCCCCCGCTGACGGTGGCACGCACCCGTCGCGCGCGCCGCGGCGCGCCGAGGCTCGCCGCCGGATCGAGCTCGATCTCGAGCTCGGCGACCTGGCCGCGAGGCAGCGGAACCACCTCGACCTGGCCGGGGCGGACCTCGATCGGGCCGAAGGAAGCCCAGCCGACGCGATGGACGGTCACGCGCATGGCGGCGTGGCCGGAGCGACCCCCCTGGCACACGACCGCGGCACCGAGGGGAGTCAGGAGGTCATCCCGCAACGTCCCGAGCCCCTCGACGATCTCGTCGTCGCGCAGCGCGCCGAGCGGCCCCAGGGCCCCGGCCGGGTCGATCGCGACCTGCACGATGCCGACCGGGCGCACCCCATCGAGCAGCAGCTGCATGGACTGGGCGGGCAGCGGCGCGGCGGCGATGGTCCGCCCCGATCCGATCAGCAGGTCGATGCTGCCCAGGGCCTGGCCGTTCGCCGCCAGGTCGGCCAGGAGCGCCCGCGCGGCGCCGTGCACCACCGCCAGCTCCTCGTCGGTCTGCGGCAGCGAGCCGGGTCGCGCGCGCAGGTTCTGCAGGGCGTCGGCCACCGCCAGCTCGTCGATCGCCACCGCCAGGCTGTGCGCGATCCGAGCCGGGCCACCCGACACGGTGAGCGAGGGCGAGGCGAGCCCGCCCGACGCGACGACGCGGCTGTCGGCGATGCCGTTCTCGTCGGCGCTCGCCCAGGTCGCGTAGCGCGCGCCGAGGTCGACCCCCACCACCCGCAGCCGGGCCGCACGGGCCAGCTCGGCGATGGCCCGGCCGAAGCCGACCGGGGCCAGCTGGCGGGCGGCGCCGCGCTCCACCAGCCGCTCGATGAGGGCATCGAGGAAGCGGCGCAGCGGCAGCGGATTCTCGTGGTCGGCGGAGGGACGCGGATTGGCCACCGCCCGGACCACGCCCGGCTCGAAGAACGCGCTCACCCGGTCGGTGAGGCTGGCCGAGCCGGCCCATACGACCGGCGAGCGGCCACCGCCGCGGGCCGCGGCGACCAGGCCGGCCATCTCCAGCGCGCCGTCGCCGCCCTCCAGGTCGAAGCCGCCGGCCAGCAGCCAGGCGTCCACCTCGGCCGACTGCAGGGCGGTCAGCCGCTCGGCGACCGTGCGCCCGTCGTCGGCCGTGACCGCCTCGACCACGACCCAGCCCGCCGCCTCTGCCGCCCGGCGCGCCGCCCGGCCGGAGAGCTCCGAGGAGACGGCCGCCATGGCAATGCGGCCCGGGCGAGCCGGCGTGTGGACCGCGATCCGGGGGGCGTCCTCGAGCAGGGTGGCCATCCGGCCCGAGACCCGCGGATCCACGCGACCGGTGAGGCGCGCGGCGAGCGTCGCGATCAGCTCCGCCTCGTCCCACGCGGTCGGCTGGGCGGCGTGCGCCACGATCCGCCAGCGGCCGACGGTCCGCCCGACGACAGCGGCCTTGGTCCAGGCGGAGCCGATGTCGACCAGCAGCGACAGGTCGGATGTCGCCCGACTGGTCCCCGTCTCGCGTGTCTCGACCATCATCGGAGCACGGTAAGCCAATCGCCGAGCAGAAAACCGACCCGATCCACCAACAGGGAGAGGCGGCTGACGACGAGGAAGCCCAGCCAGCCCCCGATGCCGCCGATGAGCAGCCAGCGTCCGACGGTGGCGGCCTGGGCCGTGAGGGCGCCGCGCGGAGCGCCGTGGAGGAAGCTGACCAGCACCAGCGCCGTGATCGCCAGGGCGAGGATCTCGCTGGTGAGGTCAGGGGAGCCGGCGGTCGAGGACGGCAGCGCGGCGGCCACCTGCGGGAGGATGGTCCCGATCACCGCACCGCCCAGCGCGAATGCCGCGATCCCGCCGATCAGGATCGCCGTGGCCGGAGCGGTCGCTCGGCGCGGCAGCCACGACGCCCCAACGAGGGTCACGACGAGCACCAGTGCGACCAGGAGGAGCAGGTGGTCGCCGGGGCTCTCGATCAGGGGCGCGGCGAGGCGCGGGACCAGGACGTCGCGAATCGCCAGGAGCACCAGGTAGCCGGTCGCGAGGCCGGCGAGGAGGTATTGGAGCAGCACGAAGATGCGGCGTGCGCCGACCACGTACGACCAGACGCCGATGGTGGCGAGGGCGGCGACCCAGGTCGCCAGGGTCCCGCCCAGGTCGGAGGCCGCGAATCCGTTCACGACGGCCGGCGACCGAGCGGACGCACGATCCGCATCCCCAGACGCCGCAGCGCTGCCTCGGCGAGCGCCGCCAGCGCGACCAGCATGCCGACCAGCATCGGCAGCGCTGCCGGGATCGCGCCCGGGCCGGCGACCGCATCCCCGCCGATCGCCTCGGCGTAGACGATCCCCTCGCGGAGGGTCCCCAGCAGGGCAACCAGCTGGCCCGAGGACAGGTACGGCTCGAGCTCGGGGTCGAGGAAGGTGGGGGCGATGGCGGCCATCTTCAGATCGGGCAGGCGCGCTCCGACCTGCTCCACCCAGCTGCGGGCTGACAGGTCGCTGCCGGAGATGACCACGACCAGGTCGAAGGCGCCGATCCCTCCGCCACGCTCGCGGATGGCGTCGACGGTCGATCCCTGCGCCGCGTCGGGCACGATCGAGGCGATGCCCCGCACCAGCCCGGCCTCGGCCCCCGCCACGAAGCCGAGATCGGCCGGTGGGCTCCCTCCCTCGCGGGCGATCCGATCGAGCTCGGCGGCGGAGATGGCACGGCCCTCCGGCGTGAAGCTGACCACGGCCACCCGGTCCCCGTGGCCGGCCAGGTCGGAGAGCAGCGCCCGCGTCGTCGCCCGGATCTCCGGGTAGGTGCCCAGGTCGGCGTCGCAGGCGACCAGCACCAGCGCGTTGATCGGGAGGCTGCCGATGACGGCCCGCAGCTGGTTGATGCGCGAGCGGTCCGGGCTCGCCAGGCGCAGCGCGGGGTCGTCGGCGGAGAGCGGCACCAGCCAGGCCCCGCCGAGCAGCAGCAGCAGGAGCACCGCCGGCGCGGCGCGACGCAGGCGCGCGCGCAGGGCGGATCGGCGCGGAGGCGGCGGAGCGCTACTCGTCATCGCGGTCCAGGACGAGCAGCGAACGGGCCGCGCTGACCGCGACCATCACGCCGATCCCGATCAGCAGCCCCCGAAAGACGCCGGCCAGCGGCACGGCGCGGACCCAGTCCGCGCTCGCCGACAGCCAGTCGCCCAGCTGGCCGCCGAGCGGCAGCAGCAGCACGATGACGATCGACGCCGAACCGGCCATGACGGCGGTCTCGCGGTACCGGAGGCGGAACCCGCGGCGCATGGCACCCAGCAGGAAGATGAAGAGGAGCGCGAAGAGCGAGGCCGCGATCGGCGCCAGGAGGGCCGCGACCAGCCACAGCACGACCGGGTCCGAGCTCCCGCTCGAGCCGGGGCGGAGGCCCGCGAGCAGGATCGCTCCCATCCCGACCAGCAGGACGATGGAGCCGAGCGAGTCGCGGTCGCCGGAGGCCAGGGCGCGGGCGTGGTGCGCGATCAGGGTGGCGCCGCCACCCACGGCCGCGGCCGCCGCGAGGAGGACCAGCAGCTCGTTCAGCGCCCCGGCTGCATCCCCCAGCGACGGGTTGACGATCAGCAGGTCGAGGAGCACCAGCAGCCCGCTGGCGAGGGCCACGCCGGTGAGCAGCTGACGGCGCATCGAGGTCAGCGGCCCGCCAGGAACTCGGCGACCTGCGGCCCGCCCGCCCAGGCGATGACCGACCCGAGCAGGAGGACCCCGATCACGCCCCAGATGAGCCGATTCGCCGCGAGCACGGCGTCGCGAGCGTGGCTGCCGGCCGAGATCTCGCCGGCCGCCTGGAAGAGCTCCGGCCCGATCAGGCTGCCGTCGCCATTCAGCAGCGGCCCCGCCGCCTGGACGGCACTCGCCGTCCCGGCCACGCTCCACTCGGCGTCGCCGAGCACCCCGTCCAGCATCAGCAGCCCCTCCTCTGCCAGGCCCCCGGCCACGACCGCAATCCCGTGGGTCTGCGCGCTGGCCAGGGCCTCGGCCGCAGCCAGCGCCCGTCCCTCGCCGAGGTATTCGACCGTCGAGGCGGATGCTCGCTCGGGCGTGGCGGTCCGCCGATGCGCCCCGACCAGGGTCGCCTCGGCCAGCAGCGCGGCGACGGGATCATTGGTGGTCACCAGCAGGGGGACCCCGGCCCGCGCCGCGGCCTCCGCCACGTGCCCGAGCAGCGGCAGCGCGCCGAGCGTCTGAAAGCGATCCGTCGCCGACGCCGCGCGGGCCACCCCGGCGCTGCCAAGCGAGACCGCGGCGTCCGCGCCCGACTCGGCCGCCAGGGCCATGGCCCTCCCCACGCGCGCCAGGCGTCCCAGGTCCGTCGCCGACCACCGCGCGTTGGGTCGGGCGAGGAGCGAGAGCAGGACCAGCAGGACGAGCAGGATCGCGACGGTCGGCGCGGCGCCCAGGCGCATCGAGGACGACCCCACCGCATCGGTCAGGACGCGGATCAGCTGCGCGACCAGCTCGCCGATGTTCGGCATCCTAGGCTCGATCCTCGGGAGGCTCGCCGGCAAGCGCGGCGGTGAGCCGCTCGTAGGTCGCCGGGTCGTGGATCGCCCGGCGCAGGATCCCGTGGCGCCGGGCGCCGAGGAGCGTGCCGAGCAGTGGTCCCAGGAAGATGGCGCCCTGGCGAATCAGCGGCAGGAGCGGTCGGTGGGCGTCCAGCAGGATCGCCGCGGGAGCGCCGACGCCACGCCGTTCGAGCTCAGCGGCCAGCAGGTCAGCCGGCTCCGACGTCAGCCTGCCCGACGCCACGCTCGACCCTCCCTGCGGCACCGCCGCTCGCTCGACGACCTCACCCGGCGTCCGTGGCGGCCTCCGGCAGGTGCACGCGCGAGAGGCGATCTCGGAGGGCGGTCGTCACTTCGTAGTTGATGGTGCGTCGCTGGGCCGCGACCTCATCGGCGTCGATGCGGGCACCCATCTGCTCGCCGATCAGGACGAACTCGTCGGCGTAGGTTACATCATGGCCATCGCCCAGATCGACGGTGATGCCGTCCATGCTCACCGCCCCCACGATCGGACGACGGACGCCGCGCACCAGCACCCAGCCGTTGTTGGCGTGGGCTCGAGGCCAGCCGTCGGCGTAGCCGATCCCCAGCGTGGCGATGCGTGTCGAGCGCTCAGGCCGGTAGCGCAGCCCGTACCCGATCGGGTCCCCGGCGGCGAGGTCGAAGATCCGCAGCGGGAGCGCCTTCAGCGAGAGGATCGGGCGCAGGCCATGGTCGCGGCTGCCGGCCCAGGGTGGGGCCATCCCGTAGAGCGCGAGCCCGGGGCGGACCGCGTCTCCCAGGCTCCCCGCACCCGCCAGCAGGGCGCCGGTGGCGGCCACGTGCACGAGCCCCGGGTCGACGCCGGCCGAGCGCATGGCGTCGAGGGCCTGCGCAAGGCGCAGCAGCTGGACGTCGGTGTACGCCTCGTCCTCGCCGGGGACGGCCAGGTGGCTGAAGGTCCCGCCCAGTGCCAGGTGACGGCTCCGCGCGATCCGCAGTGCCAGCTCCACGGCGGCGGCCGGCTCGATCCCCTGCCGCCCCAGCCCCGAGTCGATCTTGAGCTGGACCGATGCGCGACCTCCGGCATTGGCCGCGGCAGCCTCGAGCAGCGCCACGCCCGCGTCGTCGTAGACGACCGGCTCGAGGTTGGCCGCGAGCGCCGGCGCCGCCTCGGGCGCGCCGAGGCCCCACAGCAGCATGATCGGCGCCTCGATCCCGGCTGCGCGCAGCGCGAGCCCCTCGCCGAGCGTGGCGACCGCCAGCCGCTCCACGCCGTGGCGCAGCAGCGTGCGCGAGACCTCGATCGCGCCGTGACCGTAGGCGTTGGCCTTCACCACGGCGATGACGCTCCGCTCCCCGGCCAGGCGGCGCACGACCCCCAGGTTGCCGGCCAGCGCGGAATGGTCGATCTCGATCCAGGCCCGGTGCGGGCTGCGAGCCGCCGGCTCCGTCACGCGGAGCGGCCGCCGCGAAGCTGCTCGATGGCGTTCGGCAGCAGGTTGGCGATGTCACGTGCCACGACGCCGGCCCGACCGATGCGATCCTCCGCCAGCAGGCCCGCCGCACCGTGCACGGCCACGCCGCAGCCCGCGGCGTCGAAGGGCGAGAGCCCGGCCGCCAGGAACGCGCCGATCGCGCCGGCCAGCACGTCGCCGCTGCCCGCGGTGGCGAGCGCCGGCGTGGCGATGTCGGAGCGGAGCAGGTCCCCGTTCGGCGAGGCGACCACCGTGTGCGCCCCCTTCAGGACGACCACCTGGCCCCAGCGCGCAGCCGCGGCCTGGGCGGCCTCTGCGCGCCGCGCGTCGTCGTCAGAGAGCTTCTCACCCTCTGGCAGGCGGAGCAGGCGCGCCATCTCGCCGGGATGCGGCGTGAGCACCAGCGGCGGCGGTGATCGGTTGCCACCAGCGCTGGACCTCGGCCAGGGCCACCAGCGCGTCCGCGTCGACCACGGCGGGGTGATGGATCTCGCCGATGAAGTGCCGCGCCCGGCGCAGGGTGGCGGGCTGGCGCCCGAGTCCCGGCCCGATCACGAGCGCGTCGTAGGCCGGCGCCTCGGTCCCCAGGCGTCGCCAGCCGGCGGGGGCCGTCAGGCCCGGCGCCTCCTCGACGAGGAGCATCGCGGTCAGCTCCGGGACCAGCCCCAGGAGACGCAGCCCAACCGCCTCGGGCGTCGCCAGGCAGGCCAGCCCGACCCCGGCACGGATGGCGCCGAGCCCGGTCAGCAGGGCTGCTCCGGCGTATTCGAGCGAGCCCGCCACGATCAGCAGCCGGCCGAAGGTGCCCTTGTGGGACCGCGCCGGGCGCGGCGGCAGGCGCTTGGCGACCCAGCCCTGGGTGAGCCCGGCGGTGGCCATCGGCCTAGCCGTCCGAGCCGCGGTGGGCGACCGCCACCGCCACCGCCATGTGGCGCTCGTGCGAGATCGTCACGCTCACGTCCTCGAGCCCCAGTGCGGCGGCGCGGGCGGCCGCTCGAGCGTGCAGGCGGACCTGGGGGGCACCTGCCCAGTTGGGCAGGATCTCGATCTCGCGCCAGCCGACCCCGCGCACGCCCAGGCCGAGGACCTTGCTGATCGCCTCCTTGGCGGCCCAGCGCCCGGCGATCCGCTCGGCACGGGTCCCGCAGTAGCGCGCCTCGCCGTCGGTCAGGACACGCTGCCGGAACCGATCCGGGAAGCGCCCCAGGGTCGTGACGATGCGGTCGATGTCGATCAGGTCGACGCCGATCTCGTGACGGCTCATGCCAGCCTCGCGGCTATTCGACGGTGACCGACTTCGCCAGGTTGCGGGGCTGGTCGACGTCGGTGCCGCGGGCCACAGCCACCTCGTACGCGAGGAGCTGGAGCGGGATGATCGCGATCGCCGGCGCCATCTCCTCGAGCGTCTCGGGGACGTACAGGACGTCCTGCGCGTAGCGGTCGATCGACTCGTCCCCGACCGTCGCGATGGCGACCACCGGCGCCTCGCGGGCGTGCACCTCGGCCACGTTGCTGACCACCTTCTCGTAGGTGGCGCCCCGGGTCGCGATCGCGACCAGCGGCGTCTCCGGGTCGAGCAGGGCGATCGGGCCGTGCTTCAGCTCACCGGCGGCGTAGCCCTCGGCGTGCACGTAGGAGAGCTCCTTGAGCTTGAGGGCACCCTCCATCGCGACCGGGAAGCCGAGGGCGCGGCCCACGAACATGACGTCGCGGACCTCGGCCCAGCGCAGCGCGAGCTTCTTGATCTGCGGCGCCAGCTTGAGCACCTCGGCCGCCTGGCCGGGGAGCTCGCGCAGCGCGAGCCCGAACGACCGACGCCGGCGGTCGCTCAGCGTGCCGCGCAGCTGGGCGAGGTGCAGGGCGATCATCTGGAGCACCACCACCTGGGTCACGAATGCCTTGGTGGAGGCGACCGCCACCTCGGGCCCGGCCTGCAGGTAGCAGACCGCATCGGCCTCGCGGGTGAGGGCGCTGCCGACCACGTTGGTGACGACCACGATCACGGCACCCTTCTCGGCCGCCAGCTTCTGGGGCGCCAGGGTGTCGGCCGTCTCGCCGGACTGGCTGACGCTGATGACCAGCGTCTTGCCGTCGATCGGCGGTGGCGAGTAGCGCATCTCCGAGCCGATCTGACCGACCGCCGGCAGCCCCACCCAGCTCTGGATCAGGTGCGCGCCGACCTGGCCGGCGAAGAGCGCGGTGCCGCAGCCGACCAGGTAGACGCGCTCGACCGCCCGCAGCTTCTCCTCGATCGCGTCGAGCTCGGGCAGGTGCACGTTGCCGTCATCGTCGACCCGGCCGCGCAGCGCCTCCTGGATGGCGTGCGGCTGCTCGTAGATCTCCTTCAGGGTGAAGTGCGGAAAGCCACCCTTCTCGGCGGCCTCGATGCTCCAGCGGATGCGGGTGACCGGCCGCTGCACGCCGACGCCGTCCATGCCGGTGATGGTGACCCCATCGGCCGTGATGTCGGCGATGTCGCCCTCCTGGAGGATGACGACGTTCTTGGTGTGCTCCAGGATGGCCGGCACGTCGCTCGCCAGGAACGCCTCGCCGTTGCCCAGCCCGACGATGAGCGGCACGTTCATGCGCGCCCCCACGATCCGGTCCGGATGGTCGAGGTGCATCACCCCGATGGCATAGGCGCCGCGCACCTCGTTGAGCGCGTCGCGCACCGCGGCCACCAGGTCGCCGCTGTAGCGCTCCTCGATCAGGTGGGCCAGCACCTCGGTATCGGTCTCCGAGGTGAACCGATGTCCGCCGGCCAGCAGCCGTTCCTTGATCTCGGCGTAGTTCTCGATGATCCCGTTGTGGATCAGCGCCAGGCGGCCGGTGCAGTCACGGTGCGGATGGGCGTTCTCGTCGTTGGGGCGGCCATGCGTCGCCCAGCGGGTGTGCGCGATCCCCGGGTGCCCGGCCGGAGCCCCGCCGTTGAGGTGCTCGGTCAGGTTGGAGAGCTTGCCCGCCTTCTTCTCGACGAAGACCTCGCCGGCCGCGGTGAGCACGGCGATGCCGGCCGAGTCGTAGCCGCGGTACTCCAGCCGTCGCAGCCCCTCCAGCAGGATCGGGGCCGCGTCACGCGGACCCACGTACCCGACGATGCCGCACATGCCTTCGGCAGCTCCTAGTTCAGTCGGGCAGTCGCGAGCTCGGAGAGCTCGCGTGCGATCTGGTTGATCTCGTCAGCGTCCTCGCCCTCGACCATGATCCGGATCTTCGGCTCCGTCCCGGAGGGTCGCACCAGGATCCGTCCACGCGCGCCGAGACGGGCGTCGGCCTCCGTCACCGCGGCCGCGAACTCCGGATCGATCTCCCACTGGTCCCGGTGGCGGACGGTTGAGTTTATCACCACCTGCGGAAGCCTCGGAATCTGGGCAGCCAGCTCGCCGAGCGTGGCGCCGGCGGCGCGCAGCGTGCGCGCCAGCAGGATGCCGGTCAGGATCCCGTCGCCGGTCGAGGCGACATCCCGAAAGATGACGTGTCCCGATTGCTCGCCGCCAAGCGAGGCGTCCGCGCGTTCCATCGCCTCGAGGACGTGACGGTCACCGACCGGAGTGCGGAGCACGCGCCCGCCGCGCCTCGGTGACGGCGCGCTCCAGGCCGCCGTTGCTCATCACCGTCGTGACCAGGATCCCATGTCGCAGCGTGCCGGCCGCCAGCTGAGCGAGGGCGCAGATCCCCATCACGCCGTCGCCGTCCACGATCGTCCCGTGCTCGTCCACCGCGATCAGCCGGTCGGCGTCGCCGTCGAACGCCATCCCCAGCTCGAGGCCGCCGGCGACCACCGCGGCGGCCAGCGCCTCCGGGTGCATCGAGCCGCAGCCCAGGTTGATGTTCACGCCGTCCGGCGTCGCCGAGAGCACGGTCACCGAAGCTCCCAGCTCTCGCAGCAGGTCCGGGGCGATCACCGACGCCGAGCCGTTGGCGCAGTCGAGGCCGATGCGCATGCCGCGCAGCGCGTCCCCGGCCTGTGCCACCAGCGCGGCGCGGTAGGCCGCGACCGGCTCATCGGCGCGGGTGATGCGCCCGATCTCGGCGTTCGCGGCGCCGGGCAGCGACTCGGCCTGGAAGATGAGCCGCTCGAGCTCCTCCTCCACCTCGTCGTCGATCTTCCGCCCTCCGGAGAGGACCTTGAGCCCGTTGTCCTCCGCGGGGTTGTGCGAGGCCGAGACCATGATGCCCGCCGCGAAGTCGCCGCTCGCCGCCGCGTGGGCCAGGCACGGCGTGGTGACGACGCCGAGCTGGATCGCATCGGCGCCGACCGACGCAAGGCCGGCGGAGGCCGCGGCCACCAGCATCTCGCCGGAGCGGCGGGTGTCCTGCCCGATCACGACCCGGCGACCCGAGGCTTCGAGGAGGTGGCCGACCGCGCGCCCCAGGTCGTAGGCGAGGATCGGCGTCAGATCGACATTGGCGACGCCGCGGATGCCGTCCGTTCCGAAGAGTCGACCCATCAGGGCGCCGGCGTCGCCGGCGGGACGATGGTCACCGTCACCGAGATCGGTGAGATGGTGACCTGGGTGACGCCCTCGGGGAGGGTCAGGCTGGGCTGTACCAGGTGATCTCCCGGCGCAAGCCCGGCGACGTCGAGGATCGACGGTCAGGTCAGCCGGATCGAGCGCGTTGAGGGACGGTG
Source organism: uncultured Chloroflexia bacterium (assembly GCA_963782015.1). GTDB lineage: Bacteria > Chloroflexota > Limnocylindria > QHBO01 > QHBO01 > CF-167. The sequence continues at coordinate 12,081 of CAWAHY010000002.1, forward strand.
ACCGTGCCCCGCACCGTGACCGCCACTTGCCCGATGTGGGGCAGGCAGGCGCTTCCCGGCGGCTCGCCGGAGCAGGCCAGGCCGAGCACGAGGGTTCGAGTCGCGATCGTCTCGCGGATCTCGACCACGACGGCCGGCTCGGCGTCCGCGGGGTCGGCGAGCCGCGCGCCGTCGGGGATCACCAGGTTCGCCGTGGCATGCAGCGTCGAATCTGCTGCCCGAGAGGCTGATCGGCTCCGTGAGCACCTCGGCGATGGCCGCCAGCACCTCCGGCGCGCCGCGCAGGGTCACCACCGATGGCTCCGCGCTCACCGTGCCGACCTCGAAGCCGGCGGCCGGAGCGCCGGTCAGCAGCGGGCGGATCGGCACGGTGCGGCTCGTCTCGACCGTGCTGACGTCGATCTGCACGCGCACGGTGGAGGGGTTCAGCTCAACCGACTCGACCCGTCGCCCGTCGATGTCGACCGGAACGAGGTCGACCTGGCCGCAGCAGTCGATCCCCGACTCGTCGATGCGGACCGTGGCCAGCGCGCGGTCCACCCGGTGCAGGAGCGATTCGGGTCCGCTGGCCGTCACCTGGCGGACGCTCATCTGCGGCGTGCTGATCTCGAGCCCCTCGGGCACCTCGCCGTTGTCGACGGCGACGCGCACCTGCGTCTCCTCGAGACGGTCGAGCGCGACCGAGACGGTGCTCGGCACGTAGGACATGACCGTGATGCCCGACGTCACCGGGCGGACGAGGATGCGCAGCGACTGCAGCTCCGGGGCCTGCGACATGTCGTACGCCGCCAGGTCGACGGTGACCGCAAAGGACCCGGCCGTCACCCGGCCCGGCGTGTTCGGCCTCGATCCGGTAGTGGATGTCGACCGTGCCGAGCTGCTGGGTGAGGAGGTACGTGTCCTGGGGCTGGGCGAGGGTCGTGACCGAGACGCCGGGAAAGTCCTGCTCGCTGAACGAGCCGGAGAAGACGAGGCCGGTGTACAGGATCGTCGCCAGGGCGACCGCACCCAGCTTCAGCGCCCAGTTGCGGACGAGCCAGGCCATCTAGGGGCGCTTCGCGGTGGTCGCGGCGGCGGCCTCGACCGGCTCCGCGGGAGCTGGGTGGGATCTCCTCGCCGGCAACGCTCACCACGCGGGCGTCGGGATCGATCGGTGCCTCGGGCTCGGCCGCGTCGACGCCCCAGCGTCCCTCCAGCGAGCGGCGCAGGAGCGGCGCCTGCCGGCGCGGGGTCGGCGGGCGGATCAGGTTCAGGATGCGGCGGCGCAGCTGCTCCTCGGTCAGGTTGCGCTCGATCCGCCCGCGCATCACCAGCGAGATCGACCCCGTCTCCTCGCTCACCACGATGACGATGGCGTCGGACTGCTCGCTGATCCCGATCGCGGCTCGATGCCGGGTCCCGTAGCGCTCCGAGTCGAGCACGTTCTGCGAGAGGGGAAGCAGCACGCCCGCGGCCAGGATCCGCTCGCCGGAGATGATCACCGCGCCGTCGTGGAGCGCGGTCCCGTGGTAGAAGAGCGTCGCCAGCAGCTCGGCACGCAGGTCCGCGTGCAGCAGCACGCCGGACTCGGCGGCGAGATCGGCCAGCCCGGTCTCCCGCTCGAGCACGATCAGCGCCCCGTGGCGAGAGCCGGCGAGCAGGCGCGCCGCGCGGCTGATCTCGCGGGCGACCCGCTCGGCCGCGGCGACGTCGTTGCTCACGAAGAATCGGTTGAACGAGCCGAAGCGGCCGATCTGCTCCAGGGCTCGTCGCAGCTCAGGCTGGAAGACGACCACGATCGCGAAGAGCCCCACCACCGCGCCGGTCTGGAGCAGGTTCGAGAGGAGCCTGAGGTTGGCCACCTGGGCGCCGAGGTAGACCAGGTACAGGATCGAGAGGCCGATCACGATCCGCACCGCCCGGGTGCCGCGGATCAGGATGAAGAGCCAATAGATGACGACCGCCACCAGCAGGATGTCGAGGAGAGACGTCCAGGTGCCCAGGTAGAACTTGAGAAAGTCGGTGATGGCGTCCAACACGGGAGCCGATGATACCAAAGGGTCCTGGAAATCCCGTCCCGGGACTCGATGGCTCGCCGGCTAGCGCTTGGTGTACTGCGGCGCCTTGCGGGCCCGCTTCAGGCCGTACTTCTTGCGCTCCTTGGCCCGCGGGTCACGGGTCAGCAGGCCGGCCGCGCGGAGGGCGCTGCGGGCGTCGGGATGGGCGCTCAGCAGGGCGCGCGCGATGCCGTGGCGGATCGCGCCGGCCTGGCCGGAGAAGCCGCCGCCGGCCACCAGCACGCTCGCCGAGTAGCGCCCCTCGGTCTCGGTCACGCGGAACGGGAGGCGCAGCGTGGCCAGGCCGGGCGTCCCGCCGAAGTAGTCGGCGGCGTCCTTGCCGTTGACCACGATGCTGCCGTCGCCGGGGAGCAGCCGCACGCGCGCGACCGCCTCCTTGCGTCGGCCCGTTCCGTAGAGGTAGCTGGTGCTCACTTCGATGCGTTCCTCTTACAGCTGCGCGGCGGTCGGCGACTGCGCCTGGTGGGGGTGCTCCGCCCCGCGGTAGACCCGGAGCTTCTTGAACATCGCCCGGCCGAGGCGGTTCTGCGGCAGCATCCCCTTCACCGCCCGCTCGATCACGATCTCGGGCTTGCGCGCCATGAGCGCCTGGAGGCTCTCCTCCTTCAGCCCACCGGGATAGCCGGAGTGGCGGTAGTACGACTTCTGGGTCAGCTTGTTGCCGGTCACCTTGACCTTCTCCGCGTTGATCACCACCACGTGGTCGCCGGTGTCCAGGTGCGGGGAGTAGACCGGCTTGTGCTTGCCCTCGAGCAGCGTGGCGATGCGCGTGGCGAGGCGACCCAGCGTCTGGTCGGCGGCATCCACCACCCACCAGCTGCGCTCGATCTCGCTCGCCTTGACTGCGTACGTCTTCACGTTGCCTTGGTCCTCACTTGCTCCCGCGCCGACCTCTTCGGATAGATGACCCGCTCGAGCGTCAGCCCGCGCGCCGGCGCGGCGCGCCCATGAAGCGCGCGCTCGCCCGCGTCGAGCAGCTCCGGCGACCGATCCGGGTGCGAGCCTCCCGTGTCCCGCCTCCAGCAGGAGGGCCACGATGCTGCGCACCATGCGCCGCAGGAACGCGTTGGCCGTGACGCGAACCTGCACCGAGGTGCCGTTGCGCACGACCGACACCTCCTGCAGGTGCCGGACCGTTCGGCCCCGCGGGTCGCTGCCGAGGGCCGCGAAGTCGCGTTCCCCGAGCAGCTCCGCCGCCGCCGACCGCATGGCCGCGACGTCGAGCCGTTCGCCGATCTCGAGCGTCCGATGCCGGTCCACCGCCCGCTTGTCCCCCGCCATCCGGATCCGGTAGCGGTAGATGCGCGCCTCGGCGTCGCGCCGCGGGTCGAATCCCGCGGACGCTGGTCGGAGCGAGCGTACCGCCAGGTCGGGCGGGAGGACGGCATTCAGCCGTCGCCGCAGCTCCGGCCATCCGATCCCCTCGCCGCGACGGCGGCGAGCGAGGCAGAAGGCCGCGACCTGGCCGGTGGCATGCACCCCGGCATCGGTTCGCCCGGCGAAGCGGACCCGTGCCCGCTCGCCGGTCAGTCTGTTAAGCGCCTCCTCCAGCTCCCCCTGCACCGTCCGAGCGTTCGGCTGGTACTGGGAGCCGGCGAAGTCGGTTCCGTCGTACTCGATCACCGCCCGTGCGCAACGGCGCTCAGCGGTCGGGATCGGTCCGTCTTCCATTGTCCGCCCTTCTCGCGGCGGGTCTTCTCAGACCAGCTCGATCTGGACGATCGCCGCCGCATCCCCCAGGCGTGGCCCGATCTTCACGATGCGGGTGTAGCCGGAGCTGCGGTCGGCGTATTTGGTGGCCAGCTCGCTCATCAGCTTCTCGATGATGAGCGGCTCGTCGGGCATCTGAGCCACGAGCAGGCGGCGCGCCGAGAGACCACCGCGCTTGGCCAGCGTGATCATGTGATCGACCCGCCCGCGGACCTCCTTGGCCTTCGCCTCGGTGGTCCTCACCTTCTCGAAGCGCAGGACGGAGACGGCCAGGTTGTCCAGCATGTGCAGCCGATGGTCGCTCGCGCGACCGAGCCTGCGACCGGCCAACCGATGGGGCATCTCTCAGCCTTCCCGATCGAGCTCGGCGGCGGCCGCCTCGTCGAGCTCCGCCGCGGCGGGGAGATCCGACTCGTCGGCCGAGCCGGACTCGCTCTCGGGGACGATGAAGCCGCGCAGCGCGAGCCGCTCCTTCATCTCGTCGAGGCTCTTCTTGCCGAAGTTGCGCATCCGCAGCAGCTCGTCGTCGCCGAGCGCCAGCAGCTGGCCGATCTTGGTGATGTTGTTGCGCTTGAGGCTGTTGTAGGCCCGCATCGGCAGGTCGAGCTCCTCGATGGGGGCGTCGAGCAGGTTGGCGCTCACCAGGGCGGGGACCTCCTCGGCCCCCGGCAGCGGGCGTCGCCCGATCTCGGCGAATCGGCTGAACTCACGGACCAGGATCTCCGCGGCCGCCGAGAGCGCGGCCTTGGGGGTGGTGGTGCCATCGGTCTCGATCTCGAGCGTCAGGCGGTCGAAGTTGGTCATCTGCCCGACGCGCGTGTCGCTCACGATGAAGTTGACCCGTCGCACCGGGGTGAAGATGGCATCCACCGGGATGATCCCGATCGGCAGGTCCTCCGCGTGCTCGGCGGGGCGGTAGCCGACGCCGGTCTCCACGGTCAGGTCCATCTCGATCGATCCGGCGTCCGAGTCGAGGGTGAGCAGGAGCAGCTCGGGGTTGACGATCTCGACGTCCGCCGACTCGGCGATGTCGGAGGCGGTGACCGGGCCGGCCCCGCGCTTCATCAGCTTGAGCGTGACCGCGTGCCGCGCGAAGGAGCGCAGCCGCAGCTTCTTGATGTTGAGGACGATCTGGGTGACGTCCTCCTTGACGTTGTCGATGGTGCTGAACTCGTGGAAGACGCCGGCCACCTGGACGGAGGTGACGGCCGCGCCCTCGAGCGAGTTGAGCAGGACGCGCCGCAGCGCGTTGCCGAGGGTGACCCCGTAGCCATCGGCCAGGGGGTTGACCTCGAAGATGGACAGGTCGCCGCGCGTTTCGACCTCCTCGATGCGGGTGGTCGGCGTGGTCTCAAGTTCGATCATGAAGGCGTCTGGCTCCTGCATTTATCGCGAGTAGTACTCGACGACGAGCTGCTCGTTGAATTCGAGCGGCATCTGTTCCCGGGCCGGCTCGGACAGCACCGATCCGGCGAGCTTGGCGGCGTCGATGCTCACCCACTCGGGGATGGACGCCGACTTCATCGTCTCGGCTGCGGTACGGAAGATCTCGCGACCGCGTCGGCTCTCCCGGACCTCGATCCGGTCGCCGATCTTGGTCCCGAAGCTGGGGATGTTGGTCGGACGGCCATTCACGCTGAAGTGCCGGTGATTGACCAGCTGGCGTGCCTCCGCCCGCGAGCGGGCGAAGCCCATCCGGAAGACCACGTTGTCGAGGCGCATCTCGAGCATCCGCAGCAGGTTCTCGCCGGTCATCCCCTTGCCCTGCTCGGCCTTCTCGAAGTAGTTGCGGAACTGCTTCTCGAGCACCGAATAGCTGCGGCGCACCTTCTGCTTCTCGCGCATCTGGATGCCGTACTCGCTCACCTTGCGGCGGCGCTGGGTGTTCATGCCGGGCGGCGAGCTGCGGCGCTCGAAGGCGCACTTCTTGGAGAAGCAGCGGCTCCCCTTCAGGAAGAGCTTCAGCCCCTCGCGACGGCAGATGCGGCAGACCGGGTCGGTGTAGCGTGCCATGCGTCTCTTTAGACCCTGCGCCGCTTCGGCGGGCGGCAGCCGTTGTGCGGGATCGGCGTGACGTCGGTGATGGCGGTCACCTCCAGGCCGGCGGTCTGGAGGGAGCGGATCGCCTGCTCGCGGCCGGCGCCCGGACCCTTGACGAAGACCTCGACCTGGCGCATGCCGTGCTCCATCGCGCGCTTGGCGGCGCCGTCGGCGGTCTGGGCGGCGGCGTACGGGGTGCTCTTGCGGGAGCCCTTGAAGCCGACCAGCCCGGCGCTCCCCCAGCTGACCACGTTCCCGGTCGCGTCGGTGATCGTCACGATCGTGTTGTTGAAGGTCGACTGGATATGGGCATGCCCGGTCGGGATGTTCTTCTTCTCGCGCTTCTTGGTGCGTGCCGCGCGCTTTCGCTCAGCCATGGGTCTCCTGGTCGCTTACTTCTTGCGCCGAACGCCGACCGTCTTGCGCGGGCCGCGGCGCTGACGTGCGTTCGTCTTGGTGCGCTGGCCGCGCACCGGGAGGTTGCGCCGATGGCGAATGCCCCGGTAGGAGCCGATCTCCATCAGCCGCTTGATATTCATGCTCACCTCGCGGCGGAGGTCGCCCTCCACCTTGAAGCGCTTGTCGATCACCTCGCGGAGGCGGTTGACCTCCTCCTCGGTGAGGTCCCGCACGCGCGTCGCCTGCGGGACGTTGGCCGCGGTCAGGATCTTGAGCGACGAGCTTGGCCCGATCCCGTGGATGTAGGTGAGGGAGACGACGACCCGCTTCTCGCGGGGAATGTCGACGCCGGCGATGCGTGCCACCTGCGCTGCACTACCCCTGTCGCTGCTTGTGCTTGGGGATGACGCAGATGACCATCACCACGCCGGAGCGCTTGATGACCTTGCAGCGCTCACAGCGCGGCTTCACGGAGGCAGAAACCTTCATCTCATCCTGTAGGTGATGCGACCCCGGGTGAGGTCGTACGGACTCAGCTCGACGCGGACGGTATCGCCGGGCAGGATGCGGATGAAGTTCTGGCGCAGCTTGCCGGAGATGTGGGCGAGAACCTCGTGACCATTCTCCAGTCGCACCTTGAACATCGCGTTCGGCAGGGGAAGAACGACCTCTCCCTCGACCTCGATCGCATCCTTCTTCGCCAAGCGCTACGCACCCTCGATCTGCTGGTTGGTTGCTACTCGGTTGGGAACACACGGAAAGGCCGCCGCACGCGGCGACCACGGAAAGGGAAGTATACATGAGCCGGCTCCCGGCGCACAACGCCCAATCCAGCCTCGTTCTCAGGCACGGGAGAGCACGTCGGGGCCCGATTCGGTGACCGCGATGGTGTCCTCGAAGTGGGCGGAGAGGCTGCCGTCGGCGGTCACCACCGTCCAGCCGTCGTCGAGCACCGCGACGTCGTCGCCGCCCAGGTTGAACATCGGCTCGATGGCGAAGCACATCCCCGCCTCGAGGCGCATCCCGGTCCCCGCCCGCCCGTAGTTGGGCACCTGCGGATCCTCGTGCATGGCGGTCCCGATGCCGTGGCCGACGAACGGCCGCACGATGCCGTAGCCGTGCTCGTGCGCCACCGCCTCGATGGCGGCCCCGATGTCCCCCAGCCGGTTCCCCGGCCGTGCCGCCGCGATCCCGGCCAGCATCGCCCGCCGAGTGGCGTCGATCAGCGTGGCGACGGGCTCTGGCGCCGGCCCGACCGCGAAGCTGCGGGCGGTGTCGGCATGCCAACCCTGCCAGATGCAGCCCACGTCGAGCTTCACCACGTCGCCGGTCCGGATCCGTCGGGTCGTGGACGGAATGCCGTGCACCACCTCGTCGTTGATCGAGGCGCAGATCGACCCGGGAAACGGGACCTGGCCGCGTGACCCGCCGTAGCCCAGGAACGATGGAACCGCCCCCGCGTCCCGGATCATCCGCTCGGCCAGCGTGTCCAGCTCGGCCGTGGTGACCCCCGGCTGAAGGGCGGCCTCGAGCTGTCGCAGCACCTCGGCCAGGATCGTGCCGGCATGGCGCATGCGGGCGATCTCCTCGGGGCGCTTGATGGTCACCATCGATCGGTCGCCATCACGAGCCGCTGGCCAGGCCGGCCAGGATCTCGGCGGTCACCGCGGCGATCGGCTGCCTGCCGTCGACGCGCTGCACGATCCCGGTCCGCTCGTAGTACTCCAGCACCTCGAGCATCGGCAGCATCTGCTTCGCCAGGCGCGCGCGGACCACATCCTGCCGGTCGTCGTCGCGCTGCTGCAGCTGCGCGCCATCGCGGTCGCAGATGTCCGTCACCTCGGGTGGATCGGTGACGACGTGGTAGGGCGTGCCGCACTCGGGGCAGACCCGCCGCCCGGCGACCCGGGCCACCAGCTCCTCGACCGGCACCTCGATCGAGATGACGCGTTCGATCCGCTCCCCGCGCGCCGCGAGCGTTGCGTCGAGCGCCCGCGCCTGGGCAACCGTGCGCGGAAAGCCATCCAGGATCGCCCCGCCCCCCGCGGCCGGCTGGGCCAGCTCGTGCATGAACATCTTGATCGTGATCTCGTCTGGCACCAGGTCGCCACGCTGCATGTAGACGCGCGCCTGTTCGCCGAGCGGCGTGCCGTCGCGCAGCGCCTGTCGGAAGAGGTTGCCGGAGGCGAGGTGGACGAGCCCCAGCTCCTGGTTGAGGACCTCCGCCTGGGTCCCCTTCCCAGCGCCGACCGGGCCCACCAGCAGGAGGATTCGCCGGGTGGACGACGCCGCCGGGCCGCCGCCCGAATCGGTCACCGGATGAAGCCCTCGTAGTGACGCATCAGCATCTGCGCCTCCAGCTGTTTCATCGTCTCGACCACCACGCTGACCACGATCAGGACGCTCGTGCCGCCGAGCTGCAGGCCCTGGGTCCCGGGGATCGCGGCGGTCACCACCAGCGGCAGGACGGCGAGGGACGCCAGGAAGAGAGCGCCGCCGAGCGTGATTCGGTTGGTGACCCGCGACAGGAAGTCCTCGGTCGGCTTGCCCGGCCGGATGCCGGGGATGAAGCCGCCGTTCTTGCGGAGGTAGTCCGCGGTCTGATCGGGCCTGAACTGGAAGGCGGTGTAGAAGTAGGTGAAGAAGACGACCAGCACGAAGTAGAGCGCGCCGTACACGATCGGGTTGCTCTGGCTCAGGTTGGTGACCACGAAGTTGCGCGACGCTCTTGACCCAGTCGATCGTCGAGGTGGTGAAGTACTGGGCGATCTGCGCCGGGAAGAGCAGGATGCTGATCGCGAAGATGATCGGGATCACGCCGGCCATCGTCACCTTGAGCGGCAGGTACTGGGTCTGGCCCTGGTACATGCGGCGCCCACGCACGCGGCTGGCGTACTGCACCGGGATGCGGCGCTGCCCCTCGTTGATGAAGACCACCCCGGCGATCACGATGATCGCGATGATGATGAACGGGATGATCCGCAGCAGCCCGTCGGGGCCGGTGACGATCGGGGCAGCGCGGTGCGGCAGCCGTCCGACGATCCCCGCGAAGATGATGAAGCTGATGCCGTTCCCCAGGCCGCGCTCGCTGATCAGCTCGCCGAGCCACATCAGCAGGATCGTGCCGGCGGTGAAGGAGAGGAGCAGCGAGAGGGTCTCGAACGAGAAGAGCGGCGAGGCCGGGATGACGCCGTTGGCCGACAGGAGCACCGAGAAGCCATAGCCCTGGGCGAAGGCCATCGGCACCGTCAGCAGGCGGGTGTACTGGTTGAGCCGATTGCGCCCGTACTCCCCCTCGCGGGCGAGCTCGCCGAGGCTCGGGATCACGCCCTGCATCAGCTGCATGATGATGCTGGCGTTGATGTAGGGGTTCACCCCCATCCCGATGATCGAGGCGGTGGCCAGGCCGCCGCCCGAGAAGAGGTCGAGCAGGCCGAGCAGCTGGTTCGTCTGGAACAGGTTCGTGAGCTGCGCCTGGTTGACGTTCGGGACCGGCACGTTGGTCAGGGCCCGGAAGACGAGCAGGATCCCCAGCGTGAAGAGGATCTTGCGCCGGATGTCCGGCGCCCGGAAGGCCTGGACCAGGGACTCGATCACCTCAGGACTCGCTCTCGGTGTCTGCCGCGAGCGCGTCGACCGATGCCTCCTCGGGCGCAGCCGGCTCGGCCACCGTCTCCTCGGCCGAGGCGTCCTGTGACGCGACGTTCTCAGCCGCCGGCTTCCCCTTGCGGGCCTTGCGTTCCTTGCGATCCCTGGCCGTCACCGGCGCCTCGGCCGGCACGAACTCGATCGGGGCGCCATCCGGCCAGCTGATCAGCTGGGCGGTGCTCCCCGCGGCGGCCAGCTTGGCCAGCGCGGACCGCGTGAAGGCGTGGGCATGGATCGTCACGCCGCGCGGTGCGTCGCCGCCGCCCAGGATCTTGACCGGCATCGGGCGGGTCTTCTGGTCGCGCAGCAGGGCGTCGTGGCGCAGCACGTCGGGCGTGATCAGGGTCCCCGCCGCGGCATCGGTCAGGCGACCGAGGTTCAGCGGCGCGTACTCGACCCGGAACCGGTTCTTGAAGCCGTGCAGCTTCGGCGTGCGCACGTGGAGCGGCGTCTGGCCGCCCTCGAACCACGCCGGGATGCCGCCGCCGGCGCGCGCCTTCTGGCCCTTCGTGCCGCGGCCCGCGGTCTTGCCGCGCCCGGAGCCGTGACCGCGCCCGAGGCGCCGCGACGGCTTGTGCGAACCTGGATTCGGCTTCGGATGGTGGAGCTTCATCTAGCCCTCCGCCTCGCCCTGGGCCTTGCTCGCCGAGGGCTCGACGACGGTCACCAGGAAGGCGACGCGACGCAGCATCCCCCGGTTGACCGCGGTGTCGGCGACCTGCACGCTCTGGTGCAGCCGATGCAGCCCGAGCGCGCGGATCGTGCCGCGCGCGCCGGCCTTGTGGCCGATCGTCGAGCGCACCCAGGTGACGCTGCAGCATGGGCCCGGCCGCAGTCACCTTGCGCCTAGCGGCCACGGCCGCCTCCAGACGGGAAGGCGGGCGCCGGACGCTCGACGTACTCGTGCGGGCGACGGCTGGCCTCGGCGCCCCGCTTGCCGAGAAGCTTCTCGGCGGTTGTGCCGCGGCTCAGCGCGATCTGGTCGGCGGAGCGCAGGGAGCGGAGCGCCTCGATCGTGGCTCGCACCACGTTGACCGGGTTGGTGCTGCCCATCGACTTGGAGAGGATGTCGCGAATGCCGGCCGCCTCGACCACGGCGCGCACCGAGCCCCCCGCGATCACGCCGGTCCCCGGCGAGGCCGGCCTGAGCAGCACGGTGCTGGCGCCGAAGTCGACGCTCACCATGTGCGGGATGGAGGTGCCGACCAGCGGCACCTTGACGAGGTGCTTCTTGGCGTCCTCGACGCCCTTGCGGATCGCCTCGGGGACCTCGCCCGCCTTGCCGAGGCCGGCGCCGACGATCCCGTTGCCGTCGCCCACGACCACCACGGCACTGAAGCTGAAGCGGCGTCCACCCTTCACCACCTTCGCGACGCGGTTGATCTGGACGACCTTCTCCTCCAGGTTGAGCTTGGTCGGATCGATGCGAGCCATGGTTCCTCCGCTACAGGTCGAGGCCGCCCTCGCGGGCGCCCTCGGCGAGCGAGCGAACCCGCCCGTGATACCGATATCCACCGCGGTCGAGGACCACGGCACGCACGCCCGCCGCCTTTGCGCGCTGCGCGACCGCGAGGCCCACCGATCGGGCCGCGTCGACCTTGCCGGCGCCGACCGCCAGGCTCGCCTCGCGGCTCGAGGCGGAGGCGAGGGTGCGACCGCTGCTGTCGTCGATCACCTGCGCGTAGATGAACTTCGTGCTGCGAAAGACCGACAGACGCGGTCGGTCGGCGCTGCCGACGATCCGCAGCCGAAGGCGTGAGTGGCGCTTGCGACGCAGGGCGTCGCGCGAATCCTTGTTGATCATGCTACTTGCCGGTCCCGACCTTGCCGGCCTTGCCGGCCTTGCGCAGGACCTGCTCGCCCGCGTATCGGATCCCCTTGCCCTTGTACGGCTCCGGCTTGCGGCGCGAGCGGATGAAGGCGGCCATCTGCCCGACCAGCTCCTTGTCGGCGCCGACCACGGCGAGGCGCGTCGGTGTCTCGACCTGGAAGGTGATGCCGGCCGGTGGGTCGATCTCGACCGGGTGCGAGTAGCCGAGCGCCAGGACCAGCCTGGGGCCCTGCAGCTGCGCGCGGTAGCCGACGCCGCTGATCTCGAGGCCCTTGGTGAACCCGGTCGTGACCCCGACCACCATGTTGTTGACGAGGGTCCGCGTCAGGCCGTGCAGCGCGCGATGGCGCGGCTCGTCGCTGGGGCGCACCACGCGCAGCTCGCCTTCGCCGCGCTCGATCGCCATCTCCGGATGGATGTCGCGCTGGAGCGTGCCGAGCGGGCCCTGGACGCTCAGGCTGGCGCCCTCCTGGGTCACCTCCACGCCCGGCGGGAGCGGGATCGGCATTCGACCGATACGGGACATCGAGCTCGCTCCCTACCAGACGTAACAGAGGACCTCGCCACCGAGATTCAGCTTCCGGGCGCTCTGCCCGGTCATGATCCCGTGGGAGGTGGACAGGATGGCCGTGCCGAGTCCGCCCAGCACGCGGGGGATCTCGGTCTTGCGGGCATACACCCGCAGGCCAGGCTTGCTGATGCGCTTCAGGCCGCTCACCACCGGGGTCTTCCCCTCGACGTACTTGAGGTGGATGTTGAGCAGCTCCTGGACGCCGTCCTGGCTGGTGGAGTACGACTCGATGAATCCCTCCTCGACCAGGATCCGCGCGATGTCGCGCTTGATCCTCGACGAGGGCAGGGTCAGCTCGCGATGCCGCGCCAGGCTCGCATTGCGGATGCGGGTCAGCATGTCGGCGATCGGGTCGGTCACATTCATGGTTGCTTCTTCGGTCCCTCGAACTACCAGCTCGACTTCGTCACGCCGGGCAGCTGGCCCTCGAGGGCACGCTCCCGGAAGCAGATGCGGCACAGCGCGAAGCGCCGCATGTAGCCGCGCGGACGTCCGCACACGGCACAGCGGTTGTGCTGCTGGACCCCGAAGCGCGGCTTGCGCAGCGACTTCGCGATCATCGACTTCTTGGCCACTCGAACTCCTCGGCTAACTGGCCTGGAACGGCATGCCGAGGAGCTGCAGGAGCTTGAGCCCCTCCTCGTCGGTCTTTGCCGTGGTGACGATGCTGATCTCCATCCCCCGCAGCCGATCGATCTTGTCGTACTCGATCTCGGGGTAGACGAGCTGCTCGCGCAGCCCAAGGCTGAAGTTGCCGCGCCCGTCGAACGAGTTGCGGCTGATCCCGCGGAAGTCGCGGATGCGCGGCAGCGCCAGGCGCATCGTCCGCTCCAGGAAGTCGTACATGCGCTGGCCGCGGAGCGTCACCTTGGCGCCGATCGGCATCCCGGTCCGCAGCCGGAACTGGGCGATCGAGCGCTTGGCCTTGGTCACGATCGGCTTCTGGCCGGTGATGCGGGTCAGGTCGCCGACCGCGGCGTCGAGCGCCTTGGCGTTCTGGATCGCCTCGCCCAGGCCGATGTTGACGACCACCTTCTCGAGGCGCGGCGTCTGCATCGGGTTCGCGTACCCGAACTCGCGGCGCAGCGCCGGCGCCACCTCGTCGTGGTAGCGCCGCCGGAGGCCGCTGACCTCCGCCGGACCGGGCGTCGGCTTGGTGCTCGCCTGCGTCGAAGCGACGGGGGCCGCGGCCGACTTCCCTCGAGGAGCGCGCGGTGCAGCCGCCTTCGGGGCCGCCGCCTTGGGGGCCGCCGCCTTCGGGGCCGCCTTGCGCTTTGGCTTCTCGACGGTCACTTGACCACCTCCATCTGCTCGCCGCAGTGACGGCAGACGCGCACGCGCTGCGCCGTTCCCTCGAGGAGCTGGTGCGAGATCCGCGTCGGCCGGTCACAGCGCGGGCAGACCACCTGCACGTTGCTGAGGTGCAGCGGCACCGGCAGGTCCAGGATGCCGGCCTGCTGCGTGCGCGACTTGGGTCGCTGGTGGCGCTTGGCCATGTTGAGGCCGGGCACCACGACGCCCAGACCCCGCTTCGTGCGCTCGATGCGCTCGACCACGCCCCGCTTGCCACGGTCCTTGCCGGCCAGCACGAGCACCGTGTCGCCCTTTCGCACGTTCATGCTCAGAGCACCTCCGGGGCGAGCGACACGATCTTCATGTAGTTGCGCTCGCGCAGCTCACGCGCCACGGGCCCGAAGATGCGGGTTCCGCGCGGGCTGCCCTGGGGGGTGATCAGCACCGCCGCGTTCTCGTCGAAGCGGATGTGGCTGCCGTCCGGGCGACCGTATTCCTTCGTGGTGCGCACGATGACGGCGCGCACCACGTCGCCCTTCTTGACGCCGGTGTTGGGCAGCGCCTGCTTGACGCTGGCGACGATCGTGTCGCCAACCTCGGCGGTGTCGCTGCTCGAGCGGCCGATGACGGTGATGCACATCAGCTCGCGCGCGCCGGTGTTGTCGGCCACCCGCAGCCTGGAGTACTGGCGGATCATGCGGTCTCCGTCACCTCTTCGCCGAGCTCCTCGCCGGTGCCGCGCGCCACCACCTCGATGACCAGCCAGCGCTTCTCGCGGGAGAGCGGGCGGCTCTCCTCGATGCGCACCGTGTCACCGACGTGCGCCGAGTTCTCCTCGTCATGCGCCTTGAACTTGCTCGACAGCCGGACGACGCGCTTGTAGATCGGGTGGCGGCGCAGGCGCTCCACGCTGACCACCACGGTCTTGTCCATCTTGTCGGAGATGACGCGCCCGACCTTGGTCCGCCGCTTGCCTGCCATCAGCTGGCCTTCTCGACGGCGGCCGCCGCGTCGTCCGCGGCGTGCTGGCGTTCGGTCATCACGGTCAGGATGCGGGCGATCCGCCTGCGCGTCGCAGGCAGCCGGCTGTAGTTCTTCTCCTGGCGCGTGGCCAGGTCGAAGCGGATCTTCCAGAGCTCCTGCTTGGCGTCCACCAGGGCGCTGGCAAGGTCGAGGTCGGACATGGCCCGGATCTCGTTGATATCCATGATCACGAACCCTCCTTGGCCACGAACTTGGTCTGGATCGGCAGCTTGTGGCTGGCCAGCCGCATCGCCTCGCGGGCGACCGTCTCCGGCACGCCGGACATCTCGAACATCACGCGCCCGGGCTTGACCACCGCCACCCAGTGGTCGGGGGCGCCCTTGCCGGATCCCATCCGGACCTCGGCCGGCTTCTTGGTGACCGGCTTGTCCGGGAAGACCCGGATCCAGATCCGGCCACCGCGCTTGATGTGGTGGGTCATGGCGCGACGCGCGGCCTCGATCTGGCGGCTGGTCAGCCAGCAGACCTCTTCGGCCATCAGCCCGTACTCGCCGAAGCTCACGGTGGTGCCGCCCTTCGCCATGCCGGCGCGGCGGCCACGCTGGACCTTGCGGTGCGTCACTCGCTTGGGAAGCAGCATCGCTCAGGCCTCCTCGCCTGCTGCGGGGGCGGTGGTCTCAGCCGCAGCGGCCGTCGGCGTGGCGGCCGTGGAGGCCGCCGTGCGCGTCCGGCCGCGGGTCGGGCGCTGGCGCGGCTCGCGAGGCTCGGTGCGGGCCGAGCCGGGCCGCTCGCCGAGCTGGTCGCCGCGGTAGACCCACACCTTGACGCCGATGCGGCCGTAGGTGGTGCGGGCGTGGACCACGCCGTAGCTCAGGTCGGCGCGCAGCGTGCCGAGCGGGATGCGACCCTCCTTGTCCCACTCGGTGCGGCTCATCTCGGCCCCGCCGAGGCGCCCCGAGACCTGGATCTTGACGCCCTTGGCGCCGGCCTTGATGGTGCGCTGGACCGTCTGCTTGACCGCCTTGCGGAACGCGATCCGGCGCTCGAGCTGGCCGGCCACGTTCTGCGCCACCAGCACGGCGTCGAGCTCCGGCTGGAGGATCTCCTTGATCTCGAGCTTGACCTTCTTGTCGGTCAGCTTCCCGATCGAGTTGCGCAGCAGCTCGACGTTCTGCCCGCCCTTGCCGATGACGATCCCCGGCTTGGCCGAGTGGACCGTCACGGTGACGTGGTTGATGCCGCGCTCGATCTCGACCTGGCTGACGCTGGCGTTGGCCAGCTGCTTGCTGACCAGGGCCCGGATCTTCATGTCCTCCTGGAGGAGGACGGCGTAGTCCTTGTCGGCGTACCACTTCGCCAGCCACGGCTTGTTGATCCCGATGCGGAAGCCGTACGGGTGAACCTTGTGACCCATCAGGACTCCTCTCGATCGGCCACGGCGACCGTGATGTGACTGGTCCGCTTCAGGATGCTGAAGGTGCGGCCCTGGGCCCGCGGTCGGAAGCGCTTGAGGGTCGGCCCCTCGTCGGCAGTGGCGCTCAGCACGCGCAGCTCGTCGGCGGACAGGTTGAAGTTGTTCTCGGCGTTGGCGGTCGCGCTCTTGAGGACCTTCGCCACGTCGCGCGCGGCGGCGTTCGGCAGGAAGCGCAGGATGGCGGCAGCCTCCTCGACCGGCTTGCCGGTGATGAGGTCGGTCACCAGCCGCACCTTGCGCGGGCTGATGCGGATGTACCTGGCGGTGGCGATGACGCGCATCGGCTCTCGATTCCTACTTCAGTGCCGTGGAGCGATCGGTGGCCTTGCCGTGGCCACGGTAGTGACGGGTGGGGGCGAACTCGCCGAGGCGATGCCCGACCATGTTCTCGGTGACGAAGACCGGCACGTGGCGCCGGCCGTCGTGCACCGCGATGGTGTGCCCGATCATCGACGGGAAGATCACGCTCGGGCGTGACCAGGTCTTCAGCACCTTGCGCTCGTTGTGCTTGTTCATCTCCTCGATACGGCCGAGCAGGCGCGCATCGACGAACGGTCCCTTCTTGACGGAACGACTCATCGCGCTCTCCTAACCTCGCCCATACCGGCGGCGAACGATCATCTTCCCGGTCGTCTTGTTCTTGCGGGTGCGCAGCCCCATGGCCGGCTTGCCCCATGGCGTCTTTGGCGGCATCCCGGTCGGCGACTTGCCCTCGCCGCCACCGTGGGGATGGTCGCGCGGGTTCATCGCCACGCCGCGCACCTCCGGCCGACGGCCCATGTGCCGGCTCCGTCCGGCCTTGCCGATGTCCTGGTTCTCATGGTCGAGGTTGCTCACCTGGCCGACGGTGGCCATGCAGTTGGCACGCACCCGGCGGACCTCGCCGGAGGGGAGGCGGATGGTGGCCATCTCTCCCTCCTTGGCGAGCAGCTGCGCGCTGCTCCCGGCGCTGCGCACGATCTGGCCGCCGCGACCGGCGACCATCTCCACGTTGTGGATCTGGGTGCCGAGCGGCATGCGCGCCAGCGGCAGGGCGTTGCCGACCCGCGCCTCGGCGTCCGCGCCGGAGATGACGACGTCGCCCACCCCGAGGCCGTGCGGCAGCAGCATGTAGCGCTTGTCGCCATCGGCGTAGTGCAGCAGGGCGATCCGCGCCGATCGGTTCGGGTCGTACTCGACCGTCGCGATGGTGGCCGGCACGCCGAACTTGTCGCGCCGCCAATCGATGATGCGATAGAGCCGCTTCTGCCCGGCGCCCTGGTGGCGCACGGTCAGCTTGCCCTGGCTGTTGCGCCCCGCCTTGCGAACCAGTCGCTCGGTGAGCGGCTTGTGCGGCACCGCGGTCGTGATCTCGTCGAAGGTCGAGCGGGTCATCTGCCGCATGCCGGGGCTGGTGGGACGGTACTTGCGAAGTGGCATCTGCTACACCGCCTCGAAGAGTTCGATCTTGTCGCCGGCGGCGATCGTCACGACCGCCTTGCGCCAGCCGGGAACGGTCCCCAGCGTCCGTCGGCCGCGGCGCTTCTGCTTGGGCTTGACCCACATCACGCGCACGCCGATCACGGTCACCTTGAACTCGGTCTCGACGGCGGCCTTGATCTGGAACTTGTTCGCGTCGCGACCGACCGCGAAGGTGTAGTTGTTGCGCTCGGTCTGGGCGACGCTCTTCTCGCTGATGACGGGGCGAATCAGGATGTCGTGGACGCTCACGGCGGTCATGCGTACATCTCCTGCGCGCGGGCGAGCGCGTCGCGGGTGAAGATGATCGTGTCGGCGGCCAGCAGGTCGACCACGTTCAGGCTGTCGGCCAGCAGGACGCGCACCTCGGGCAGGTTGCGGCAGGAGCGCTCGACCACGTGGTCGCGGGCGGGCAGGATGACGAGCACCTTGCCCTCCGTCTTCCAGGCGGCGAGCCGCTCGGCGAATGCCTTGGTGCCGATCTCCTCGAGGCCGAATCCCTCGACCACGCGCAGCGCGCCGTCGGCGGCCTTGCCGGTCAGCACGCCCTGCAGCGCGGCGCGACGCATCTTGGCGGGCATGCGAATCTCGTAGCCGCGCGGGTGCGGACCGAAGACGACCCCGCCGCCCTTCCAGTGGGGCGCGCTGCGGGTCCCCTGCCGCGCGCGGCCGGTCCCCTTCTGGCGCCACGGCTTCTTGCCGCCGCCGCGCACCTCGCCACGGGTCAGCGTGTCGGAGGTGCCGAGCCGCGCGCCGGCCAGCTGCCGCACCACGGCCTGGTGGATGAGCGCCTCGTTCACCGGGGCGGCGAAGAGCGACGGCGCAAGGTCGACCTTGCCCGCCTCCTTGCCGGTCGCGGTGAGGATCGGTGCGTGCTCCATCGTCACTTCGCCTTCCGTACCAGCAGGACGGCGTTGCGCGCGCCCGGGACGGCGCCCTTGACGAGGATCAGGTTGCGCTCGGCGTCGACCTTGACGACCTGCAGCTTCTTGACCGTGACGCGGTCGTCGCCCATGTGGCCGCCCATGCGCGTCCCCTTGAAGACACGACCGGGCGTGGTGCCGGCACCGATCGAGCCCGGCTGGCGGATGTTCGTGGAGCCGTGGGTCTTGGGGCCGCGCTTGAAGTTGTGCCGCGCGATGGTGCCGGTGAAGCCATGCCCCTTGCTCACCCCGGTCACGTCGACCAGGTCGCCGGGCGCGAAGAGGCTGACGTCGAGCTGCTGCCCGGCTTCGTACCCCTCGGTCGTCTCGACGCGGAACTCGCGGACGTGGCGCGGTCGCTGCTGCTCCTTGGGGAGCTCCTTGAACTGGCCGGCGACTGGCTTGCTGACCCGCTTGGCCGATCCGGCACCGACCTGCAGCGCGGCATAGCCGTCCCGCTCCGGCGTGCGGAGCCGCGTGACGCTGTTGGGCTGGGCCTCGATGACGCTCACCGGGACGACGCTTCCGTCGTCACCGAAGATCCGCATCATCCCGAGCTTGCGCCCGATCAATCCTGCCGGCACTGCTTCTCTCGTTCCCCACTCACATCTTGATTTCGATGTCGACGCCCGCCGCGAGGCTCAGGCGCATCAGCGCATCCACCGTCTTGGTCGACGGGTCGATGATGTCGATCAGCCGCTTGTGCGTCCGGATCTCGAACTGCTCCCGACCATCCTTGTGGACGAACGGCCCACGGATGACGGTGTACTTCTCGATCCGGGTCGGCAGCGGAACCGGCCCCGCGATGGCGGCACCGGTCCGCTGCGCCGTCTCCACGATCTGCTCGGCCGACTGGTCGAGCAGCTTGTGGTCGTACGCCTTGAGCCGAATGCGGATGCGCTGTTTGGCCATCGTCGGATCAGGCGGTCAGCGCTGTGATGACGCCCGCGCCGACGGTGTGCCCGCCCTCGCGGATGGCGAAGCGCTGACCCTGCTCGATCGCGATCGGGGTGATCAGCTCCACGTCGATGTTCACGTTGTCGCCGGGCATGATCATCTCCACGCCCGGCGGCATCGAGATGGCACCGGTCACATCGGTCGTGCGCAGGTAGAACTGCGGACGGTAGCCGGCGTAGAACGGCGTGTGGCGGCCGCCCTCCTCCTTGGTGAGGACGAGCACCTCGGCCTTGAACTTGGTTCCCGGCTTGACGCTGTTCGGCTTGGCCATCACCTGGCCGCGCTCCAGCTCGTCACGCTCGATGCCTCGCAGGAGCAGCCCGACGTTGTCGCCCGCCTGCCCGTCCTCGAGCGTCTTCTTGAACATCTCGACGCCGGTCACCACCAGCTGGCGGCTCTTGGCGTGGATCCCGACCAGCTCGACCGTGTCGCCGGTGTGCACCACGCCGCGCTCGATGCGGCCGGTCGCCACGGTGCCGCGGCCCTTGATCCCGAAGACGTCCTCGATCGGCATCAGGAACGGCTTGTCGACCTCGCGCACCGGGGTCGGGATGTAGCTGTCGACCGCGTCCATCAGCTCCTTGATGCAGGCGTACTCCGGGGCGGCCTGGTCGGTCGAGGTCGACTCGAGCGCCTTGAGCGCCGAGCCGCGGATGACCGGGATGTCGTCGCCGGGGAAGTCGTACTTGCTGAGCAGCTCGCGGACCTCCATCTCGACGAGGTCGATCAGCATCTCGTCGTCGACCGCGTCGACCTTGTTCAGGAAGACGACCATCGAGGGCACCTCGACCTGCTTGGCGAGCAGGATGTGCTCCCGGGTCTGGGGCATCGGGCCGTCCGCGGCCGAGACGACCAGGATGGCGCCGTCCATCTGGGCGGCGCCGGTGATCATGTTCTTGATGTAGTCGGCGTGGCCAGGGCAGTCGACGTGCGCATAGTGGCGGTTCGCCGTCTGGTACTCGACGTGGGCGATCGCGATGGTGATCCCCCGCTGCCGCTCCTCCGGCGCGTTGTCGATCGTGTCGAAGGCGCGGAAGTCGGCACCACCCTGCAGCGCGAGGTACTTGGTGATCGCTGCGGTGAGGGTCGTCTTGCCGTGGTCCACGTGACCGATGGTGCCGACGTTGACGTGCGGCTTGGTGCGGTCGAACTTCTGCTTTGCCATGGTGTGTCCTTCGTCGCTCCTTTAGCTCTTGGACTTCGCGATCAGCTCGTTGGCCAGGTTGGTTGGGACTTCGGAATAGCGGGAGAACTCCATCGAGTAGGTGGCTCGCCCCTGGGTCATGCTGCGCAGCTCGGTGGCGTAGCCGAACATCTCGGCCAGCGGGACGTGGGCGCGGATCACGCGCGAGCTGCCGCGCTCGTCGATCCCGTCCATGTGGCCGCGCTTGCTGTTGAGGTTGCCGATGACGTCGCCCATGAAGTCCTCGGGGGCGACCACCTCGACCTTCATGATCGGCTCCAGGATCGCGGGGTCGGCCTTGGCCACGCCATCCTTGACGGCCATCGAGCCGGCGATCTTGAAGGCCATCTCGGACGAGTCGACCTCGTGGAACGAGCCGTCGACCAGGGTCGCCTTCAGGTCGATCATGGGGAAGCCGGCGATCATGCCGCCCGCCAGCGCGTCGCGGATGCCCTGCTCCACCGGCTTCCAGAACTCCTTCGGGACCGATCCGCCGACGATCTTCGACTCGAATTCGACGCCGCCGCCGCGCGGCAGGGGCTCGATCGTGATCTCGGCGTGGCCGTACTGGCCCTTGCCGCCGGTCTGCCGCACGAAGCGGCCCTCCCCCTTCGCCGGCTTGCGGATCGTCTCGCGATAGCTGACCTGCGGACGGCCCACGTTGGCCTGCACCTTGAACTCGCGCAGCATCCGGTCGACGATCACCTCGAGGTGCAGCTCGCCCATCCCGGCGATCCGCGTCTGGCCCGACTCCTCGTCGCTGCTGACGCGGAAGGTGGGGTCCTCCTCGCCGAGGCGCTGCAGGGCGATCGCCATCTTGTCCTGGTCCGCCTTGGTCTTCGGCTCGACCGCCAGCTCGATGACCGGCTCGGGGAAGGTGATCGCCTCGAGCACGATCGGCTTGGCCTCGTCGCACAGCGTGTCGCCGGTGAAGGTGGTCTTCAGGCCGACCGCGGCGGCGATGTCGCCGGCGCTGACCGACTCGATCTCCTCGCGGTGGTTGGCGTGCAGCTCGATGAGCCGCCCGATCCGCTCCTTCTGGCCCTTCGTCGCGTTGTAGACGTACGAGCCGGTCTTCAGCGTGCCGGAGTAGACCCGGAAGAAGGCCAGCTTGCCGACGAACGGATCGGCCGCGATCTTGAAGGCGAGCGCGGAGAACGGCTCGGCGGGATCGGCGTGGCGGGTGACCTGCTGCCCGTTGCGGGGATCGGTGCCGATCACCGCCGCGACGTCGAGGGGCGAGGGGAGGTACTCGATCACGGCGTCGAGCATCGGCTGGACGCCCTTGTTCTTGAGGGCCGAGCCGCACAGGACCGGGATGATCTTCGAGGCGAGGGTGCCGGCCCGCAGCGCGCGTCGCAGGGACGCGGCGTCGACCGCCTCGCCCTCCAGGAAGCGGTGGGCGATCTCGTCGTCGAGGTCGGCGACCGCCTCCACCAGCTTGTCGCGCCAGGTGGCCGCCTGCTCCGCCAGCTCGGCCGGGATCTCCCCCACCACGATCTGGTCGCCGATGTCATTGCCGTAGGTGATCGCCTGCATCTCGAGCAGGTCGATCACGCCGCGGAAGGTGCCCTCGTTGCCGATCGGCAGCTGCACCGGCACGGCGGTCGCGCCCAGGCGATCCCGGATCATCTCGACCACGCGCCAGAAGTCGGCTCCGGTGCGGTCGAGCTTGTTGACGAAGCAGAAGCGCGGCACCCGGTAGCGGTCGGCCTGCCGCCAGACCGTCTCGGACTGCGGCTCGACGCCGGCCACGCCGTCGAAGACGACGACCGCGCCGTCGAGCACCCGGAGGCTTCGCTCGACCTCCACCGTGAAATCCACGTGGCCGGGCGTGTCAATCAAGTTGATGCGATTGTCCCGCCAGAAGCAGGTCGTGGCGGCCGCGGTGATGGTGATCCCCCGCTCCTGCTCCTGCTCCATCCAGTCCATCGTGGCGGCGCCCTCGTGCACCTCGCCGATCTTGTAGATCTTCTTGGTGTAGTAGAGGATCCGCTCCGAGACCGTGGTCTTGCCGGCGTCGATGTGGGCGATGATCCCGATGTTGCGGGTCTGTTCGAGGGCGATGGCGGCGCTCATCATCGGCCTACCACTTGAAGTGGCTGAAGGCCTTGTTGGCCTCCGCCATGCGGTGGGTGTCCTCGCGACGCTTGACCGCGGCGCCGATGCCGTTGGAGGCATCGATGAACTCCGCCGCCAGCTTCTCGCCCATGCTGCGGCCGTTGCGCTTGCGCGCCGAGTCGATCAGCCAGCGCATGCCGAGGCTGATGCGCCGATCGGCGCGCACCTCGACCGGGATCTGGTAGGTGGAGCCGCCGACCCGCTTGGGCTTGACCTCGATGAGGGGCATCGCGTTGCGCAGCGCCAGCTCCATCACCTCGACGCCGGACCGCCCGGCCTGCTTCTCGCAGCGCGACAGGGCATTCTCCAGGATGCGCGCGGCCAGCTGACGCTTGCCGCCGTGCATCAGCTTGTTGGTGAACTGGTCCAGGGTGAGCGCGGTGCCGACCAGCATCTCGTCGTACTTGGTCTTGCGCGCGATGGTCGGACGGCGAGGCATCGGAGACTAGGCCTTGCCCGGCGACTTGGCGCCGTACTTCGACCGGCTCTGCTTGCGGTCGCGCACGCCCGCGGCGTCCAGCGTGCCGCGCACGATGTGGTACTTCACCGCCGGCAGGTCCTTGACGCGGCCGCCGCGCACCAGCACCACGGAGTGCTCCTGGAGGTTGTGGCCGACGCCGGGGATGTAGGCGGTCACCTCCATCCCATTGGTCAGGCGCACGCGGGCGACCTTGCGCAGGGCGGAGTTCGGCTTCTTCGGGGTGCGGGTCATCACCTGCAGGCAGACGCCGCGCCGCTGGGGAGCACCGCGCCCCTCGGACGAGGACTGCTTGAGCGTGTTGAAGGTACGGCGCAGCGCCGGGGCCTTCACCTTCTGCCCGGCCGGCTTGCGGCCCTTGCGGACCAGCTGGCTGATCGTCGGCAACTGAGAACCTCACACTCCGATGGCTGATCGCGCGTCGCCGGCGAGCGACGACGACCCAAGATGGGGCCTGCACTCGGTGGGCTGACGGTGCCCCATGGGGCACACACGAAGGCGCCCCGCGAGCGGGACACCGAAGCCGGAGTATAGGGTCCGCGCCGCACGAGTGTCAATTGCGCGGCGCGGTCAGGACGACCGATGGCGGCCTGCTCCCTAGCCCTCGTCCGCGGTCGCCGCCAGCGCCTCGCCGGCGGCGGCATCCACCGCCTCCAGGTCGATCCCCTCGCCGGCCTCGGCCGCTCCCTCCAGGCCCTCCTCGCCGGTGAGGAAGGTCATCGCCGCCTCGCGCTCGCGAAGCGCCTCGGCCTCCTCCGGCGACAGCTCCCGCGCCTTGGCCGCGGCGGCCGCCCGCGACTCGGCACCGGTGCCGGCCGGGATCAGCTTGCCGATGATCACGTTCTCCTTCAGCCCGAGCAGGTGGTCCTTCGAGCCGTTGATGGCGGCCTCGGTGAGCACCCGCGTCGTCTCCTGGAAGGAGGCTGCGGCGAGGAACGAGCTGGTGTTGAGCGACGCCTTGGTGACGCCCAGCAGCACGGTCTGGGCCGTCGCCGGCTCGCCGCCCTCGGCCAGGATCCGGTTGTTGACCTCCTCGAACTCGAAGCGGTCGATCAGCTCGCTCGGCAGCAGCTCCGTGTCGCCGGCCGAGTCGACCGTCACCTTGCGCAGCATCTGCCGGACGATGATCTCGACGTGCTTGTCGGCGATCGTGACGCCCTGGCTGCGGTACACCGTCTGCACCTCGGCCACCAGGAAGCGCTGGACCGTGTCCACGCCCTTGATCTGGAGCAGGTCCTTGGGGTTGAGCGAACCCTCGGTCAGCGGATGCCCGGCCAGCACCTCGTCGCCGGTCTCGACCCGCAGGCGGGCGGAGTGCGGGACCTGGTACTCGCGCGTATCGACATCCACCGAGTGCAGCGTGAGGGTGCTTGCCTTCTTGCTGACGCGGCCGGCCGCCGGTGACTTGACCTCGACCAGGTCGGCGCCCTCGCCGATGCGGGCCAGCAGCTGGCCCTCGGTCACCTCGTCGCCGTTGGCCACCAGCAGCTCGTGCTGCGGGGTGAGCTTGATCGGCGTGTCGTAGGTGTCGCGGTGCGTGACGCGCACCACGATCGGCTGGTCGACGCCGGCGCGCACCACCTCGATCGTCCCGTCGATCTCGGTCATGATCGCCTGCCCCTTGGGGATCCGCGCCTCGAAGAGCTCCTCGACGCGCGGCAGGCCCTGGGTGATGTCCTCGCCGGCGACGCCGCCGGTGTGGAAGGTTCGCATGGTGAGCTGGGTCCCCGGCTCGCCGATCGACTGGGCCGCGATGATCCCCACCGCCTGCCCCAGGTCGACCAGGCGCCCGGTGGCCAGGTTGCGCCCGTAGCACATCCGGCAGACGCCGTGCCGCGCGGCACAGGTCAGTGGCGAGCGAACGCTGACGCGGTCGATGCCGAGCGCATCGACACGCGCGATGGCGACCTCGTCGATCTCGTCGTTGCGAGCCACGATCAGCTCACCGCTCTTCTCGTCGACCAGGTCCAGGGCGGCCATCCGGCCGACGAGGCGATCGACGAACGGCTCCGGGATCTCGGTCGATTCCTCGCGGGTGATCCAGGTCCCCAGGTCGGTGCCGCAGTCGTCCTCGCGGGTGATGACGTCCTGCGCCACGTCGACCAGGCGCCGGGTCAGGTACCCGGAGTCGGCCGTGCGCAGCGCGGTGTCGGCGAGTCCCTTGCGGGCCCCGTGGCTGGAGATGAAGTACTCCAGCACGCTCATCCCCTCGCGCAGGTTGCTGCGGATCGGCAGGTCGATGATCCGACCCGAGGGATCGGCCATCAGGCCGCGCATGCCGGCCAGCTGGTGCACCTGGGTCACGTTGCCCCGGGCGCCGGAGTGGGTGATCATCCAGACCGAGCCGCGCTTGTCGAGGCCGGCGAGCATCTTCTCGGTGACCTCGTCGGTCGTGCCGCGCCAGACGTCGACCGTCTGGTTGTAGCGCTCGTCCTCGGTGATGAAGCCGCGCCGGAACTCGCGGTCGATCTCGCCGACCTTGGTGTCGGCGGCGGCCAGCAGCTTGACCTTCTCGACCGGGACGCGGATGTCCTCGATCCCGATCGTGATGCCGGCCATGGTGGCGTAGTGGAAGCCGAGGGTCTTGATCCCGTCGACCAGCTGCGTGGTGGCGGCGGGGCCGAGCTCGCGGTAGCACTGCGCGATGAGCGCCTTGAGCCCCTTGCGATCCATCACGCGGTTGACGAAGCCGAGCTCCTTGGGGATGACGGTGTTGAAGATCACGCGACCGGCGGTGGTCTCGATCAGCTCGGTGCGCATCTCGCCGGCGCCATCCGCGGCGGCGGGATCCCACACCTCCAGCTCGACCTTGACCGGCGCCTGGACGTGGACGTGGCCGAGCTGGGTGACCATGATCGCCTCGTTCGCGCTCGCGAACGCCTTGCCGGCACCCTTCTCGGTCGGCTCCTCGACGGTCAGGTAGTAGCAGCCCAGCACCATGTCATGCGTCGGCGAGACGACCGGCGAGCCGTCTGCGGCCGAGAGCAGGTTCTGGGTCGAGAGCATCAGCTCCTTCGCCTCGCGCTGCGCGGCGGTCGAGAGCGGCACGTGGACCGCCATCTGGTCGCCGTCGAAGTCGGCGTTGAAGGCGAAGCAGACGAGCGGGTGGATCTGGATCGCGGATCCCTCCACCAGCACCGGCATGAACGCCTGGATCCCGAGCCGATGGAGGGTCGGCGCCCGGTTCAGGAGCACTGGATGGTCCTGGATCACCTCTTCGAGGACGTCCCAGACCTCCGGCCGCACCCGCTCGACGATGCGCTTGGCGCTCTTGATGTTGTGCGCGAAGCCCTTCTCGACGAGCTGGCGCATGACGAACGGCTTGAACAGCTCGAGCGCCATCTTCTTGGGCAGGCCGCACTGGTGGAGCTTGAGCTCCGGGCCGACCACGATCACCGAGCGGCCGGAGTAGTCGACCCGCTTGCCGAGCAGGTTCTGCCGGAATCGGCCCTGCTTGCCCTTCAGCATGTCCGACAGGCTCTTGAGCCGATGGTTGCCGGTCCCGGCGATGGCGCGCCCGCGCCGGCCGTTGTCGATCAGCGCGTCGCAGGCCTCCTGCAGCATCCGCTTCTCGTTGCGGATGATGATCTCCGGCGCCTCCAGGTCGAGGAGCCGGCTGAGCCGGTTGTTGCGGTTGATGACGCGGCGGTAGAGGTCGTTCAGGTCGCTCGTGGCGAAGCGGCCGCCGTCGAGCTGCACCATCGGGCGCAGGTCGGGCGGGATCACCGGCAGGGTGGAGAGGATCATCCACTCCGGCCGCGCGCCGCTCTTGCGGAACGCCTCGATCAGGCGCAGCCGCTTGATCGCCTTCTTGCGACGCTGACCCGAGGTCTGTCGCATCTCGACGTGCAGCCGCTGGGCGAGGTCGTCCATGTCGAGCTGCTCGATGATCTTCTTGATCGCCTCCGCGCCCATCCCGGCGTCGAAGAGGCGGCCGTACTGCTCGGTGAGCGAGCGGTACTCCGACTCGGTCAGGGTCTGCATGACCTTGATCTCGGCGATCTGGGCGCGCGCCGCGCGCGCCGCCAGGCGTGCGTCATCGGTCTCGCGGGCGACCTGCGCGCGCTCGCTGGCAAGCGCGTCGTCGACACCGCTGCCGAGGTCGGCCAGGGCCAGCTGCAGCCGCTCGGAGGCATGCGCCTTGGCCTCCTTGACCTGCGCCTCGAGCGCCTCGACCTCGGCCTTGACTGCCTTGCGCAGCGCCACCAGGGCGGCCTTGGTCGGCTCGCCGGCACGCGCGACCACCTCGCCGGTGGGGGCGAAGACCAGGTCCTCGGCCACCGTCTTGCCGCTCTCCTTGAGGGTCGCCTCGAACTGCTGAGCGGCGGCCGCCAGCTCCTCGGAGCGGGTCCCGATCAGCTCATCGGCGCGGGCCGCCTCGGCCTCGTGCTCGGCGGTGACCTGGGCACGCTTCTCGGCGATCGCGGCCTCGAGCTCGGCCTTCTTGGTCTCGACCAGCTCCCCCGCCCGAGCGATCCGCTCGGCCATCTCCTCGTCGACGCGGGCCAGCGCCTTCTCGCGCTCGTGCTCGTCGACGCGCGACACGACGTACAGGGCGAAGTAGAGGATCCGCTCCAGGTTGCGCGGGCTGACGTCGAGCAGGATGCCGAGGCGCGACGGGGTGCCCTTGAAGTACCAGATGTGGCTGACCGGGGAGGCCAGCTTGATGTGCCCCATCCGCTCGCGGCGAACCTTGCTGCGGGTGACCTCGACGCCACACTTGTCGCAGATGATCCCCTTGTAGCGAATCCGCTTGTACTTGCCGCAGTAGCACTCCCAGTCCTTGGTGGGACCGAAGATGCGCTCGTCGAAGAGACCGTCCTTCTCCGGCTTGAGGGTGCGGTAGTTGATCGTCTCCGGCTTGGTGACCTCGCCCGACGACCAGCTCTTGATCTGATCGGGTGATGCCAGGCTGATCCGGATCGCGTCGAAGTTGTTGACTTCCAGCATGGGTGGCTACGGCTCCTGCGGCTGACGCCGCGACTGGCGCTTTTCGCCAGGGCTGACCGGGCCCCGGCACGACATGGACCGATGGGTGGGGCGCGACGCCTGCGCGGCGCCGCTCCCCGGACTACTCCTCAAATCCCTGGAGGTTGATGCCACCCAGGTCCGGCAGCGGATAGCTGCCGGTATCCTCGATGAAGCGGATCTCTTCCTCGTTCTCATTCAGGATCTCGACCGACAGGCCGAGCGCCTGGAGCTCCTTGATCAGCACCTTGAACGACTCCGGGACTCCCGGCGGCTGGATCTCCTCTCCCTTGACGATCGCCTCGTAGGTCTGCACGCGACCCATGACGTCGTCGCTCTTCACGGTGAGCAGCTCCTGGAGGATGTTCGCCGCGCCGTAGGCCTCGAGCGCCCAGACCTCCATCTCGCCGAAGCGCTGGCCGCCGAACTGCGCCTTGCCACCCAGCGGCTGCTGCGTGATCAGGGAGTAGGGGCCGGTGCTCCGCGCGTGGATCTTGTCCTCCACCAGGTGGTGGAGCTTCAGCATGTAGATGAAGCCGACGGTGACGCGATGATCGAAGGCCTCGCCGGTTCGACCGTCGTACAGGATCGTCTTGCCGTCCTCGCTCACGACGGAGCCCTTGACCGCGGCCGCCTTCTTCAGCGAGGCGGTGATCTGCGCCTCCGTCGCGCCGTCGAAGACCGGCGTCGCGGCCTTCAGGCCGAGCACCTTCATGGCCCAGCCCAGGTGCGTCTCCAGGATCTGGCCGATGTTCATGCGGCTCGGCACGCCGAGCGGGTTGAGGACGATGTCGACCGGGGTGCCGTCTGGCATGAAGGGCATGTCCTCGACCGGCAGGATCTTGGCGATCACGCCCTTGTTGCCGTGGCGGCCGGCCATCTTGTCGCCGACCGCGATCTTCCGCTTCTGGGCCACGCTCACGCGCACCAGGCGATTGACCCCGGGAAGCAGCTCGTCGCCGCTCTCGCGGCTGAACTGCCGGACGTTGACCACGATGCCGCGCTCGCCGTGGGGCAGGCGCAGCGAGCTGTCCTTCACCTCGCGGGCCTTCTCGCCGAAGATGGCGCGCAGGAGGCGCTCCTCGGCGGTCAGCTCGGTCTCGCCCTTGGGCGTGATCTTGCCGACCAGGATGTCGCCGGGGGTGACCTCGGCTCCCTCGTAGATGATCCCGTCCTCGTCGAGGTTGCGCAGGCTCTCCTCGCCGACGTTCGGGATGTCGCGGGTGATCTCCTCGGGGCCCAGCTTCGTGTCGCGGGCCTCGATCTCGTGCTTCTCGATGTGGATGCTGGTGAAGAGGTCCTCGCGCACGAGGCGCTCGCTGATGACGATCGCGTCCTCGTAGTTGCCGCCCTCCCAGGGCAGGAACGCCACCAGGATGTTCTGGCCGAGCGCCATCTCACCGCGATCGGTGCTCGACGAGTCGGCCAGCACCTGTCCGGCCGCCACCCGGTCGCCGACGTCGACGATCGGGCGCTGGTTGATGCAGGTCCCCTGGTTGCTGCGCAGGAACTTCTTGAGGTGATAGGTGTCGCGCAGGTCCCCCTCGTCACGCTCGACCTGGATGTCGCTCGAGGTGACGCTCACCACGGTGCCGGCCGCATCGGCGACCACCACCTGCTGCGAGTCGAAGGCGGCCCGGTACTCGACGCCGGTGCCGACCACGGGGGCCTCCGGCTGGAGCAGCGGCACCGACTGCCGCATCATGTTCGAGCCCATCAGCGCCCGGTTGGCGTCGTCATGCTCCAGGAACGGGATCATGGCCGTGGCCACGCTCACGATCTGCTTGGGGCTGACGTCCATGTAGTCGACGTCCTCGTTGGGCTGCACGTGGAACTCGTCGCGGTAGCGGACCATGACCCGCTCCTCGACGAAGTGGTTCCCGGCATCGAGCGGCGCGTTGGCCTGCGCGATGTAGAACTTCTCCTCCTCGTCGGCGGCGAGGTACTTGATCTCGGCGGTGACGACCGGCTGGATCCGGACCGTCGCGAGCTTGTGCTCCTTGATGAGCGCCCAGACCTTGTCGTCGATCTTCGCCCCGGCCTTGGCCAGCTTCTTGCCCCGCTCGCCGGCGAGCAGGTCATCGGCCAGGGTCTGGCCGAGCGCGTCGGCCTGCCTGTCACGGTACGAGACGGTCTTGCGCACCTCGCGGTACGGCGTCTCGATGAAGCCGTAGTCGTTGATCTTGCCGTAGGTCGCGAGCGAGCCGATCAGGCCGATGTTCGGCCCCTCCGGCGTCTCGATCGGGCACATGCGGCCGTAGTGCGACGGGTGAACGTCGCGGACGTCGAAGCCGGCGCGCTCGCGCGAGAGGCCGCCGGGACCCAGCGCCGACAGGCGGCGCTTGTTGGTCAGCTCGGCGAGCGGGTTGGTCTGGTCCATGAACTGGGAGAGCTGGCTGCCGCCGAAGAACTCCTTCATGGCCGCGACCACCGGGCGGATGTTGATGAGCGAGTTCGGCGTCGCCTGCTCGGCATCGGTGATCGTCATCCGCTCCTTGACGACGCGCTCCATGCGGAGCAGGCCGATCCGGAACTGGTTCTGGATCAGCTCGCCGTTGGCGCGGATGCGCCGATTGCCGAGGTGGTCGATGTCGTCGCCGGTGCCCCGGCCGTTGTTCAGCTCGATCAGCTTGCCGATGATCGCCACGATGTCGTGGCGGCTGATGATCCGGGCCTCCCGGGGGTTCTCGCCGCCCTCCCGGGGCAGCTCGATCTTCAGCTTGCCCGCCACGTCGGCGAGCGCCTTGTTGAGCTTGTAGCGGCCGACCCGGCCGAGGTCGTAGCGGCGGAAGTTGAAGAAGAGGCTCTGCACCAGGGCGCGCGCGTTGTCGACCGTGGGCGGATCGCCGGGACGCAGCTTCTTGTAGACCTCGATCAGGGCCTCGTCCTGGGTGGCGGCGGGGTCCTTGTCGAGCGTCAGCGAGACATAGGGGTGCTCGGGGTGGTCGTCGGCCGGTCCGAAGAGGCGCAGCATCTCGGCGTTGTCCTCGACGCCGACGGCGCGCAGCAGCGTGGTGACCGGGATCTTGCGCTTGCGGTCGACCTTGACGCTGAGCAGGTCCTTGTTGCTGGTCTCGAACTCGAGCCAGGCGCCACGGTTCGGGATCACCTTGGCGGCGAACAGGATGCGGCCGGTCGCGGGATCCTCGGCCCCGGTGTAGTAGACGCCCGGGGGAGCGAACCAGCTGCGACACCACGACGCGCTCCGCGCCGTTGATGATGAAGGTGCCCTGGTCCGTCATCCACGGGAAGTCGCCCATGAAGACGGTCTGGTGCTTGACCTCATCGGTCTCCTTGACGATCAGGTCGACCTCGACCTTGAGCGGCTTGGAGTAGGTCAGGTCACGAGTGCGGCACTCGTCCTCGTTGAACTTCGGCTCCTCGAAGTAGTAGTCGCGGAAGTGCAGCTCGAGGTTCTTGCCGGTGAAGTCGGTGATGGGAGTGATCTCGTCCAGGAGCTCACGGAGGCCGGTCTGGACGAACCAATGGAATGATTCGGTCTGGGTCTGGATCAGGTTCGGGAGGGGAAGGACCTCCGGAATGTGCGAAAAGTTCTCACGGCTCGGGGCCAGCTCAAATCGGCTGGCTGACTCGGCCAAGGCCATTCAGGACTCCTCGAAGAGGGCATGGTGGGGCGCGGACACGCGAACGAGGAGTTTAGATCAGACCGATGCGCTACGTCAACCGAAGCGCTCGCAATACCCGCGCCTTCGACTGAGGCGCCCGCGGCGGCGTCGATCCGGCGCGCCGGATGCCCGGCAACGCGGCAGAATGCCTCGTCCGCTCCACCGCCATCGATGCAGGAGACTCGCCCATGTCCAGCAGCCGGCCGGCCCTGATCGCCGAGGCGATCGGCACGTTCCTCTTCTTCTTCGTCGGCGCCGGCTCCATCGTGCTGGGCACCTACCTGGCGGCCAGCGGCGGCGAGGGCCCGGGACTGCTGGGGGTGGCGCTCGCGCACGGGCTGGCGCTCGCCGTCCTCGTCTCCGCGCTCGGCCCCGTCTCCGGCGCGCACTTCAACCCCGCGGTGACGCTCGCGGTCTGGATCATGGGCAAGATTTCGCCGATGCGCGCTGCCGCCTACGTCGCCGCGCAGCTGGTGGGCGCGCTCGCCGCGGGCTTCGCCTTGAAGGCGGTCTTCCCCGACGCGTGGCAGGGCACCAACATTGGCTCTCCCGCGCTCGGGACGGGCATCACCCCGGTGCTCGGCATCGGGATCGAGGCGGTGCTCACCGCGCTGCTGGTGCTGACCGTGATCGGGACGGCGGTCGACAGCCGCGCTCCGAAGATCGGCGGCCTCGCGATCGGGCTGGCGGTGGCCGCCGACATCCTGGTGGGTGGCCCGCTCACCGGGGCCGCCATGAACCCCGCGCGCTGGTTCGGCCCGGCCGTGGCGGCCGGGGCGTTCACCGACTGGTACGTGTGGTGGATCGGGCCCGCGATCGGCGCCGCGGTGGCCGCGCTCGTCTACCGCTACTCGCTGGCCGAGTCGAGCTAGGGAGCGTCAGGGCCGGCCAGTCGCCTGGCCGGCCCCATCGGTGCAGTTCGGTGGAGGGCTAGCGGACGTCGACCGCTGCCCCCGCCTCGGCGAGCTTGGCCTTGACGGCCTCGGCCTCCTCCTTGGCGACCCCCTCCTTGACCGCCTTGGGGGCGGCGTCGACGAGGTCCTTCGCCTCCTTGAGGCCCAGGCCGGTCAGCTCGCGGACCGCCTTGATCACGAGGATCTTGTTCGGCCCGACCTCGGTCAGCACCGCGTCGAACTCGGTCTGCTCCTCGGCGGCGGCGGGGGCCTCGCTCGCGGCACCTCCGCCTGCGGGCGCGGCGGCCATCGCCATCGGGGCGGCCGCGGTCACGCCGTAGCGCTCCTCGAACGCCTTGACCAGCTCGGAGAGCTCCAGGACGGTCATGCCGTCGATCGCCTCCAGGATCTGGTCCTTGCTCATCGTCTTTGCCATCGGTTCCTTCCTTCGTCTCGTCAGGCGGCCGCGCCGCCCTCATTGGCTCGCTTCTGGTCGGCCACTGCGCTGAGCACGCCGACGAGATTTCGCAGATTGCCGGCCAGGACCCCGGCCATCCCCGCGATGGGGGCGACCATGGCTCCCGCCAGGCGGCCGAGCAGCACGTCGCGGCTCGGCAGGTTGGCCAGCAGCTGGAAGGCCGCGGCGTCGACCGCCACCCCACCCAGCAGGCCGCCGCGCAGCGCGACGACCTTGGCATATGGCCGGAGGGCGTCCTGCAACGCCTTCGCCAGCGCCGTCTCGTCGCCGGAGCTCGAGGCGAGGGCGGTGGGCCCGCTGAGCAGCGAACTCAGCTCACCCCGGCCCGCCTCCTCGGCGGCGATCTTGAGCAGGCGATTCTTGGCGACGTGCAGCTGCACGCCGCTGGCGCGCAGCGACCTCCGGACCGACTGCATCTCGGAGACCTTCAGGCCCCGATAGTCGGCCACGGCCAGCGCGGAGCTGGAGCGGAGCAGCTCCACCAGCTCGGCGATCGCCTGGCGTTTCGCATCGGTCGGCATCGTGGTTCCTTCTCAAACCTCCTGGCATCAAGAACGGTCCTCGCGCACGCGTCGGCACGAGGACCGTCTCCGGTCGCATCTGCCTCGGCGTGCCGCCGGCTCCTCGGCCGGCAATTGGCCCGGGGCTCTCACCCGGTGCACAACGCTGTCTGTGGCTTCTCTTCGGCTGTCCCGATGAGTCGTAGAGTGACTGACCTCCTAGGCGCCGGCCGCCGCCAGCGCGGATGGAATGTCGACCCGCAGGCCGGGCCCCATGGTAGGGGCAACGGTCAGCGTTCGCATATAGGTCCCCTTGGCGCCACTCGGCTTGGCGCGCTGCACGGCGTCGACCAGCGTGGCGATGTTCGCCGACAGCTGCTCCGGGGTGAAGCTGACGCGGCCGACCGCGGCGTGCACGATCCCCGCCCGATCGACCTTGAACTCGATCCGGCCCGACTTGATCTCCCCCACCGCGCGCTCGATGTCGAAGGTGACGGTGCCCGCCTTGGGGTTCGGCATCAGGCCGCGCGGGCCGAGCTTCTTCCCGAGGCGCCCGACGGTGCCCATCATGTCCGGCGTCGCGATCGCCACGTCGAACTCGAACCAGCCGTCGTCGATCTTCTTGACCAGGTCGTCGCCACCCACCTGGTCGGCGCCGGCGCGCAGCGCGTCCTGCGCCTTCTCGCCCTGGGCGAAGACGATCACCCGGGTCGTGCGGCCCGTGCCGTGCGGCAGGACCACCGTGCCGCGCACCAGCTGGTCGGCGTGGCGGGGGTCGATCCCGAGCCGGAGGTGCAGCTCGACGGTCGCGTCGAACTTGGACGGCGACACGCGGGGCAGCAGCTCGCAGGCCTCGCCGATGGTGTAGCGGCGCTCGGCGTCGACCAGCTTGGCCGCGTCGATGTACTTCTTGCCGTGCGGCATCAGTCGGTCACCTCGATGCCCATGCTGCGCGCGGTCCCGGCCACGATCTTCATGGCGTGCTCGATGTCGTTCGCGTTGAGGTCCGCCATCTTCGTCTCCGCGATCTCCCGCAGCTGCCGCTGCGAGACGGAGCCGACCTTGTCCCGGTTCGGCTGGGCCGAGCCCTTCTCCGTGTTCGCGGCTCGCTTCAGGAGCGCGGCCGCCAGCGGCGCCTTCGTCACGAAGGTGAAGGAGCGATCCTCGAAGACGGTGATCTCGGCCGGAACGACGTAGCCCGCCTGCGAGGCGGTTCGCTCGTTGAAGGCCTTGATGAACTCCATGATGTTGATGCCGTGCTGACCGAGCGCCGGTCCCACCGGGGCGGCCGCGGTCGCCCGGGCGGCGGGCGCCTGGATCTTCAGGATGGCGCGGATCTTCTTGGCCAATGCGATTCCTCCGAGGTGCAAGCGGGGCGGGTTGCGCCCCTCCCTCTCTTACAGCTTGTCGATCTGCAGGAAGTCGAGCTCGACCGGCGTCTCGCGGCCGAAGATGCTGACCAGCACCTTGACCTTGTTGCGCTCCGGGTTGACCTCGTCGACGGTGCCGATGAACTCGGCGAAGGGGCCGTCCTTGACGCGGACGCTCTGCCCCTTGGTGAACTGCAGCTTGAACTTGGGCGCCTCGACCCCCATCTGCTTGAGGATCTTCTTGACCTCCCCCTCCATCAGGGGCGTCGGCCGGTTGCCCGAGCCGACGAAGCTGGTCACGCCGGGCGTGTTGCGCACGACGTACCAGGACTCATCGGTCATCACCATCTCGACCAGCACGTAGCCGGGGAAGACCTTCTTGTTGACGGTCTGCCGCTGCCCGTTCTTGATCTCGATCTCCTCCTCCATCGGCACCAGGACCTGGAAGATCTGGTCCTCCACCCCCATCGACTCGATGCGGTGCTCGAGGTTGGCCTTGACCTTGTTCTCGTAGCCGGAGTAGGTGTGGATCACGTACCACTGCTTGGTGGTCCGCTCGGCGGCGTACGGGTCATCCGGCTGCGGCGCCTCGCGCGACAGCCGCGCGGCCTGGCGGGCCTCGTTGCGCGCCTCGGTCTCGGCGACCTGCTGCTCGTCGCTCACTTGAGCACCTGGCTCACCAGCTCGTGCAGCACGGTGTCGAGGACGGCGATGTAGACCCCCACCGCGACCGAGACGGCGATCACGATCAGGGTGAGGTTCGTCACCGTCTGGCGCGTCGGCCAGGCGACCTTTTTGAGCTCGGACCAGGCCTCGGTGAGGTACTGGCGAATCCCGCTGAACACGATGGCTCTTGCTGCTCCTGGGTGAAATGACTGGGCTGGACCGATGGATCTGGCAGGGGCGACAGGACTCGAACCTGCAACCGCTGGTTTTGGAGACCAGTGCTCTACCAGTTGAGCTACACCCCTACCGACGCGCTCTGCCTATTTCGTCTCCCGGTGCAGCGTGTGCTGCCGGCAGCGCGGGCAGAACTTGTTGAGCTCCATCCGGCCGGGGTCGTTCCGCTTGTTCTTCCGGGTGCTGTACGTGCGCTCCTTGCAGGTGGTGCACGCCAGCGAGATCACTGGACGATTCTCGGCCTTGGCCACGGTGCGATGTCCTCGTCAGTCGCCCGCCGCCGCCCACGCCAAACAAGGGCTGGTCACCGGGGGAAAGCCTGCAGATTCTAGGCTGCCCCGCTTCCGCCTGTCAACGCGGCCGGGCTTGGCAGGCCGAGGCTAGACTGCCACGCATGACCACGCCGAGCCAGCCGGCCGAGGATCTCGCCCGCATCGTCGAGGCGGCACAGCGCATGGGCGTCGAGCTCGACGAGGCGGAGGCGTTGCGCTGGCTGAGCGCCATGGCGGCCGACACCGGCGGCGAGATCGTCCTCGACGCGGGCAGCGGCACCTTCGGCCATCGGGTCAGCATGCTCGACTTCTCGCCGGCCCACCTCGCCCACTTCCGGGCGATCGGACGCATCGTCGGATTCGAGGATCGGCCTGGCGTCGAGACGGCCCTGGCGCTCTCGGGGTCGGCCGCGCAGTCGAAGATCCAGACCAACCCGGGGGACTGCGACTATTTCGAACGCGTCAACATCCACGCACCGACCCGCGCCGAGGCCTGTCGCCTCCTCGGCGAGGTGATGCGGGACAAGGCGCTGGCCACCGAGCGGGGCGAGACGTATCGGCTGATCGAGGTGAAGTTCGGCTCGGCGCCGGTCGACCTCCTGCGGGACGGGAAGCTGGTGAGCCGCGGCGGGGCGCTCAGCTGGACCCCGGCCGAGGTGCGGGCAGGGCAGATCGCCGCGACCACGGCCCAGGGGGAGCCGCTCTCGGTGGAGTGGAACGCGGTGGCGATCGATCCCGGCTGGTGCAAGCTCGACTGGGTCGTGGCCAACCCCGCGCGAGGCACCCTGGCCAACGCCAGCAACATGCTCGACGTCACCTGGGAGGCGCCCGACGGCACCATCACGCCGCTCGACGGGCACCTCGACGGCTACTTCCAGGAGGTCTACCTGGAGGCCGACTCGATCCCGATCTTCTCGAAGCTGGTCCGCAACGCGACTCCCGACGCGCTCGACGAGTACGTCGCCCAGCTCGAGCACGAGGTCGCCAAGTACGTGACCCGTGAGCTCAACTACGGCAAGGCCGCCAAGCGGATGTACAACGTGTTCCGTCTGACGGGGCGCTACATCGACGCGGCCTACCTGCGCGAGCTGTTCGACGAGCCGGCCGCGATGCTCTACCAGGTCTGGGCGCTGGTGCGCACCATCGACGACGCCGTCAACCCCGACGAGCCGACGACCCTGCGCGAGGCGGTGAGCCAGGCCGATGCGCTGATCATCCAGGTGGCCGGCGTCCTCGAGGGCGCCGAGGAGGCGGAGATCGTCCGAACCCTCGTCCGGCTGCGGGAGCAGCTCGACACCAGCGACCTCGGTGCCGCGCTCACGGCCGACGCCGAGGCGGCGCGGGAGCTGCTGAAGAACCTGGTGAACAGCTTCTTCCACGACCGCCTGGTGGCGCTTCCCACCATCAACGACTACATCGCCCGCCTGCAGCGCGAGGACGCCCTGGGCTCTCCGGCCTGACCTCAGGCTCCCGCGGCGTCGGTCGGCTCGGGCTGCTTGCGACGGACCAGCACCACGTGCGTGAACGGGAGCCGGATGTCGCTGAAGACCTCGATGCTGACCAGGAAGCCGATGAAGATGAGCAGCACCCCCACGAACTCGCCCAGGAAGAAGGCCCAGGTGATCCCGAACCGGTTGAGGCCGCTCGTGATCGAGGGGACGAGGCCGCCGAGCGCGATCAGGATGGTCGCCGGCACGCGGCTGGTGAGCCGGCCGCGCACGAGCGCGGTGATCGCGCCAGGGAGCGAGGCGACGAAGTTGACCACGATCGCGACCGGGGCCAGCACCAGGTTGCCGAGGAACGCCGCCGGTCGCTGGCGACCACCCAGCGAGTAGCGGATCACCCGCCGCTTGGGCATGAACACGTAGGCGCTGTACAGGGCGCCGATCACCAGCGCAAAGGCGCCGGTGATGTTGAAGAACGGGGTGAGGAGCCGCAGGTATCCGGGGAAGAGGTCGCCGACCGGGATCCCGGTCCGCGGATCAAGGGCATAGCCGGGCGCCGGCAGGGCGGCGGTGGCCATCATCACCACCGAGACCGCCGAGCCGCCGACGATCAGCGCCCCGGCCACGTGGGCCCAGCGCACGTCGCCCCGGGCGGTCAGCATGGCGACGGCCACGCCACCGATCGCCGCGATCGCGAAGTAGACCAGCGGCGCCGCCCCGGACCCGGCGTAGTGATATCGCTGATCGGTGAGGTACGTGAACAGGCCGGCCAGGAAGAGCGCGACGGCAAACGCGTAGCCGAAGCGGGTGCGGGCCAGCAGGTAGACCGTGCCGAGCCCGAGCCAGCCGGCGACCCAGACCGCCCCGAACAGGTACCAGGTCCGGTAGAGCAGCTCGTTCCAGCCGGCGATGCCGGCGATCGCCTCGCTCCCCGCCGCCACGCCGAACCAGATCAGGCCGATGGTCCAGACCAGCTGGTACGGCTGCCGTCTCCGAAGCCACTGGTCCGCCACGGTGGCCGCGAACACGAAGCACAGGATCGCGCTGAGGGAGGGGAGCACCACGTTGAGGTTCATCGGCCTGTGATCGACCTCGACTGCTGCGCCGCGATGGAGAGATGGAGCCCACGTCCGGGCTCGAACCGGAGACCTCGTCCTTACCAAGGACGTGCTCTGCCAACTGAGCTACGTGGGCGCGCGCAGATTGTGCCGGA
Source organism: uncultured Chloroflexia bacterium (assembly GCA_963782015.1). Classification (GTDB taxonomy): domain Bacteria; phylum Chloroflexota; class Limnocylindria; order QHBO01; family QHBO01; genus CF-167. Next base: position 50,873 of record CAWAHY010000002.1, read on the forward strand.
ACCGCGAGACGACCGGCAACCATCGGTCTATCTCGACAAACCTATGTATTGGATCTTCCTGGCGGCCGATGATGGTGGGCAGGGAGGGAATCGAACCCCCACAGTCGAAGACGGCTGATCTACAGTCAGCGGAGCTCACCACCTGCTCAACCTACCCACTGCGGTCCGGCCGGCAGGTGATGCGCTGCCGACCGAGCGGGAGTATACCGAAGGGCGCCGTGACCCCTCAACCCGCGGTCAGGAGTGGAGCCGACGGAGGGAGTCGAACCCGCAACCGGCGGTTTACAAAACCGCTGCTCTACCGTTGAGCTACGTCGGCGTCTCGCCCGATTCTAGCCCGGAGCCCGCGGCCGCTCGCTGACGCACGACCTCGAACAGGAGCAGGGCGCCGGCGGTGGCGGCGTTCAGGCTGGCGATCTGGCCGGCCATCGGGAAGCGGACGAGCAGGTCGCATCGCCGTCGCATGGCCCCGGAGACGCCGCTCCCCTCGCTGCCGACCACGATCGCGATCGGTCCGGTCAGGTCCACCTCCCACGCGAGGCTCGGTGCGTCCTGCTCGGCGGCGACCAGCCGCACACCGCGTTCCTGGAGCTCCCGCGCGGTCTCGCCCAGGCTCGCGACGCGGTTCAGCAGCAGGTGCTCGCTGGCCCCCGCCGACGCCTTTACCGCCGCAGCCGAGAGGGGTGCCGCACCGCGTTCGGGGAAGACCACGCCGTCGACCCCCGCCGCCTCCGCGGAGCGCAGCAGCGTCCCGAAGTTGGTCGGGTCCTGGAGGTGCTCGAGGATCAGCAGCAGCGGGTCATGCGCGCGGATGGCCGCCCGCGCGAGCAGCTCGGCGAGGTCGGCGAAGCGCCGCTCCTCGACCTCGAGCAGGACGCCCTGGTGGCCGTCGAAGCCGGCCAGCTGCCGCAGCCGGTTCGGATCCGTCGGCTCGACCGGGACCGATGCCCGCCGGGCGAGCGCCAGCAGCTCGTTGAGCTCAGGGCCGGAGCGCGCACTGCTCGCGACCAGCAGCCGGACGGCGGGACGCCCCGCGGCGAGCGCCTCGGCGACCGGCCGGCGGCCGCCGATCCACTCGCTCATGCCCGACCGATGACCGCCACCGCGAACGCCGCGATCCCCTCCGCGCCGGCGAACCCGAGGCCGTCCGAGGTGGTCCCCTTGACGCTGACGGAGTCGACACCGATGCCGCACAGGCTCGCCAGGCGGGCGGCCATCTCGTCGCGGCGCGGCGCGATGGCGGGGTGGCCGGCCACGATCGCGAGGTCGATCGAGACGGCTCGCCAGCCGGCAGATCTGATGTGCTCGAGGGCGCCGCTCAACAGATCGGCGGAGTCGGCGTTCCGCCAGCGCTCGTCGCTCGGCGGGTAGAGCGTGCCGATGTCGCCGGCCGCCGCGGCGCCGAGCAGCGCATCGATCACGGCGTGCAGCGCGGCGTCGCCGTCGGAGTGACCGGCGAGCCCCGGTTCGCCGGCAAAGGCCAGTCCGCCGAGCCGCAGCGGCGATCCGGGATCGAAGCGATGCGCGTCAAACCCAATCCCCGCCCGGTCGCCGTGCCGCACCTCCGGCGCCACCAGCGGGACGGACCGCGAGGCGAGCAGCCCCGCCAGCAGCCATTCGTCGCCGGGCTCGGTCAGCTTCCGGTTCGCCGGCTCGCCGGCGATCGCGTGGACGGTGACACCGCCCGCGGCGAGCGCCTCCGCCTCATCGGTGAACTTGCGGCCCCAGGCCTGGGCCTCCTCGAGCGCGGCGCGCAGGACGACCAGGGTGGCCGCCTGCGGCGTCTGGGCAGCTCCCATCCCCGCGCGATCCACGGTTGCCAACACGCGGCCAGAGGCGTCGAGCTTCTTGAGGGCGTCGTGCACGTCCACGATCGGGATCGCCCCCGTCGTCGAGGTGACGGCGGCAACCACACGCTCCATCAGCTCCGTCGACGCACCAGGCCGCGCGGCGTCGTGGATCAGCACCGTCGCCTCGTCGGGGAAGCCTGCCGCGGTCAGCGCCGCGATGCCGGCCAGCGCCGAATCGGCGCGCGCCTCCCCGCCGGGGACCACCTTGCATCGGCCCCGGGAGGCCTCGGGGATTCCGGCCTCGAAGCGCTCGGTGGCGTCGGGTGGCGCGACCACGATCACGTACGACATGCCGCGCACCGCGAGCAGCGCGTCGAGGCTCCAGCGCCAGGCCGGGCGCCCGGAGAACTCGATCCAGAGCTTGTCGCCCCCCATCCGCCGTCCCTGGCCCCCCGCCACCAGGACGCCGCCGACCTGCGCATCCACCCTAGGCGTCGCGCTCTGGGCGCGGCTCGTCCCGCGGCTGGGCGAAGATCATGCGACCGGCAACCGTCTGCAGCACCCGCGTCACCGTCACGCCCAGCTCCTTGTTCATGAATCGACTCCCACCCTCGACCACGATCATGGTGCCGTCCTCCTGGTAGCCGACTCCCTGGCCCGGCTCCTTCCCCTCCTGGATGATCTTGACGTTCATCTCCTCGCCGGGATGCACCACGGCCTTGACCGCGTTCGCCAGCTCGTTGATGTTCAGGACGCGGATCCCCTGCAGTTCGGCGACCCGGTTGAGGTTGAAGTCGTTGGTCAGGATCGCCGCCCCGCGGTCACGGGCGAAGGCGACCAGCTTGGCGTCGACCTCGCTGATCTCGGGGTAGGTCTCCTCGCTCACCTCGACCGGGGAGATCGAGTCCTTCTGCAGGGCACTCAGCATCTCGAGGCCGCGCCGGCCACGGTTGCGACGGATCGCGTCCGGCGAGTCGGCGATCCGCTGCAGCTCGTCGAGGACGAAGCGCGGAACCACCAGCGTGCCGAGGATGAAGCCGGTCCGGCCCACGTCCACGATGCGACCGTCGATCACCGAGCTGGTGTCGATCACGATCAGGGAGAAGGCGCCGCGGCGGCGGGTCCCCGGCAGGACCCCGGCGAAGGCGGGCAGCAGCACGTCGCGCTTGTACATCGTCGCCCACAGCAGGCCCAGCGCCAGCACCACCGCCACCACCGGCGGCAGGACCGCCCCGGGCCAGCCCCCGATCGAGCTCAAGGGGAGGCCGGCGAAGACGCCCATCAACAGACCCACCACGATCGCGGCCACGCCCAGCGAGAACTCGCCCGCCCCCGCCTGGGCGAGCCGGTCGACCGCCCAGCGCGCCGGCCGGATGGTGACGTACGGGATCGCCAGGTAGCCGAAGAGGAGCGTGGCGGCGACCATCGCCATCAGGAAGGCGGGCCGATTCGAGGCATCGATGAAGTTGGCCGCGTTCTGAAGGATCAGGAGGCCCAGCGCGAAGCCCAGCAACGTGCCGAGGAGAGCGCCGACAAGCTGGATGATCTTGGTCATGAGCCGAAGAGTCCGTGGATGATCCGATGGCGCGGGCCACATGAATCTGCGGACGAATGAATGCCAATCCCGCGCCCGCCATACGGCGGGCGGCCACCTTAGCACCTGCCGATCGGCGCAACAATGGCCTTCGCCCGATTCAGCCCTCGACCAGCGCCTGCCTCAGCGCCTCGCGCAGATCGCCCGCGGGGACGATTCGACCGGCCTCCGGCGTCGGGGCCAACCCGCGCGTGGGACCGGTGACCATCCGGTCGAAGCCGAGGCGAGCCGCCTCCGCCATGCGGCGCTCGACGCGGGCGGCGACCCGCACGCGGCCCGACAGGGACAGCTCCCCGGCGAGGACGGTCCCTTCCCTCACGGCGCGCTCGCGGAGCGACGAGGCGAGGGCGGTCGCCACCGCCAGATCGGCCGCCGGCTCCTCGATGCGCAGGCCGCCCGCCACGTTCACGTACACGTCGTGCCCGGTCAGGTTCAGTCCGGCGTGCCGCGCCAGCACCGCGATCAGCATCAGGACCCGGTTGACGTCGATCCCGGTCGTGGCGCGGCGAGGCGACCCATACCCCGCCGGCGCGACGAGGGCCTGGATCTCGACCGCCAGCGGACGTGTCCCCTCCAGCGTGATGGTGATGGCGCTGCCGGCCACCGGCGGCTGCTCGGATTCCAGGAAGAAGCGACTGGCGTCCGCCACTTCCACCAGGCCGTCGCTGCGCATCTCGAGCACGCCGACCTCATCGGTGGAGCCGTATCGGTTCTTGGCGGCCCGCAGCAGGCGCGTGGTGCCGAGGCGCTCGCCCTCCAGGTAGATGACCGCGTCGACCAGGTGCTCCAGGGTGCGGGGTCCCGCCACCGTCCCCTCCTTGGTGACGTGGCCCACCAGTGCGACGCAGGTCGTGCCCGCCTTCGCCACCTCGGCCAGCCGGGTCGCCACCTCGCGGACCTGACCCACGCTGCCCGCCGGGCCACCCAGCTCAGCGCTGGCGAAGGTCTGGACGCTGTCGACCACGGCGAGCGCTGGCATCGTGGCCTCGATGGCTCCCACGGCGGTCGCGAGGTCGGTGGTGGCCACCAGCCCAACCCCGTCGACCACCGCCCCGACCCGCTCGGCGCGGCCGCGCACCTGGGAAGCCGATTCCTCCCCGGTCAGGTAGAGGGCCGCGTGGCCCGCCGCGGCGAGCCGCCCGGCCAGCTGCAGGAGCAGCGTGCTCTTGCCGATGCCGGGGTCGCCGCCGAACAGCACGATCGAGCCGGGGACGAGTCCCCCGCCCAGGACGCGGTCCAGCTCACCGATGCCGCTGGCCAGGCGCGAGGCCTCCGCGCTGCTGACGTCGCCGATCGGCGAGATGGCGGCGGAGCCGGCGGACGCCGCCCGGTCGCGCGCACGTGCGGACGCCACTCCGCCGGGGGCGGCGCGGGTCACGACCGTCTCGACCAGGGTGTTCCACGCCTCGCACGACGCGCACTGCCCCGACCAGCGGGGCGAGCTGGCGCCACATTGCTGGCAGACGTAGACGGAGCGGATGGCTGGCACGGGTCCCGCCATCTTGCCATGCGGCTGCGTACCGCCGCGTTATCGGCCGGTCAGCGGGCCTTGACCGGCTCCTTGGTCTCCTTGGGGGCCTTGCGCTCGATGATCAGGCCGTCCGGCGTGGCGTCGACGACGATCGTGTCGCCCGCCTCGAAGGTCGCCTGCAGCATCCGTTCGGCGAGCGGATCCTCGATCTGCTGCTGGATCTCGCGACGCAGCGGCCGGGCCCCGAAGGCCAGGTCGTAGCCCTTCACGATGATCGCGTCCTTGGCGGCGTCGGTGACGATCAGCTCCATCTGCTGCCCCGCCAGCTGCGACTTCACGCGCGCCAGGAGCAGGTCCACGATCTCGCGGATCTCCTCGCGGGTCAGCCCGCGGAAGACGACCGTGGCGTCGATCCGGTTGAGGAACTCGGGCCGGAAGACATTCTTCAGCTCGCCGAGCACCTTCTCCTTCATGCGGTCGTAGTCGCCGGCAGCCTCTTCCACCGATCCCGTCTCGCCGTCGGCTCGGAAGCCGATGCGCGAGTCCTTCTGGAGGAGCTGCGCGCCGACGTTGCTGGTCATGATGATGACCGTGTTGCGGAAGTCCACGCGGCGGCCCTTCGCATCGGTCAGGTGCCCGTCCTCCAGGATCTGGAGCAGGATGTTGAAGACCTCGGGGTGGGCCTTCTCGATCTCGTCGAGGACGATGACGGAGTAGCTCTTGCGACGCACCGCCTCGGTCAGCTGCCCGCCCTCGTCGTAGCCGACGTAGCCGGGCGGGGCGCCGACCAGGCGCGAGACGTTGTGGCGCTCCATGAACTCGCTCATGTCGATCTTGATGAGCGCGTCCTCGCTGCCGAACAGGAACTCGGCCAGGGCCCGGGCGAGGAGCGTCTTCCCGGTCCCGGTGGGTCCCATGAAGATGAAGGAGCCGATCGGCCGCTTGGGGTCCTTCAGCCCGGCGCGCGCGCGACGAACCGCCTTGGAGACGATGTCGATCGCCTCCTGCTGCCCGATGACGCGCTTGTGGATCGCCTCCTCCATGTGCAGCAGGCGCTCCGACTCCTCGGCGCTGATGCGGATGACCGGGATCCCGGTCCACATGCTGACGACCTGGGCGATCTCCTCCTCGGTGACCACCGGCACGTCCTTGGCGGACTCCTCGTGCCAGGCGGTGCGCAGCGCCTCGATCCGCTCCTTGCCCTGCGCCTCCTCGTCACGCAGGCGCGCCGCGGCCTCGTAGTCCTGCGCGGCGATCGCCTCGTCCTTCTGCTTCGTCACTTCCTCGAGCTCGCGCTGCGCCTCCTTGATGTTGGGAGGCGCCTTCGACTGGCGCAGGCGCACGCGCGACCCGGCCTCGTCCATCAGGTCGATCGCCTTGTCGGGGAGCGCACGGTCCGCCACGTAGCGGACCGACAGGTCCACCGCGGCATGCACCGCCTCGTCGCTGATCTTGACGTGGTGATGGTCCTCGTACCGCGAGCGGATGCCGAACAGGATCGCGACCGCCTCGTCAACGGTCGGCTCCTCGACCATCACCGGCTGGAAGCGCCGCTCCAGGGCGGCGTCCTTCTCGATGTACTTGCGGTACTCGTCGAGCGTGGTGGCGCCGATGCACTGCAGCTCTCCGCGGGCAAGCGGCGGCTTGAGGATGTTGGCCGCGTCGATCGCACCCTCCGCGGCCCCGGCGCCGACGAGCGTGTGCAGCTCGTCGATGAAGAGCACGCTGTCGCTGCTGCTGCGCAGCTCCTCGATGATCTTCTTGAGGCGCTCCTCGAACTCACCGCGGTACTTGGTGCCGGCCACCAGCGAACCGATGTCGAGGGTCAGCACCCGCTTGTCGGCCAGCGTCTCGGGGACGTCGCCGCTGACGATGCGGTGCGCGAGGCCCTCGGCGATGGCGGTCTTGCCGACCCCCGGCTCCCCGATCAGGGCGGGGTTGTTCTTGGTGCGGCGGCTCAGGATCTGGATGACGCGCTCGATCTCCTTCTCGCGCCCGATCACCGGGTCGAGCTTGCCGGCTCGGGCGGCCTCGGTCAGGTTGATGCCGAGCTGGTCGAGGGTCGGCGTCTTGGACGGACGCTTTGTCTCCTGCGCCGGCGAGACGCTGGTGCTCTGGCTCAGGACGTGGATCACCTGGTGGCGCACCTTGTCGAGGTTCACCCCGAGGCTCTCGAGCACGCCGGCGGCGATCCCCTCGCCTTCGCGGACGAGCCCGAGCAGCAGGTGCTCGGTGCCGATGTAGTTGTGCCCCAGCCGCCGGGCCTCATCGATGGCCAGCTCGATCACGCGCTTGGCACGCGGCGTGAGGCCCACCTCGCCGACCACTGGTCGATCGCCGCGACCGATGATGAACTCGACGGCGGTGCGGACCTTGGAGAGCTCGACGTTCATGTTCTCGAGGACGCGCGCGGCCACCCCCTCGCCCTCGCGGACGAGCCCGAGCAGCAGGTGCTCGGTGCCGATGTAGTTGTGGTTGAAGCGCTGCGCCTCGTCCTGGGCGAGCGTCAGCACCTTCCGCGCTCGATCGGTGAACTTGTCGAAGCGGTCCATGGCGTATCCCTGCGTGATCGGCCGGCGGCCCTGATCGGACCACCGACCTTGGCCAGAGTGTAGAGCACCACCCGAACGCGGCGCCTTCAATAGGTACTACGACCTACGGCACGCGGGTGGATGGGAACGAGAGCCTGGAAGCGGGGCGGCCCGTCGGCCAGCGACGATCTACGAGGCCTCGGGATCTGGCTCGGCGGCGGCGGTCACCGGCTCGGGCTCGGGCTCGGGCTCGGCCTCGGCGACGACCGGCTCGGCCTCGGGCTCGGCCTCGGCCTCAGGCTCGGCACGGCCTCGGCGACGACCGACTCGGCTCGGCCTCGGGCCTCCGGCTCGACCTCGGCGACGACCGGCTCGGCCTCGGCGACGAGCGGCTCGGCCTCGGGCTCGTCTGCAGCCTCGGGCTTCGGCTTGGCCTTCTTGGGGCGCGCTCCCCGCAGCTGGTCGAGCAGGCCCGACTCGGCGAAGGCGGCCGCCATGGTGTTGTCGATCCCCTCGTCCGGCTCGCTGATGGCGTCTTCCGGCCGATAGTCGCGATCCCGCCGATCCCGGCGCTCGCCACGACCGCGCTGGGGTCGCTCCTCGAAGCGGGCCGGCGCTGGTGCCGCCCCGATCGTCGCGGGCGCCGGCGGAGCGGCCGGGGCGGGCGGAGCTGAGCGCTCCTCGGCCTGCTTGAGGGAGAGTCCGAGTCGATGTCGCTCGGAGTCGAGGCTGATGATCTTGAGGTTGAGGGTGTCGCCCTCCTTGACCACGTCGCCCGGATGCGCCACGCGCTGGTTCGACAGCTCGCTGATGTGGATCAGGCCCTCGAGGCCCTCCTCCACGCGCACGAACGCGCCGAAGTTGACCAGCTTGGTGACCGTCCCGGCGATCACGTCGCCGATCTTGTACTTGGCGACCGACTCCTGCCACGGATCGGGCTGGAGGCGGCGGATCGAGAGGCTGATCCGTCCGCGCTCGTGGTTGATGTCGATCACCTCGGCCTCGACCTCGTCGCCGATGGCATACGCGGTCTCCGGGTTGTTCACCTTGTTCCACGACAGCTCGCTCTTGTGGACCAGGCCGTCGATCCCGCCCAGGTCGATGAAGACGCCGAACGGCGCGATGCTGCGCACGGTGCCCTGCACCCGCTGCGAGACCTGGAGGCTGCTGAAGAGCTCGTCGCGCTTCTCGCGCCGCTCCTCGTAGAGCGCCACCTTCTCCGACAGAATGAGCCGATTCGCCTTGCGGTTGACCTCCAGGATCTTCAGCCGGAGGGTCCGGCCCACGAACGGCTGGAGCTTCTCGGCGATCTCCTGGGCCGCGTCTCGCGGCTGCTCGTCCCGCGGTCGCCGCGGGAAGTCCACGATCTGGCTGATCGGCACGAACCCGCGCACGCCGAGGTCGACGATCAAGCCACCCTTGTTGTGGTCGATGACCCTCGCCTCGACGATCTCGCCCGCGTCGAAGCGCTCCTGCATGGCGCGCCACTTGCGCTCCAGGCCGGCGCGGCGCAGGGAGAGCACCGCGTGGCCCTCCGGAGACTCGGGCTGGAGGACGTAGACGAGCACCTCGTCGCCGACCTTGAGCTCCTGTCGCGTCTCGTCGCCATCGCGCGGCCCGCGGCGGCTCATCAGCTCGCGGTTGGAGACGACGCCCTCGCTCTTGCCGCCGAAGTCGACCAGGATCTCGTCAGGATCGATGCGGACCACGGTCCCCTCGACCACGTCTCCGTGCTTGAGGCTCTTGACCTCGTTCGACGGGAGGTCGAGCAGCTCGGCCATGGTGAGCGGTTCGAGTTCGGGGCCGGACTCTGCCTCGGCCACCATCGGCTCCGGGGTGGGCTCGGGCTCCTCGACGACGGCTTCGACTTCGGGAGTGGCCTCTGCCTCGGCCGCCATCGGCTCCGGGGTGGGCTCGGGCTCCTCGACGACGGCCTCGACTTCGGGAGCGGCCTCTGCCTCGGCCACCATCGGCTCCGGGGTGGGCTCGGGCTCCTCGACGACGGCTTCGACCGGCACGTCCGGCGGCGTCGGTTCGGCGGTCAACTCCGCCGGCTCGTCCGCGGCGTGCGGTGCCTCGGCCGCAGTCGTCGAGAGGTCCTCGGGCTGCGGCTCAGGCGAATTCGTTTCGTCGGTCAAGTACGTGTACGCTCCTTGGGTGCGATGTCCCCGCAGCAACAACGCCCTCCGCAGGCGGAGGGCGTCTCGTAGATCGGCTTGGCTCAGGCGGGAGCTTCCTTCATGGTCGATTTGACGACTCGGGTGCTCCTCCGTAACGGCCGATGGGAGAGGCGCGCATCCGCGCGTGGCTATGCGGTTGTTTGCTCCAGAGCCGCCGGAGCATACCACACGGTCAAGCGTGCTCAGCCATGCCTGAACTGCCCGATCTGACCATCGTCGCCGAGCAGCTCCAGGCGCGAGCCACCGGTCGCACGGTGCTCGAGGCGACGGCCCCGACCCCCATCCTGGTGCGCGCCACGCCAGCCGAGCTGGCGGAGCTGGTCGGGACCGAGCTGCGCAGCGCGACACGACGGGGAAAGTTCCTGCTCCTGGCCTTCGGCCGTGGCGGTGTCGACATCCGGATCCTGGCCGCCAACCCGATGCTGGCGGGGCGCTTCTGGCTCCTCGATCGCGCTGACAAGGTGCGGGCCCGGACGGGACTGCGACTGCGATTCGCCGGTGGCGGCGAGCTGCGCTACGTCGACCGCGAGATGCTCGGCAAGCTGTACCTCGTCCGGCCCGATGCCCTCGACACCATCCCCGGCTGGACGGAGATGGGTCCCGATGCCGACGACCCGACGCTGACCCTCGATCGGTTTCGGGAGCGGATCCGCCGCCACCCCGGGGAGCTGAAGTCGTTGCTGCGCAACCCGCGTTTCGTGGCCGGCATCGGCAACGCCTACAGCGACGAGATCCTGTGGGAGGCCCGGCTCGCCCCGCTGCGGCGGCGCAGCAGCCTGCGACCCGCGGATATCGACCAGCTCTATGCCGCCATGCGCTCGGTCCTGGCGGACGCCACCGAGCGGCTGCGCACCCTGGTGCCTCCGGACATTCAGCTGCAGCATCGCGAGTTCCTCAAGGTGCACCTGCGCGGCGGTGAGCCCTGCCCGCGCTGCGGGAGGACGTTGCGACAGATCGGTGGGAGCGAAGCCACGACCTTCTGCCGGGGCTGCCAACCGCCCGCCTGACCGACCCTCCGCTCAGGGGATGACGAGGACCTGCCCGACACTGATGGTGTCGGTCACGGCGATCCCGTTGGCCGCCGCAATCGCCGCGGCCGTCGTGTTGAAGCGGAGTGCAATGGCGTTCAGGGTGTCACCGCTCTGGACGACGTAGGTGTGCGGCGTGGGAGCCGGCGTGGGTGTCGGTCCGGTGGTCGGGATCGCGGTCGGGATCGCGGTCGGCAGGGTCGAAGGCGAGGGGGGCGCGACACTCGGCGACGTCTCGGCGGTCGGCGTGGCGGCGGCAGTAGCCGATGGCGACGGCGTGGGGCTGGCAGTCGAGGATGGCGACCCGCCGAGCATCCCCAGGGCATTGCCCAGCACGAGCAGGACCAGCACGGCCGCACCGGCGGCACCGATCAGGAGGGTGCGTCGACCGATGCGCGTCGTCGGCGGTGAGGAAAGGTTGCGCCAGGCGGGTTCCGGCTCGAGGATCAGGCGGGTCCTGCCAAAGGCCACGTCCGGGGCCACGCGAGGGAGGCCGCTGGAGGCGGCCAGCCAGGCGGTGCGGGCGGCCGCGAACCGCTCGCACCGAGCGTGTGCCTCGGTCAGGCAGAGCTGCACCTGGCGTGCGCGTTCGAGCTGGCCCGGCGGCGTGAGCGCATGGCAGCGATGCTCGGCATCGAACCCGTCCGCGACCGTGCGGCCATCGTCGGCCAGGGCCAGATAGGGGCAGATTCGGTCCACCGGGCGAGGATAGCAGCGCGGCCGGGCGTGGCCCGCGACACTCGCCAAGGCTGGCGTAGAAATGAACTATCCCGGCGACGACCTATCTTCCCAGGGAGTTGCCCCCCAAGTATCTTCGGCGCTGGAGAGCTTAACTTCCGTGTTCGGGATGGGAACGGGTGGTTCCTCTCCGCTAGCGTCACCGGGATAGATCTTCAATTGGCGCGACCCACCATCAACGGATGGCGAGCGAACCGGGTCGACTGGAAGCGTCGATCGTCGGGGAGCCGGTCAGCGCCGGTCTCCGAACGCGGTCCAGCAGCGTGCTAGACGCGTGAATTAGGTCAAGCCCTCGACCATTAGTACCGCTTCGCTGAACGCATCGCTGCGCTTGCACGTGCGGCCTATCAAACAGCTGGTCTCGCTGCGGTCTTACCCGGTTACCCGGTGGGGAACCTCATCTTGAGGCGAGCTTCGCACTTAGATGCTTTCAGTGCTTATCCCATCCGAACATACCTACCCAGCAATGCCGCTGGCGCGACAACTGGCACAACATTGGTTCGTCCACTCCGGTCCTCTCGTACTAGGAGCAGCTCCTCTCAAGTTCCCTACGCCCACGGCGGATAGAGACCGAACTGTCTCACGACGTTCTGAACCCAGCTCGCGTACCGCTTTAATTGGCGAACAGCCAAACCCTTGGGACGTACTTCCGCCCCAGGATGCGACGAGCCGACATCGAGGTGCCAAACGGTGCCGTCGATGTGAACTCTTGGGCACCATAAGCCTGTTATCCCCAGGGTAGCTTTTATCCGTTGAGTGATACCCCTTCCACTCGGAGGTACCAGATCACTAAGCCCGACTTTCGTCTCTGCTCGACGTGTAAGTCTCGCAGTCAAGCACCCTTATGCCTTTGCACTCTTCGGCTGGTTTCCATTCAGCCTGAGGGTACCGTTGGGCGCCTCCGTTACACTTTAGGAGGCGACCGCCCCAGTCAAACTGCCCACCAGACACTGTCCAGCGCCCGGATTACGGGCTGCTGTTAGAGCCGAAATCCAACAAGGGTGGTATTTCAACGCTGACTCCACCGAGGCTAGCGCCCCAGCTTCCCAGTCTCCCACCTATCCTACACATGCTGAACCTCAGTCCAATATCAAGCTGCAGTAAAGCTCCATGGGGTCTTTTTGCCCTGCCGCGGGTAACCTGCATCTTCACAGGTATTTCAATTTCGCCGGATCCCTCGTTGAGACAGCGCCCAGATCGTTACGCCATTCGTGCGGGTCGGAACTTACCCGACAAGGAATTTCGCTACCTTAGTACCGTTATAGTTACGGCAGCCGTTTACCGGGGCTTCAATTCAGGGCTTGCACCCCTCCTCTTAACCTTCCGGCACTGGGCAGGCGTCAGCCCCTATACGTCAGCTTTCGCTTTAGCAGAGACCTGTGTTTTTGCTAAACAGTCGCCTGGGCCATTTCACTGCGGCCTCGATCAGCCTCCCACTGCAAAGTGAGCCACTGCGAGGCACCCCTTCTCCCGAAGTTACGGGGTCAATTTGCCGAGTTCCTTAACGAGGGTTCTTCCGATCGCCTTGGTATGCTCTACCCGTCTACCTGCGTCGGTTTGCGGTACGGGCGCCTTCAATCTCGCTAGACACTTTTCTTGCAGGATCGGCTCAGTCGAATCAGCTTTCGCCTTTCATTCGCTGCTCGGAGTTAATGAGAGGACGGATTTGCCTATCCTCTCCCCCTACCGGCTTAGACGCACATAGCCAAAAGTGCGCTCAACCTACCGTTCCCAGTCATGCCCTTGCTCCCAAGCCCGCTTCTCACTGGCTGCCTCGACAACCGAAGTCGCCTCAGCGCACCAGCGTCCACGAGCCAGGCACCTTGCGGTGCAAACGATCTCTGGCGGTATCGGAATATCAACCGATTGTCCATCGCCTACGGCTCTCGCCCTCGGCTTAGGCCCGACTAACCCTGAGCGGATTAACCTTCCTCAGGAAACCTTAGACATACGGCGTGCACGTTTCTCGCGTGCATTTCGCTACTCATGCCGGCATTCGCACTTCCGTCCACTCCAGCCGTCCTCACGGTCGACCTTCACTGCTGACGGAACGCTCCCCTACCACCGCAACGGCCCGAAGGCCGCCACGATCCGAAGCTTCGGTACCAGGCTTGAGCCCCGTTGGATCTTCGGCGCGGAATCACTTGACCAGTGAGCTATTACGCACTCTTTAAATGGTGGCTGCTTCTGAGCCAACATCCTGGTTGTCTGTGCAACTCCACATCCTTCCCCACTTAGCCTGGATTTTGGGACCTTAGCTGTCGGTCCGGACTGTTTTCCTTTTGACCACGAAGCTTAGCCCTCGCAGTCTGACTCCCGGGGTATGGAATCACGGGATTCGGAGTTTGATTGGGTTTGGTAAGCGGGAAGCCCCCTAGCCCATTCAGTGCTCTACCCCCGTGACTGAACCCCCGAGGCTAGCCCTAAAGCTATTTCGGGGAGAACCAGCTATCTCCGAGTTCGATTGGCATTTCACCTCTACCCACAGGTCATCCCCTAGCTTTTCAACGCTAGTGAGTTCGGTCCTCCACGGGACATTACTCCCGCTTCAACCTGCCCATGGGTAGCTCACTCGGTTTCGGGTCTACTCGCGGCGACTCAATCGCCCTATTCAGACTCGCTTTCGCTGCGGCTTCGTCCTTCTGGGACTTAACCTTGCCACCTACGAGTAACTCGCCGGCTCATTCTTCAAAAGGCACGCCATCAGGCTACCCGGCGACCGAAGCCCCCGGGCAACACCCTTTGACTGCTTGTAGGCATGCGGTTTCAGGTGCTATTTCACTCCCCTCCCGGGGTGCTTTTCACCTTTCCCTCACGGTACTGGTTCACTATCGGTCGCCAAGAGTATTTAGCCTTGGACGGTGGTCCGCCCGGGTTCCCACATGAGAGACCTTCCACGTGGTACTCAGGGACTCGGCCGGGAGATGGTTTCGCTTTCGCTTACGGGGCTGTCACCCTCTGCGGCTGACCTTTCCATGTCACTTCTGCTAGCGAACCATGTTTGTAACTCCCTGCGGGCAGTGCAGTGCACCGCGGGCCGGCCCTACAACACCCCGACTGAAACGGCTGCAACCTATCACGCAGCCGGGGTTTGGGCTCCTCCGCTTTCGCTCGCCACTACTCACGGAATGTCTGTCTGTTCCTCGAGGTACTTAGATGTTTCAGTTCCCTCGGTTTCCTCGATCGACCTATGAATTCAGTCGAACGTACCCAGGCATTACCCTGGGTGGGTTTCCCCATTCGGAGATCTCCGGGTGATAACGCTTGCTCGCAGCTCCCCGAAGCATTTCGTCGCCTGCCACGTCCTTCGTCGGCTCTTGGCGCCAAGGCATCCACCGCACGCCCTTAGTAGCTTGACCTAACGCTCACGCGGCTAGCACGGTGCTGGCCGGATGCGCGCTGGCTTGCCATGTGGCTCGTTCCGAGCCACATGAACGCGTTCGGATTTCATCCTCGACGAAATCGATGCTTCCAGTCTTCGGTTCTTAAGGTCGCGTCCGCCTCACGCGGCGGAGCTTCAGCGAGGTCCGCTGACCGATGGGCGCCACGAGCGTCGCGCGCAGCGGTCAGGGGATCAAGGGCGGTTGGGGCTTGTCACAACGATCGCGGGCCGGCCGCACCGGCCTTCCCGCGAGGGACGGATACTGTAGCACCGCCGCGGTGCGACGGTCAAGGCGAGGGCGGGGCGCCGGCCGTGCGTTGCAACGCGCGACGATCAGGCATATTGGGTGACGTGCCGGTCAGCGCGAAACGCCTGGCGGCGCACCCATGACCCAGACCAGGTAGTCGCCGAATTGGGTGGCCTCTTCGGCCATTCCGTCGAGCGTATCGGCGGCGGGGCCGAGGCGCCACAGCTCGTTCTTGTGCACGACAACGAGGTCGATGTCGGCGAATCGCGCCAGGAGGTCGGCCTGCGTCGAGGGACTCCTCGCCATGGCGGTGTAGTTGTTCTCCTCGCGGCGAAGGACGCCGAGCAGCAGGTCCGCGGGGTCACGGCCGGCCAGCTCGAGCCCAAGGTAGGCGAGGTGGCCATAGGGGTCGACGAGGTACCCGGTCGCGTCGTGGTTCGGCTCGCGGCCGGCGATGAAGCCCGCCCGGGCGTCGAGCACGAAGACGCGGGCGTCGGGCGGCACGATCTCGTTGATATGGCGGCTCAGCTTGAGATAGCTCGGGTCGGAGCCGCCCGTCGGGCGGATCCACGAAGGGGCCTGCTGAACGGTCACCGCTCCCAGGACGATGAGCAGGGCCGGAACCTGCCAGCGTCGCACGAGCGTGGACAGGGAGAGGTTGCTCTCGAGCCAGAGCGGGATGAGGCCAACGCCGGCCGCGATAAGCGCCAGCGGAGCGAGGACATGGAGCTGGTAATGCGGC
The DNA here is from genome assembly GCA_963782015.1 of uncultured Chloroflexia bacterium. Taxonomy (GTDB): domain Bacteria; phylum Chloroflexota; class Limnocylindria; order QHBO01; family QHBO01; genus CF-167. The sequence continues at coordinate 66,576 of CAWAHY010000002.1, forward strand.
TCGACCCTGGGTGTCGACGCGAAGACGAGGACGTTGGCCACGGCCCACAGCAGAACCAGGCGCCAGCCTGCCATCACGGGACGGGTGAAGTGGTGGGCATCCTGGTCACGACGCCGTACCCGAACGGCGCTCGAGAGGGCGATGGAGATGATCAACACCGCGAGCCCGACTCCCGCGAGGACCAGGATCGGCAGCTGGTCCGGCCGCTCCGCCAGCGCCCCGATGCGATCCGTTAGCGAGACCACCGTCCGTGGCCGAAGCAGCTGGAAGAAGACCGCCTGGCGCATCAGCGCCCCCGGCGCCGCGATCGCGAACGGCAGCAGTGCAACCAGGGAGACGACGCCAGCGCCCATGAGCACGCTCCCGATCTGCGGCAAGAAGGGTCGCCGCGGCTCCCTGGAACGGCCAAGCCGCTGCCAGGCCAGATCGACGGCCATCGCGAACAGCAGCGTCACGCCGACTCCCTTGGTCAGGGCGCTCAGCGCGGCCAGGCCGCCCGCGAGCGCCAGCCCCACCATCCGGCGGCGCGCCGATGCCCCCGGCGCAATGGCGGGATGCACCTCGAGGTACGCGAGGACGGCGGCGAACGAGAACATGATCATCGGCCCGTCGAGGATGACCTGGGTGCTCAGCCCAACCGCCCGCGGGTCGAGCGACCAGGCGAGCGACGCCACGGTCGCCCCCCACAGACCTGCGAGTCGGTAGCCGATCGCGAACACCAGCACGACCGAGATGAGCCCGTAGTCGAGCGACAGCTGGCGTGCCGCCGCGAATGACCCCGGACCACCCCAGGCGGTCGAATCGAAGAGCATGGCGGGCGAGAAGACGAAGGCACCCACCGGCGGGTGCCCGAAGAAGTAGTCGCGATAGGGCAGGATGCCGTGCAGGAACACGCGCGCCGCCGTGGCATACACGGCCTCGTCGTAGGTCGCGCCGGACAGCCTGGGCGTCACGTCGAGCTGGGCCACGCGAGAGATGGCGGCGAGCGCGATGACGAGGGGCACGACGAGGAAGACGGCAGCGTGGCGCATCGACGTTGATCCCTTCTCGTACGCCCGGCCGGGCGTTGCCACACGGTACACCCGAGGTTTGTCGGGACCAGGTGGGGTGGTGGAGATGAGGGGACTCGAACCCCTGACCCCCTCCTTGCAAAGGAGGTGCTCTCCCAGCTGAGCTACATCCCCGTCGCCATGGCCATGGTAGCGCCTGGCATGCGGACGCCGCTACGGAGGGGTGATGCGGCGGCGCGGCTCGGGCGGCAACGGCCTCGCCGGCTGGCCAGTCGACCTTGCGCACGACGCAGATCGGGGTCTGCTCGGAGGCCTGGCCGAGCGGGTTGTCGGCGAAGAGGCGCTCGACCTGCCGCCGCGCGATTCCGTGGCTCAGCACCCAGCACTCGACAGCCGGCGTCGTTGGCGTCGATCACGGCGACCGGGACGTTGATCGCGACGGCGATTCGCCGCGCTGCGGCGTCGGGGTCCTTCGGGCCGAGCGTGGCCGCCTGGTTGTAGGGCGCGATGGTGTACGAGGTCGGGCCGTCGATGGCCGACGCCTGGGGACCCGCGATCCGGTAGAAGAGGCCGTGGATCCCGAACGGCTTGGTCATGCCGCTGACCGCCGCCGCCAGGAGGATGCGTGGCGCGCCGACCTCGGAGATCGCGAGCTGCATCGTCTCGGCCGTGCCGAGGCCGATGCCATAGCCGGGCCGCGTCACGAATCGGACCAGGAAGCGTGCCAGGCGACCCGGACGGATCGACGACATGGGGTGGGAGCGGCCCTGCGTGATGGCGACCATCCGCTCGCTGACCGCCACGAAGGCAACGTCGGGACCGAGGGGCGAGGCGTAGCGGCGGACCACCTCCACCGCGTCATCGCCTGCCGTGACCAGGTGCGTGCGCACCGGCTGGCGGACATAGACGGCGCCATCGAGGGATGCGTGCAGCGCGCGGTCCGGGTTGGGCTCGGCCAGGATCCCCAGCGGGCGGTCGGCCGGCTCCGGCACAGGCATGCGCTCCATCGGTGGTTGGGGATGGTGGGCGTTTCTGGACTCGAACCAGAGACCTCTGCCTTATCAGGGCAGTGCTCTAACCAGCTGAGCTAAACGCCCCCTCGCGGGCCGGCATGGTACCCGGCGCCATCTGGCGGCGCAAGGCCGACGAGCGCCCGGGAAGCGAACAGCCGCCCCGGGTACGGGACGGCTGCGGTGCCTCGGCGGCTGAAGAGTGACAGGAACCCGCGTTGTCGACGGGCAGGTCTGTTGGTTCGAGAGCGGCCACCTCTTCCCGCTTGCGCGGGCGCCCGATCCCCCTCGTGGGAACGAGCCATTACGTTGAGATGGTCGATCGACCTGGAAGGTCTGGTCCCCCGGCGAACCGGGTGACCTGGTCTCCCTAGAAAGGAGGTGATCCAGCCGCACCTTCCGGTACGGCTACCTTGTTACGACTTCGTCCCAATCACCAATCCCACCTTCGACGGCTGCCTCCTTGCGGTTGGCCCACCGGCTTCGGGTGTTATCGGCTTTCATGACGTGACGGGCGGTGTGTACAAGGCCCGGGAACATATTCACCGCAGTGTGCTGACCTGCGGTTACTAGCAACTCCGGCTTCATGCAGGCGAGTTGCAGCCTGCAATCCGAACTGAGACCGGCTTTAAGGGATTAGCTCCACCTCGCGGTTTGGCAACCCGTTGTACCGGCCATTGTAGCGTGTGTGTAGCCCAGGACGTAAGGGCCATGCTGACTTGACGTCATCCCCACCTTCCTCCGAGTTTCTCTCGGCAGTCTGGCATGAGTGATACAACATGCCACGGGGGTTGCGCTCGTTGCGGGACTTAACCCAACATCTCACGACACGAGCTGACGACAGCCATGCAACACCTGCACACCGATCCCTTGCGGGAGGACGACGTTTCCGCCGTTTTCCGGTGCATGTCAAGCCCTGGTAAGGTTCTTCGCGTTGCGACGAATTAAACCACACGCTCCGCTGCTTGTGCGGGCCCCCGTCAATTCCTTTGAGTTTTAGCCTTGCGGCCGTACTCCCCAGGCGGAACACTTAATGCGTTAGCTACGGCACAGCCGGGGTCGATACCGACTACGCCTAGTGTTCATCGTTTACGGCTAGGACTACCGGGGTATCTAATCCCGTTTGCTCCCCTAGCTTTCGCGCCTCAGCGTCAAGAATGGGCCAGGTAGCCGCTTTCGCCACTGGTGTTCCTCCCGATATCTACGCATTTCACCACTACACCGGGAATTCCGCTACCCTCTCCCACCTTCCAGCCGATCAGTTTCCGATGCAATTTCCCAGTTAAGCCGGGAGCTTTCACATCGGACTTGACCAGCCGCCTGCGCGCTCTTTACGCCCAGTAAATCCGGACAACGCTCGCCACCTACGTATTACCGCGGCTGCTGGCACGTAGTTAGCCGTGGCTTATTCCTCAGGTACCGTCTTGTATCTTCCCTGAGAAAAGAGGTTTACGACCCGAAGGCCTTCGTCCCTCACGCGGAGTTGCTGCCTCAGACTTTCGTCCATTGGGCAAAATTCCCGACTGCTGCCTCCCGTAGGAGTCTGGGCCGTTCTCAGTCCCAGTCTGGCTGATCATCCTCTCAGACCAGCTACCGATCGTCGCCTTGGTGAGCCATTACCCCACCAACTAGCTAATCGGACGCAGGCCCCGCCGGAAGCGCCTTGCGGCTTTAGGCGGCGAAATGAATCGCCGACCACATGCGGTATTAGCCACCCTTTCGGGCAGTTATTCCCCACTTCCGGGTAGGTCACCTACGCGTTACTCAGCCGTCCGCCACTAGGTTGATCGAGCAAGCCCGCTCAACCCCGTTCGACTTGCATGTCTCATGCACCCCGCCAGCGTTTGTCCTGAGCCAGGATCAAACTCTCCAAACAAAAACAGTGGTCTTGCCCGAGGGCTCCACCACCGTTCACAGTTCAGACGTTTGTCCCGTTGACTCGTGTGGGTTCCTGTCACTCTTCAGCTGTTAAGGTCACGTTACCGACGGATCGGTCTCGCTCGATTCTTTGGCCTCCGTGATCGGGAAGCTTGGCGCGGAGCTGCTCGGGCCCAACGGGTCGAGGTTCTCGCTTCGCCTGCCGGCACGCATGCCGGCGCGATCTCGGAGTCTACGCGGCGTGCGAGCGGAGTGTCAAGCCGAGCGGACCTTGCGCGACCCTCCGCGGGGGGCGAGACTGCGCACCGTGCACCAGCTCTTCGTGCTCTTCCACTCCCCCGGGCCGGCCTGGGATCACCAGCTGGGCTTCCTGGAGCAGCCGGGGATCGAGCTGCATATCGCCTTCATGCGGGACCTGACCCAGCGCGGCCTGATGGTGCTGGGTGGCCCATTCGCCGATGGCGATGACGCGGGGCCGGTCGGCATGGCGGTGATCGCCGCGGCCGACGCGGCCGAGGCCGAGCGTCTCGCCCAGGAGGATCGGTCGGTCGCGAGCGGACTGCTCCGCGTCGCGATCCGTCCATGGACCGTCCCGATGGGCTCGGCGCTTGGGGCGCTCCCCGCGCGCGAGGAGCCCTAGGCCGGCCGATCTGGCGGCGCCTGCCTGAAGGCGAGCGTGGTCGTCAGGGCGAGCGACGCGCCCGGAGATAACAGGTTGAGGGCGCCCGGCTCGCCGACGAGCAGGCGGCGGAGGCCGTATGGCGCATGTGTCTGCGGCTCGATCGCGACCGCGTCCAACCCCCGCGGGCTGGCCGCCACGATCCAGACGCCCGCCTCGGAGCGGGCGCTGAGCGCGGCCTCGACGCCCAGCGTCGGCCAGCGGAGCTCGACGGCGGGATCCCCGGCGACGGGCCAGGCGGCGTCCACCTCGTCCGGCATCGGACGAATCGTGCGGAGGTCGAGCAGGCCGGATACCGATTCCAGCGACGCCGCGGAGTCCGTGTTGGAGGGCAGCACCTGCCCAGCGTTGACGCTCACCTCCAGCGGGCTGCGGAACCAGGGGTGCAGGCCGAGACCGGCGGGCATCGGGGTGTCCGCCAGGTTCGTGAGCGACTGCTCGACGGTGACGACGGCGCCGCCGATCGTGACCCGCAGCGTCGACTCGTAACGCCAGGGCCACCCGTCGCCACCGCCTCGCACCGAGAGCGTCCCATCCGAGCGCACGGTCCAGGGCATTGCGTAGACCTGGCCGTGGATGGCCGAGCCATCCACGAAGTTCGAGCCGAGGTCCACCAGGTCGCGGCCGACCTGCGTGGGCGCCGCGGCGATGCGGTTGCACCAGGGCGCCATGACGTAGGCGCCCCACCTGAACGGATCCTCGGCGTGGGTGGCCTGGTCGTCAGGCGTGCGGAGCAGGTCGTGGCCAAAGGCACGCAGGCGGTGGAGCCTGGCCCCGATCTCGGGCAGCAGCTCGACCGAGATCGGTCCGTCCGCGATGGTGAGCATGGGGCCGCCGCCCATCAGTCGACCAGCGTCATGACGTGGTTTGGACGGAGCAGAAACGGAGGGAGGAGCGCGGGCAGGTTGGAGAGCGGGAGCACGTCGGGGTGCAGGTCGATCCCGAGTGCGTTGCGCATGAAGGCGCGGCGCAGTCCGACCCGTTCCCACAGGCCAGGGAAGGAGCGAGCCAGCTCGTCGCGCAGGGCGGCGTCCGCGAGTGCGATCCCGTCCTCGATGTTCGTGGTGAAGTACGGGCCGCCGGTGGCGGGGATGATGTCGACCTGCAGCACCATGCCCGAGCGCAGCTCGGTCCGGCTGCCGCGGCTGATCGGCGAGTTCACCCACTCGTCGAGGTGGAGCTGGTGGCCGGGATTCAGGAAGATCCCGAAGAACGGATCGCCGAGCCGGCGGTCGATGATCTCCTGGAGGACGCCGCCGGCGACGCCGACCCGCAGCGCGCCGTACCACTCGGCCACTGCCTCGAAGTAGGGAGCGACGAGGCGATCGACGTAGTCGCGGATCCCCTCGGGCAGCTCTGACGCCTCTTCCACGACGAAGCCGGCCCGGCAGTTGAGCGCTCCCCAGATGCCGAAGGCGACGGTCAGCGGATCCCCGCGCTCGATGATCCGGTCGCCGGGACTGAGAAGCCCGTGGCGCGCCCGCGGCCCGGCGGTCAGCATCAGGTGACAGGAGAGCGGCGCGCCGCTCCACTCGAGCAGGCGGACCGCCTCCCGTTCGCGCATGCCCGGGCGCAGCCCGCCGAGCAGGTTGCGGACGCCGGTCGAGGTCTCGCATGCCGCGTGCTCAAACGCGGCGATCTGCTCCGCCTCGTTGACGACTCGCAGGCCGTCGCCCGCATCGATCAGGAGGTCCGTCGCGTTCTCCACGCTGCCGACGCCGCCCACCGCGGCGCGCAGCGCGTCGACGAGGTAGGCGGGCGCGTCCATCCAGGATCGGTCAGGCGCGGTCTTCCAGCCGATGCACCCGACGCTCGAGCCCCGACCCACCCCCGCACCCGAGAGGATCTCGGGCAGCGGCCTCGAACGATCGCGCGGCTGGCCGGGCAGGCTCAGCTCCTGGAAGAGGACCGCCTCGACCGGCAGGGCCGCGGCTCGCGCCAGCCCGATGCACTCGTTGCCGGCGAGGAGGAGCGGAGGGCCGGTCATGCCCAGGATCAGGATCGCCTCTTCGAAGCGCGGGTCGAAGCCGGTCAGGTAGGCGAGGTTGGCGCTGTGCTCGCGGTCCGCGTAGACCACCAGCCGGTCGTAGCCCCGCTCCGCGGCGCGCTCGCGAAGTCGCTCCACCCGGATCGGATAGATCGAAGCTGGCAGTTCCGGCGCCGTGTCCGGTCGGGGCAGCAGCGGCAGGTCGACGGCAGCCAGGCGAGCGGTGGGCATGGCGGTCAGGGGCTCCCCGGGCTCCACGGCTGAACCGAGGACGCTCCCCGCTCGATGATGGAGAACGAGTCTCCGGCTACGTCAAGCCAGGGTCCGACCTCGCCGTCGGGCCAGGTCACGCGGACGCGCGCCGCGGTGGCGGCACCGAGGCCGACGTGCATCCAGCCAAGCTGGCCGCCGACGTGTCCTCCGCCCACGGTCCGCTCGCGCGTCACGGTCTCGTCCCCGATCCGCACCTCGAGTCGGGCGCCGATCGCGTCGCGGTTCGGAGCGGGCTGGGCCAGGTCGAGCATCAGCCAGTGCCCCATCGCGGCCGGCGTCCCTGCCGAGCCAGCCCCGAGATTGCGCCAGATGACGGTATCGGCGCCGTAGTTGACGACGACCAGGTCGAGCAGCCCGTCGAGGTTGAGATCGGCCAGGGCGGCCCCCCGGCCCCGCTCGTAGCGGAGGATGCCGGCCCGGTCCGCGGCCTGCACGAAGGGTCCGTCCGGCTGGCCGAGGAAGAGGTCGTTCGGGTCGCGGGTGGCGTAGCCCTCCTGCGCTCCCACGTTGCCCTTCGAGACGAAGAGGTCGAGGTAGCCGTCGTTGTTCACGTCCGCGAACTCGGGATGCCAGGCGGTCGACGGCAGGTGCTGCCCGTCGTCGAATGGCTGCGCCGAGGTCACGCCGCGTCGCAGGGCGATGTCCCCGTAGACGGGCTGGGCGGGCCCGGAGGTGAGGGTCTGGAGCTTGTTGTCGCCCTGGCTGGTGAGGTAGACCTCCGGCAGCCCATCGCCGGTCAGGTCCTGGCTGGCGATCCCCATCCCCCAGATCTTCAGGGGTACCCAGCCGTCGGCCGCGGCGTACAGGCGAGGGGCCTCGCCGGGGTCCACTCGCCACAGCTGCTCCATGCCGTCGCGATACCACTGGCGGTCGTTGCTGACGCGCAGGTCCCGCCGGCCGGAGCCATCCCAGTCGCTGAAGAGCATCGACAGCGCGCAGTAGCCCGGAGCCAGGGAGATCGGCGGCGCATAGGCCGACCCGCCGACGGCGGGACGCAGCAGGTCACTCGTGTCGCAGGTGTTCGTCCGGACCCCGGCATCGTCCACCCCGAGGTAGCGCCCGATGGCGAGCGTCGGCAGGGTCGCCGATCCCTCCCAGGTCGCGCTGAACGCGGTGGTCAGACCGTCCCTGCCGTCGAGGGAGAGCTCCTCGTTGGCACGCTCGAAGGTGCAATCGCCGCGACCACGCAGCAGCACGTTCTCACCGACCCGCAGGACGACCAGGTCGACGTGGTCGTCCCCGTCGATGTCGAGCGGATATGCCCCGTTGACGTTCGAAATGTCCGTCGCCGGCGACGCGACACGGTCGAAGCGGAGCGCCCCGCCGGCGGCGGAACGGTTTCGGAAGAGGGCCGCCGGGCGATCGCCGCCGGCGAGGTAGAGGTCGAGGCGCCGATCTCCATCGCAGTCGAAGACCGCCACGCCACCGCCGACCTGGTACGTGTCCGGCCCGTCGTAGCGATGGCTGACTCCCGAGGTGGCGGTCTCGTCGACGAAAGTCGGCGGGCCGGACGCAGCGTCCGGCATCCCCGGGCGGACCACCAGCGCGACGAAGCCGACCAGCGCTGCCGCGGCGAGGAGCACCCCGCTCACGACGGCGGCGCGGCGGCGCGTCAAGGTCGGGGGCTGAGCATTGCCTCGCGGCGGTCGCCGGCGAGGAGTCGTTCGATGACGCGCAGGTTGGCGACGGCGTCGGCGGGCGGCACCGGGATCGGTCCCCCGTCGAGCACCGCGGCCGCAAAGCGCTCCGCCTCGACCGTGTAGGGATCGGCGGTTTCGAAGGTGATCGTCTCGGTGCGCGGGTTGACCGGTGGCTCCCCGCCGCTCGTCAGGTAGATGTGGGTGGGCCGATCCGGCGGGATGTTGAAGGGGATGCCGACCGCGATCCGCCCCTCAGTCCCGTAGATGTGCACCCGCTGGTCGTCCTCGGCCCGCGTGGAGCAGGCGAACGTCGCAACGCCGCCCCCGGCGAATTCGAGCAGGCCGCTGGTCAGCACGTCGACGCCGCTGGAGGGGTCGCGCTGGATCGACGCCTCCACGCGGGTCGGCTCGTCACCGAAGAGGAGGCGCGAGAGGTTGACGCAGTAGCAGCCGATATCGAACAGGGCGCCGCCACCGAAGGCGCGGATGTTGCGGATGTTCGCCGGATCGTCGTTGTAGTACGAGAACCAGCTCTGGATGGCCACCAGGCGCCCGATGCGGCCGGCGGCCACGAGCTCGCACACGGCGACCCAGGACGGATGGAGGCGGTACATGAATGCCTCCATCAGCCGGACCCCCTCCGCCTCGCAGACCTCGATCATCCGCTCGGCATCGGTCGAGGTGGTGGCGAGCGGCTTTTCGCACAGGACGTGCTTGCCCGCGCGAGCGGCGGCGATCGTCCACTCGGCGTGCAGGTGGTTCGGGAGCGGGATGTAGACCGCATCCACGGTCGGGTCGGCGAGGAGCTCCTCGTACGAGCCGTGCGCGGTCTGGATGCCGGCAGCGTCGGCAAGGAGGCGAGCTCGCGCGAGGTCGCGCGACGCGATGGCCACCACCGAGCACCGATCGGCTCGCTGGATGCCGGGGATCACCTTGTCGCGCGCGATGCTCGCGGTGGAGAGGATGCCCCAGCGGAGATCGGTCATGACGCCTCAGCCCCAGGAGGTCTCGGTCACCGGCCGGAAGGCCACCTCCAGGATCCGATGGCTCCGCGGACGGGTGAGGACGAAGAGCACCGCCTCGGCCACGTCCTGGGCCGACATCATGCCGGCCAGCTGCGGCATGTCAGGCGTGCGCCCATGCCCCATCGCGAAGTCGGTTGCCACGCCACCCGGGCAGATGCTGGTGCACCGCACGCCCCGCTCGCGCAGCTCGTGGTCGAGCGCGCTGGTGAAGCCGATCTGGGCGAACTTCGACGCGCAGTAGACGGCCTCATTGGGCAGGCCGCGGCGCCCGGCCTCGCTGGCGATGGTGACGATGTCGGCCGCGTCGCTCCGCAGCAGATGCGGCAGGGCGGCGCGGACCGCGTAGATCGCGCCCTTCACGTTGACCTCGATCATCTCCTCGATGTCCGCCGCCGGCAGGTCGAGGAACGGCCCGTAGGCACCCACGCCCGCGTTGACGACCAGGATGTCGAGGCGGCCGAAGTGCGCCACTGCGGCGGCGACCATCGATTCGAGCGAGGCCGGGTCGCGGACGTCGCAGGCCTGCGCGAAGGCACCCTCGATCCCGGGGTTGTCGCCGCTGCGCGAGGCGAGGGCGACCTGCGCTCCAGCTGCTGCCAGGGTCCGCCCCGTGGCGGCACCGATGCCGCGGCTCGCGCCGGTGATGAGGGCCACCCTGCCCTGCAACGTGCTCATGGAGGCGCTCCTCGAGTGGCTGGCGTGACCGCCGCGGCCGGCGTGGCTCCGGATGGACGGCGTGGGTCGCTGGCCCGTCAAGAATCGGCTTGACACTTCCGGCTCCGATGCGTGAGCCTAGCACCTGCCAAGTGCTGGCGCACCCGCCCGGTTCGAGTCGCCATTGGGGCAATCGGGCGCGTGAACGAGACCGCGGTAACGCTCTGCCGACGAGGATCGGCGGCGGTGAGGCGCAGGCCGACGCGGACCTTGAGCAGGGTGCTAGCCTTAACGGAATCTCGCGCGTGCTCAGTTGTGGCCCACTCGATAGGAGATGACAGGTATGTTCCTTCGCAAAGTGGCGGCGTTGACCGCCGTGGCCGCGGTCGTACTCGCGGCCTGTACGAGCTCTTCGCCGGGCGCCAGCGCCGGCGCCGGCTGCATTGTCGGCGTGTCGTGGAACGACTACGACCAGGAGCGCTGGAAGAAGGCCGACGAGCCTGCCATCAAGGCCGCCATCGAGGCCGCCGGCGGGTCATACATCAAGACCGATGCGCGTGACAGCTCGGAGCAGCAGATCACCGACATCGCCACGCTGATGAACCAGGGCGCGGGCGCGCTGATCGTCCTGGCGAAGGACGCCGACGCGATCAAGCCGGCCGTGACGACGGCGCTGGACGAGGGCGTTCCCGTCATCGCCTACGACCGCCTCATCGAGGACCCGGGCACCTTCTACATCACCTTCGATAACAAGAAGGTCGGGTTCATCATCGCCGAGACCGTCATGGGCCTCGTTCCCGAAGGCAACTACGCGATCATCCTCGGCGACGCCGGGGACGCGAACGCGGCGTTCCTCCGCTCCGGCATGACCGAGGCCGGCATCCCGCCGCTCGGCGACACCAGCGGACCCATCCACGTCGTGTTCGAGCAGAACACGCCGAGCTGGGACACCGTGGGTGCCAAGGACAACATGGAAGCCGCGCTGAACTCGACCACCCCGGTCAACGACATCCAGGCCGTCCTCTCGGAGAATGACGGCATGGCGACCGGTGCCATCCAGGCCCTCGAGGCGGTTGGCGTCGACGCAGCAGTCGGTGGCCAGGACGGTGACGCGGCTGCCCTCAACCGGGTCGCTCTCGGCACCCAGGCCGTCTCCGTGTGGAAGAACGCGTTCGCTCTCGGCCAGACCGCGGGCGACATCGCCATGCAGCTCTGTGGCGGCACGGCGTTGAAGGACGCGAAGGCACCCTCCGACCTGCCGGCCGCTGCGGCCCCGGCATCGCTGGATGCAGTCGACTTCGACACCCCCGGCGGCAACACGGTCTCTTCGGTGACCCTTGCCCCGACGCCGATCACCCAGGACAACCTGGACGCCGTGATCGACTCCGGTTGGGTGACCAAGGAGGTTGCGTGTGCCGGGGTGACGGCAGGCACGGTTGCGGCCTGCGACTGACCGACGCTCGGTCTGACACCTATCGGTAGCGATTCGGCTGGCGGTCCCGGGCTCCGGGGCCGCCAGCCCACGTCCTAGGGAAAGGAGGCGAGGCGAATGGCTGGAGCTGCCGACACGGCGACCGGCCGCCCGGCGAGTCCCCGCTTTCCCTGGCTTGCCAACCTCCTGCGGGGGATCGCCAGCGCGGTCCGAGTCACCGAGGTCGACCCCCGCCTCTTCGGCATGGTCGTGGCGCTGGCCGCGATCCTCCTCGGCTTCGGCCTGCTCACCGGCGGCAAGTTCCTCGAGCCGGTCAACCTGCTCACCCTCTCGGTGCAGGGCGCGTCGGTGGCGATCATCGCCACGGGGATGGTCCTGGTCATCGTCTCGCGCAACATCGACCTCTCGGTCGGCTCGGTGGCCGGGCTCGTCGCGATGGTGTACGCGGTGCTCATGCACGAGATCTACCCGACCACCATCGGCGTCGACACCGCCTACGGCTGGCTGCTCGCCCTGGCCGCCGGCCTGGCCCTCGGAGCTCTCATCGGGGCGCTCCAGGGCTTCATCATCGCCTACATCGGCGTCCCGTCCTTCGTGGTGACGCTCGGCGGACTGCTCGCCTTCCGCGGCCTCGTCTGGGTGGTCAGCGGAGGCTCGACGCAGGCCCCCGACGACAAGCAATTCGTGGTCCTGGGCGGCGGGCCGCAGGGGTCGCTCGGCGGCATGCTGAGCTGGGGGCTCGGGATCGCGATCTGCGTCTCCATCGTGCTGCTGCTCGTCTATTCACGCCGGCAACGTCGCCGCTTCAACTTCCCCGTGCGCCCGATGTGGGCCGAGTTCATCCTCGGGGGAGTTGGCACCGCCGTCACCCTCGGCGCGGTCCTGGTGGCCAATGCCTACAAGTGGCCACCCGGCCTGACCGCGCGCTATGCCGAGGAGCACGGCATTGTCGTGCCGCCGGGCGGGCTGATCATCGACTCGGGCATTCCGTGGCCGGTCGTCATCATCCTGGGCGTGACGGCGGTGATGACCTTCCTTGCCACGCGGCGTCGCTTCGGGCGCTACGTCTTCGCGATCGGCGGCAACCCCGAGGCGGCCGAGCTGGGCGGCATCAATACGCGCTGGACCATCATGCAGACCTACATCCTGATGGGGGTCCTGTGCGCCATCAGCGCGGCCATCGCCTCGGCACGCATCAACGGCGCCACGCTTGACATCGGCGAGGGCTACGAGCTGTACGTGATCGCCGCCGCGGTGATCGGGGGGACGTCGTTCGCGGGCGGCATCGGGACCGTCTCGGGGGCCGTCCTGGGGGCCATGGTCATGTACTCCCTCAAGTACGGCCTCAGCTTCCTGGGCCTCAACTCACCGATCCAGAACATCGTCGCCGGGATCGTCCTGATCGTGGCGGTCGCGTTCGACTCCATCAACCGGAGGCGCGCCCGATGACCGCCGGTGAGGCACCTGCGACGGTGGCGGCTCCGCTCGTCGAGATGCGCCACATCTCGGTCGCCTTCGGCGGCGTGCACGCCGTCGAGGATGTGACGGTGACCCTCAATGCCGGGGAGGTGGTCGGCCTGGTCGGCGGGAACGGCGCCGGCAAGTCGACGCTGATGCGATGCCTCTCCGGCGCACGGCCGCCCGACTCGGGCGAGATCCTGCTCGACGGCCAGAAGGTGACGATCTCGAACCCGCGCGACGCCAAGGCGCTGAAGATCGAGACGATCTACCAGACCCTGGCGCTCGCCGACAACGTGGATGCGCCGGCGAACCTGTTCCTCGGTCGCGAGCTGACCGGCACCTTCGGGATCCTCGACGACTCGGCCATGGAGGACGCAACGCGCAAGGTGATGGGGCGCCTCAACCCGAACTTCGATCGCTTCAAGGTGCCGGTGCGAACCCTCTCGGGCGGGCAGCGCCAGGCGGTCGCCATCGCGCGGGCGGTCCACTTCAACGCGCGGATCCTGATCATGGACGAGCCGACTGCGGCGCTCGGGCCGGCAGAGACGGCCCAGGTGCGGGACCTGATCCGGCAGCTCCGCAGCGAGGGGCTCGGCATCTTTCTGGTCAGCCACGACATCCACGACGTCTTCGACCTGGCCGACCGCATCAGCGTCATGTACCACGGTCGCATCGCGGGCACGGTCAGGAAGACCGACGTCACCGTCGACGACGTGCTCGCCATGATCATCCTGGGCAAGGCGCGCGGCGAGGCGAGCCAGTCCGAGCTGGAGCCGCTGGTCGGCTAGTCCGGAGCCCGGCGGTGGAAGAACGGGGCCAGGGCCGGATACAGCTCCCGGTACGCCGCGTGGGCCTCGGCATAGGTGGCCTTCGCAGGACCGGGTGAGGCGGCCGGCTGTGTCCGGACCAGCGCCGTCGCGGCGGCCGGGACGTCGGGGAACCAGCCGGCTCCGACCGCGGCGAGGATGGCCGCGCCGAAGGCTGCCCCCTCGGTGGTCGAGGTGGTGACGAGCTCGGCGCCCAGCACGTCGGCCAGGATCTGGCGCCAGGTCGGGCTGGCAAGCCCCCCGCCCGAGGCGCGGATCTGGGCCGGCTGGGCCATCCCCGCCTCGACCATCAGGTCGAGCCCGTCGCGCAGGCCGAACGCCACGCCCTCGAGCACGGCGCGGGCAAGGTGGCGTCGGTCGTGCTGCAGGGAGAGCCCCACGAATGCCCCACGCGCCAGCGGGTCGGGGTGCGGACTGCGCTCGCCGGAGAGGTACGGGAGGAAGAAGAGCCCGTCGGCGGCCGCCTCGACCTCCCCCGCCGAGCCGGCCAGGGCGCCGAACTCCTCGCCCGGGGCGAGCGCGTCGCGGAACCAGCGCAGGCTGCCCGCGGCTGAGAGCATCACCGACATCAGGTGCCAGCGTCCGGGGACCGCGTGGCAGAAGGCATGCACCCGGCCGCGGGGTTCGCGCAGGGGCGCGTGCGTGGTCGCGAAGATGACGCCCGAGGTTCCCAGCGAGAGGGCCACGGTCCCCTCCGCCACGGCGCCCACCCCCACCCCATTTGCGGCCTGGTCGCCGCCACCGGCCACGACTGGCGTGCCGGTGCGCAGGCCGGTCGCATCGGCCGCAGCCGGCGAGACCGTCCCGGTGACCTCGGGGCCCTCGTAGGTCGGTGGCAGCGCGGCCGGGTCGAGCCGGAGCGCGGCGAGCAGCTCGGCGGACCAGTCACGCGCCGCGAGGTCGAACAGGATCGTCCCGGACCCATCGGCCTTGTCCATCGCGTAGTCACCGGTGAGCCGATAGCGGAGATAGTCCTTGGGCAGGAGCACGTGGGCGACCCGGGCCCAGACCTCCGGCTCGTGGCGGCGGACCCACAGCAGCTTGGGGGCGGTGAAGCCGGTGAGCGCATCGTTGCCGCTGATCGCGATCAGCCGCTCGGCGCCGACCGCCTCACGGATCTCGTCGCACTCGGCGGCGGTGCGCTGGTCGTTCCACAGGATCGCCGGCCGGAGGACGCCGCCGGCGGCGTCGAGCAGGACGGCGCCGTGCATCTGTCCGGTGAGGCCGACCGCGTCGACATCGGCCCCGCCGGCGCCGGCCGCGGCCAGCGCCGCGCGGATCGCCGACGGTGCAGCGGCCCACCACAGCCCAGGATCCTGCTCGCTCCAGAGCGGCCTCGGCATGGAGACGCCGTACTCGGCGGTGCCGATCCCGCGGACCGTCCCCTCCGGGTCGACCAGGATCGCCTTGGTCGCCGTCGTCGAGACGTCGATCCCGAGGACGAGACCCACCGCCTCAGTCCGTCGCGCGGCCGTCGGCCGTCGCGTCGATCTCCCAGATCGCCTGGTTCACGATGTTCTCGAGCAGCTCCTGGCGCCCGGAGCGCGGCTTCGGGTCGATCTCGCCGGTGGCCACCCGTCCGGCGAGCATCTCGAGCAGCGCCTCCCCGGACAGGATCGACCGCCCCAGCTCGCCGGCCCAGCCCGCGTAGCGGGCCTCACGCAGCTCTTCGAGCGCGCCGCGCTCGACCATCGCGGCGGCCACCAGCAGCGCGCGGGCGAGCGTGTCCATCCCGCCGATGTGGCCGTGGAAGAGATCGGTCCGGTCCAGGCTCTGGCGACGCAGCTTCGCGTCGAAGTTGAAGCCGCCGGTCGTCATGCCGCCGGCGCGCAGGATCTCGTACAGGGCCAGCGACAGCTCCTCGACCGAATTCGGGAACTGGTCGGTGTCCCACCCGTTCTGATAGTCGCCGCGGTTGGCGTCGATGCTGCCGAAGATGCCGAGCGCGACCGCCGTGGCGACCTCGTGGTGGAAGCTGTGCCCGGCCAGGGTCGCGTGGTTCGCCTCGATGTTGACCCGGTACTCCCCTTCGAGGCCGTGCCGCGCCAGGAAGCCCTGCACGGTGGCGACGTCGTAGTCGTACTGGTGCTTCGTCGGCTCCTGGGGCTTCGGCTCGATCAGGAGCGTCCCCTTGAACCCGATCCGCCCCTTGTGCTCTGCCACGAGACCAAGGAACCGGGCGAACTGCTGCTCCTCCCGCAGCAGGTCGGTGTTGAGCAGCGTCTCGTAGCCCTCACGCCCGCCCCACAGGACGTAGTTGGCGCCGCCCAGCCGGTGCGTCGCCTCGAGCATCACCTTCACCTGGGCGGCCGCGTAGGCGAACACCTCCGGATCGGGGTTGGTCGAGGCGCCCGCGGCATAGCGCGGGTGGCTGAACAGGTTGGCCGTGCCCCACAGCAGGCGCACGCCGGTCCGCTCCATGTGCGCCTGGGCAGCCTCGACCATCGTCAGCAGGTTCGAGGTCGTCTCGGCGAAGGTGGCGCCATCCGGCGCGATGTCGCGGTCGTGGAAGCAGAAGAACGGGACCCCGAGCTTGTCGAAGAACTCGAACGCGGCGTCGAGCTTCGCCCGGGCCGCGATCATCGGGTCCAGGCGCGCGTCGAGCCAGGGGCGGTCGAAGGTGCCCATCCCGAAGACGTCGGAGCCCGGCCAGTTGAAGGAGTGCCAGTAGCAGACGGCGATCCGCAGGTGGTCCGCCATGCGCTTCCCGAGGACGAGCCGATCGGGCTGGTAGACCTTGAACGCGAGCGGGTCGGCCGAGCCGATGCCACCGAACGGGATCCTGCCCGGAACGTCGGGGAAGAAGTCCTGGCTCATGGTGCGAACCTCCTGGCCCGGGGTCGCCACAGGGGCCTCGAGCGTATCACAGCGTCACTGGCGGTCGACCTGACGGCGACCCTGCAGCGAGCGGATCAGCGTCACGTCGTCGGCGTACTCGAGGTCGCCCCCGACCGGCAGGCCGCGCGCGATGCGCGAGACGATGGGCACGTGCGGGGCGAGCAGCTCGGCCAGGTACATGGCGGTCGCCTCTCCCTCCAGGTTGGGGTTGGTGGCGAGGATCACCTCTTCGATGCCGCCCGCGGCGACCCGCACCACCAGCTCCCGCGCGCGGATCTGCTCGGGACCGATGCCGTCGATGGGGCTGATGGCACCGTGCAGGACGTGGTACCGGCCACGGAACTCCCCGGTCCGATCGATCGCCAGCACGTCGAGCGGCTCCTCGACGACGCAGATGCGGGTGGCGTCGCGGCGCGCATCGGCGCAGAAGGCGCAGGGGTCGACGCCTCGATCGGTGATGTTGCAGCAGGTCGAGCAGTAGGCGACCTCTTCCTTCACCGCCACCAGGGCGGCGGCCAGCGAGCGGGCCTCGTCAGCCGGGCCGCGGAGCATGTGGTACGTCAGGCGCTGGGCGGTCTTGCGGCCGACGCCGGGCAGCTTGCTGAACTCCTCGATCAGGCGGGCGACCGGCGCGATGAGGGCGCTCACCGCTGGTTGCTCAACGCATGCCCGGCAGGCCGGGCAGGCCGAGTCCACCGGCGATCGATGCCATCCGCTCCTTCTCCAGCTCCTTGCTGCGGGCGATCGCGTCGTTGACCGCGGCCAGCACCAGGTCCTGCAGCATCTCGACCTCGGCGGGGTCGACGGCGGCGGGGTCGATCTCGATCAGGCGCAGCTCCTGGGCGCCGGTGATGACGACGCGGACCGCCCCGCCACCCGCGGTCGCCTCGAGGGTCGTCTCCGCCAGCTCGGCCTGGACCCTGGCCATCTGGGTCTGCATCTGCTGGGCCATCCTGGCCATCTGGGCGATGTTCATGACCGGACCTCGGGTGCGTCGACCAGCTCTCCGCCGGTGATGCGCAGGACCCCCTCCAGCAGCGCCAGGCCGTCCGCATCAGCGGGGTCCGAGACGATCGCCTGGGCCACCGTCAGCGGCTCGAGCTCGACGTTGCTGGCAACGCACTCGATGGCCCAGCTGCCGCCCAGCACGACGCTCAGCAGCTGCTCGATGGCCGCGGCGCGGGTCGCCGCCTTGGCACGCATGAAGGCGCGCTCCTCCGGAAAGGCGAGGGTCAGGCGTGCGCCGTCCACCGCGATCGGACGGCACTCGCGCAGGAGCGGCTTGATCGCTGGAGCGGCGCGTTCCACGACCTCGCCCCAGCGGCCGCGCACGCCCTGCACGTCCCCCGGCCTGTCGGCGGCCGATGCGGGCTCCTTCGCAGGGACGGCCCTGGGGGGCGCAGTGGGCGGAGCCGGCTCCGCGGCGGGAGCCGCGGAAGCAGTGGCGGAGGCGGTGGCCGGGGCCGGGGCCGGGCGAGCCGGCGTCGGGCGCGCGACGGGCGCGGGGGGGACGGCCTGCGGCGCCGAGGCGGTCGGAGTCTCCACCGCCAGCAGCTCCAGCGCCAGGCGGGCA
Organism: uncultured Chloroflexia bacterium; assembly: GCA_963782015.1. Classification (GTDB taxonomy): domain Bacteria; phylum Chloroflexota; class Limnocylindria; order QHBO01; family QHBO01; genus CF-167. The sequence goes on from CAWAHY010000002.1 coordinate 84,863, forward strand.
CGACCCTCGCGCGCCCCGACGGTCGCCGCCTCGGCCAGCGTGCGGAGCATGCCAGCCAGCCGGCGCGCCAGGAGCGGGTCCGAGGCCGATCGGAGCAGGCGGCGCCGTGCCTCGCCCTCGGCCTGGGCGGCGACCTGCCCCATGTCGCGACCGACGTCGGCGAGCGCCTCGATCCGGTCGAGCGCGGCGGGCGCGTCGCCGGCGAGGTAGGCGTCCAGCAGGGCGCTGATCTCGGCCTCGTCAGCCAGCCCGACCGCCTCGCGCACGGCATCGGCGCTGATCTGGCTGCCCGCGTAGGCGAGCACCTGGTCGAGCAGCGACTCGGCGTCCCGCATCCCGCCGTCGGCGAGCTCCGCGACGAGCGCCAGGGCGTCGTCATCGGCGCTGGCCCCCTCCGCCTCCACGATGCGCGTCAGCTTGGAGACGATCAGCGCCGCCGAGATGCGGCGGAAGTCGAAGCGCTGGGTGCGACTGATGACGGTGGCCGGCACCTTGTGGGTATCGGTCGTGGCCAGGATGAAGACGACGTGCGGCGGCGGCTCCTCGACCAGCTTGAGCAGCGCGTTGAAGGCGTGCGGGCTCAGCATGTGGACCTCGTCGATGATGTAGACCCGCCGGCGAAGCTCGGCCGGCGCGGTGAGCGCCCGCATCACCAGGTCGCGAGCGTCCTCGACCAGGCCGTGGCTGGCGGCGTCGATCTCGATGACGTCCATCGCCCGCCCCTCGCGGATCGAGACGCAGGCCGCGCATCGGTCGCAGGGCTCGCCATCGGCCCCGCGCTCGGTGCAGTTGATCGCCTTGGCCAGGATGCGGGCCATCGAGGTCTTGCCCGTCCCGCGCGGCCCGACGAACAGGTAGGCGTGGGCGATCTTGTCGCTCGCCACCGCGTTGCGCAGGGTCGTGACGATCGGATCCTGCCCGATCAGCTCCGCGAAGCGCTGGGAACGCCAGCGCCGATAGATGGCGGATGGCTCGGGGGATGCAGCGGCGGTGGTGGGGTCGACCATGGCCTCCTAACCGTACACCGAACCGCGGCCCGGTCGCGGTCGTGGGCGGGCAGATGAAGTGGCCGTGCACCCGGCGTCGATCGACCGCCTCCGCACACGCGTCCATCGACCGGCTCCAGCCAGGTCGCCCCATGGCACCCGAAGGCGGTCGCTTACCGCTGCTTCCTTCCGGACCTGACGGGGTTCACGGACCCTCGCTGCATGGGACCCGACTCTCAACGTCGGTCGATGTCGTGGGAGGCGAAGGCAGGTCGCCCTCGGCCGGGGATTCAGTCCCGCTGTAGCGGATTGCGGGTGCAGGGCACCGCTAGTTCCCCACCTAGCACAGCCGGGGCGATGGTAGACGCGGGCGAGGGGCTCGGTCAATCGAGCGATGGCGGAGAGGGGGGGATTCGAACCCCCGACGGGTTTCCCCGAACCGCATTTCCAATGCGGCGCCATAGGCCACTAGGCGACCTCTCCGCGGGTGGTGCGTGGCGGAGAGGGTGGGATTCGAACCCACGGTGCTCATCGCACACCGCTTTTCGAGAGCGGCACCTTAAACCACTCGGACACCTCTCCGGCGTCGGAGTCTAGCAGCCGAGCCGATCAGGCCGGCGCTGGAGAGATGGCGGTCAGCCGCCGCGCCTCGTCCTCGCGAACCCCGGAGATGACGGAGATCTGGTGGGGCATGCCGGGTGCCCGGGCCAGCTGGATGGCGCCGCCGGCGGCGCCCCGGCGCTCGTCGGGGACGGCGTACACCAGGGTCCGGACCTGGGCCTCGAGCAGCGCGCCGACGCACATGGCGCAGGGCTCGTGGGTGGTGAACATGGTCACCTCCGGCAGCCGCTTGGCCTCGAGCTTGCGGGCGGCGGCCTGGAGCGTGAGGAGCACGGCATGAGCGGTCGGGTCGCGCTGGAGGAGGATGCGCCGATGGTCGCGCGCGATCATGGCGTCGTCGAGGACCGCGACCGCGCCGATCGGCGTCTCCCCCTCCTCGGCGCCGCGCCGCGCCTCGGCGATCGCCTCGGCCATGTACAGCTCGTAGTTCACTCTTTGGAGTCTAGCAGCCCGTCTGGCGGGTTCCGCGGTCGCTAGCATGGGCCCCGGCCCGACGACGCGAGGGCCCCCTGGGGGCCTCTTGGAAAGGAGCCTGCCATCCACGGTCCATCGGCCTGGGCGCGGCGCGACTGGCTCGCCATGGCGGCCGTCACGCTCGGCGCGGGGATGGTGCGAGTCGCCGGGCTGGCCACGCCCGCAGGGCTCGTCTTCGACGAGATCTTCTACGCCCGGAACGCCTGCCGCTTCGTGATCGACACGGCCCAGTGCGGGATCGACGACCTGGTGAGCGGCGCGCATCCGCCGCTCGGCAACTGGCTGATCGGCGTGGGCATCCGTCTCTTCGGCTACGACGCGTTCGGGTGGCGGATCGCGGCCGCCGTGGCTGGCACCCTGGGCGTGGCGCTCCTGTACCTGTTGGTGCGGCGCCTGCTGGCCGGGCATGGCACGGGTTCGGCCGCGACCGTGGGCGCAACCGTCGCTTCGGCGCTGCTGGCGGTCGACTTCCTCCACGTCGTGCAGTCGCGCGTGGCGATGCTCGACGTGTTCGTGACCCTCTTCGTCATCGTGACGGTGCTGTTTGCCGTGCTCGACGGAGCGCGGCAGCGCGGGGCGCGCGGCGAGGACAGCGGGGCGCCCGCGTGGCTCCGACGCGTGACCCTCGGCCGGCCGTGGCGCATGGCGACCGGCCTGTCACTCGGCGCGGCGGCGGCCACCAAGTGGTCCGGCGGGTACGTGGCGCTCGGCCTCGTGGCGCTGGTGGTGGCCTGGGAGATGGCCGCGTCCGTGGACACTGGCGCTCAGGGGCCACGCCCGGGCTGGCGGACGCGATTGGGGGCTGCGCTCCGACGCGAGCTGTTCCCCTCGCTGGTCCTGCTCGGACTCGTCCCGCTGCTCGTCTACCTCGCCTCCTACATCGGGCGGGTGGACGGCCAGCTGCTCGCGCTGCCATGGCGTGAGGGATCGGTCTGGCGCGGGATCGCGGAGCACCAGCTGGCGATGCTGCGCTTCCACGTCGGGCTGGGCGGGGACCACCCGTACGAGTCGGCGGCGTGGTCCTGGCTCTTCCTCAAGCGGCCGGTCGCGTACTTCTTCGAGGCCGATGGCTCCACCTACCGCGAGATCCTCGCGCTCGGCAACCCGCTCACCTGGTGGACGGGCGCGGCGGCACTCGTCGCGGTCGGGGTCCGATGGGTTCGGTCCGGGGCGGGCGCAGCACGCCCGGAGGCGGTGCTGGTGGCCGCGGCGCTGGCGACCTACCTGCCCTGGCTGATCCTCTCGGGATCCCGGTCACAGGTCTTCATCTGGTACCTGCTGCCGACCCTGCCATTCCTCTTCGCCGCGCTCGGCCTGGTGGCCGCACGAGCCTGGGCGTCGCTCGGCGGCAGGGTCGCGACCGGAATTGCGGCGGTGACGGTCGCGATCTCGTTCGCCTTCTTCTTCCCGGTTCTCACCGGGTCACCGCTGACGCCGGATGGCTGGCGCTCGCGGATCTGGTTCACCGATTGCGAACGGCCCGGGGCGCCCACCCTGGAGCTGCCGGACGACGTGATCAACAGCGGACCGCCGCCTGTGGGCTGGTGCTGGATCTGAGACGCTAGCGGCGGCGCTCGCCGGGGAGCGTGACCCACTCGCTGCGCCGATGGTCGGACGATCCACCGCCCGGTCGGCCATGCGGACGCCTGGCCGGTCCCGCCTGCCGCCCGCTGCCCCACGCCGCGGCGGTCGGCCGCCGGGGAGGGCGCTGACCGCGCTGGCCGCCTCCCCCGCCGCCGGTGCGGAGGCGGATCGGCTCGGGGCGGATCGATCGGTCCGGCTCGAAGCCAGGAACGATCTCGGATGGGACGGGTCGCCCGAGCAGCCGCTCGATCTCGCGCAGCAGCGGCGCCTCGTCCACGCAGACGAGGGAGATGGCGTCTCCCTCGATCCCGGCGCGGCCGGTGCGGCCGATGCGATGCAGGTAGTCCGACGGCACCATCGGCAGCTCGAAGTTGACGACGTGCGGGAGCTGCTCGATGTCGAGGCCGCGCGCCGCCACCTCGGTCGCGATGAGCAGCGTCACCTTGCCGCTCTTGAAGTCGTTGAGGGCGCGGACGCGCTGCGGCTGCGAGCGGTTGCCGTGGATGGCGGCGGTGGCGATGCCGTCCTGCCACAGCTGCTCGGCCAGCCGATCGGCCCCGTGCTTGGTGCGCGTGAAGACGAGCGCCTGGTCGACGGCGTGAGTGCGCACCAGGTGCGAGAGCAGCTCGCGCTTGCGAGCGCGGTCGACCGGGTGGACCACCTGGCGGACCAGGTCGGTGGGGGTGTTGCGCGGGGTGACCTGGACCGATGCCGGTCGGTCGAGCATCCCCTCCGCCAGCGTCCGGATCTCGTTGCTGAAGGTGGCGCTGAAGAGGAGGTTCTGGCGACGCGCCGGCAGGAGCGCGAGGATGGCCCGGATGTCGCGGATGAAGCCCATGTCGAGCATGCGGTCCGCCTCGTCGAGGACGAGGATCTCGACCGCGCCGAGATCGATGGTGCCCTGGCGCGCGTGGTCGAGCAGCCGGCCGGGCGTGGCGACCACGATCTCGGGGCCGCGCCGCAGCGCCGCGTACTGGCCGGGGAATCCGACCCCGCCGTAGATGGTGGTCGAGCGCCGGCTGTTCGCGCCGTAGACGCGGACGCTCTCCTCGACCTGCATCGCCAGCTCCCGGGTGGGAACGACGATCAGGGCGCGGATGCGCGGCCGGGCGCCGTTGTGCGGCTGCGAGGCGGACAGGCGCTGGAGCATCGGCAGCACGAATGCGGCCGTCTTGCCGGTGCCCGTCTGGGCTCCGGCGAGCAGGTCACGCCCGGCGAGCACGAAGGGGATCGCCTCGCGCTGCACGGGTGTGGGTTCGGTGTAGCCCTGCGCCGAGACGGCGCGGAGCAGTTCGGGCGCAAGCCCGAGCGTTGAGAAGGACATGAGAGCTCCTGACGAGGCCCTCCCGCGGGATGCGGGGCCCGGTCAGGGCGAGGGTTGAATCGGGATCGGGACGGTGATGAAGCCGCGGCGCGGACCGGAGCGCCTATCGAACACGTTTTCGAAATGATACACCATCGGCCCCTGGAGCCGGAAGTGGTACCCTTGGAGCCCCACCGAAGGACGCCATGACCTCGCCCTGTATCCACGGATTTCGCAGCGAAGAGTGCGCCGCCTGCCGCACCTGTCCCCACGGATTGGTCTCGTCGCAGTGCGGTCGCTGCATCAAGGCGGTCAGCACGCCGGCGCTGCGCAAGGCGGCGATCACCACCCATGGCAATCACCCGTCGGAGGAGCGCGCAGGGTTCGAGATCTTCTACGAGCCGGCGCTGAACGGGTGGCGCTATCGCGCCGACGAGTCAGCCCCATCGGTCGAGTCGTATCGGTCGGTCTTCCTGGCTCGCAAGGCGGTCGACCAGCTCGCGGCGGCCGCCGGCGTCAAGGAGTCCAAGAGCCGCAACTGACCTTGCGCCGGCCACGTCACGGTGTGTGGCGTGCCCGAGAGGACTCGAACCTCCGACCTTCAGGTCCGCAACCTGACGCTCTATCCACTGAGCTACGGGCACGTGCGCGACGGGCGTGGCGGAGAGGGAGGGATTCGAACCCTCGGAAGAGGAAACCCCCTTCAACGGTTTAGCAAACCGCCGCACTAGGCCACTATGCGACCTCTCCGCGAGCGGCGCCGATGATAGCATGGGCCCCTTCCGAGAGGCCCCCAGCCGGCCCTCTCGACGCCCATCTCGAACCGCCCCGCCAGAGCCCGACCCGTGCAGCGCCTACCCCTCATCGGTCAGTCGTTCACCCACTCCGCCGTCGAGGCGGTGCTGGGCGCCGCCTTCGGGGCATCCGGGTCGCAGATCGAGATCGAGCGCTGGGAGCGCCGGCCACACCAGCTGGCCGCGGCGATCGAGGCGTTGCGTGACGAGGCGTTCGCCGGCGCGCTGATCGCGGCTCCCCACAAGGAGCATGCCGCGACCCTTGCCAACGCGCTCTCCGACGACGCCAGGGTGAGCGGCGCGGCGAACGTGATCGTGCGCGACGGGGTCCGGCTGCGGGGCCACAACACCGATGTGGATGGCGTGCGCGCGGGCCTGGCCGCGATCCTCCCCAAGGTGGCCGGCAAGTGGCCCCGCCAGGCGGTGGTGCTGGGGGCCGGCGGCGGGGCACGCGCGGTGGTGGCGGTGCTCATCGGCTCGGGCCTGCAGCGCATCGCGGTCTTCAACCGGCACCTGCACAAGGCCGAGGCGGTGGTCGCGCACTTCGCGCGCTCCGCACGCCACCTGGAGCTGCGTGCGCTGCCCTGGCACGAGACCTTCCTGGAGGTGGAGCTGGCCAAGGCCAAGCTGCTCGTGAATGCCAGCGGCATCGGCGTCGAGGAGGGGGCCAGCCCAATGCCGTCCGAGCTGCTCGGCACTGGCGTCTTCGTGCTCGACCTGGTCCTGAACCACGCCACCACGCCGCTGATGCGGGATGCGCAGGCAAAGGGCGGAACGGTCGCGAACGGCCATGCCTCGTTCCTGGCGGGCTCGGCGGTGACGTACGAGCTGCTGACCGGGCAGCCCGCCCCCGGCGACGTGATGCGGGCCGCGCTGGCGGTCGAGCTCGGGCTCCCCGAGGAGGGGATCGCCGTGGTCGGCGACTAGGGCGGCGATGTTCTATACCGCGGGCTGGGTGCACGTCATCTGCGGCTGCATGTTCTGCGGCAAGACCGACGAGATGCTGCGCCTGCTGCGCCGCTTCTCGATCGCCGGCCGTCGCGTGATCCTGGTCAAGCCACGGCTCGACACCCGGACCGATGACGTGACCGTCATCTCCCGCTCCGGCGCGAACCACCCGGCGGTCAGCGTGGCCGACTCCCGGGAGATCGAGGCGCTCGTTGGCGACGCGGACATCGTGGCCATCGAGGAGGGGCAGTTCTTCGACGAGCGGCTGCCAGAGGTGGTCGGACGCCTCGCCGATGCCGGCAAGCAGATCCTCGTGACCGGGCTCGACCAGGATTTCCGGGGCATCCCGTTCGGGCCGATGCCGCGCCTCATGGCGCTCGCCGACCAGGTCACCAAGCTGACCGCCATCTGCGTGGTCTGCGGCGAGCCGGCGACCCGCACCCAGCGGCTGATCGACGGGCGCCCGGCGCCGGCGGACTCGCCGCTGATCGTGATCGGTGGGCTCGGCGACGAGAAGTACGAGGCGCGCTGCCGGCTGCACCACGAGGTGCCGGGCGCCCAGGACTAGGCGAGGAGGCTGGCGGAGGGGGTGGGATTCGAACCCACGGAGGCTTGCGCCTCAGCGGTTTTCAAGACCGCCGCATTCGTCCGCTCTGCCACCCCTCCGCGGCTAATGTTACGGGGTTGATCTTGAGCCGATGATCCGGGAGGGCTGATGACCGGTCGCACCGAAGGCGATTCCCTGGTCGCCTCGCTTGTCGAGCAGCTGGAGGCGATGCGACGAGCGGAGCGAGACGTCTTTGGGGCACTCGATCCAGCGGTCCGGGACCGGCCGGTGCGCGAGGGCGACTGGTCGCCGAAGGATCACCAGGCGCACCTGACCGCGTGGAAGGCGATCCAGCGGGACCGGATCCGCGCGACGATCCGAGGCGAAACGCTGGCAGCCGACAACCGCGAGACCGACGTGCGCAACGCCGAGCTCCAGGCGCTGCGGGCGGACTGGCCGTGGGCGGAGATCGAGCGGGAGGCAGACGAGGTCAACGAGCAGATCCAGGCGGAGATCCGCTCGGCGGGCGTCGCGCTCCTCGTCGAGACCGAGGGGATGATCGGCCGGATCTTCGGCAACAGCGCACCGCATGCCCTGACCCACTTCGCGTGGCTGGTCGACGCGGGCGTCGGCGTGGCCCCGACGCGGGTCGCTGCCTACGTGGACGAGCACGAGCGCCAGCTGGAGCGAACCCCGCTGCCCGACCCCGATCGGGCGATCGCCGTCTACAACCTGGCCTGCGCCCACGCCGTTGCGGGGCGCCTCGATCGCGCCCGACCGCTGCTCCGCGAGGCCTTTGCGCTGCGCCCCGACCTCGCCGAGTTCGCCAGGGAGGATCCGGACCTGGTCGAGCTCCGCGGCGAGCTGGGGTAGCTCGTCAGCGGATGGCGTCCGCCCCGAAGTGCGGCTGGAGGGCGGTGGGGATCCGGACCGAGCCATCGGCCTGGAGGTGGGTCTCCAGCAGCGCGGCGTAGGTGCGGCTCATCCCGAGCGCTGAGCCGTTGAGCGTGTGCAGCAGCTCGGGTCGCGCATCGGGCCCGGATCGGTAGCGCAGGTTCATGCGCCGCGCCTGGAAATCGGTGTAGTTGGAGCACGAGCTGACCTCGAGCCACTTCCCCACCCCGGGTGACCACGCCTCGAGGTCGTAGCCCTTGGCCTGGGCGAAGCCAAGGTCCGCGGTGCAGCGCTCGACCGTCCGATACGGGATCTCGAGCGCCTCGAGCACCGCCTCGGCGTCGCGGGTGAGCGTCTCCAGCTCGTCGTCGCTGGTCTCCGGGCGCACGAACTTGACCATCTCGACCTTGTCGAACTGGTGGACGCGCAGGAGGCCGCGCGTGTCCTTGCCGGCGGCGCCGGCCTCGCGGCGGAAGCAGGGCGTGTACGCGGCGTGGTAGATCGGCAGCCGGTCGGCGGCCAGGATCTCGTCACGGTAGACGTTGGTGACCGGCACCTCGGCGGTGGGGATCAGGTACAGGTCGTCGCGCTCGACGGCGTACATCTGCGCCTCCTTGTCCGGCAGCTGGCCGGTGCCGCGCGCGGAGGCGGCGTTGACCAGGATCGGCGACCAGAGCTCGGCGTAGCCGTGCCCCTCGGCCAGCTCGAGCATGAGACCGATGAGCGCGCGCTGGAGGCGCGCGCCGGCCCCCGTGTACAGGATGAAGCCAGATCCGGCGATCTTTGCCCCGCGCTCGAGGTCGAAGAGGCTGAGCCGCTCCCCGATCTCCCAGTGAGGTGGGGTCGATCCGGCGGCGGCGGGCGTGCCCCACGAGCGCACGACCGGGTTGTCGTCGGCGCCCGTGCCGTCCGGGACCGATGCATGCGGCAGGTTCGGGACGAGGAGCAGGTCCGCCTCGATGGCCGCCCCGATGGCGTCCTGCTCGACGGCCAGCGCGTCGATCCTGGTCGAGAGGCTCGCCATGCGGGCCTTCAGGGTCTCGGCCTCCTCCGTGCGGCGGTCGCGGAGCAGCTCGCCCAGCTGGCGGTTGCCGGCGTTGCGCTCGGCGCGCAGGTCGTTCGCCTCTGCCTCGAGCGCCCGACGCCGCGCGTCGGCGGCGAGCAGGCGGTCGATCGTGTCGGTCGGCTCTCCCTTGCGCGCCACCGCGCGCTTCACCCCGTCGGGATCGTCGCGGATCAGCTGCAGGGAGATCACGGCGTGAGCGTATCCGGCGCGGCCGCGGCCCGCAGCCGCTCCACGACGAAGCCAGGCTCCAGCGAGGCGAGCAGCCAGCCGGCGCGCGGCCCGCTCGCCTGCCCGAGGAAGGCGAGGTAGAGCGCGGCGAAGACGCGATTGGCGGGGAGATCGGCCGAGCGTGCCGCGTCGAAGATGGCGGCCTGCAGCGACTCGCCGTCCCAGGCGGGCGCCTTCGCCAGGACCTCGCCCAGGCTGGCGAGTGCGGCGCGCTGCTGAGGCTCGAGGTCGCTGGCGGCCGGTGGCAGCGCCTCCTTGCGCACCTCGATCCGCGCGCGGTCGGGCGCATAGGCGTCCAGCCAGGCGCGCGCGGCGCCGGTGCGCTCTTCGAGGATCGCGACCTCGAGATCCGGTGAGCGGCTCCCCCTTCTCGGCCTCGAGACGCGCCAGCACGTCGACTCCCGGAACCTGGAGCAGCAGCGCGAGGTGCGCGAACGGCGGCCGGTACGCGCTCGCCGACCGCGATCGGATCGGCCGCGGGGTCCACCAGCGACGCAGCGAAGATGCGGTCGTGGTCGGGGGGCAGCTCGCCCTTCACCTCGCGTCCCGCCGTCGCGGCGGCGATCCGGTCCGACTCGTCGAAGAGGCGCGGGATGGCATCGGTCCCGTCCGGGTCGAACTCGAGCGCGTGGTTGGGGCGTGGCCGCACGAAGAGGAGGCGGAGCTGCTCCGGGGGCACCACCTCGGCGATCTCGTGGGCCGATGCTCCCCGCCCCTTGCTGGAGCTCATCTTGCGGCCGCCGATGTTGAGGAACTCGTACGGGAGGTTGAGCGGCGGCTCGCGCTCGAAGACCTCACGGGCGATCGTGTCGGAGCGGTCGCGGGAGCCGCCCGCGGTGGCGAGGTCCTTGCCGCACGGCTCGACCGTCACGCCGAAGAGGCCCCACTGCGCGGCCCACTCCAGGTTCCACGGCAGCTTGGCGGCGCCGCCGAATGGGGACAGGCGCCCGACGGTCGAGCACCCCGATGCCCACTTCACGAGATCGGGCAGGCACTCGAAGGCGACCGTCTCCCCGTCCCAGTCGCGCGCCAGGGTGGTGCCGACCCGACCGCAGGTGGGGCAGATGACGTGCACCGGCAGCCAGCCGGCGGGCCGCTCGACGCGGCTCACCCGCCGGTAGATGTCACGCACCAGCTCGGCCCGATCGAGGGCGGTGCGGATGAACGGGTCGATCTGGCCGGTCGGGTAGATCTCGCTCATCCAGTAGTAGCGATCCGGGAGGATGCCGAGGCCGGCGAAGGTGTCGATGAAGAGCGCCGCGAAGTGCCGCGCGTAGGAGGGGTGGCAGTCGCCCGCGGGGTCCGGCACGTTGGCGAGCGGCGCGCCCATCCAGCGTTCGCTGGCGTCGGGGGTGAGCATCGCCTGGGCATCCATCGGATCGAGGTCGTCGATCCCGTACAGGAGCGTCGTCGCCAGGCCCCGCGAGCGCAGGGCCCGGACGATGACGTCGAGGATCACCGGCCCGCGCAGGCTGCCGACATGGACCGTCCCAGAGGGGGTCTTCGAGTCGTTGACGACCTGCGGGCCCTCGAGGCGCTCCGCCAGCTCGTCGGCCCAGAACACGGCGATCGGGCGCGTCTAGTGGATGCTGACGACCGTGAAGGTGACGGCCCCGGCCGGGGCCTGCACGATGACCTTGTCGCCCTTCTTGTGGCCCATCAGCGCGGCGCCCACCGGCGACTCGTTGCTGATTCGCCCCTCGCGTGGCGCCGCCTCGGCGGAGCCGACGATGGTGAAGGTCTCCTTGCCGTCGTCGCCCAGGATCACCACCTTCGAGCCGATGCCGACCTTGTCGCCGTTGCCCTTCTCGATCACCTCGGCGTTCTTGAGCTGCGCCTCCAGCGTGCCGATCCGACCCTCCAGGAACGACTGCTCCTGCTTGGCGTCCTCGTACTCGGCGTTCTCGGTGATGTCGCCGTCGAGCTTGGCGTCATGGATCCGCGACGCGACGCGTGGGCGCTCGACGGTGACGAGGTGCTGCAGCTCCGCACGGAGCTTGGTGAGCCCCTCGGCGGTCAGGTAGACAGGCTTGTTGTTCATGGTCATCCACTAACAAAAAACGCTCCAGGCCCCGCCATCGGCTTCCGCGTTGGCGCTCCTGAAGCTGGCCGTGGCCAGGTGTGGTGCGATTGGGCCGCCCGGGGCGGCCGGCGTCGCGCGATTGTAGGCCCGGCGCTGAGCGGTGTCAAAGTTCGCGGAGCACGCAAACGACCCCTTCCGACCTCAGCGACCCGCCATCACGAGCAGGACGATCAGGCCCGCGAAGGCCACCCGGTAGACGCTGAAGACGGTCACCGAGCGCGTGCGCAGCCAGCGCAGCAGGAAGCCGATGGCGAGCATGCCGGAGACGGCAGCGGCGACGAATCCGGCGCCGATCGCCAGCCATTCGGTGCCGGTGTGGCTCACGCCCAAGGAGGTGGCGCGACCCGTAGAGGCCGGCGCCCAGGGTGATGGGCGTGGCCAGCAGGAAGCTGAAGCGAGCCGCCGACTCGCGGGTGAGTCCGAGCGCCAGGCCGGCGCTGATCGTGGCGCCCGAGCGGCTGATGCCGGGGAGCAGGGCCAGCGCCTGGCTGAGGCCGATCGCCAGGGCGCTGCGGGCGTCGAGCCCGTCGATCTCGCGGCGGCGCGAACCGTACCGATCGGCGAGCCACAGGGCTGCCGGCGCCGAGCACCACGAAGCCGGCGATCAGGAGGCGGACGGTATCGGTGTCGGCGTGGAGGGCGCTGTCGATGAGGTCCTCGCCCACGAACCCGATCAGCGCCGCCGGGAATGGTGGCCACGATCAGCAGCCACGCCAGCCGGCGATCCGGGTCCGCACCGATGCGCCGCTCGCGGATGCTGGCGAGCGCCGCCCCGAGCAGTCGCAGCCAGTCGCGGGCGAAGTAGCCGAGCAGCGCCAGGAGCGTCCCCAGGTGCAGGAAGACGTCGAACGAGAGGCTGCCCACCAGCCCGTCCGTCTGCCAGCCGGCGATCCACGGCGCGAGCTCGAGGTGAGCGCTGGAGCTGACCGGGATGAACTCGGTCAGCCCCTGGAGGATCCCGATCAGCGCGGCCTGGAGGACGAGTTCCACGGCACTCCCGTGCTCGAGCGGCGGCTAGCGGATGAAGAGCGGCGCGAGCACCAGGCTGATGGTGGCCAGCAGCTTGACGAGGACATGGAGCGACGGGCCGGCGGTGTCCTTGAACGGGTCGCCGACCGTGTCGCCGACGACCGCCGCGGCGTGCGCGTCGGTCCCCTTGCCCAGCACGTTGCCCTTGTCATCGGTCAGGTGGCCGGCCTCGATGAACTTCTTGGCGTTGTCCCACGCCCCGCCGCCGTTGTTGAGCACCGTGGCCAGCAGGACGCCGGCGATGGTGCCGACCATCAGCAGCCCGGCGACCGCCTCCTGGCGCAGGAGCAGCCCGACGACGATGGGGGTGGCCACCGCGACGACGCCGGGCAGGATCATCTGCCGCAGGGCGGAGCGCGTCGTGATGTCGACCACGCGCGCGTAGTCGGGGCGCTGCGTGTAGTCCATGATCCCGGGCATCTCGCGGAACTGGCGCCGCACCTCGACGATGATCGCCTGGGCGGCCACGCCGACGGCTCGGATCGCCAGGCTGCTGAAGAAGTAGACCAGCATCGCGCCGATCAGCGCCGCGATGAAGACGTTCACATCGGCCAGGTTGACCGACTCGAGCAGCGGGCCGCCCCGGTTGGTCTGGATCAGGTTGATCTTGTCGATGTAGGCGCTGAAGAGCAGGAACGCCGCCAGCGAGGCCGACGCGATGGCGTAGCCCTTGGTGAGCGCCTTGGTCGTGTTGCCGACCGCGTCGAGCCGATCGGTGATCTCGCGCGCCTTGCCCTCGGCGTGGGCGAACTGCGCGATCCCGCCGGCGTTGTCGGTGATCGGCCCGAAGGTGTCCATGGCCAGGATGAAGGCCGTGGTCATGAGCATCCCCATCGTCGCCACCGCGGTCCCGAAGATCCCGCCGTTGGGGAGCGCCTGCTCGCCGAGCCAGTGGCTGGCGAAGAGCGCGATGGCGATGGTGATGGCGGTGACGGCGGTCGTCTCGAAGCCGACCGCGACGCCCGAGATGATGTTGGTGGCCGGGCCGGTCTTGCTGGCCTGGGCGATCTCCTTGACCGGTCGCCAGTTGCCCGCCGTGTAGTACTGCGTGATGTACACGAAGGCGACGCTGGTGGCGAGACCGACCAGCCCCGCGCCGAAGAACCAGACCCACGGTGCGATGCCGCTGGCGCCCGTCGTGCCAGGGGTCTGCATCATGACCGAGGTGGTCAGGGCCAGCCCTCCGACCGACAGGATGGTCGTCACCCAGTAGCCGCGGTTCAGCATGTTCATCGGGTCCTCGTCCTCGCGTCCGCGGACGAAGAAGATGGCCACGATGGTGGCCAGCAGCCCGAAGGCGCGCACCACCAGCGGGAAGAAGATCCAGGCCTCGGGGTGCGGCCAGCCCGCGGCGACGGCCAGGCGCCAGACCGCCACGCCCAGGATCATCGCGCCGATGTTCTCGGCGGCGGTCGACTCGAACAGGTCCGCGCCACGACCGGCGCAGTCGCCCACGTTGTCGCCGACCAGGTCCGCGACCACGCCGCGTTGCGCGGGTCGTCCTCGGGGATGCCGGCCTCGACCTTGCCGACCAGGTCGGCACCGACGTCGGCGGCCTTGGTGTAGATCCCACCGCCGAGCTGCGCGAAGAGGGCCACGAAGCTGGCGCCGAAGCCGAAGCCGACGATCAGGAAGGGCGCCTGCTCGGGCTGGCTGAAGCCACCGTACAGCGCGAAGATCGAGTAGACGCCGAGGAGCGAGAGCGCCACCACCAGGAAGCCCGAGACCGCCCCGCCGCGCATCGCCATCTGCACCGCGCGGACCAGGCTGTTACGGGCGGCGGCGGCGGTGCGCAGGTTGGACTTGACGCTGATGTACATGCCGATGATGCCCGACGCCATGGAGCACGCCGCGCCGACCAGGAAGGCGACGCCGGTGCGGATGCCGAGCTCCGTGCCATAGATGCTGGTGTCGGCGGCGTCCTTGCCCTCCACCAGGGCGATCACCAGTCCGATCAGCACCGCGCCCCCGATCGCCAGCAGGCCGATGGTGCGGTACTGGCGGCGGATGAAGGCGACCGCGCCCTCGAAGATGGTCCCGGCGATCTCCTGCATCGCCTCCGTCCCGGTATCGGAGCGGAGGACGTCCCAGGCCAGGTACAGGGCGAACGCGATGGCGGCGATCCCGGCGACTGGAATCACCCAGGTGATGGGATGGATCTCCATGAAACCTCCGAATGGGCTGGCCGATTCGGTCGCTGCTGCCTTCCGGGCGCGCCCGTCTCGCTTGTCGCATGGTCTCGCACACGGAAACGCCGGCGGTGAGTCGCGTCAGCGCGGCCGCCAGCGGTGCGCCGGACATGGTAGCCCCGCGCCCACGGATGGGTCAACTTCCTAGGGCAGCCAGCGCGACAGCCAGCCATCCTCCGAGAGCTGCCTCGCGGCGCCGCCGCGCAGGTCCACCAGCCAGACGCCGCGGGCCGTCGTCGTCCGATCCCCCGGCATCGTGACCCGCGAGGCGAGCACCGCCTCCCGCTCCGGGGTGAAGGTCACGAAGCCGGTCTGGGTCCGGGCATCGCGCAGCAACCGGTCGCCGGCGAGATTGATCGCGTCGGTGAGCCAGGGGCTTCCCAGGTCGGCCCCCGCCGCTTCCAGCTTCAGGTAGGCGATTCGCCCGTCGGCATCCACGCTGGGCCGCGCGGCGCCACGGCCGAAGACGGTGGACGACACGGCCGTGGAGCCCGGGTCGAGGCGGACGACCCGCAGCGCCGCAACCTGCGCCGCATCGAGGGCGAACGAGGACGGATCGAGGAGCGGCACGGGCGCGCCCCGGTCGTAGGCGAGAGGGGCAGCATCGGACCCCGGCGGCAGTCCCGCGATGACGATGCCGCTGCTGTCCGGGAGCCAGACCGGCTCGGAGAGCGCAGAGAAGCGCGCCGACGACATCTCCTCCGTCTCCAGGTCGAGGATGGAGATCCAGCCCCCGGCGTCGACGAAGGCGAGCGCGGTCCCGTCCGGGGAGATGCGCGGGGCTCGGAGCAGTGGGATCGGCGTGGGGGGCGAAGGAGACGGCGACGCGCCATCGTCGGAGGGAAGCTCGACCGGTCGCGGATCGCTGCCGTCGCCATCGGTCATCCAGAGGCCCAGGCCGGTGCCGAGCGACGGATCGGCCCGACCGAAGACGAGGTCACCATCGGGCGAATAGGCCGGGTCGAACTCGACCACGCCGGCATCGGTCAGGAGCCGGCGAGCCGATCCATCGGCTCGCTGCCAGACGATGGTCGCCCCGTCGGCGATGACGAAGGCGCGCCCATCCGGCGCGACCGCGTAGTCGATCACCGGGGAGAGCTCAGCGGAGAGCTGCCGCTGGTTGGTGCCGTCGGGATTCATCGCCCACAGGTTGGCGATCCCGGCCCGATCCGAGACGAAGACGATCTGGTTCGAGAGCGTGGCGGTGGGGGCGCCGGTGGTGAAGCTCCAGGTGATGGTCGCCGGCAGGCCGGCACCGTCGGCGCCGAGGAGGCCGGGCCGCAGCGTGACCTCGTAGGTCGTGTTGGGCTCGAGCGGTCCCGACGGCTGGAAGCGAAGTACGCGAAGCCCCGCGTCCAGCATGCCTGCGGCGCCCGGCTGGGCGATCGCGTCGAGCGAGCCGGCCACCGCCGGTTCGATGCTGAGCAGGTCGTCCTGAACGCTGTCGGGATCCAGGCCGCGATCGAAGACGATCGCGATCGGACTGGTGCCGGCGACGCCGGCCACGCCGTCGGCGGGGACGAGCGTGTCGGGCGCCAGGCTGGACGGGACCGTGCGGAAGGTCAGCCTGAACGGCGCCCCAAGCGGCGTCCCGGCGTGGTCCAGCGCGCCCACCCCGATGGTCACGATGTAGGACCGATTCGGGTCGAGGGGCGCCACCGGCTCGATCGTCAGCCGCTCCCGGCTCCATCGCAGACGCACGTCGCTGGCGGGGGCGAGCTGCAGTGCCCGCTCCACCGACGCGGTGTCCATCAGCGTCGAGAAGTCGACCACGATGACGCCGTCGAGGGCGACCTCCTCCTCGCCCTCTTCGGGGTCCGAGGCGACGACGCTCGGATTGCCGACCGTCGTGAAGGTGAAGGGCTCTGCGCCGGCCCGCATCTCGTTCCCGATCCGGTCGCGGACGCCGGGGCCGACGGTCACCTCGAACTCGGTTCGCAACGGCAGCCGCGCGGCCGGCGTGAAGGTGACGCTGGCGGAGCTCCAGGTGAAGGAGCCGTCCACCACGGGGCTGATGCCGAACGCCGCCTCCGCGGTCGCATGCTCGACCGGTTCGGAGAAGTCGACCTCGATGCTGGTGGTGGTGAGCGCCGTGTCGGCATCGCCGGTCAGGTGCTGGGTGAGCGACACGCGCAGGACGGCGGGAGCCCGCCCATCAACGGTCGAGGCGTAATACAGGATCGGGACCAGCACGACCAGCCCGATGCCGATGACCGCCAGGGTACGGAGGGGTACGGCGCGTTCGCTCACGAGCAGGCTATGCTACCCGCCGCCTGCATCGCCCTCATCTGACGGAGCCCGATGACCTACTCCCCGCCGCCGAATCCCGGTGCCGACCTGCCCCCTGAAGGCCGGCCGACCCCGCCTCGCCGCCGGCTCGGCTGTGCGCTCGAGATCGTCGAGACGCTCGTCCTGACGCTGGTCATCTACCTGCGTCATCCACAACTTCGTGGCGCAGCCGTTCGAGGTCGAGCAGCAGCTCGATGGTGCCGACCGTGAACCCCGGCGAGTACGTCCTGATCGACAAGATCTCGCCCGCGCTTCAGCGACTACCAGCGCGGCGACATCGTCGTCTTCCAGCCGCCTCCGGGCTTCGGCCAGGGCGGCGTCCCGTTCATCAAGCGGGTCATCGGCCTGCCCGGCGACACCGTCAGCCTGGAGAACGGCCGGGTCTTCGTCACGCCCGCCGGGAGGGAGCCCGGTGCGGCTCGACGAGCCGTACGTGGTGCACGCCGATCGGACGGTGGGCCGGCGCCGACGCTGCCGAAGAGTGCGGATGCACCGACTCGTGGACGATCGCGGAGGGGACCAGTACTTCGTGATGGGCGACAACCGCCCCGACAGCCAGGACTCTCGCTTCTTCGGGCCGGTCGACCGCGAGCTGATCATCGGGCGCGCCTGGCTGCGCTACTTCCCGCTCGACCGCATCGGGTTCATCGAGCGACCCGACCTACCCGGGGCTCTCCGCCGGGTGGAGATCGCGCCGCCGGTGGCGGCTCGCTACGGGCGGGCTCCTCGGCCACGATCCAGGCATCGATCGCCCGTCCGTAGTCGACGAGGCCGCTCCGCGCCGAACCACAGCGCGAGCTCCGCTGCCGCGGTGTCCGGCGCGTCCGAGGCGTGGATCAGGTTGCGAAGGCCGCTGATCCCGAGGTCGCCTCGGATCGTTCCCGGCTCCGCCTCGTTCGGCATCGTCTGTGCCGACCATGCGGCGGACGATGGCGATCGCATCGGGACCCTCGAGGGCGACCGCCGCGACCGGGCCCGAGGTGATGAACTCGACCAGGTCGGCGTAGAAGTGCTTGCCCGCGTGGACCGCGTAGTGCGCGCTCGGCCAGCGAGGTTGAGACGTCGAGCAGGCGCAGGCCGACGACCTTGAGGCCCTTCCGCTCGAAGCGGGCCACGATCTCGCCAACAAGGCCGCGCTGGACGCCATCGGGCTTGACCAGGACGAGGGTGCGTTCCATGCGGAAATCGGCTCCGTGCGATGGTTCAGGCGCGCGCGGCGCGGTCGAAGGCGGTCGTCGCCTCCGCCTCGCGGCCGGCGGCGCGCAGGAGGTCGCCGTAGAGTAGCAGACGCTCAGGGGGCGGCTCCCCCTCGAGGGTGGGCTCCAGGATGGCCACTCCATCGGGCCCGATCCGCGGGTCGAGCCGGAGGGCGGCCGCCAGCTGGCGGTCGCCCTCGTCCATCTCCCCCTCGCCGTACGCGTGGCGAGCTGCCTCCAGCCGCTGCGTGCGCTGCGGCCGTGCGCTCGGGCGTCGGCGAGCGTGGGTCCCGCCGACGGTGCGGCGGCGCCCTCGGGACGTCGAGCCTGCGCCCGGAACGAGGACGGAGCCGGCCAGGTGATGCGCGTGGCGACGCCGCCGCGCAGCTTCCAGGCCTCATCGACGCCGATCGCCGACACCACGCGCTCGGCCAGCCGGGCGGCGCGGTCCGAGTCCCCGGCCGCGGCCAGCGCCTCGGCCTCGATCAGCATGACCAGCGGCCGACGCCGCTCCAGGCTGGTCGCGCGGATGCCCGCGATCGTCGCCCCGGCGGCCAGCGGCCGTCCCTGCCGCCAGAGGCACTCGGCCAGCAGGGATCGCGCCGCGTCGAGCTCCTCGAGGCCGCCCCTGCCGGCCGCCTCCAGGCCGGCGATCAGCCGCAGGAGCACTCCCTCGGCCAGGCCATGCAGCCCGGATCCGAGCTGGGCTCGCGCCAGCGAGAGCTGGTCGGGGAGCAGGTCCACCGTCTCGGGGCGGAGGCTGGCGATCGGTCATCGGGAGAGCATCCGCTCGAAGCGCAGACGCGATCGGAACGGCCCGAGCACGGCCAGGCGGGCGAGATCCGGACGGGCGTAGGCGCGCGCCACGCGCAGCAGGTCGTCGATCGGTGACCGCCTCGAGCCGCTCGATCACCTCGTCGACGGTCAGGATCCGCGGCAGCAGGCTCTCACCCGTGCCGAGCCAGGCGGCGACGGCCCCGGTCTCCTCCATCCGCAGCTGCGAGCCGGCCACGGGTGTAGGCACGCGCGCGATCGAGCTCCTGGGCGCTCGACCGGCTCCTGCACGACCCGCTCGAGCTGATCGAGGATGCCGCGTCAGCAACTGCGCCAGCCTGATCGGGGTCGAAGCCGGCGTGGATGCCGAAGGTGCCGCAGTCGGCGTAGGTGGCTGCCGAAGGTGGAGACGTCGTAGGTGAGCGAACGCCGCTCGCGCAGCTCGACGAAGAGGCGGCTGCTCATCCCGTCGCCGAGGACGGCGCCGAGCAGGTCGAGCGCCCAGCGATCGGGATGATCGCGGGCCACCGCCCGGCATGCCGAGGCACAGGTTGCCCTGGCGAGAGACGTCGGAAGGCGACCCGCAGCGACCCGGCCGGGGCGGGGACCGGCTGTCGGAGCGGCGCCGGCAGGGGGGAGGGCAGCGGTGCGGCGACCGCTGCCGTCGAACCAGCCGCTCGCCGACCTTCACGGACCTCGTCGTGGCCGGATCGCTCCCGCGGCGGCGAGGACCAGGTGGCGGGGCGATACGCAGCGCTCGCCAGTGCGCCGACGACGCCGCTCGTGGCTCGCGCGCCGCACGCTGCGCGGCCGTGCCGGCGATCTCGCGGCCCAGCGGATGGCGTCCGAAGAGCAGCTCGTCGAAGAGGCTGAAGACGTGGTCGCCGGGCGAATCGACGTACATCCGGATCTCGTCGACGATGACCGGCTTCTCGCTGATCAGGTCGCTCCTGCGCAGGAGCGGGCGCAGGACGAGATCGGCGATCACCTCGAGGGCCCGGCGGCGCCGCCTCGGCCGGGACGCGTGGCGCTGTAGACGGTCAGCTCACGGTCGGTCGTGGCGTTGACGCTGCCGCCGCACGCCCTCGACCACCTCGGAGAGGCCGCCCGGCTCGGGGTAGCGCTGCGTTCCCTTGAAGACGAGGTGCTCGAGCAGGTGCGAGAGGCCGGCGTGCGCGTCGTCCTCGTGCCGGGATCCGACCCCGACGAAGAGGCCGACCGACGACCGATCGCGCGCCCGGCATCGGCTGGGTGACGACCCGCAGGCCGTTCGCCAGGACGCTGCGCTCGTACGGGAGGGTCCGCGCCCGGGACCGTCCGGCGGCGACGCCGGACGCCACCTCAGGCCTCCTCGTCGTCGTCGCTCGCCTCGGGCGACATGAGCAGCTCCATCTGGATGAAGCGCAGGTCACGTGCCAGCTCGGCGGCGTTGCGCGGCAGCGCGCGCCCCTCGCTCGGACTCGCTCGGCGCGAGCCGATGCCGAGGCGCCGCGGCCGCGAACTCGAGCACCACCCGCTCCTCGCCGATCACGAGGGTGTAGACGAGCAGCTGGTCCGAGGTGGTGTCGAACTGGAGGTAGTCGAACGAGTCGAGGTTGAGGCAGATCGAGAGCGGGGTGAAGTAGCTGGCGATCTCCGGATGGTCGACCACGATCCGCTCGACCCAGCCGGTGCCGCTGTCGGTGACCTGCGCGCCGCGCCGGTAGGTGTAGCTGACGGTCTGCTTCAGCAAGCGGGCGCAGGATGTTGTAGATGTCGCTCTTGTCGGTGACGACGCCGGTGTTGATGTAGAGCTTGGCTCTCGCCTCGGTCATCGGCTCGCTCACGGCCTGCGCCTGTGCTGGGGGGATCGCGGGCGAGTCTAGCACCCGGCCCGGGAGGCGGGATGCCGCGAAACGGCTGGTAGGATGTGGCGCGTGAAGCTGCTCGCAGCCGACATCGGCAACACCAACGTCACGCTCGGCCTCTTCACCGATGGCGAGCTCTCCGGATCGTGGCGCGCCACGACCCGTGCCGGGGCCACGCCCGACGAGGTCGCGGCTGCTCACCTCGGAGATGCTCGGCCTCGACGGCCACCGACTCGACGAGCTGGGCGCCGTGGCGCTCGCGTCGGTGGTTCCGCCGCTGACCGGCACCTTCGAGCGCTTCGTGCGAACGCGGATCGGCCTGGAGCCGCTGATCATCGACGCCGGCTCCCTGGCGGACGTCCTGCGCATCGAGATCGACCGCCCGGCCGAGGCCGGCGCCGACCGGCTCTGCAACGCCCTGGCGGCCCGCACCGAGTTCGGCGGCCCCGCGATCGTGGTCGACCTGGGCACCAGCACGAACTTCGACGTGCTCGAGCGCCGAGGGGGCGTACATCGGCGGGGCCATCGCGCCCGGCCTGGGGCTCTCCCTCGAGGCGCTGGTCGGCTACGCCAGCAAGCTGCCGCGGATCGAGCTGCGGCGGCCGCCGCAGGCGATCGGCGCGAACACCATCCACGCCATGCAGAGCGGCACCGTGCTCGGCTACATCGGCCTCGTCAGCGGCCTGCTCACCGCCCTGCGCGGCGAGCTGGCGGAGCGCTCCCCCGCCGGCAGCCGGGTGACCGTGATCGCGACCGGCGGCTACACCCACGAGCCCTGGCTGCGCGAGGTGCCGGGGATCGACGCGATCGAGCCGGACCTCACCCTGCGCGGGATTCGCTACGCCCACGACGCGATCCGGGGCGCCGCCGGCGCTCCGGCGCCGCCGCCGTGACCAGCCCGGCCACGGACCGATGACGGAGGAGCGCGGCTCGCTCGCCGGCCGGCGGATCGTCGTCGGCGTGGCCGGCAGCATCGCCGCCTACAAGGCGGTCATCGCTGGTGCGCCTGCTCGCCGAGCGCGGCGCCGTGGTCGACGTGGCGATGACGCCGGCCGCGACCGCCTTCGTCACGCCGCTCACCTTCGCGGTCGCTCACCCATCGCCCGGTGGTCAGCGACGTGATGGCCCTGGACGCCGACTCGCAGATCGCCCACGTCGAGCTGGCCGAGGCGGCGGACGCGATCGTGATCGCGCCGGCGACCGCCAACCTGCTCGCCGAGCTGGCGGCCGGCAACGTCGGCAATGCGGTCACCGCCATCGCGCTGCGCCAGCCGCGCCCCGGTCGTCGTCGCGCCGGCCATGGACGCCGGCATGTGGACCCACCCCGCCACGCAGCGCAACGTCGAGACGCTGCGCGGGTTCGGGCTACCGGATCGTCGAGCCCGAGGTCGGGGCGCTGGCCAGCGGGCTGACCGGCGTCGGGCGCCTCGCCGAGCCGGCAAGCGATCGTGGAGGCCGTCGAGCGTCTCTTCGTCCGCGCCGGCGAGCTCGACGGGCTGCAGGTCGTGGTCAGCGCCGGCGGAACCCGCGAGCCGATCGACCCGGTCCGCTTCATCGGCAACCGCAGCAGCGGCAAGATGGGGGTCGCGATCGCCGAGGCGGCTCGCGATCGCGGCGCCAGCGTGACCCTCGATCGCGGGCGCGATGAGCGTTACGGCGCCGCGCGGCGTGACCGTGGTCGAGGCCACGACCGCGGCCGCCATGCGCGAGGCCGTGATCCGCGCGGCGCCCGGCGCCGACATGCTGGTCATGGCCGCCGCCGTGGCCGACTTCGCGCCGAGCGCGGCCAGCAGCCGCAAGATCAAGCGCGACGGCGGGGACCTCCAGATCGAGCTCGTCCCGAACCCCGACATCGTCGCCGAGGTCGGCGAGATGCCCGACGGCATGCGCCCGTTCCTGATCGGCTTCGCCGCCGAGAGCGACGACCTCGAGGCGAATGCCCGCTGCCAAGCTGCGCGACAAGGGACTCGACCTGATCGTCGGCAACGTCGTCGGCGGGCCATTCGACGCGATCGGCTCGGACGAGAACAAGGTGATCGTCTTCGGCGCCGAGGGAGTCCTCAGCGACTGGCCGATGCTTCCCAAGCGCCAGGTCGCCGAGCGGCTGTGGGACCTGATCGTCGACCGCTACCGCAAGGCTCGCCCGGCCGAGCGCCCACGCGCCCGGCCCGGTCGCCGCCGGCGCTGACGGTGCAAGGTCGTCGCACTCGATCGGCCGATCTGCGCGACGCGATCCTCGAGCGTCGCATCGCGGGGAGACCGCGTCGGGTTCGTGCCGACCATGGGCGTCGCTCCACGACGGGCAGCTCTCGCTCGTCGAGCGCGCGCACGCGCGAGAACGGCTGCGTGGTGGTCAGCTCGTTCGTGAACCCGCAGCGACTTCTCCGCCCTCGACGAGGGGGGCGGCATGCATCGGGACGAGCGCGCGCGACCTCGCCCTGCTCGAGCGGGACGGAGGTCGACCTCGCCTTCCTGCCGGACGTCGGCGACGCTCTACCCGCCCGACGACGTGACGCGCGTCACCGTCGAGGGCCTGACCCGGCAGCTCGAGGGCGCGTCGCGGCCCGGCCACCTGGACGGGCTGACGACGGTGATGCTCAAGCTGCATCCATCTGGTCGGCCCCGCCCGCCTCTACCTGGGTCAGCGCCACGCCCAGCAGGTCGTGATCCTGCGCCGCATGCTGCGCGACCTGTTCATGAACGTGCGAGGTCGTGGTCTGCCCGACCGTGCGCGAGGACGATGGGCTGGCCCTGTCCAGCGCGAACGCCCTGCTCTCGATCGAGGAGCGGCACGCGGCGACCTGCCTGTTCGACGCCCTCAGCGCGGCGCGCGCCGGCGTACGACGCCGGCGAGCGTTCGGCCGAGGTGCTGCGGGCGCGAATGACCGACGTGATCGCCGCCGAGTCGATGGCGCGCACCGACTACATCAGCGTCGCCGACGCGTCCACCCTCGTCGAGCTGCGAGCGCGTCACCGGCCCGGCGCTGGCGCTGGTGGCGGTCTGGATCGGGCGCACCCGGCTCACCGACAACATGCCGCTCGCGTTGGGACGTCGCCTGAGGCCGGCGCGGCCACAAAGTACTAGTGACGTCGGGGGGCCCTTCGTATGATGCTGCCGTCACCGCGCGCGCCGGTCCACCGACCGGTCGCGATGCGGCGAACGAGGAGGCCGGCGAGTGCCCACGTCCGGCCTCCTTCCTTTTTCGGGAGTGGCGGGTCAGCCGCCGGCGGCCCTGCTCGCCGCCTTGTAGGCGCGCTTCGCCGCCTGGTAGCTGGCCAGCGCCTCGGCCGAGTCCACGTCGCCGAGGGTCGGGTGCTTCGGCATCACCTGGTCGAGGCCGGGCAGCTCCAGGCCGAAGCGCTTGCCCAGGATCGCGATCAGCGAGCGAGCCTTCATGTCGCCGATCGACGGCAGCGCCAGCAGGCGCGCCCTGAGGTCCGGCCCGTCGCGGGCATCGGTCCAGACGCGGCTCGCGTCGCCGTCGTAGGTGGCCACCAGCGCGGCGCAGAGGGCCTGCACGCGGCCGGCCATCGCGGCCGGGAAACGGTGCAGGGCCGGCCGCTGGCGAAAGACGTTGGCGAGGGCGTCGGGGTCCATGGCGGCGAGGCGCCCCGCATCGAGGTGGCCGACCCGGCGACGCAGCTCGGCGGGACCGGAGAAGGCCTTCTGGACTGTGACCTGCTGGTCGAGGGCAAAGCCGACCAGGAGCGCGAGCGGGTCGCTGGCGAGGAGCCGATCGGCCTCGTCGTCGCCGGTGAAATAAAGTCGTTCGACGGCGGTGCGGGTGGTCATGGCCCGCATCCTACCCGAGATGCGCCAGGAAGCCGCCAACGTCGATCGCGCCGCTGACGAGCTGGATGATCGTCTCGATCTTGTCGACGTCGGTGGGATGCGTCTTCACCAGGATCTCGTCGACCGCCTGCGCGGTGCGATACGTATCGGCCTGCGACCAGGTAGGTGAAGAGGCCGGCGCTGCGCAGGGCCGTCCAGGATCGCCTCGCCCGGCTGGAAGCCGCCGGTCAGGACGAGGCCGGTGACCCGTCCGCGGGGCATCAGCCGCGTTGAGCCGGAGCGCGATCTCGATCAGGTCGTCGCGGTCGCCGGGGGTGATCAGCAGGGTCCTGTCCCGGATCAGCCCGGTGGCGTGTTCGGCGCGCATCGCGCCGATGGCGACATGCGCCGATCGTGCGCCCGGGGGTCGCCTCCCCCGCCAGCAGCTCGCCGTCCAGGTGCGTCGCGATCAGCTCCAGCGACGGGTTGGCCAGCAGCTCGCTGTACGGAATGCAGCCGATCAGCTCGATGCCGTGCTGCCCCAGGCCGCGCCGCAGGACCTCGGGCAGGTCGGGGTGCGACTCGACGTCCACCTTGTTGACGAGCGCCCCCAGCACTCGAACGCCGTGGCGCTCGAACAGCGCGCGATTGAGCACGATCTCGTCGATCGGGCGGCCCACGCCGCCCTCGCTGACGATCATCACCGGTGCCTCCAGCAGGGCCGCCACGCGGGCGTTGGAGAGGCCGACCACCGCCCCGACGCCGGCGTGCCCGGTCCCCTCGATCAGGACGCACGTCCTTGCCGTCTGCGACGCGCGCGGCGGCCTCGGTGACCTCGCGCTCGAGGTCCTCGTCGACCCGGCCCATGATGAAGTCGGTGGTGAAGTGGCGCGGCAGGGTCACCGGGCTCATGTCGTCGAGCGCGTCGGGCAGGTCGAAGACCGCCTTCATGAGCACCGCGTCCTCGTCGGCGCGCGTGCCCTCGACCACGAGGTAGCGCTGGCCGACCGGCTTGATGAAGCCGAGTCCGCGCGCCGCGGCCGATGATCGCCGCCGGTCAGGCCCAGCGAGGCGGTGGTCTTGCCGCGGTTCTGACCGGTCGCCGCCAGGAAGACGCGGGCGCCGGCGGTCACCTCCCTCGGCTTGCCGCGCCGCTCGCTCAGGTCGACGCGCCTCGCGCAGGCGCAGCCACCAGCTCGGGCTCGACCATCTCCGGCTCGAGGTGCTCGCCGAGGCGCTCCATCACGTCGGCGGCCATGCTGAGCAGGACGTCGGCATCGGCGATGAAGAACTGCGGCTCGTTGTTGTAGCGCACCAGGGTCAGCCGGCCCTGGAGGGTCAGGCCGCCCTCGCCGTGGGTCAGCTGCGTACCGAAGTTGTGGCCCTGGATCCCGTCGGGGTTGTTCAGGAAGTTCAGGGCGTTGTCGATCGCGAGCCCGAAGCGCGCCCGCCAGCCGACGAGCCGCTCATGCACCTCCGGGCGTCAGGCCGATCTCCCCGACCTCGTCGAAGACCTCGCGGGTGACCGTCAGCAGGCCCACCAGCGTCGAGCCGGCGCGGCCGCCGAGCATCACCTGCAGCGAGCGCTCCAGCGTGAACACGTCGCTGTCGAAGCGCGGCGAGGTGGTGACGTCGGCGAGCAGATCCTCGACGTTGTCGAGCGCGCCCGGCTCGGCCAGGGCGTTGGCCAGGTTCAGGATCTCCTCCCGAAAGAGGAACCGCTCCTCGTGGTCGAGCATGTCGGGAGTCTAGGGGTACAGGCCTCGCAGTGTCGTGGCCTCCGCCACGCGGGCCACCGCGACCATGTAGGCCGCCGTCCGCATGTGGACGCTGTGGAGCTTGCTCATCTCGTGGACCGACTCGAAGGCCCGATCCATGATCTCGTGCAGGCTCTCGTTGATGCGCGCCTCGGTCCAGAAGAAGGACTGCATGTCCTGGACCCACTCGAAGTAGCTGACCGTCACGCCCCCGGCGTTGCACAGGATGTCGGGGATGACGAAGACGCCGCGGTCGTAGAGGATCTGGTCCGCCTCGGGGGTGGTCGGCCCGTTGGCCGCCTCGGCCACGACGCGGGCCCGGATCCGGGGCGCGTTGTCCGCGCTGATCTGGTTCTCGAGCGCGGCCGGCACCAGGATCTCGCAGTCGAGCTCGAGGATCTCGGTGTTGCTGACCGCATCGGCGCCGGGGAAGCCGACGACCGTTCCGTGCTCCTTCTTCCATGCGCCGACGCGAGCGGGATCGAGCCCCTTGGCATTGAGGATGCCACCGCTCGAGTCGCTCACCGCGATGATCGTGGCGCCCTCGGCGGCGAGCAGCTCGGCCGCGATGGATCCGGCGTTGCCGTAGCCCTGGATCGCGACGCGGGCCCCGGCGAGGGGCATGTCGAGCACCTTGCTGGCCTGGTTCAGGGTGTAGACCGCGCCGCGCGCCGTCGCCTCGTTGCGACCGAGCGAGCCGCCGATGGCGACCGGCTTGCCGGTCACCACGCCGGGGATGGTGTAGCCGCGGTGCATCGAGTAGGTGTCCATCATCCAGGCCATCATCTGGGGCGTCGTGTTGACGTCAGGGGCCGGGATGTCGCGATCGGGCCCGATCAGCGGGCTGATCTCGGTGGTGAAGCGGCGCGTGAGGCCCTCGAGCTCTCGCATCGACAGCTTCTTGGGATCGACGATGACGCCGCCCTTGCCGCCGCCGTAGGGGATGTTGACGACCGCGCACTTCCAGGTCATCCACATCGCCAGCGCCGCGACCTCGTCGCGGGTGACGTCCTGGTGGTAGCGGATGCCGCCCTTGGCCGGGCCGCGGCTGACGTTGTGCTGGATGCGATATCCGGTATAGACCTCGACGTGGCCGTCGTCCATGGTCACCGGGAAGTTGACGGTGAGCTCACGCTGTGGGACGCGGAGCACGCGGCGCAGGCCGGGATCGAGGTCGAGCTGCTCGGCCGCCGCATCGAACTGGGCCTGGGCCACGGCCCAGATGTTCGGCTTCTCGGCAACCGGATTCGGACTTGCCATGGGTGCTGCTCTCGAGCCTCCAGTTGATCGCGCGCCGGCGCCTCCGCTGAAGTGGTGGCGGGAGCTGGCCGGACCGCGAGCGGCCCGATTATAGGGTCGGGTCAAGCGCGCGCGTCCCTGCCGAAGGTCATGCGGACCGAGTGCCGAACGGTGCGACGCTAGACCATCTCCACGCGCCAGGGCGACCGCTCCCCCGCCGCCGAGGCAGAGGGTGGCGAGGCCACGTCGTCCGCCGCGACGCCGGAGCTCGTAGAGGAGCGTGGTGAGCACCCGGGCGCCCGACGCACCGATGGGGTGGCCGAGCGCGATCGCGCCGCCGTTGACGTTGACACGATCCCAGTCGAAGCCCAGGGCGTTGCCGTCGGCCAGCACCTGCGCGGCGAACGCCTCGTTGATCTCGATCAGGTCGAAGTCCGTCGAGCCGCAGCTCGAGCTTGTCGAGCAGGCGCCGCACGCCGGTGATCGGGGCCTCGAAGAGCCATTCCGGGGCGACGTCGGCCTGGGCGTAGCCGGTGATGCGGGCCATCGGCGTCAGGCCGTCGCGCGTGACCGCCTCGGCGGAGGCGAGCACCAGCGCGGCGGCTCCGTCGGTGATGCCCGGGGCGTTGCCGGCGGTGACCGTTCCGCCATCGGGCTGGAAGGCCGGCTTCAGCCTGGCCAGCGCCTCGAGCGAGCTGTCGGCGCGGGGATTCTCATCGGTGTCGACGATGGTCGGCCCCTTCTTGCCCGGCACCTCGACCGGCACGATCTCGTCGGCAAAGCGACCCTCGGCGATGGCCGCCAGGGCGCGCTCGTGGGAGCGCTGGGCGAGCTCGTCCTGGGCCTCGCGGCTCACGTCGTGCTTGGCGGCGACCCGCTCGGCATGGATCCCCATGTGCACGTCGCAGGTGGCGCACCACAGGCCGTCGTGGACGGTGCTGTCGACCAGCTCGGCGTTGCCCAGCCGGTAGCCGGCGCGGGCACCGGGGAGCAGGTAGGGACCCAGGTTCATGTTCTCCATCCCGCCGGCCACGATCATGTCCGCATCGCCCGCGCGGATCGAGGCTGCCCCGAGCATCACCGCCTTGAGCCCCGAGCCGCAGACCTTGTTGATGGTCGTGGCCGAGACGCCGTCGGGCAGGCCCGCCTTCAACGCCGCCTGGCGTGCTGGAGCCTGGCCGGCGCCCGCCTGGAGCACCTGGCCCATGAAGACCTCGTCGATGCGCTCGGGAGGGACGCCGGCACGCGCCACGGCGGCACGGATGGCGGTGGCGCCGAGCTCGGTGGCCGGGACGGTCGAGAGGCCGCCGCCGAACTTGCCGATCGGCGTCCGGGCGGCGGACAGGATGAAGACGTCGCTCATGGCGCAGATGGTACGCCGCAGCGGTCTGCCGAGCGGCGGGCTACTCCTTCTCGTCGTCCCCGAAGAGGTGCGCCACGCGATCGGCCCACTTCTCGACCACGACCCGGGTCTTGACCTTGAGCGACGGGGTCAGCTCCCCCTCCTCCTCGGAGAGGAGGCGCGGCAGGAGCGCCACCCGGCGCGGTCGCTCGTAGATCGCGAAGCCGTCGAGCTTGGCCCGCACCTCGCCCTCGATCAGCTTCTGGATCGCCTTCTCGGCGACCAGCTGCTCGTGCGGCATCTCCGCGATCCCGTTGGCCGTCGCCCAGGTCGCCACCTGCTCGAAGTCCGGCACGATCAGCACGCCGGTGTAGGGCTCGTTGTCGCCGAGGATCACTGCCTGGGCGATGTAGCGGCTGGTCAGGATGGCGATCTCCATCGGGGCCGGCGCCACGTTCTTGCCGTTGCCGAGCACGAGGATGTTCTTGAGCCGATCGGTGATGCGCAGCTGCCCGTCGGGCTCGAGCTCACCGATGTCGCCCGTGTGGAACCAGCCATCGGCGTCGATCACCTTCGCCGTCTCCTCGGGCTGATTGAGGTAGCCCACCATCACCTGCGGCCCGCGCGCCAGGACCTCGCCGTTGGACGGGTCGATCCGGATCTGGGTCTCGGCGACCGGCCGGCCGACCGTCCCGAACCGGAAGTCGCCGGGGCGGCTGATGGTCAGCAGCGGCGCCGTCTCGGTCAGGCCGTAGCCCTCCAGGATCAGCATCCCCATCGCGAAGAAGAACTCGCCGATCTCCTGCGAGAGCGGCGCGCCGCCCGACACGAAGTAGCGGACGCGACCGCCCGTGCGGGCCTTGATCTTGTGGAAGACGAGCCGATCGGCCACCTTGAGCTGCAGGCGCAGCCAGGCCGAGTTCGGCCGGCCCGCCACGTGGTTCGCGTACTTGGCGCGGCCCAGCGCCAGCGCCCAGTGGAAGATCCGCTGGCGGAGGTGCGGGCCGGCCTCGACCGTCGAGATGACGCGCGAGTAGAGACGCTCGTAGAGGCGCGGCACGGCGACCATCACGGTGGGGCGCACCTCGACCATGTTGGCGGCCAGGCGCTCGATCGCCGGCTCGGCATACGCGATGGTGCAGCCGCGCCCGAGCGGCACGATCTGGCCGGCCGCCCGCTCGGTCATGTGCGAGAGCGGCAGGAACGAGAGGAAGAGGTCGTCCTCGGTGAAGTCGACCGCCTGGATGCCGCCCTCGAAGTTGTGCAGGATGTTGCCGTGGGTGAGCACCACGCCCTTGGGGTTCGCGGTGGTCCCCGAGGTGTGGACGACGGTCGCCACCTTGTCTCGCCCATAGGCGGACCAGGTCTCGGTCCACTCGCGGATCTCGCCGGCATCGGCGGTCGCCAGGTCGAAGATGTCGTCGAAGCTGATGGCTCCGTCAGGCAGCCGGCCGCGGTCGTCGATGACGACCACGTGCTCGAGCGTGGGGCACTCCGAGCGCACCTGCTCGATCTTGGCGGCCTGCTGCAGGTTCTCGACGAAGATGAGCCGCGCGCCGACGTTGTTGATCACGAAGGCGGCCTGCTGCGGCTCGACCGACGGGTAGATCGGGCAGGTGACGGCGCCGAGCGAGAGGGAGCCGAGGTCGGCCGCCAGCCAGGCCGGACGGGTGCGGCTCATGATGCAGACCCGGTCGCCGTCCCGGATGCCCAGGTGCTTCAGGCCCATTGCGACCTGGGTGATCCAGTCCCAGGTCTGGCGGTAGGTGGTGCTGGTCCAGGCGACGACCTCCTCCTCCGGGGCGCCCTCCGCCGCGCGCTTGGTCTTGGGCAGCTTCCAGCGCAGCGCCTCCTTGTCGGGGTTGCGCAGCACCGAGTTGTGGACGAGCGCCACGAGGCTGTCGGCGCGAAGCTCGGCGGGGATGTTCAGCGGCTCGATCACCGTCTCGAGCAGGCGGGCCGGCGGCGCCTCGGCGGGCGCGTCGGGGGCCAGGGTCGTGGTCATCGGTCGGACCTCCGCATCTCGTCGATCAGCTGCTGCGCGATGATGAGCCGCTGCACCTGGTTGGTCCCCTCGTAGATCTGGGCCCCCTTCGCGTCGCGCATGAAGCGCTCCACCGGGTTGTCGCGGGAGTAGCCCGCGCCACCATAGACCTGCACCGCGTCGGTGGCCACCCTCATGGCCGTATCGCTGGCGAACATCTTGGCCATGCTGCTCGCGGCGTTGATCGAGCCGCCCGCGTCCCGCAGCCGCGCGGCGCGCCAGGTGAGGAGGCGCGACGCGTCCACCGCGACGGCGGCGTCCGCCAGCATGGCCTGGATCATCTCCTGCTCGGCGATGGGGCGGCCGAACTGCGCGCGCTGGGTGGCGTAGCGCGACGGCGTGCTCGAGCGCGGCCCGCGCCAGCCCGGTGCAGGCCGCCGCGATGCTGATCCGCCCCGACGCCAGCGAGCCGAGCGCCACCTTGAGGCCCTCGCCCTCCGCCCCGAGCCGGTTCGCCTCGGGGACCAGCGCCTCGTCGAAGACCAGCTCGGCGGACGATGAGTCGCGAATCCCCATCTTGCGCTCGTGGCTGCCGACCCGGAAGCCGGGCGTGTCGCGGGGAATGACAAAGGCGGTGATCCCGTCACGGCCGCGCGATCGGTCCACGGTGGCGAAGACGACGTAGATGTCCGCCTCGCCGGCGTTCGTGATCCAGACCTTCGTCCCGGTCAGCGCGTAGCCGTCATCGGTCCGTCGGGCGGCCAGTGACAGGGCGGCAGCGTCCGAGCCGGCCCCCGGCTCGCTCAGGGCGAAGGCGCCCAGGTGGGTGCCGGCAGCCATCGGGGGGAGCCACCGGGCTCGCTGCTCATCGGTCCCGTGCGCGTGGATGCAGAGCTGGGAGAGGACGTGGACCGAGAGGCTGACCGCCATCCCCATGTCCGCCGCCGCGATCTCCTCGCAGGCGAGGACCCAGGCGAAGTACGAGAGGCCGGCCCCGCCCAGCTCCTCGGGGTACGGGATCGCCGTCAGCCCCAGCTCCCCCATCCGGGTGAAGAGGGCGCGGTCGTAGCGCTCCTCCTCGTCGCGCTGCGCGACCGTGGGCGCCAGCTCACGCTGCGCGAACTCGCGGGCCGTGTCGCGGACCGAGCGCTCCTCCTCGTCGAGCGCGAACGGATCGGGCCGCGTGGGCGTCGCGGTGCTGGCCATCAGCCGATCTTCGTGCCCTTCTCGTCGTAGCGGTAGAAGCCGCGTCCCGTCTTTCGGCCGAGGTGGCCCGCGGCGACCATCTGGCGCAGCAGCGGCGCGGCGCGGAACTTCGGGTCGCCGAAGCCGCGGTAGAGCACGTCCATCACGCTGAGCATGACGTCGTTGCCGATGAAGTCGGAGAGCTCGAGCGGGCCCATCGGGTGGTTCAGGCCGAGCTTTGCCCCGGCGTCGATGTGCTCGGCGCTGCCGGTGCCGTCCATCAGCGCGAAGACCGCCTCGTTGATGAAGGGGCCGAGCATGCGGTTGACGATGAAGCCGGGGTAATCCTTCGACTCGATCACCGTCTTGCCGAGCTGCTCGGCGAAGGCGCGGGCCGCGGCCAGCGTGGCGTCATCGGTCTCGAGCCCGCGGATGATCTCGATCAGGCTCATGACCGGCACCGGCGAGAAGAAATGGAGGCCGATGAAGCGGCTCGGCCGGTCGGTGGCGGTCGCGAGGGACGTGATGCTGATGCTGCTCGTGTTGCTGGCGAAGATGGCGCCCGGGTCGGCGGCGGCGCTCAGCTCGCCCCAGGTCTGGCGCTTGACCGCCTCGTCCTCGAAGACCGCCTCGACCACGAGGTCGTGCCCAGCCGCGCGCTCCGGCCCAACCGCGGTGGAGATGCGTGCCAGCACGGCATCGGCCTCCTCGGGAGCGAGCTTCCCCTTCTCGACCTGCCGGGCCAGGTTGCCGGCGACGCGGGCCTTCCCCTTCTCGGCCAGCTCGGCGGTTCGATCCGCGAGGGTCACCTGCTTCCCGGCGGCGGCGCTCACCTGGGCGATGCCGTGCCCCATCAGGCCGGCGCCGATGACGAAGACGCGGTCGAGGCTCATGGCTGAGTAGCCTACCAGCACCGATAATCCCCCCGAACCATGACGCCCCCCGCGCCGACCGTCCGCCTGCGACCGCTCACCGCGGCGGAGTACCCCGACTTCCTGGTGGCGTCGAAGGCCGGCTACGCCGAGGGGATCGAGCTGCACGGCGGCCAGACCCGCGAGGCGGCCCGGCAGAAGGCCGAGGCCGACTTCCCCGCCGTCCTGCCCGCGGGGCTCGACACGCCGGGCCACACGATCTTCGTGGTCGAGGCCGATGGTGTGGCCGTCGGCCGGCTCTGGCTGGCCGAGCGCACGCTGGGTGGGCGACGGGTGATCTACGTCTACGACATCGCGATTCACCCAGAGCACCAGGGCCGAGGCTACGGTCGCGCGGCGATGCTCCTGGCGGAGGATGAGGCGCGCGCCCGCGGGTGCGGGCGGATCGAGCTCAACGCCTTCGGCGGCAACGAGGTCGCGCGCGGCCTCTACCGCTCACTGGGCTACGTGGAGACCTCGGTCCAGATGGCGAAGGACCTCGACCCGGCCTAGGCGTCCTCGCCGAGCAGCCGCTCGGCGGCGGTGATCGGGTCAAGCGTCCGGTCGGCGACCGATTGGAGCGTGTCGCTCCAGGCTGGGTGCCGCGATGCGCGGCGCATGGCCAGGTCGGCGAGGGCGCGGCGCACCTGGTTGCGGGCACGCGCGGCCGCCTCTTCCGGCGTGCGGGCGGCGGCCCGATGCGCGTCGATCGCGTCCACCAGCGCCGCCACTCCCTCGCCGGTGGTGGCCGTGGTGAGCAGGATCGGGGGAGGCTTGCGTGCCACCCGCCCACCGGCGGTCGAGAGCATCGCGCGCAGGTGGCGGGCTGCGAGTGAGGCGCCGGGCCGGTCGCCCTTGTTGACGACCAGCAGGTCGGCGACCTCCAGCAGGCCGGCCTTGATCGCCTGCACCTCGTCGCCCATCTCCGGCACCTCGACCACCACCGTCGTCTCGGCCAGGCGCGCGATCTCGACCTCGCTCTGCCCCGCGCCGACCGTCTCGATCATGATCGGGTCGTAGCCGGCGGCGTCGAGCGCGGCGGCCGCCATCCAGGTTGCGCCCGCCACGCCGCCCAGCTCGCCGCGGCTGGCCATCGAGCGCACGAAGACGTCGCGGTCGGCGGCGTGCTCCATCATCCGGATCCGGTCGCCCATGATCGCCCCGCCGGTGTACGGCGAGGACGGGTCGACCGCCACGATCCCCACCCGGTGCCCGCGGCGCCGCCACTCCTGGGTGAGCGCGTTGACGAGGGTCGACTTGCCGCTCCCCGGCGGACCGGTGACGCCCACCAGGTGCGCCCCGTGCCCCGCGGCGAAGAGGTCCGGCAGGACCCCACGCAGCCCAGGGGCGTCGTTCTCGATCGCGGTCAGCAGGCGGGCCAGCGCCAGGCGCTCGCCGGCCGCGGCGCCGCGCAGCAGGTCCCCGAGATCGGGCACGAGAAGGCTAGTCGCGCCGGCGCGCGTGCTCGCGGAAGTAGCCCGCGATCTGCCCGATGCTCGTCCCCGGACCGAAGATCTCGGCGATCCCCGCCGCCTTGAGCTTGGCGACGTCGGCGTCGGGGATGATCCCCCCGGCGGCGATCAGGACGTCGTCCATGCCGCGGCCGCGACACAGCTCCACGACCCGGGGGAGCAGGGCCATGTGCGCGCCCGACAGGATCGACATGCCGACCACGTCGACGTCCTCCTGCTCGGCGGCGTCGGCGATCATCTCCGGCGTCTGGCGCAGCCCGGTGTAGATCACCTCGAAGCCCTCGTCGCGGAGGCCGCGGGCCAGCACCTTGGCGCCCCGGTCGTGGCCGTCCAGGCCGGGCTTGGCGATCAGGACGCGGATCGGGGTGGTGCGGGCGAGATCGGTCATGCGGGCTTCGATTCTACGGTGCGCTGAGCCGGTCGATGGTCGCCGCCATGGCGACGTCCTTGGCCGTCAGCCCGTGCGAGGCCTTCGTCGTCAGGCGGAAGGTGACGCGCTTCCAGTTGATCTCGATGTCGGGGTGGTGATCGGCCGCCTCTGCGGCGTCAGCGACCCGGCTGACGAGCGCGATCGCCGCCCGGAAGGTGTCGCAGCGGAACGTGCGCACCAGCTCCTCACCCTCGCGTTGCCAGTCGGGCACCGCGGCGAGCGACGCCGCGATCTCCGACTCGGTCAGGAGCGGCGCGTACGGCATCGGCCTAGCGGTCGGTCGTGCGGCCGATGAAGGTCAGGAACTCGGAGCGCGTCCGCGCATCGGCCCGGAAGGTGCCGAGCATCGCGCTGGTGACCATGGTCGCCTCCTGCTTGCGCACGCCGCGCATCACGGTGCACAGGTGCGTCGCCTCGACCACGCAGGCGACGCCCTTGGGGTCGAGCCGCTCCATCAGGAAGGTGGCGACCTGCTGGGTCATCCGCTCCTGGACCTGGAGCCGGTGCGCGTACATGTCGACGATGCGCGGGATCTTCGACAGGCCGATGACCCTGCCGCGCGGCAGGTAGCCGACGTGCGCCCGACCGAAGAAGGGGAGCAGGTGGTGCTCGCAGAGCGAGTAGAACTCGATGTCGCGGACCACGACCATCTCGTCGTAGTCGACCTCGAAGGCCGCCCCGTTGAGGAGCGCCTCGGGATCGGTCGCGTAGCCGTCGGTCAGCTCGGCGTACATGCGGCGCACGCGCTCCGGGGTGCCCTCCAGGCCGGCGCGGGTCGGATCCTCGCCCAGCTCGGCGAGGAGCGTCCGGATGGCGTCCGGGATGAGGCGGCCGGGCGTCTGCTCCTCCACGAACCGCATGCTAGCAGGCGATCCTGCGCGGACTAGGCGCGGCGCACGGTCGGCGGTAGACTCGCCACGTGCCCGTCGAACCCGCACGGACGAACCCGAAGGGCCAGTCGCCATGGTCATCCACCGCCCCATCTCCACCTCCCTGCGCCTCGCCCTGCCACGGCCCAACGGCGATCGGCTGAGCGGCCCGCTCGCCCGGCGACTCGACGACCGGTTCCACTATCTCCGGCGCGTGATGGCCGGCGGCACGGAGCCGATCGAGGCAGTGGTGGTCGGTCCGAGCGGCACCTGGGCGCTCACCCTGCGGGCGCCGGCGGGGCGCTATCGCAAGCGAAACGGGCACTGGTACCACTGGAGCGACGCCACCGACTCCTGGATCCCGTGGGACGCCCTGCCGATCACCACCGCGCGCCTCGCGGGGCGTCGCCTCGAGATGTACCTGGAGCGCGCCACGCTGCCGTCGGCGGTGACCGCCTGCCTCGCCCCGCCGCGCGGCGTCGAGATCGAGTGGGACCCCGGCCAGCGCCCGGGGGTCCAGGTGATCCGGGAGGTGGAGGCGCTGGCCGCTCGCATCACCGCCGGCGGCAGCCTGGCCAAGGGACAGGTCGAGCGGATCGTGTCCCTGCTCGACCCACGCCGGCCGATGCCCGCGTCGGCACGCACGGCGCGTCGAGCCGAGCCGAGAGGATGACGCAGGGCTGAGGCGCCGGTGGGCTCGGCTATGATCCGGGCCCGATGACCGAGCCCGCTCCGGGACCCCGCGCGCCGGTTGCGAACGCGATCGCCGCGGTCGTGGCCGCATTGGCGCTCGCCGCCGGCCTGGCGGCCGCCTGGTTCCTGCCCGGCCTTGCCGTCGCCGTCGTCTGGCCGCTCCTCTTCGTGCTGCCGGGCTGGGCGATCGTGGGCTGGGTGCGGCCACGGATGTCGGCCACCGGTCGTCTCGGCGTGGCGATCATCCTGTCGGTGGCGCTCAGCGCACACCTCGTCTACTGGCTGTCGCTGGCGACAGGGGGCTACCGACGCGAGACCATCTTCGCGGTGGCGGTGCTCCTGGCCCTGCCGATCCCCTTCGGGCTGCTGCGCGGCGGCCCGGTGGCGGTCCGGCGGCAGGCGGGCGCCGCATTCCGCGCCGTGCGGCACGACTGGGCGGCCTTTGCCTTCGCGGCCGTCGCCGCGCTGTTCGTGGGCGTCGTGCTGGCCTCGGGGCTGTGGCACGCGACCCCGAACGGGATCGCCGCGGGCGGCTCGAACTGGAGCGACCTGGGCGTCCACCTGTCGATCGCCCAGTCGCTCAACGCCGGCAACTTCCCGCCGGACGTCCCCTACTTCGCCGGGGAGCCGCTCGTCTACCACTGGTTCGCCGACTTCCATGCCGCGATCGTCGCCCGGGCCGCCGGGATCTTCGCCATCCCGAGCTTCGTCGTCTCGTCCGCGATCCTGACCGGGGCGCTGGCGCTGCTGGTGCACGGCCTGGCGCGAGCCCTGCTGCGTGGTCGCCGCGCGCGGCGCGCGGCGCTGCTGGCGGCGGTGCTGGTGATCTTCGGCGGCGGGCTGGGCTGGATCCGCTTCGTCGGCGACCTGACGGCCGGCTTCGGCGACCCCATCTCGCTCGTCACCAAGCACTCGTACGACAACTCGTGGTACGACGCCGCCGGCCAGGTCTCCTGGCCCTTCTTCCGCATCCCCTCGGTGATGGGCACGGGGCTGCTCGTGCATCGGGCCACCACCGCCGGCCTGCCGATGCTGGTCGCCGCGGTCCTCCTCCTCGTCACGGGGCTGCCGGCGGCGCGGGCACGGGCTCGGGGCATGCGAGATCGGCCGCGTGCTGATCGGGCTGGCCGGACTGGTCGGCGCGCTCCTGGCGCCGTTCCACTTCTTCTTCTTCCCGGCCTTCCTGCTGATCGCGCTCGGCTGGGTCCTCTTCGGCGAGCGGCTCCTCGACCGTGACGCACCGCGCAACGGGGCGCTCTTCGTGGCGCCCTACCTCCTGGCCATCCCCTTCGCGGTCGCACCCCTCCTCCAGGCGAGTGGCAACGGCGCGCTGAAGCTGGTCGCCGGCTGGGAATCGGCGCCCTTCGCGGATGGGCCCTGGGCTGTCCTCTTCTTCTACCTGACCAACCTGGGGGTCCCGTTCCTGCTCGCCCTGCTGGTGCTGGTCCTGCCGCGCGTCCCGCATCGCGGCTTCCTGGCGTTCTGGGTGGTGGCCCTCTTCGTGGTGCCGAACATCGTGCAGGTCAGCGTCATCGGCTTCGACATGAACAAGCTCTTCCAGGCGATGTGGATCGCGGTCGCGCTGCTGGCCGCCTGGCTGATCCGCCGCTGGCCGGCGCTCGCGGTGGCGGCGGTGCTGCTCCTGGCGGTCCCCTCGCCGCTGCTCGTCTCGGCCTGGACCGCGCTGAACCGCGAGGTGGTGCTCGGCTGGAGCGAGGTCGCGGCGTCCGACTGGATCGCGGCCAACACGCCGGAGCGGAGCGTCTTCGTGACGAGCGGCTGGCTCAACTCGCCGACCGATCCGGCGGGCCGGCTGCGACTGCTGACCTTCACGCCGTACATCGCCAACCTGGGCTACTCGCCCGATGAGCGGGCCGCGCAGATCGACTCGATCTACTGCTCGGGCAGCGCCCAGATCGCCGCCCAGCTGGCCCGGTCGCTGGGCGCCACCTACCTGCTCGACACCGGCCCGCCGCGAGCGTGCGTGGCGACCATCTTCGACGGCAGCCCGGATTGGACCCTCGTCTACGACGAGGCCGGCGTGCGCATCTGGCAGGTGGCCGGGGCGCTGGCGTCGGGTGCCGGACCGCCATCCGTATCATTCGGCCGGTGACGAGCAGCTCCCTTCCGCCCGCGCTCGACCCCGCCGGCCCGTCCCGGCCCGGCGCGGCCGTCGTCACGCTCGAGCACGTCACCAAGCGCTACGGGCCGGCCGGCGGCTCGCTCGCGGTGGACGACCTGTCGCTGACGATCCCGGCCGGCGAGATCTGCGTCCTGGTGGGGCCATCGGGCTGCGGCAAGACGACGACCATGAAGATGATCAATCGCCTGATCGAGCCGACCTCCGGCCGGATCGCGATCGACGGCGAGGACGTGAT
This sequence comes from uncultured Chloroflexia bacterium, assembly GCA_963782015.1. GTDB lineage: Bacteria > Chloroflexota > Limnocylindria > QHBO01 > QHBO01 > CF-167. Next base: position 123,747 of record CAWAHY010000002.1, read on the forward strand.
GTCGCTCCCCCCGGTCGAGCTGCGGCGAAGGATCGGCTACGTGATCCAGCAGGTCGGCCTCTTCCCGCACCTCACGGTCGCGGAGAACGTGGCAGTCGTGCCTCGCCTCCTGCGCTGGCCCGACGCTCGCGTCCGCGAGCGGGTCGAGGAGCTGCTCGACCTGGTGCGGCTGGACGCGGCCACCTACCGCGACCGCTACCCCAGCGCCCTCTCCGGCGGCGAGCGCCAGCGGGTGGGGGTCGCGCGGGCCCTGGCCGCCGATCCGCCGCTGATGCTGATGGACGAGCCGTTCGGCGCGGTCGACCCGATCCTGCGCGATCGGCTCCAGAACGAGTTCCTGCGCCTCCAGGCCCAGGTCCGCAAGACGATCGTCTTCGTCACCCACGACGTCGACGAGGCGATCAAGATGGCCGACCGCATCGCGATCCTGCAGCGCGGCGGGATCCTGGCCCAGTACGACACCCCCGATGCCATCCTGGCGGCGCCGGCCTCCGAGTTCGTCGAGCACTTCGTCGGAGCCGATCGGGGCCTCAAGCGACTGTCGCTGGCCCGGGTCCGCGACCTGCCGCTCATCGCGCCGACCACGGCCCGCGCGGGCGAGCCGCGCGCCGACGTGCGCCGCCGGCTGGACGACGCGGGCACGGACTACGCACTGCTGCTCGACGCGGCGGACCGGCCGCTCGGCTGGATCGGCCGGCACGACCTCCGCGACGAGGGCGCCGTGGCGGACGAGGATGCGACGCCCGGCTCGCCGACGCTCCAGCCGGAGAGCACGCTGCGCGACGCGCTGTCGACGATGCTCGGCTCGTCGGTCCAGCTCGGGGTGGTGGTCGATGCGGCCGACCGTGTGCTCGGCGTGATCAGCGTGGATGCCATCTCCGAGGTCCTGCGGGCCCCGGCGCCGGGCACCCCATGATCGAAGGGGAGCCGATCTTCCGGCTCGACTGGGTGCTCGAGCACCTCGACGTCCTCTCGCGTCGCATCGGCGAACACCTGCTGGTGACCGTCATCGCCGTCGCAGCCGGCTTCCTGATCTCGTTCTGGCTGGCGCTGGTGGTGCGGCGCTACCCGCGCATCTACGGCCCGATCCTGGCGGTCAGCGGCGTCCTGTACGCCATCCCCAGCATCGCCCTGTTCGTGCTCTTCATCCCCATCACCGGGCTCTCCCTGCTCACCGCCGAGATCGCGCTCGTGAGCTACACGCTGGTGATCCTGGTGCGGAACATCGTGACGGGCCTGCGCGGCGTGCCCGCCGAGGTGATCGAGGCGGCGCGCGGCATGGGCTACTCCGACCGCCAGCGCCTCTGGCGCGTCGAGCTGCCGATCGCCCTCCCGATCATCGTCGCCGGGGTGCGGATCGCCACGGTGACCACCATCGGCCTGGTCACGGTCGCGACCCTGATCGGGATGGGCGGGCTCGGCTACCTGATCGTGAACATCGGCGTGCAGCGCCGCTTCCCGACCGCGACGATCACCGGGATCCTCATCGTGGTGCTCCTTTCCACGGTCGTCGACCTGGGGCTGCAGCTGGTGCAGCGGCGCCTGACCCCCTGGGCCAGGGCGCGCGGGGCCTAGACCGATGGACTTCCTGGGGCAGGTGCTCGCCTGGTACGTCGATCCGGCCAACTGGACCGGCAACAACGCCATCCCGCTGCGCCTCTGGCAGCACGTCTCGCTGTCGGTCGCGTCGCTGGCCGCCGGGCTGGCCATCGCGCTGCCGATCGGCCTCTACATCGGGCACACCGGCCGCGGTGCGCGTATCACCGTCGCCATCAGCAACATCGGGCGCGCCGTCCCGTCGCTCGGCTGGCTGGGGATCGCGTACCCGATCAGCACCGGGCTCTTCCATCGGGCCGGCATCGGCTTCCTGCCCGCCTTCATCGGCCTGGTCGCGCTCGCCATCCCGCCCATCGTCACGAACACGCATGCCGGCCTGCGCGCCGTCGATCCGGAGCTGCGCGAGGCGGCGCGCGGGATGGGCATGCGCGAGCTCCAGCTCCTCTTCCGGGTCGAGGTGCCGGTTGCGCTGGCCGTGATCCTGGCCGGCATCCGCGTCTCCGCGGTGGCGGTCGTCGCGACGGCCCCGCTGGCGGCCCTCGTCGGCGGCGGAACCCTCGGCTCCTACATCATCCAGGGGCTGGCGCTCAGCGACGAGGTGCGGGTCTTCGCCGCCGCCGTGATGGTCGCGCTGCTGGCGATCCTGACCGAGCTGGGCCTCGCCTGGCTGCAGCGTCGGGCCGTCTCGCCCGGCCTGGCCGGACCGGCCGACGGGACTCTGAACGCGACACCACCAAAGGCCGTATCACTGGTGTCCGGGCTGTCGCTGTAGACTCCGGAGCGGCCGCGAAGACCGCGGCACGCACAGTCCCACTCAACAAGGAGGACCCAATGCGGAGATACCGCACGCTCGCTCTCGGGGCGGCGGCGCTGGTGCTCATCGTGAGCGCCTGCACGCCGGGTGGGAGCGAGGGCTCGCCAAGCGCAAGCGAGGCGGCCACCAAGCCCACCGTCAAGGTGGGTTCTGCCGGCTTCTACGAGGCGGCAGTCGTGGGCGAGATGTACGCCCAGGCCCTCGAAGCCAAGGGCTACACGGTCGTCCGCCACCTGGAGATCGGTGAGCGGCCGGCCGTCCACAGCGCCCTCGCGGCGGACGAGGTGAACCTGATCCCCGAGTATCTCGGCGGCCTGGCCGGCCAGGGGCTCGGCCTCGAGGAGCTCTCGTCGGACGCCCAGACCGCCTGGGACAACATGCAGGAGGCGCTGACCGCCAAGGGCTGGGTCTCATTCAACTTCTCGCCGGGCACCGACGCCGACGGCTTCGCCGTTCGCCGGGAGACCGCCGAGGAGTTCGGCCTCGAGACGATGAGCGACCTCGCCGCCGTGGCGGACCAGTTGGTCTGGGGCGTGGCGGAAGGCTGCCCGGACAACCCCGTCTGCGGGCCGGGCCTCAAGGACACGTACGGCATCGACCTCGCCACCCTCCAGGTGGAGAGCCTCTCGCCGTGCAGCGCCGACATCGCCACCGCGCTGAATGACAGCGCCATCGACGTCGCGCAGGTCTGCACCACGCAGCCAGAGATCGCGGCGATGAACTTCGTCCTGCTCGCGGACGACGAGCACCTGCAGCCGGCGCAGAACATGGTGCCGGTTGCCAGCGCGGAGCTGGTTGACGCGGCCCCGGCGGACTTCGCCGAAACGCTGAACGCCATCACCGCCAAGCTCACCACGGAGGCGCTCACCCAGATGGGTGCGGCGATCAACCTGAACCACGAGGAGATCGCCGACGTGGCGAGGCAATTCCTCCAGGACAACGCCCTCATCTGAGGGGCTGACCGGTAGACCGATGCGGGCGGCGCAGCCTCCGGGCGGCGCCGCCCGTACACTTTCACGACCGATGTCCTCGCACCTCGACCTGGCCGACTGGCGCCGTCGCGTGGCGGAGTCCTACGACGCCCTGCGGCGTGACCCTCGCGCGGAGCCGGCGCGCCTCCTCGGCTTCCGGGCGGCCCGAGACCGCCTCTTCGGCTCGCATCCCTCCTCGCCGGTCCCGGTGGCCGCCCGACGCGACTTCCGCGGCCTGGCGTACTGGCGACATGCGCCGGAGCTCGCCCTCCGGGCGCGGCTGGAGCCGGACCCCGACGCCCCACCGCTCGACCTGCCACGTTCGGGACCCGGGCCGGCGATGCCCTACGCGCGGATCGGCTGGGTCAGCTTCGCCGTCGACGGAACTCCCGCCCGGCTCGCCGTCTACTGGCTCAACGAGTACGCCGGTGGGATCTTCATCCCCTTCCGCGACGCGACCAGCGGGACGGAGACGTACGGCGGTGGGCGCTACCTGTGGGATTCGGCCAAGGGCGCGGACCTCGGCTCCGAGGGTGACGAGCTCGTGATCGATTTCAACTACGCCTACCACCCTTCGTGCGTCCACGACCCGATCTGGAGCTGTCCGCTCGCCCCGCCCGAGAATCGCCTCACCGTCCCGATCCGGGCCGGCGAGCGGCTCACGCGCGCCCCGTGACGGAGGGCGATCGCCGGCCGCCGCGCCACTGCTACAAGTGCGGCCGCCAGATCGGTCCGGACGAGACGATCTGCGAGGTCTGCAACCGGGCCGGGATGGCCACCCCATCGGCCACGCAGTACCACGGCACGATCGTCGTCGCGATCGTGGCCGGCGTCGTGATCATGGCGCTTGCCGCGAGCCTGGCGCTGCGCGGCATCGGTCCGTTCCAGGGGGAGGCACTCGAGTGGCGCTCCGACCTGCCCGACGGCGTGATCGTGCAGGTGCAGGTCGCCAACCAGGGCACGCAGGCCGGCCGCGGGAAGTGCCAGCTGAGCGCGCTCGATGCCGCGGGGCGCGTCCTGCGCGACGTCTCGATCATCTCGCCCTCGGTGCCGGGCGGCGGCTCGGTCACCTTCGAGGAGCGGATGCCGGCCGTGGCGTCCCCCCCGACAAGCATCGCGGTGCGGTGCCGCTAGGCGCCGGCTGAACCTCGCGCGGGGGCCAAGCCGGCCGTCTATCCTGCTCAGCGTGGGCGTGATGCGCTTCTTCAAGATCGCCAGCACCGTGGTCTTCGGGCTCTTCTGGGCCGCGGTGATCGCGCTGGTCGTCTTCGGAGACAGCATCCCGTCTTCCGGCGGTGAGCGGCGCTTCCCCGACCCGGTGGAGGGGCAGGCCGTCTACGACCCGGCCGGCGCGCTCGACCCGGGAGTGGAGCAGGCGCTCGAGTCGCAGGTCGACGCGATCGAGGCTCGCAGCGGTGCCGAGACCGCGATCTACGTGCAGGTCGACAACTTCGCCAGCGAGGATTCGAACCAGGAGGCGGCCCGGGCGCTGCTCGACGAGTGGGGCGTCGGTCGGGAGGGGTATGACGACGGACTGGTCTGGCTGATCAGCCTCGAGTCGAACCTGGTGCACGGCAAGGTCTCCTACTACGCCGGGGCGGGCTTCCTGCGCGGGTACATGTCCCAGGGCGACCTGCAGGCCGTGATCGACGAGGTGATCGTGCCGGCCGCGATCCAGGAGCAGCTCGACGGCGGCATGCTCCAGGCCATGGAGGTTGTGGACGCGGCGATCACGCCGGCTGGGACCGATCGGCTCAACTTCCTGCGCCAGGCAAATGCCGTGCTGGGTCTCATCGGCGCACCGGTCACCTTCCTGGTGATGGTCGGGTTCGCCTTCTTCGCCTGGCGCCGCGAGGGCGACGACCCCGAGGTGCTCGACTCCGAGTCGATCCTGATGGCCGGCCCGCCCGCCGACATGACGCCGCCCCTCGCCACCGTGGTGCGCCAGGGGAAGGCCACCCAGCATTCGCTCAACACCGTCCTGATGGAGCTCGCCAGCACCGGCCGGATCGCCTTCCAGAACCTGGATCGGATCGGCAAGGTCAAGTCCGATGACGAGCCGAACCCGCTGCTCGACCCGGCCATCGAGGTGCGCGACGAGGCGCCCAGCGGGGGCCGCCTGGCCGGTCCACAGCGGGCCGCCTGGGACCTCGTGCGCCAGCAGGCGCACGGCAGCGGCACCCTCGCCCGGGAGCGCCTGTGGGCCTTGAACGGCCAGCTCAGGCCGATCCGCGACACGCTCGAGGACGAGGTGGTGCGCCTCGGCTGGTTCACGCGCAAGCCGTCGACGCTGATCACCCGCTGGAGCGTGATCGGGTTCGCGGAGATGGCGCTCGGCGGGCTCTTCGTGGCGGGCGGCTTCGTCATCCCGATGTCCGGGCTGACGCTGCTCGGCGCGGCGACGGGGGTGGGGGGCCTCGCCTCGTGGGGCATCGGGCAGTTCATGTCGCAGCGGACCAAGAACGGGGCCTACGTGGACGCCATGCTGAAGGCGTATCGCCGAACGCTCCAGAAGACCCTCGAGCAGGCCCGCAGCATGGAGCAGGTGGTCGCCGACCCGACCGTGCGCCTGCTGGCCGATACGCCCGACAAGGCGGTGCTGTGGGGATTCGCGCTGGGGCTGCACGACCAGGTGGCCGAGGTGCTGCGCCGCAACCTGGAGGACACCTCCGCGGACCCGTCGAGGGTCGGCACCGCCTACTACCCGCTCTGGCTAGGCACGTCGCCGTCGTCCTTCGGCGACGCGGGAGCGGCCTCGGGCAGCATCTTCTCTGGATCGGGCGTGCCGGACATCGGGGGCATGTTCAGCGCCATCGGCAGCATCGGCTCGTCGCCTCCCTCGTCCTCCTCGGGGGGAGGCGGATTCGGTGGTGGCGGCAGCTCTGGTGGCGGCGGCGGGAGCGGCAGCTTCTGAGCCGACCGCTGGCGCAGGAGCGCGGCAGCGGGTATGGTGAGAGCGATGCCATACGAACGACGACCTGACCGACGCCCCGGCGGCGGCCGACCCGGCGGCCCCGGGAGACCATCCGGCGACCGCCCATCCTTCGGCGACCGTCCACCCCGCGACCGCCCCTCCTTCGGACCGCCGCGCGACCGCGGCGAGTTCGCCGGACCGCCCCGCGACGACCGCTACAGCGGACCTCCTTCACGGCCCGCGCGTCCGGCCGGCTTCGCGCCGCGACCGATGGACGACGGAGGCATGTCCATTCGGCTCGATCCGCGCCGCCTCGGCGCCCTGAAGCTGCTGGCCGCGGAGGCGGGCGTCCGCCCCGGTGAGCTCGTCACGCGCTGGGTGGAGGAGCGGCTCGACGCCGCGCGCTCCGGCGCGGCTCCGTCGGCAACGACCCCATCACCGATCGCCCCCGACGGCCTCGCCGCGCTGGCGGCGCGGGTGGAAGAGCTGGCGCGTCGTCTCGACCGCATGACCGCGCCGGCGGAAGCCGCGCCTGCCACGGCGGACGCGGCGCCGTCGAGCAGTGAAGCCCCCGCCAAGCGCGGCCGCGGACGTCCTCGCAAGGTCGCCGGCGACGCGCCCGCGGTCGCCGTCAAGGCGCGGGCCAGGCGGGCGACCCGCAAGGCACCGCCGAAGGCAAAGGCCGGCGCAGCCGACAAGGTGGCCCTCCACGACGAGATCGCCGCGGTGATCACCGAGCGCGGGCCGCAGACCGCGGCCGAGCTGGCCGGCGCGATCGTCGAGCGCGGGCTCTACCACGCGCCGCGCAGCGCCAAGCCGCTCGACGCGGCCGCCGTCAATGCGCGGGTCTCGAACCCGATCTATCGCGGGCGCTTCGTGCGTCGCGAGCGCCGCATCGGGCTCGCCACCGGCTAGGTCACGCCTCGTGCGCGGCTGCCCAGGCGAGCAGCCGCTCCGCATCCATCGCGTTGATGAGCGAGCTCTCCGGGACGCCGCAGGCGGCGGCCCGATCGCAGCCGTAGGGCAGCCACGCCAGCTGGCCGGGCGCATGCGCGTCCGAGTCGATCGCGAAGCGGCAGCCCGCCTCCACCGCCAGCCGCAGGATCCGCTTCGGCGGGTCGAGCCGCTCGGGGCGAGCGTTGACCTCGATCGCCTTGTCGAAGCGAAGCGCGGCGGCGAACACGATCTCGGCGTCGAAGGTGGAGGGCGGCCTCCGGCGCTTCCCGGTGACCATCCGGCCGGTCGGGTGGCCGAGCACGTCGAGGAGCGGGTTGGCCAGTGCGGTGACCAGCCGCTTCGTCATCGGCTTCTCGTCCATCCGCAGCTCCGAGTGGACGCTCCCCACGACCACGTCAAGCCGCGACAAGAGCTCCGGGGTCTGGTCGAGGGCGCCGTCGCTGAGGATGTCGACCTCGATCCCGGTCAGGATCCGGAACGGCGCCAGCTCGGCATTCAGCGAAGCCACCTCGTCGAGCTGCTGCTCCAGCCGGTCAGCGGTCAGCCCGTTGGCCACCGTCAGGCGCGGGGAGTGATCGGTCAGGACCATGTACTCGTGGCCGAGCCCGCGCGCCGCCTCGGCCATCTCCCGGATCGGTGAGCCGCCGTCGGACCAGTCCGAGTGGACGTGGCAGTCGCCGCGCAGCGCCGAGCGGAGCGCCGCTCCCAGCTCGGCGATCGGCTGGCCGCCGGTCGCCTCCAGCCGGCGCAGGTAGACCGGCTCCTCGCCGCGCAGCGACTCGGCGATCGTCCGCGCCAGCACCTCGCCGATGCCGGGGATCTCCCGCAGCGTGCCCCGCCGGACCCGCTCCGCCAGCTCGTCGGGCGGCAAGGCCCTCGACGATGCCAGCCGCCGAGCGGAAGGCACGCACCCGGAAGGTCGGCTCGCTGGCGACCTCGAGCAGGAACGCGATCCGCCGCAGGTCGGTCGCCGGGTCGCGCGCCTCCGTCAACTCCGCCGCCTACTCGATGGTCAGGATGCGGCGCGGGTTGTCGATCGTCATGAGCGCGATCTCGCCCTCTCCCACCGCGGCGGTGCGCAGGCTCGGCAGGAAGTGCTGCTGCAGGTAGGTGTAGCCGAGCCCGCCGTTCGCCTTCAGCTGGCTGTTGTGGCAGACGTCCTGGCTGAGCAGCAGCTGCGGGCCGTGGCCACGCTCCAGCAGCTCGACGATCAGCTCGATCAGGCGCGGCTCGGCGGCCTCCTCGGTCCCGAAGCGGTGCCCGATGAAGTCGAACTCGAGGTTGGCGCCGCGGTCCAGGATCGCCAGGTAGTGGTCGAGCACCGGGTAGGAATCCGCGTGCCCGATCACCACGCGGCCCGGGTCGACCCCCTCGTCGGTGAAGATCCGCAGCTGGGCCAGGCCCACCGGCGAGAGGATGCCGTGCGTGCTGATCGCCATTCCCGTCGCCAGCGAGGCGCGCGCGACGGCGCGATGGACCCGCTCCTCGAGGGCGCTCACCCACGGCTTGTCGACGCCGATCTCGCCGAGGATCCCGGGGTGGACGCCGCTCCCCGCGACGCCGTCGCGGAACTCGCCGATCAGCTCGGCCGCCAGGTCGTCGACGGTGCGGCGATCGATCCGCGCCTCGGCGGGGTAGTACGCGCCGCGGTACCAGCCGCAGCCCATCACGATCTGGACGCCGCTGCGGGCCGCGAGGCGGCGCAGCCGCTCGGGATCGCGCCCGACGCCGGGGCCGGTCATGTCGACCAGGGTCGAGCCGCCGCGGCGTCGGAAGTCGGCCAGCTCGTCGGCCAGGACGAGCTCGTCGGGCGTCAGCTCCCAGTAGTCCCATCGGTCCGGGACGTGCCAGAGGTAGATGCCGGTGTGCTCATGCGGAAGGGTGAAGCCCACTCGGTCGGGCGGGATGGGGCCGCTGACGGTCATCACGCGCGGGGACATGGCTGCCTCCTGGTCGCGGTTGCGCGCCGGAGCGGCATGGGTGAGCCGCCGACGCGTCGGGTGGAAGAGAGGGCACAGTGTGCCACCCGATGCGGCCGGAGCGCCATGGCGCGTCGCGGTTTCGCTAGCCTGTGCGCCGATGCCCACCCCGGAGAACGGACCCACCGACAACGTGTGGGCCGCCGCCCAGCGCGAGCTGGGGCTGGCGGCCGAGCGGCTCCACCTCGACGACGGGATGCACCGCGTGCTCCGCGTTCCGAAGCGGGAGCTCGAGGTCCATTTTCCGGTCACGCTGGATGACGGCTCGGTCGAGGTGTTCACCGGGTTCCGCGTCCACCACAACCTGAATCGCGGACCCGCCACCGGCGGCGTGCGCTACACCCCCGACCTGACCCTGGACCTCGTCCGCGCCAATGCCATGCTGAACAGCTGGAAGGCGGCGCTGGTGGAGATCCCGTGGGGCGGTGCCATGGGCGGCGTGGTGGTCAGCCCGCGCCGCCTGTCGCAGACCGAGCGCGAGGGGCTGACCCGCCGCTACGCGACCGAGATCAGCGTCCTGATCGGCCCCGAGCGGGATATCCCGACCCCCGACGTCAACACCGGCTCGCAGACGATGGCGTGGATCATGGACACCTACAGCATGCACCACGGCCACACCATCCCCGGCGTGGTCACCGGCAAGCCGCTGGAGATCGGGGGCACCCGCGGGCGGCGCGAGTCGACCAGCCGCGGCGCCTTCCATTGCATCGCCGGCGCGGCCCGCGCGCGCGGCCTCGCGCTCGACGGGGCGCGGGTCGCCATCCAGGGCTTCGGGCGGGTCGGCACGATCCTGGCGGAGATGCTCGGGACCGCCGGTGCGCGGGTGGTCGGGATCGCCGACGACCGCGCCGCGGTCGCCAACCCCGCTGGCATCGACGTCGCCGCGGCGACCGAGTGGATGCGGCGCCGCGGCACCATCGCGGGCTGCCCGGGCGCCGAGCCGATCCCTCGCGACGACCTGTTCGGGATCGATTGCGAGGTGCTCGTCTCGGCCGGCCTGCAGAACCAGGTGACCGCCGCCGCGGCCGACCGGATGCGCGCCGGGATCCTGGCCGAGGCCGGCAACTCCCCGACCACCGCCGAGGCCGACGCCATCCTGCGCGACCGCGGCGTGCTGGTCTTGCCCGACATCCTCTGCACCGCCGGTGGGCTGGTGCTCGGCTACTTCGAGTGGGTGCAGGACACCCAGGCCTTCTTCTGGGCCGATCGAGAGGTCGCCGCCGAGCTGGAGCGGATCATGGAGGCGGCCCTTGCCGGCGTGATGGCGACCGCCGCCCGGGAGCGGGTCGACCTGCGCGGGGCGGCGATGATGGTGGCCGTCGGCCGCGTGGCGGAAGCGACCGCGCTGCGGGGTCTCTACCCGTAGCGAGTTGCGCCGGGTCCCTCCCGCGCCCCAAGATGCGAGCGTGAGTGACCGCGACCGCTGGCTCGAGCACCAGCGTGCCTGGGAAGAGGCGCGGCTGAACCCCGCGCTGGAGCGTGGCGGCGAGCGCAAGCGGCGCTTCATCACCCAGTCGGGCGTCGAGATCGACCGCGTCTACACCTCCGCGGATCTCGAGGACCCGGCCAACGACCCCGATCTCGATCGGCCTCGCTATCGGTACAGCCCGCCGGCGGGTGCGGCTGCGGGGTGGGACCAGGTTGACGACCTGGGCCTCCCGGGAGAGCCGCCGTTCACCCGCGGGATCCATCCGACCGGACACCGCGGCCGCCTCTGGACGATGCGCATGTTCGCCGGGTTCGGCACCGCCGAGGACACCAACGCCCGCTTCAAGAAGCTGATCGCCGCCGGCGGGACGGGCCTCTCGATCGCTTACGACATGCCGACCCTGTACGGCTACGACCACGACGAGCCGCTCGCCGCCGGCGAGTTCGGCACCTGCGGCGTGGCCGTCAGCAGCCTGGCCGACATGGAGATCCTGCTGGCCGGGCTGCCGGTCGGCGAGATCAGCACGTCGATGACCATCAACTCTCCCGCCGCCATGATCTGGGCGATGTACATCGTGGCGGCCGAGAAGATGGGCGTGCCGCGCGCAGAGCTCTCCGGCACGCTGCAGAACGACATCCTCAAGGAGTTCATCGCCCAGAAGGAGTACATCTTCCCGCCCGGCCCGTCGCTCAGCCTGGTGACCGACACGGTCGAGTTCGGGACGCGCGAGATGCCGCGCTGGAACACGATCAGCATCAGCGGCTACCACATCCGTGAGGCGGGCTCGACCGCGGTCCAGGAGCTGGCGTTCACGATCGCGGACGGGGTGGCCTACGTCGAGGATGCCCTCGCCCGCGGAATGCGCTTCGACGACTTCGCCCCCCGGCTCAGCTTCTTCTTCAACAGCCACAACGACTTCTTCGAGGAGATCGCCAAGTTCCGGGCGGCGCGGCGGATCTGGTACAAGCTCTGCCGCGAGCGCTTCGGGGCCGAGAACGAGCGCTCCACCTGGATGCGCTTCCACACCCAGACGGCGGGCGTCTCGCTCACCGCGCAGCAGCCGCAGAACAACCTGACCCGGGTCGCCATCCAGGCGCTGGCCGGCGTGCTGGGCGGCACCCAGAGCCTGCATACCGATGCGTACGACGAGGCGTGGGCGGTCCCCTCGGAAGATGCCGCCCTCCTCGCCCTGCGTCAGCAGCAGATCATCGCCGAGGAGTCGGGTGCCGCCAACAGCGTCGATCCGCTGGCCGGCTCCTACTTCGTCGAGACGCTCACCAACCGGACCGAGCAGGCCGCCTGGGCCTATCTGCGTCGGATCGACGAGATGGGCGGCATGCTCGCCGCCATCGAGGCGGGGTATCCGCAGGCCGAGATCGCCGACGCCGCGTACGAGCAGGCGCGCGCGCTGGAGGAGCACGAGCGCGAGACGATCGGGGTGACCGTCTTCGCCGATCCCGACGAGGTGGTGCAGATCCCCCTGCTCGAGGTCGGGGCGGAGCAGGAGCGGCGCCACCTCGACCGCCTGGTCCGGGTCCGCGCCGAGCGCGACGCCGACGCCCATGCGCGGGCGCTCAACCGGCTTCGCGCGGACGCCGCCGACGGGAACAACCTGATGCCCGCCATCCTCGCCGCGGTCGAGGCGTTCGCCACCATCGGCGAGATGTGCAACCTGCTGCGCCGCCAGTACGGGGAGTACAAAGAACCACTCGCCGTCTGACCGAAAGGTCCGGGTTGTCGCTGAAACCTTGACGGCCCCACCCTCCTCGGAATGGGTATGGACCGTCGAGCCCCGGCAGGGGCAGCCGCGCGATGAAGCTCAGCTCCCGCCTGGTGGTGATCCTGGTTGCCGCGCTCGGCATCATGATCGTCGCGGCCACCGATCAGATCCTGCCGGCGACATCGGCCTACCAGGCGCAGATGCGCGTCTGGCTCGCGGCACGGGCCACCGGACTGGTGTCGCTCATCCTGGTGGCGCTGCTGGTGGTGCTCGGCATCCTGCTCAGCCACCCAGAGCAGACGCAGTGGAAGCTGGCCAAGCGCATCTACCCCTGGCACGAGTCGCTGTGGGTCTTCGTGATCGCCTTTCTGCTGGTCCACATCGTCAGCCTGGTCATCGACCCGTACGCGGGGGTGGGCATCGGCGGGGCCCTGGTGCCGGGGCTCTCCGAATACCGCACCGCGCCGGTGGCGATCGGCGTCATCTCGCTCTACGCGCTGTTGATCACGGCGCTGACGGCTCGCCACACGCGCCTGCTGCCGACCGGCTGGTGGCTGAAGCTCCATCGATTGGCGGGGCTGGTGCTTGCGCTGGCCTGGATCCACGGCGTCTTCGCCGGCACCGATACCAGGTCCCTCGCCCCCATCTACTGGGGCATCGCGGTGGCGGTGGTGGCGGCCGCTGCGCATCGCTACTGGATCGTTCGACGTGCGCGGGCGGCCCAGCGCCAGGCGCATCCATCCGTCCTCGTCCCTGTCCGTCAAAGCGTGGAGGAATCCCATGTCCAGCCTCACCCTGCGCCGTAGCCTCGTCACCCTGGCAACCGTCGCCAGCATCTTCGGTGGGGCGGTGGCCATCCGAGCAGCCGCGGGGTGGACCGCCTCGACCGCCCCGTTGACGGCGCCAACCGATGCCGCGACGCTCGTCGTGCGGCTCAACGACGAGAAGGCGCGGGCCGATGCGATCACGCAGGAGCTCTCGCAGGTCGTCAGCCGTGCGACCGAGCTGCAGAGCGCCCTGGCCGCGGCCGAGGCCAAGGCCGATGCCGATGCGCAGTCCGCCGCGGGGCTGGCCGCCCAGCTTGCGGCGGCGCAGCAACGACTGGCAACGCTCGAGCGACAGCTCGCGGCGCAGGCCGCTCTCCAACCGGCCACGTCTCCCCCCGCCACGACAGCGGAACCGACCGAACAGGAGCACGAGGACGACGACTGATGGCCGCCCAGCGTCCACTCCTCCACCTGCCGGTCTACCTGGCCGCCTGCACGGGGCTCTACGCGGGCAGCCTGGCGCTGATGACCATGCTCCAGGCGCAGCACAACGCCGCCGTCGGGCTCGACCAGGCCCCGCTCATCGACGCCGTCATCTCGGCCGAGTCCGCGCGTCGCGGGACCGAGGAGGCGCTGCGGACCGCATCGGACACGCTGGGCGCCGCTTCCGACCGGTACGGCGACGCGACCACGCTGTCGGCGCAGCTTGATGCGGCGATCGCGGCCTTTGCGAAGCAGGTCGCCGAGGTGACCGGCGTCGCTGCCAGCCTCCCCTCCTCGGTCCGGCTGCCGGCGGCGCCGGGCTCCGTTGCCCATGTCACCGCCCCGCCGACCCAGGCGACCACGGGCGCCTCGGGCAAGTGAGCGCCCCGGCCATGGCGAGCCGGTTCGCCGGGCGGGCGATGGGTTCGCCGCTGCGGTTGACCGTGGTGGGCCTCTCCCCAGACGCGACGCGGCGCGTGCGTGGCAGGCGGTGACCTCCGACATCGAGCGGACCGAGCAGTCGCTCTCCCGCTGGCGCGCCGACAGCGCCCTGTCGCGCCTGAATGCGACCGCGGGCAGCGGCGCCTCAGCGCCCACCGACCGGCGACTGCTGGCGTTCCTGGCGGCCTCGCGCCGCGCCCAGCGGATGAGTGACGGCCGCTTCGACCCGCGCGTGATCCGCCGCCTCGAGGCGCTCGGCGAGCGGGCCGGTGTGCCAGCTTCCCGACGACGACAGAGGAGGTTGGCAGCGACCGACCGTGGCTGGATTGCGATCCGCGCCGCGGCCTCGCCCGCGTCTCCGCCCCGGTCGATTCCGGCGGGATCGGCAAGGGGCTCGCGCTGCGGTGGGCGGTCGCGGCGGTCGCGCACCGGACCGCATGCGCACGGGCCTGCTGCTCGAGGCCGGAGGCGATCTCGTCGCCTGCGGGGAGCGGGCCGGCGGCGGCCGTGGCAGGTCGGGGTCGAGGATCCGGCAGGCGGAGACGAGCCGCTGGCCGTCATCTCGAGGTCACGGCGCGGAGCGATCGCCACCTCGTCGACCGCCGTGCGACGATGGACCTCACCGGATGGGGATCCGGTTCATCACCTGATCGACCCATCCACCGGCGCCCCGGGTGGGCACGGCTTGCGCGCCGTGACGGTCTCGGCGCCTGACCCGGCCTGGGCGGAGGTCTGGTCAAAGGCCCTCTTCCTGGCGGGACGTCGGGCGATCGGCGGGGAGGCGCGCCGGCGTGGGCTCGCAGCCTGGTGGGTCGAGGACGACGGCAGCCTGCACATGACCCCGACCGCACGACAGCAGACCGCCTGGACCAGCGCCGACCGGGCGGCCTGATCTAGGGGCAGGGGCCCGGCGCGGTCCCGGATCAGCCATGGCTGACCCGAGGGTCGCAGGGCACGCGCCCGCGCCGGACCCCCGCGCGCGCAGCCTCGCATCCAACCGCTTACTGGCCGCTTATCGGGCCATTACGGGTCTCGACCGCGGCCTAGCATGGGCAGGTGATGCGCCTGCACCTGGTCGATGCCACGTTCGAGCTCTTCCGCGCCTACTACTCGCGACCCGAGGAGCACGGGCCGGATGGCCGGCCGGTCAACGCGGTGCGCGGCCTGATCGAGTCGATGCTGTCGCTCCTCCGCGAGCCGGACCTCACGCACATCGCGGCCGCGACCGACCACGTCATCGAGTCATGGCGCAACGACCTCTTCCCGACGTACAAGAGCAGCGCCGGGATGGATCGCCAGCTGCTCTCGCAGTTCGACGACGCGGAGCGGGCGCTGCGGGCCCTGGGCATCACCACCTGGGCAATGGTCGAGGACGAGGCCGATGACGCCATCGCCACCGGGGTCGCCCGGTTCGGGGACGATCCGCGCATCGGCCAGGTGGTCATCTGCAGCGTCGACAAGGACCTGGCGCAGTGCGTGCGTGGCGAGCGGGTCGTGCTGCGCGACCGGATGCGGACGATCACGTATGACGAAGCGGGTGTGGTGGCCAAGTTCGGGGTGTCGCCGGAGAGCATCCCGGACTACCTGGCCCTGGTCGGCGACAGCTCCGATGGCTACCCCGGACTGCCGGGCTGGGGATCGAAGAGCGCGGCCGCCGTGCTCGCTCGCTTCGGCCACCTGGAGGCGATCCCCGCCTCTCCCCTGGAGTGGGACGTGCCCCTGCGCAACGCCGTGCGGCTGGCGGCAACGCTCCAGCAGCAGCGTGCGGACGCCTTCCTGTATCGCACCCTCGCGACCCTCAACCGCGACGCGGCGATCTCCGGCGACCTCGACTCCCTCGCATGGCGAGGGGTCCCGCGCGAGGAGTTCGTCGCGCTCTGCGATGAGCTCGGCTTCGACCGGATCCGCGAGCGGGTGCACCGCTGGGCCTGACGGCGTAGGACCTTCGGTCAGTTCCGATCGCGGCCCTGGGCCGATACGTTGGTGCCCGGATGCAACGACGTGCCCTCGTCGCGGCCGCGCTGGCCGCGCTCACCGCCCTCGCCGGCGGCCTACCCGGCTGGGTAGCGCCGGTCGCCGCCGCATCCTGCTCGAGCTGGACCTCCGAGTCCGATCCCCCGCCCACCATCCGCGTCTTCCGTCACGTGAGCGGGGCCGTTGATACGGTCGACTTCCACGCGTACACGGCCAACGTCCTGTCGCGCGAGTGGATCGGATCGTGGACCGCCGAGTCGCTGCGCGCCGGTGCACTGGCCGTCAAGAGCTATGCCTGGTACCAGGTGCTCCACTGGCGGGGTGGCGTCAACACCGAGGGTGCCTGCTTCGACCTCCGCGACGACACCTACGACCAGGTCTACGACCCGTCGAAGGCGACCTGGAGCACCGCTGCCGCTGCCGTCAACGCCACCTGGGCGACCCGCGTCCTCAGGAACGGGGCCATCTTCCCGACCTACTACAACGCCGGCGCGGCCAACGAGGCCTGCGGGGCGAACGCCAACGGCTGGAAGCTGTGGCAATGGGGCACCCAGGGCTGCGGCCTGGCCGGCACCACCGCGGCGGAGATGATGCTGATCTACTACTACCCCGGCGTTACCGTGACCGATGCCCCGGCCGCCAGCGCCACGCCGGCTCCGACCGCCACCCCGGCACCGACCGCCTCACCCACCCCGTCAGCCGCCCCGACCGCGACTCCCGCCACGCCGGCCGCCACGCCCGCACCGACGGCGACTCCACTTCCGACCCTGACGGTGGCGCCGACGCCCACCCCGCTCCCCACCCCTCCTCCCCAGCAGCAGATCGTCGGTGGCGGGCAGATGGGCGTGGAGGGTGCGGTTGCCCCGCCACCGCCGCCGGCCGCGCATCCCCAGCCGGTGGTCATCAAGCCGGGCTCGGATGACCCGACCGCGCCAACCGGCGTGATGGGGCCGCTCGAGGTCTGGGCCCACGCCTGGCACGACCACCCCGCCACGCAGGTGGCCGGCTTCGTGACCTCGTCCGACTCCGGAGCCGGCGCGAGTCTCCCGGCGGAGTGGGGGCCGGCCGCCGAGCGACTGCTGGCGGCGCTGGTCGGCTGGCTCGCCGCGAACGGCGGGCTGGCCTTCAGGGTGGGAGCCGGCAGCTAGCCCGCTGACAACTCCCCGTCGGCCGGCAGGTTGGCCATCACCAGCTCGGCCGCGGCCACGTCCTGGATCGCCAGCCCCACGCTCTTGAAGATCGTGATCGCCGCTGGGTCGCGCCCGGCAGCCCAGTCAGGCCCGATCTCGCCGATCTCGGTGAAGCCGTCCGCGGCGATGAGCCCCGCCTGGATCGCGGCGACCAGCTCGCCCGCCTCCTCGAGCGCCGCCTCCCGGGAGTCGACGGCGACCAGCGCGGCGCGCCCGAACAGCTCCGGCGGCAGCTCGACCATGTCCAGCCGGAAGCTGCCGACGGCGTTCACGTGCGTCCCCGGCGCGATCCAGTCGGCGGAGAAGATCGGCCGTGACGAGGTCGTGGCGCAACACACGATGTCGGCGCCACTGACCGCCTCCTCCGCGGACCTCGAGGCACGCACCACAACCCCCGGCCCCAGCTCCTGCGCCATCTCCGCGGCGAAGGCCTCGCGCCGCGCCGGGGTGCGGGCGTAGACGCGCACCTCGCTGATCTGGCGGGCGGCCATGACGGCGCGCACCTGCCAGGCGGCCTGGGCGCCGACGCCGAAGAGGGCCAGGATCCGGGCATCAGGGCGGGAGAGGAGGCGCGCGCCGACCCCCGATGCCGCTCCGGTGCGCATGGCGGTGACCGTCGCCCCATCCAGGACGGCGAGCGGCTCCCCGGTGACAGCGTCGAACCAGGCGACCAGCGCATGGATCGTCGGCAGGCCGCGTGCCGCGTTGCCGGGCATCACCGTCACCAGCTTGACCGATGCCCCGGCCCCGCCCTCGCGCACGCCGGGCATCAGCACCAGGTCTCCCCCACCCATCGGAATCCGCTTCCGGATCGGCGACCGATCTCGCCCGGTGGCGACGTCCCGGTACGCCGCCTCGACCGCGTCGAGCAGCTGTGGCATCGGTGCGGCGGCGCGGACCTGGGCGGCGTCGAGAACGCGCATGGGCGGATGCTACTGTCCGCCGGGGCGCGGATGTCCCGCCCCGCGGTAAGGTACCGCGGCGATGAACTGGTTCCCGATCCTGCTGGTGGTGCATATCGCGCTCGCCGTCTCGCTGCTGGCGCCGAGCGTGGTGCTGCCCTTCCTCCTGCGACGGCAGGCTGCCGGCGCGGCGCCGGGGACGGTCACCGGCCTGCTCATGACGATGCAGGGCACCGGCAGCATCGTGATCGGGATCGGCCTCGCGCTGACCGGCGCCGGGCTGGTGATCAGCCTCGGGACGGAGATCCTTGGCAAGCCCTGGCTGCTGGTCGCCCTGGCGATCTACGCGCTGAACCTGCTGGTGGCCGCCTTCATCTCGCGCCCGGGCCTGCGGCGCCTGGTGCGACTCTCGAGCGCCGACCCCGACGGCTGGGGCAGGCAGGCGACCCGGGTCCGCTGGGTCGCCTACGCGATGGGCGGGGCGACCCTGCTGATCGGCTTCCTGATGAGCACCAAGCCGGCGCTCTGGTAGCCGATCAGAACAGGTGCGGGATCGGCAAGGGCTTGCCGAGGATGATGTACAGCCCGGCGACGATCACCAGGACGGCGGCGACGAAGACGGCGAACCAGCGCAGAACGTCCCACATGGCCTCGGCTCCATTGCAGTTGGCGTCTCCCACCTCCCCTCCGGCCCACCGATTCTAGCAGCGCCTAGAATCGCGGCCGTGACCCTCCGCCTGTTCGATGCTCGCCGCGGTGAGCTCGTGCCGTTCAGCCCCATCGGTCCTGGGCCGGTCGGCCTGTACGTCTGCGGCGTGACCCCGTACGACACCGGGCACCTGGGGCACGCCTTCACCTACCTCGCCTTCGACGTCCTCCATCGGTACCTGGCCTACCTCGGCCACCGGGTGGTCTACGTCCAGAACCTGACCGATGTCGACGACGACATGCTGCGCCGGGCGCGTGAGAGCGGCGAGGACTACCTGGAGCTGGGCAACCGGCACGTCACCACGTTCCTGACCGAGATGGCCTCGCTCAACTGGCTGCCGCCCGACGAGTTCCCGCGCGCCACGCAGCACATCCCGCAGATGCTCTCCCTGATCGAGCGGCTCGTCGCGCGCGGGCACGCCTACGCCGCCGAAGGGCACGTCTACTTCAGCGTCGCCTCGTGGCCGTCCTACGGCGAGCTGTCGAAGCTGACGCGCGACGAGATGATCCCGATCGCCATGGAACGCGGCAGCCGGCCCGAGATGCCGGGACGGCGGGATCCGCTCGACTTCGTGCTGTGGCAGCCGTCGCTCCCCGATGAGCCGGCGTGGGACGCGCCGTGGGGCGCGGGACGCCCGGGCTGGCACATCGAGTGCTCGGCGATGAGCACCGCGTACCTCGGCAACCGGTTCGAGATCCACGGCGGCGGGGGCGACCTGGCCTTCCCGCACCACGAGTCGGAGATCGCCCAGTCCGAGGGCGCGACCGGCGAGCGGCCCTTCGTGGCGTGGTGGATGCACGCCGGCATGCTGCGCTTCGCCGACGAGAAGATGAGCAAGTCGCTCGGCAACCTGGTCCTGGTGCGCGACCTGCTGCGCTCGTACAGCGGCGACGCGATCCGTCTCTACCTGGTGCGTCACCACTACCGCGCCGAGCTGGAGTTCCGCCAGGCCGATCTCGAGACGGCGGCGGTCGACGCGGCGCGGCTGCGGGCCGCGTGCCTGCTGGCCGAGCAGATCGAGCCGCTGGCGCCAGCCGCGGCGGACCCGGCCGGGCTCAGCGGCCCGGTGCGCGAGCTGCGCGATCGGTTCCTGGCGGCGATGGACGACGACCTCGATACGCCGACCGCGGTGCCGGCCCTGCTCGCGCTCGCATCACTGGCGCTCGACGGTCGCGAGCCGTCGCTGCAGGCGGAGGCGGGCTGGATGGTGCGCGAGCTCGGGGCGCGGATCCTGGGGCTGCGGCTGGCCACCGTCCCGAGCCTGCGCGAGCTTGGCGAGGCGGTCCCCACCTGACCGATCCAACCGCGCCAGAGCCCGATGACCTCGTGCCGGTCAGCGTCCGCCTCGGCACCGTGGTGCCGCCGGAGGACCCCGAGGACTGGACCCGACCCCTCACCTGGGTCGCGGCGATCGGGATGCTGGCGGCGCCCGCGGTGGCGATGGCGTGGTACACGGTTGCCCCACCGCCCGACAGCACCGCGGCGCTGACCGGCACGTGGGCGGTGGCCCTCACGCTGGCGATCGGGGCGGCGGCGGCCGGCGCCACCCAGCTGGGACGGCTGCGCGCGGTCACCGGCACGCTCGGCGCGGCGCTCCTCGCCGCGGTCCTGGTCGTGGCCGCCGGCGCGGTGAGCACCGCTGGGCGGCAGCTCGGCGCGGCCTCACCAACGTTGGCCCACTCGGTCGCTGCCGCCCTTGCCGGCGTGGCAGGCGCATCCGTGGCAGCGGGGCTCGGAGGACTGATGGCAGGGTGGTTCGGCCGCCTGCGACGCGGGATCTCGGCCGGGGCGGTCGGGGTGGTCGTGGCCGCGCTCGTCCTGCCCGGCCTCTTCGGCGGCTGACCCTTCAGTCGGAGGGCGGCCGCTGCGCCCCGGCCCCGACCAGCAGGCACGCCGCCTGGTGCCCCTCGCCGACATCGAAGAGCGGCGGATCGACGGTCCGGCACTGCTCGAAGGCAACCGGACAGCGGGGGTGGAAGCGACAGCCGGGCGGCATCCGTGACGGGTCGGGCGTCTCGCCGGAGAGGATCTGCGGGGCCCGCCGTGCGGCTGGATCGGGCACCGGCACCACCGACAGCAGGGCGCGTGTGTACGGGTGCTCGGGGTCGGCCAGCACCCCGGCGGTGGGGCCGAGCTCGACGATGCGGCCCAGGTACATGACCGCCACCCGGTCGGCGAAGGCGGCCACGGTGGAGAGGTCGTGGGTGATCATCACCACCGCGATGCCGTGGTCGTCGGCGAGCGAGCGCAGCAGGTTGAGGATCTCGGCCCGGATGCTGACGTCGAGCATGCTGACCGGCTCGTCGGCGACCAGCACCCGGGGACGAAGCGTCAGCGCCGCGGCGATGGCGACCCGCTGGCGCTGCCCGCCCGACAGCTCGAACGGGTAGCGCGACAGGTATGCCTCGGGGGGCGTCATCCCGGCCTGGGTCAGCGCCTCGTGCACCCGATGCGCCTCCTCCACCGTCGAGCCGGCCTCGCCGTGCACCCGGAGCGGCTCGGCCACGATCTCGGCGATCCGCATCCGCGGATTGAGCGACTCGTAGGGGTCCTGGAAGATCATCTGGATGTTGCGTCGGAGGCGCGACAGCTCGCGCCGCGACATCGTCCCCACCTCGCTGCCGGCGAGGAGCACCCGCCCGGCGGTGGCGGGCAGCAGGCCCAGCAGCATGTTGGCGGTGGTGGTCTTGCCGCAGCCGGACTCGCCGACGATGGCGAGCACCTCGCCGGCGGAGACGGTGAAGCTCACCCCGGCGACCGCCTCGACCGGGGCCGGGCGGCGGCGACGGACCAGGTCCCCGAGCGAGGAGCGCGCCGGGAACCGCTTGACCAGTCCCTCGACCTGGAGCGCCGGGACGGCGGCCATCCGCTCAGCCACGTCCCGCCTCGTCAGGGTCGAGCAGGAAGCAGGCCGCCCGCCGGCCTTCGCCGATCGGGTAGTCCGGCGGCCGCTCGGTCCGGCATCGCTCGAAGACCGATGGGCAGCGAGGGGCGAACGGGCAGCCGAACGGCATGTCGTCGAGCCGCGGCGGCGTCCCGGGGATGCCTCGCAGCTCGCGCTCGGGGTGGGCGATATCGGGGAAGGAGGCGAGCAGGAGGCGCGCATACGGGTGCCGCGGGTCGCTGAAGAGCTGCGCGGCGGGACCCTCCTCGGCGATCCGGCCGCCGTACATGACGAGCACCCGGTCACAGGACGAGGCCACCACGCCCAGGTCGTGGGTCACCAGGATCGTCCCCATCCCCAGCTCGCGCGACAGGCTCGCGAGCAGCTCCATGATCTGGGCCTGGATCATCACGTCGAGCGCGGTGGTCGGCTCGTCGGCGACGATCACGTCGGGACTGCAGGCGAGCGCCAGGGCGATCATGGCCCGCTGCCGCATCCCGCCGGAGTAGGTGTGCGGGTAATCCCTGCCCCGACTCCGCCCGATCCCGACGCGCTCGAGCAGCTCGGAGGCGCGCGCCGCGGCCTCGGCCTTGCGGATCCCGGGCTCGTGGGTCCGGATCGCCTCGGCCACCTGGTCGCCGACCGGGCGCACCGGGTTCAGGGCATTCATGGCCCCCTGGAAGACGAGCGAGAGACGGGACCAGCGCACCGCCCGCAGCTCCGCGTCCTCGAGCGACAGGAGGTCCTCGCCGTCGAAGAAGACCTGCCCGCCCACGGCGCGGCCACCAGGTGGCAGGAGGCGCAACAGCCCCAGCACTGTCGTCGTCTTGCCGGAGCCGGACTCCCCCACCAGGCCGATCGTCTCGCCCCGCCGCAGGTCGAAGCTGACGTCGTCGACGGCACGCAGCGGGCCGGCATCGGTCGCGAATTCGACGGTCAGGTTGCGGACCTGGAGGATCGGGGATTCGGTGCCGGCGACCGAGGCCGGTCGAGCGGGGCCGATGCGGGTCCGATCGGCCTCGGCGTGCGGATCGGCCTCCAGGTGGTGGCGCTTGAGCCGCGGGTTGAGCGCCTCCTCGAGCGCGGTGCCGAGCAGGGTGGTGGCCAGCACGACCCACACGATCGCCATGCCCGGCGGGATGAGCGCCCACCACGCGCCGGCCGAGATGGCGCCGCGGCTGAAGGCGAAGTTGAGCATCGAGCCCCAGCTGATCACGGTCGGGTCGCCCAGCCCGACGAAGGCGAGCGTCGACTCCGACAGGATCGCCAGGCTGATCACCAGCACCAGGTTGGCCATCATCAGCGGCAGCACCTGCGGGAAGACGTGCCGACGCAGGATGTGCAGGTCGCCGGCGCCGATGGCACGCGCCCGGAACACGAACTTGCGCTCGCGCACCGAGAGGGTCTGGGCGCGCACGATGCGGGCCGTGGTGGTCCAGCCGAGCGCCCCGATGACCACGATGATGTTGAAGAGGCTCTGCCCGGCGATCGCCACGATCACGATCTGGAGCGCCAGGTCGGGGATCACCAGGAAGAAGTCGGTGAACCCCATCAGCCCCGCCCCCAGGCGCCCGCCGCGGTAGCCGGAGACGATCCCGATCACGCCCCCGATCAGGAGCGAGAGGAAGGCCGCCGAGAAGCCGACGAGGAGCGAGACGCGCGCCCCGTACATGAGCGAGGAGAGGACGTCCTTGCCGCCGTCGTCGGTCCCCAGCAGGTGCGCGCCCGACGGCTTCTGGTAGATGTCCGAGATCGAGACGTGCACGGTGGCGAAGGGGTCGTACGGGGCGATCAGCGGCGCAAGGACGGCGACCAGCAGCGCGATCAGCAGCATGACCGCGCCCACCAGCCCCATCCGCCGCCGGAGGACGGTGCGCAGCATGCTGCCGGGCGCGCTGACGAGGCCGGCGTGCGGCGCGGCGACCTCGACCACGGCCGTCATCGGCTCATCCCTCGCTCACCCGGGGGTCGAGCCAGCCGTAGAGCAGCTCGGCGATGAGATTGGCCAAGACGACGCTCACGGCCAGGAGCAGGAAGGCGCCCTGCAGCACGGGGTAGTCGCGCTTCGCGACCGCCTGGACGGTCAGTGCCCCGATCCCCGGCCACGAGAAGACCGACTCCACCTGGATCGCACCGGAGACGGTGAAGCCCAGGTTGATGGCGATCAGCGTCACCATCGGCAGCATCGCGTTGCGCAGGGCATGGTCCTTGATGATCCGGAAGGTCGAGAGGCCCTTCGCCTTGGCGGTGAGGATGTAGTCCTCGCTGAAGACGTCGATCACGCTGCTGCGCATGATCAGCATGTACTCGCCGAGCAGGACCAGGGTGAAGGTCAGGGTCGGCAGGAGCAGGTGCCTGCCGCGGTCCAGCAGCTCGTCCCACCACCCGGCGTAGTCGGCCCCGATGGTGCCGCTGCCCGCCGTCGGCAGGTCGAACCAGGCGGCCCCCACGAAGAGCAGGATGATGCCCAGGAAGAAGGTCGGCAGCGACCACATGAAGAGGCTGAACGAGAGCGCCGACACGTCGATCCAGGTGCGCCGTCGCCAGGCGGCGATCAGGCCGAGCAGGACGCCGAAGACGATCGACAGCAGCTCGGCGGGGAGCACCAGCCAGAGGGTGTTGACCAGCGCGACGCCGATCATCTGCCCCACCGTCTGGTCGCGGAAGGCGTAGCTCTGGCCCAGGTCGCCGCGAGTCAGAGCACCGAGGTACCTGAAGTACTGCGAGTCGAAGGGGTTGCCATCCTCGAAGTTGAGGAAGACCGGCTTGTTGAGCCCGAACCGCTCGGTCAGCGCTGCCTGTGCCGCGGGGTTGAGGCGTGAGTCCCGCACGCCCGCCTTGGCGGGGTCACCGGGCAGCACCCGGAACAGGAAGAAGTTGAAGGTCACCACGATCACGATGGTGACCAGCGCCCACGCGAGCTTGGTCGCCAGGAACGCGCCGCGGCCACGCATGCCCAGGGTCTCCCCGAATCGGGCGGGCGGAGGCTACTGCACCGGCCGAATGACCGTCAGCGAGCTCGGGTCCTCCAGGCCCCACGACGCCTGGCCGTCCCACCAGCCGGTGAAGCGATCGCTCCGGTACGCCTGCTTCTGCTGGTCGTAGTACGGCACGATGTAGACCACGTCGTCGACCAGGATCTGCTGCATCTGCTTGATCATGTCGACGCGCGCCGCGTGGTCGACCTCCACCCCCTGGGCCGCATCGAGCGCGTCGTACTCGGGGTTGCAGTAGCCGGTCTCGTTCGTGCCGCTGCTGATCGCCCCGCAGGTCGGCACCCCGATGATGAAGTCCGGATCGGGGTCAGAGCCCCAGGTCCAGATGATGACGTCGTAGTCGAAGGCGGGGCAGCAGACGCTGGTCAGCGTGTCGGCGTCGAGCGCCTGGATCGTGACCTTGACTCCGATCGCCTCCCACATCCCCTGGAGCAGCTCGGCCTCGCGCGGGGCCGTGTCGTTGTCCTCGGAGTAGTTCACGCGGAAGGTGAGGTCATCGCAGGCCTGGTCCGGCCTGCACTCGCGGACCCCGTCCCCGTCCGTGTCGTCGTAGCCGGCCGCGTCGAGGATCGCGTTCGCGTCGTCGATGTTGTAGGCGTAGTCGGCCACGTCGGAGGCGTAGTACTCCCCGCCCCCGAGCGTGATGGGAACGAGCGTCAGGCCGGGCACCGCCAGCCCGAGCTGCGCGACATTGATGATCTGCTCCTTGTCGACGGCCGTCGCCAGCGCCTTGCGGACCTGGAGGTCGCGCAGAGCCTCGTGGCCGGTGCAGACGCCACCGTCGGCGGTCGGGCAGTCGGCCGGGTCCACGAGGTTGAAGAACACGTCACGCAGCGAGCCGGCCACCGGGTCGGTGATGGCGACCGTGACGTTGTCGGCATTCTGGAGGGCAGCCACCGCCGTGGCCGGGAACTCGGTGATCATGTCGACGTCGTCGTTGGTCAGGGCCGCGACGCGCGCATCCGGGTTCTGGAAGGTCTGGAAGATCACGCCGTCGACGAACGGCGGCGTCTTCCAGTAGTCGGTGTTGCTGGCGAGGCGTGTGAACTCTCCCTGCCTGTTCTCGACCAGCTTGAAGGGCCCGGAACCGATCATCGCGGCGTTGTCGAAATCGACCGGGTCCTGGGTCTCCCAGATGTGCTTGGGCAGGATGTACATGAAGACCATCCTGGACTCGAAGTTGCCGATCGCCTGGTCGCTGTGCAGCACCACGTGCGTCGCATCGGGCGCCTCGATCGAGGTGAAGACGTCCGGATAGCTCGTCATGTACGGGTAGTCGGCAGTATCCCGATACAGCTCGAGGGTGAACTTGACGTCCGCGCTGGTGAGCGGGGTCCCGTCGTGGAAGGTGGCGTTGTCGACCAGCTCCAGGGTCCAGGTCAGGCCGTCGTCGCTGAGCGTCCAGGTCTTGGCCAGCTCCGGCTCGTAGTTGCCCTCCGCGGAGAGGTTGATGGGCGTGTCGTAGACCAGCTCGAAGAGGGTGTAGGCCTCGCTCAGATACGCGTCCCCGGGGTTCAGGCTGTCGGGCGACCCGCCGATGCCGACGCGCACCGTTCCGCCGGTTGCCGTCCCGCTCGCGCCGGGCGACGGCTGGCTGCTGGACGCCGGCCCGCTGCAGGCGGCCAGGACCAGGCAGAGACCGACCAGGAACGACAAGCTCGACCTGCGGCGGGCGGGGTGCATCCGGGACTCCCTTCAGAGATGCGGGGACCGCGACGGCGACCCGGCGAGGATGGCACACGCCGTGCCCGCGGGTCAACGATTCGGCTCATTGGCGTCGTCTATGCTCGGGAGCGCATGCCCACTACCACCGCCCGCGCCCTGGTCAACGCGCAGGTCGCCCTCGAGTCATTCGACGTTTCCGCTGACGGTGCCTGGGTTGCCTACGCCGCACGCGTGGTGAGCCGCGGGGCGTATCGGTCGCACCTGTGGGTCGATTCCCTGGGAGGGGGGCAGGCCGCGGCGCCTCACCGATGGAGCCGTCCGCGACACCGTGCCGGCGATCTCCGCGGATGGGCGATCGGTGGCGTTCGTGCGCGGACCCGTGGGCGACGACAAGGCCGAGCCGCAGGTCTGGATCATGCCGTTGGCCGGCGGCGACCCCTGGCAGCTGACACGCCTCCCGCATGGCGCGGGGACGCCGCGCTGGAGCCCGGACGGGCGACGCGGTTGCCTTCCTCGCGCAGGCCGGGGCCGATCGCTTCGCGGTCGGGCCGGAGCGCAAGGATCGCGCCCGCACGGCCCGCCACATCACCCGCACCGACTTCCGTGACGACGAGTCGGGCCTGCTCGGCCGTCGCTCGCACCTGTGGGTGGTCGAGGCCCGCCGCGGAGCGCGGCCGCGCCAGCTCACCAGCGGCGACTTCGACGTGGCGCATCCGGCCTGGGCTCCGGACGGCAGCTGGCTCGCCTTCTCCGCCGACACCGGCCCCGACGCCAACATCGCGCCGCGCTCGTGCGTGTATCGCATCGCGGCGGAGGGCGGAAAGGTCCGGGAGCTCGCTGCGCTGCGCGGCGACGCCTCCCGGCCCGCCGTCTCGCCGGACGGTCGCCGGGTCGCCTTCCTCGGGACCGATGTCGTCGACCCCGCCGAGCACGTCCTCATCGGCCTGTGGGTCGTACCCGCCCGGGGCGGCACCCCGCGGCGAATCAGCTCGTCCCTGGATCGCTCGATCGCGTGCGACAGCTGGGCCGACATGGTCCAGGCCGATGACGGCCAGGGGCCGGTCTGGCGCTCATCCGACGAGCTGGTGGTGCTCGTCGCGGCCGACGGCCGCAACCTCCCCTACCGCGTCTCGCTGACCGGCAGGGCGCAGCCGATGGTCGCGCCGGGGCGGGTGGTCGGCGCCGGCCTGGCGGCGGCCGCGGGTCGGGTCGCGCTCGCCGCCGGCCTGGATCGACACGCCGCCGAGGTCTACGCCCTCGACGACGAGGGGACGCGACCGCCTGCCCGCC
The DNA here is from genome assembly GCA_963782015.1 of uncultured Chloroflexia bacterium. Lineage (GTDB taxonomy): Bacteria > Chloroflexota > Limnocylindria > QHBO01 > QHBO01 > CF-167. The sequence continues at coordinate 151,389 of CAWAHY010000002.1, forward strand.
TGCGGCCGATCACCAGGAGCGGCTCGGCCTGGCAGGGACGCTTCGCGCTGCCGCGTTGGGACGAGCTGTGGGTCGACGTGCCCGGCGGCCCGATGCAGGTCTGGGTCGCCTCGCCCGCTGGTGCCGGGGAGAAGCCGCTCCCCACCATCCTCCATCTCCACGGCGGGCCAGCCGGAGCCTGGGCGCCGGGCGGGACCATGGACAGCACCCTGCTGTGCAGCGCCGGCTATCGCGTGGTGATGCCGAATCCCCGCGGGTCCGCCGCCTTCGGCGTGGCATGGACGCGGGCGCTCCGCGGCCGGTGGGGCGAGGTGGACGCCGCCGACGTCCTGGCCGCGGTCGACGCGGTGGTGGCGCGCGGCATGGCCGACCCGGCGCGCCTCGGCGTCATGGGACTGTCATACGGCGGGTTCCTCACCCAGTGGCTGGTCGGCGCGACGGATCGGTTCAAGGGAGCGGTCGCCGAGAACGGGGTCGCGAACCAGGTCTCGGCCTGGGCCAACTCGTACTTCGGCGTCCACGACACGCGTCGCTGGAAGCTGGGCGATCCGCTCAGCCGGGCCGGGATGCTGCGGATGTGGAGCTCGTCGCCGCTCAGCCAGGTGGCGAGGATCAAGACGCCGCTCCTGATCCTGCAGTCCGAAGAGGACCTCATCTGCCCCGCCGCGGACAACGAGCAGCTCTTCGTCGCGCTGCGCGTCCTTGGCCGCGAGGCGGAGTACGTCCTCTACCCCGAGGAGCACCACGACCTGAAGAGCCACGGAAGGCCCGATCGGCGCATCGACCGCATGGAGCGGATCCTGGGCTGGTTCGACCGATGGGTCCGGGAGCTGCCCGCCTAGCCGCTCCCCTTGCGACTCAGCCGCTCCGCCAGGCCACCGGCCACGAGTGCGAGCCCCAGCACGATGATCCCGATCGAGCCGACCAGGCGGAAGGCCTCGCCCCCGAAGGCCGTGGCAAAGGCCAGGTAGGCGATCGCCGCCCCCACCGCCATGCCCGAGCCGATCCACTTGAAGGCCGGCAGGTCGGCGATCCAGCCGGCGGCGTACAGGCCGATCCCGATCGAGAACGGGACGACGGTCCAGAGGTACGACCAGGCCTCCCATCGGTTGTTGGCGCTGGTGTAGAGCAGGGCGCCGCCCAGCCCGGCGAGGAAGGCACCGGGGATGACCATCCCGGCGCGCAGCCGTCGGTTCGGCCCGGGGAGCGCCGCCGGAACGAGGAAGAAGGCGGAGAGGATGACCACGATGGCGGGCCACCAGGCGAGCAGATCCTCGCTCAGGCCGAGCCCCGAGAACCAGTTGCCGAGCGGCTCGCTGGCCAGCACCAGCAGGCCAATGGCGAGCAGCATCATGCCCAGGATCAGCTCCACGGCTCGACTCATGGCCGCGAGTATAGTGCTGGCCATGCCCTCCTCCGCCGGCCCGCGCCTGGTCGCCGGGGCCCACCAGTGGGCTCGCCTGGCGCTGGTGCTGCTGGTCATCGGCCCCTCGATCCTGCTCGTCTACGCCTGGGTCGAGGTGCTCAACAACCCCGGCCTGTCGCTGGTCGACGGGTACTGGGCCGGGGGCGTGCCGTACACCCCCGTCGGGGTCGTCGTCTCGCTGGCCGGAGGCGTCGCCGGGCTCCTCGCCGGTTCGGTGGCGATCGCCTACGAAGGCGGCTGGTGGCGGCGCTTCCTGATCGTGCCGTCAGCCGCCGCGGCCGTCCTGTGGTGGGCAACCGCCGGCGGCCTCCTCCCGTATCCGGAGTTCAGCGGCCCGGACCCGGTCGCCTTCGCCTACGCCCAGCCGACGCTGGCCGCGCTGCTCGTGCTGATGCCGGCCGCCCTGCTGGCGGCGCTCTGCCTCACCCCACGGATCGTGAGCGCGCCCCGCACGCGGCTGCGTCCCGTACAGTCGGCTCCACCACGGCCGCGCACGCCCCTTGAGGCAGATGACGATCTGGACGGGCTCACCGGATGACACCCTAAACGGACCAGCCTCCCGCCGCGGTGTCATGCCGCGTCACTTCGGATGGGGCGAGACCGGGTGCCGGATCAGCGGACGACACCAGATCGGGGTTCCCGCCCCGCAAGGCACCATCGGCCGAGCCGCCCGCAGCGGACCCAGGTGAGACGGCCTACATCTCCCCTTCGAAGGGAGGCTGCGGCAGCCGCAGGGGGTGATCGGTCCGGTAGCCGAGCAGGTAGTCGGCCTGCATCAGGGTGTGGATCTGGCTCGTTCCCTCGTAGATGACCGAGCCCTTGCTGTTGCGCAGGTAGCGCTCCACCGGGTACTCGTCGCTGTAGCCGTAGGCGCCGTGGACCTGGATCGCGTCGAGGGCGCTCGCCACGGCGTGATCGGTGGTGAACCACTTCGCGAGCCCCGTCTCGCGCGTGTTGCGCTCGCCGGCGTTCTTCTTCACCCCGGCCTTCCAGACGAGGAGCCGCCCCGCCTCGATCCCGGCGTACATCTTCGAGATCATCTGCTTGACCAGCTGGTGCCGCCCGATCTCCTCGCCGAACGCCTTGCGCTCATGTGCGTACTTGACCGATGCGTCGAGGCACGCCTGCGCCAGCCCGACCGACCCGGCAGCGACCGTGTAGCGCCCCTGGTCGATCGCGCTCATGGCGATGGTGAAGCCCTCGCCCTCCTCCCCGACCCGATTGGCGACCGGCACCTCGCAGTCGGCGAAGTAGAGGATCCCGGTGTTGCCGGCGCGGACGCCGAGCTTGCCGTGGAGCGAATCGGTGGAGAAGCCGGCGAAGCCGCGCTCCACGATGAAGGCGGTGATCCCCTTGTGGCCGAGGCTCTTGTCGACGGTGGCGAAGACGAGGAAGTTGTCGGCGGTATCGGCCAGGCTGATCCAGATCTTGCTGCCGTTGAGCAGGTAGCGGTCGCCGTCGCGGCGGGCGGTGGTCGACAGGTTGGCCGCGTCGCTCCCGACGCCGGGCTCGGTGAGGCCAAAGGTGGCCAGCTTCTCGCCGCGCGCCTGGGGCACCAGGTAGCGCTGCTTCTGGTCCTCGTTGGCCCACTGCAGCAGGGTCAGCGAGTTCAGCCCGGTATGGACCGACAGGACCACCCGAAAGGCCGTGTCGGCGCGCTCCATCTCCTCGCACAGCAGGGCGAAGGCGATGTAGTCCATCCCCGCCCCGCCGTAGCGCTCCGGGATCGGCAGGCCCAGGAAGCCCTCCGCGCCCATCCGCTCGTAGATGGCGCGATCGTAGGTCGAGGTCGAGTCGAGCTCGTGGATGCGGGGCAGGATCTCCCGCTCGGCAAAGGCGCGCGCCGTGCGCTGCACCTCGCGCTGTGCATCGGTCGGGGTGAAGTCGATCATGCGGTCGCCACCCCCATGAAGGTGAGCATCTCGTGCCAGGCTGCCTCTGACGCACCGGCATGCTCGCCGGAGGTCCGGTCGAAGAAGGAGTGCGGAGCGTCGGGGTACACGACGGTGCGGTGCTGCTTGCCGGCGGCGTCGAGCGCCGCGTCGAAGGCGTGGACCGCATCGGGCCCGATGCCATGGTCGGCGCCGCCCCAGATGGCCAGCACCGGGCAGGCGAAGCGGTACGCCTCGTCGACCGGGGCCGGCAGGTCCCGGTTTGCGCCGACCGGCCAGCCGTAGAAGCCGATCACCCCTGTCGCGGCGATCCCCGATGCCGCCTGCAGGTAGCTCAGCCGTCCGCCGAAGCAGAAGCCAACGGTGTACAGGCGCTCCACGGCCCCGCCCGCGGGCGAGCGCAGGTGGGCCGCCGCCGCGGCCACGTCCGCGTCCAGGGTCGGGTGGCGGGTGAGCGCCACGTGCGGCTGGTGGTCGAAGTCGCCGCCGCGTTGCCTGGTCGCGGCCGTGCGGCTGAAGTAGTCGATGGCGATCGCGTCCACGCCCGCCTCGGCGAAGCGCATCGTCAGCTCCTCGAAGAACGGATGCAGCCCGCGGACGTCGGGGAGGACCACGATCCCCGCTCCCGACGGGGCCGCCGCCCGCGCCGCATAGGCCGCCACCTGGCTGCCGTCGGCGGAGGTGAGGGTCAGCTCGCCGGCATCGATCGCCGCCCCGCGGATCGGTGAGAGCGGGGGGCGCGCGTCATCGTCGTAGCACACGCCCGGGATGATACCCGGGGAGCGGCCCGGCTCAGGCGACTTGGCCGATGGCCACCAGGGTCCCCACCGCCAGCACCGCGGCGACGGCGAGATAGACGGCCGCACGAAGGCCCGGCGCCAGGCCACGGACCAGCGAGCTGCCGTCGGGTGCCCGCCACATCCCGCCCAGGGTCGGCACGTTCACGGGGGCCAGCAGCAGCCCCAGCGCCGCGCCGACGGCGAGGCCGCCGACGTGCCCCGTCCAGCTGATGAAGGGGACGCTGAAGGTGATGAAGAGGTTGAGGATCAGCAGGGTCCCGACCCGGGAGAGCATCGCCCTCGCCTGCGGCCCGAGCAGGAGGTGGCGCCGCCGCGAGACGATGAAGGCCAGGCCGAAGAGGCCAAAGATCGCCCCCGAGGCTCCCAGCGCCGGGTTGTCCGGCGCGGCGAGGATGGTGAGCACGTTTCCGCCGAGCGCGCAGAGCAGGTAGATCACCGCGTACTCGACATGCCCGTAGAGCTGCTCCATGAGCGGGCCGAAGAGCCACAGCGCGTACATGTTGGAGAGGATGTGCAGGAGGTTGAGGTGGAGGAAGGCGCCGGTGAGAGCCGCCACCACTCCCCGCTCGGCGACGGCTGGCGCGTAGACGGCGCCGGCCTCGGCGAGCGGGCCGCTGCCCCCGCCGAAGAGCGAGAAGCCAGACCCGCTGAGCGCCCCGTCGGCCAGGAAGACAACCACGTTGATGGCCACCAGGGCCGTGGTGACGTACGCCGCGTAGGTCGCGTAGGCGCCCCGCGCCCGGTTGAACTGGCGGCGTGACGCAAAGTCGTGGCCGGTCTCCTTGAGGAGCCACGCAATCCGGTTGGCGATCGCGCCGCGCTCCCCGGGTGGGGCGCTGCGGTCCGCCTCGCGGTAGGCGGCGATCGCCTCCTCCAGCTCCCCGTCGCGGACGCGCTGCTCGGCGACCGAGCGCCAGCCGATCCATCCCCGGGAGCCGCCGCGCTGGGCGCCCGCCTGCCACGCCTCCACCGCCCCGGGCTCGTCGTCGAGCCGGTAGCGCGCCGTGCCGATCCCCAGCAGCGCGTCGGTGCTCAGCTCGGGATCGGGGTGCCCGGTGAGGGGGGCGAGGATCTGCACCGCCGCCTCGAGGTCGCCGGAGTCGAGGAGGCGCTGCCCCTCGGCGAGGCGAAGCTGCGGTTCGTCGGACATCGGGCGGCCATTATCGTCCGGGAACGAAACGACCGCCGAGAGATTGGCACCTCGGCGGTCGGTTCGCGCCCCCTGGCGGGAACGGGGCCGTCCCGGCGTGAGCCGGAACCGGCATCAATGGGCGCGGGTTATTTCGCGCGTCGCAGGAAGTCGAGCACGTCGTCGTAGCGGAAGCGTCGGTCGCCGCGCTTGCAGACCCGGTAGAACGGGATCTCGCCGCGATCGCCGAGTCGCTTGACCGTATTGACGTGCAGGTGAAGCAGGTCCGCGACCTCGGTGGCCGTGAGCAGCTTCCCAACCTCGTTGCTGATCATGCGTGTCGGTATCCCAGTGCTGTTGGAGCACGCGCGGACCGTTTGAGTGCGGAGGGCGCGGCTTCTGGCCGGATAGTAAGGTTGGGGTGGGCTGGGGAGGCCCGGTACTTTCGAGCAGCAATACGGGGTACTTCCGAGCGCCATGCCGGTCTACGAGCGACACGTCTTCGTCTGCACCCGGGGTGAGTGGTGCCCGTCGGTCGACGGCGACGGGCTCGGCGTGCACGCCACCCTGAAGGCCGCGGTGCGGGCCGCCGACCTGTCGGGGCACGTCCGGGTCAATCATTCCGGCTGCTTCAGCCAGTGCGGCAATGGACCGATGGTGGTGGTCTACCCCGATGGCGTCTGGTACGCGGCCGTCACCCCCGCCGACGCGGCCGAGATCCTCGAGAGCCACCTCCTCGGCGGCCAGCCGGTGGAGCGGCTGCGCTACGACCCCGCGGAGGGCGGCTCGCACCAGCTCGAGCGCGACGCCGATGGGCGCCCGATCGGGCGGCGCGGGCCGTGGCCGGCGGGCGGCGAAGGCTAGCGGGAACCCTCCAGGCAGGTGCAGCCGGCCGGGCCGACGACCGCGGCGTGGGCGACCCCGGGCGGCAGGACGAAGCCGTCGCCGGGCGCGAGCTCGACCGGCACGGCATCGGGCCCGACCAGGAAGGTGATCGAGCCGGCAGCGCACACCAGCAGCTTGGTGTACGAGTGGCTGTGCACGCCGTAGCGGTCGTGCGGGCCGTTCGACCAGGCGTGCGGCTCGACCCCCTCGTCGCGGAGGCGCTGCGCAACCGTGGCGGCGCCCGGGGCATCTGGACGGTCCCACGAAAGCGCCACGAGCGGTGCCGGAAGGGATCGGTCCACCCTGCGATTCAGCGCGTGACGGCCGCGGCGTCGCCCCCGATGCGCTGGGCCAGGTAGACCGGCACCACCGACAGCATGATCAGGAGCAGGGCCACCACATTCACGACCGGAAGCTCGTTGGGGCGCTGGATGGCGCTGAGGATCCAGAGTGGAATGGTCTTGCGTGCCTGGTCCGGCCGTGAAGTTCGTCACGATCACCTCGTCGAACGACAGCGCGAATGAGAGGAGCGCTCCGGAGAGCAGCGCGGTGCGCGCCATGGGGAGGGTGATGCGGCGGAACGTCTGCCACGTGTCGGCTCCCAGGTCCGAGGATGCCTCCTCGGCGGACCGCGGCATCCGACGCAGGCGGGCGATCACGTTGTTGTAGGCGATCACCACGCAGAAGGTGGCATGCCCGACGATGATCGTCTGCAGCCCGAAGTCGACCTTGATCGTCTTGAACGTGGCCGCCAGGGCGATCCCCGTCACCACCCCCGGCAGCGCGATCGGCAGCACCAGCAGGAACGAGATCGTCTCCCGACCGAAGAACCGATATCGCTGGACCGCCAGCGCCGCGGCCGTCCCGAGGATGAGCGCGATGGCCGTGGCTCCGGCCGCCGCCAGGACCGAGGTGCCGAAGGCGACCAGCACCGCGTTGTTGCCGATCGCCTCTCCGAACCAGTGCAGCGAGACGCCCGCCGGCGGCCAGACCTGGGAGCGGCTCGGGTTGAACGCGTAGACCGCGAGCACCAGGAGCGGGAAGTAGATGAAGGCCAGCGTGAGGCCGGTCACGACCCTCAGGACGACGCGGACCCAGCCTGACTCGCTCATGGTGCTAGAGCGACTCGAACGCGCCGATGCGACGCGCCACCAGCAGGTATCCGACCATGATCACGATCGGGATGAAGGACGCGGCCGCGGCCAGCGGCAGGCTGCCGAGGCTGGAGTTGTCATAGATCACGTTCCCGATGAACTTCGTGTGCGACACCATCGTCGGCGTGATGTAGTCGCCAAGTGTCAGCGAGAAGGTGAAGATCGAGCCCGCAGCCACCGACGGCAGCACCAGCGGCACGATGACGCGGCGGAACGTGGTTCCCGCCTTTGCACCCAGGTCGCCGGACGCCTCCAGCAGGGATCCTGGTATCCGCTCGAGGCCCGCGTAGATCGGGACGATCATGTATGGCAGCCACAGGTAGCTGAGCACGATCCACGAGTTCGCCACCTGGTTCAGCCCGGGCCCGGTCATTCCGAACGGGCCTACCGCCCAGTCGACGATCCCGTTGCCCTGCAGGATCACGCGCCACGCGTAGACCTTCACCAGGTACGACGCCCAGAGCGGCATCGTGACCGCGATGACGAGGATCGCGCGCGTCCGCCCCGCCGCCACGCGGGCCATGTAGTAGGCGATCGGGAAGGCAATGAGCGCGTCGGTCAGGGTGACGGCGATGGCCATCACGAACGTCCGCACCACGATCGTGCGGTAGACCTCCACCGTGAAGAGCGCCTGGAACGATTCGAGCGTCCAGTTCGGGATGACGCGCCCGCTGAACGCATCCGACTCCCAGAACGCATTGACCAGCAGGATCGCGAGCGATCCGAGGTACGCCAGCACGAGCCAGGCGATCGGCCCGGCCAGCAGCCCGCCGACGCGCGCGCGCGGATGACGGTGCAGCCAGCTCGCCAGCCGGCGGCCGCCCGAGGGCCGCGTCGCCGCCTCGCTCGTCATCCACGCCCTCCGAAATACGAGGCTCCCCGGGAGGCGGACCTCCGGGGGAGCCTGATTCGCCGATTCGTCAGCAGCCTGGCATCACGCGGCCGTGATCTCGGTCCAGGCCTGGATCCAGTCCTCGACGTCCTTGCAGGTCGTTGCATCGTCGGCGTCGTTGCAGTCGCCGCGTGGCGTCTCCCAGAACTTGATCTTGGACAGGTATGCCTCATCGGTGGCGTGGAACAGGTCGCAATGCCCCGCGTAGGCGCCTTCCAGGATGGTTTCGGCCGCGTCACAGGCCGCCTGGCTTGCCGGAGCCTCGCCGAAGTAGATGGTGGACATCGCGTTCGTTTCCGGTTCGAGGGCCCAGTTCATCCAGCGGTACATGCAACCGGGATGGGCCGCTTCCTTCGCGATCATCCAGGTGTCCGACCAGCCGGTGGCACCCTCGGCGGGGACTGTCACGGCAACCGGTGCCGCCGTGTCATCGAGCTTGATGGTGTTGTACTGGTACTGCCAGCTCTGGCCGGCCAGCATCGCGCCGGACGAGAACGAGGTGATCTGGTCCGTCGAGAAGTTCCAGTACTCGCCGATGATGTCGTGCTGCTCCTGCAGCAGGGCAACGGCAGCGTTGAACTGCTCCTCGTTGAGCTGATAGGGATTGGTGATGCCAAGGTCCGGTGTCGTGTTCATCAGGCGCATTGCGGCATCCGCGATGTAGATCGACGAGTTGTAGACGCTGATCTTGCCTGCCGCGGGGGAATCTGCCTCCCAGATCGGATCCCAGCTGGTGGGCGCCGTGGAGAACGTGTCCGTGTTGTAGAGGAGCACGTTGGCCCCAAAGCCCTGTGGCACGCCATACGGGACGCCGTCGACCGAGTTGTAGGACGTGTTCTTGAGCTTCGGGAAGATGCCGGCGTAGTTCGGAATGAGCGCCGTGTTCACGGGTGCGACGGTGCCCGCCGCGATCATGCGCAGCGTCGCGTCGCCGGACGCGGACACGCCGTCGTATTGACCGGTCGCCATCAGGGAGACCATGTTCGGCGAGTCGACGCCATCGGTCGTGTGCACCTGGCATCCGGTGTCCGTCTCGAATTGCGTCACCCAGTCGAACTCCGGATAGGTCGTGCCGTCCTCGGCATAACCCACCCAGATCACCAGGTTGAGGTCGCCCTCCGCAGCCGGCACCTCCGTCAACGCTCCCGATGGAGTGCTGGAGCCGCACGCAGCAGCCACCAGACCGACGGCCACCAGGATCGCTGGAATTCGAAGTGCTCTCATTGATTGTCCGCTCCCTCTCCGTCCCCCGATGAGGCCTGGCGACTCACCAGGCTCAAGACGTGCTCCCGGCTCCAGCTGAGCCGGACCGACCGGCCCTGGGCGGCGAGCGCCTGCATCGACGACGTCTGGAGGTTCTGCTGTGTCACGACGAGCTCTCCACCGACGTCGAGCGTTACGAAATATCGCGTGTCCGAGCCAAGGTACACGACTTCCCGGACTCGGCCAAGGGTGGAATGCTCATCGGATCCTGGGTCGTCGGACGGCTCGCCGAGGCGGATCTTTTCCGGGCGCACGGTGAACGTGCCGTCGACGCCGAGCACCGATCGCGCCGTCTCGCCTTTCAGCAGGTTCGAGGTCCCGACGAAGCTGGCGACGAAGGTCGTCGCGGGGTGTTCGTAGACATCGGCCGGTGTCCCGACCTGCTCGATCAGGCCCCGGTTGAAGACCGCCATCCGGTCGCTCATGACGAGCGCCTCTTCCTGGTCGTGGGTGACGTAGATGAAGGTGATGCCGACCTGTCCCTGGATCGCCTTCAGCTCGATCTGCATCTCCTCGCGCAGCTTCAGGTCCAGGGCACCGAGCGGCTCGTCCAGGAGCAGGACGCGGGGCCGGTTGACGAGGGCTCGGGCCAGCGCCACGCGCTGCCGCTGACCGCCGGACAGCTGGGCGGGACGGCGCTTCTCGTACCCCTCCAGCCGCACCATGCGGAGCGCCTCGGTCGTGCGCGTCGCGCGCTCGGGGGCGGGCGTCTTGCGCACCATCAGCCCGTAGGCCACGTTCTCGGCCACCGTCATGTGCGGGAAGAGGGCGTAGTCCTGGAAGACGGTGTTGACGTCGCGGTCGAAGGGCGGGACGCCGGTGACGTCCTGGCCATGGAGCAGGATGCGCCCCTCGCTCGGCGTTTCGAAGCCGGCAATCATGCGGAGCGTGGTCGTCTTGCCCGATCCGGATGGCCCGAGCATCGAGAAGAACTCGCCGTCGCTGATCTCGAGGTCCACCCCGGCGACCGCGTCGACCTCACCGTAGCGCTTGACGAGGTGCTCGAGCGTCACCGCCGGAACGCGGGATCCCGGGCGGCCGTCGGCCTTGGTCGCCGGTGGGTTGCCATGGGCGGCAGTCATCGATGCAGGGGCCACAGGCTCCGTTCCGTGCGCGGCAGGATTGGCGCACTGTGGCGGTCCCGCCCGCCGCCTGTCAAGCCGATTCGCACCGGCTGCTAGAGTCCGCGGCGATCCCCTCGGCCAGGTGGGCGTGGTGGTCAGCGGGAGGTGTCATGGTCGCACCCGGCGTGCTGTTCGGGGTCGGTTCAGCCGTGGCGTGGGGCACCGGCGACTTCGCCGGTGGACTGGCTGCTCGACGGGCAGGGGGACTCCTCGTCACAGCCGGTGCGCAGCTGGTCGGCTTCGTGCTCCTGCTCGGCGCGGTCGTCATCGTCCGGCCCTCCCCGCCCGCGCTCGAGACCATCGCCCTCGGAGCCATCGGCGGCATCTTCGGAGGGCTGGGGCTGGCGGCGCTTTACCGGGGCCTGTCGCTCGGCGCGATGGGGCTCGTCTCGGCCGTCTCGGGCATCGGGGGCGTGCTGATCCCGCTCACCCTCGGCCTGCTGCTGTGGGGCACCGCCGTGCAGCCCCTGCAGCTGGTCGGGGTCGGTTTCGCGCTTGCCGGGGTCGCCGCTGCCAGCGGCGCCACCACCCGCGGTGTCCCGCGCGAGGCTGTCCTGCTGGCGTTCGCGGCCGCCGTCGGGTTCGGCTTCTGGTTCGTCTTCCTCAGCCGCGCCGCGGAGGGCGATCAGCTCTGGGCGCTGGTCGCCGCGCGCGGCTCCGCCGCACTGCTGCTCGGCGGCGCAGTGGTGCTTCGCTCACGGCCGTCCGGTCCGCGGCCCCCGCTGACCCTGATCGGCCTGGCGGGGACGATGGACGTCACGGCGAACGGCATGGTCGTGCTCGCCTTCGCCACCGTCCCGGTCGGGATCGCCGCCGCGCTGTCGGGCACGTACCCGCTGGCGACGATGCTCCTGGCCCGGGTGCTCCTGGGCGAGGCGCTCCCCCGCCTGGGCGTGGTGGCCGTGGTGCTCGGCGTCGCGGGCATCGTCCTGATCTCGCTGGGCGGCTGAGCAGCCGCCCGCCAGCGCGCGGCCGTCAGTTCGGCCAGCCGCCCCCCGTGTGGGCGCGACGAAACGCCGTTGTGCTGCGCATGGATCGGTGCCTCTCTGCTTGCACTGCCACCGACCGGGTTCGGTCGGCGAGGAGCGGCAGCAGACACCCCGGGTCATTACCGGCGGCTTACCGCCCGCTTATCGGCCTAGCCACCATCGGTTCCGGCAGGCTCAGGAGCCAGGACCCGCGCATCCGCGACGGGGGGCGCCGATAGTCGGGCAGGCGCAGCACGTCGCGGATGCCCAGCGGCCGCGGCGGGGTCGCGGTGGCGGTCAGAGTCGAGTCGTTGGCGGGCGGTGCCATCGGCGGTAGTATTCCGAAACCCGGCCGCCGACACCAGCGAGAACTCCACCCGCATGACCTTCGACCGCGTCGCCATCGTCGAGGCAGCCCTCGACACCTACCTGGCCCAGGCGGCCGCCCCGGCGGCGAAGCTGTCGGGCGACGCTCCCCTGCGTGCGGGGAGCGGCCTGGGCGCGCGGAAGGCGGTCGAGCTGTTCGAGGATCAGCTCCTCTCGCGGCGCTCGACGTCGCCGCGCGCGAGCTGAAGAAGACGAACCGCAGCTTCTACACGATCAGGAGCGCGGGCCACGAGAACAACGTGGTGCTCGGCGCGCCAGCTGCGCATCGACGACCCGTGCTTCCTCCACTACCGCTCGGGCGCGCTGATGATGGCGCGCGCCCGTCAGCTGCCGGGGCAGACGCCGCCTTCGACACGCTGCTCGGCATCGTGGCCAGCCGCGACGAGCCGATCGCCCAGGGCCGCCACAAGGTGTGGGGCAGCCGCCCGCTGTGGGTGCCGCCGCAGACCTCGACCATCGCCAGCCACCTGCCCAAGGCGATGGGACTCGCCTTCGCCTCGCCCGCGCCCGCCGCCTGGGGGTCGCCACCGACCTGCCCGACGACGCGATCGTGCTCTGCTCCTTCGGCGACGCGTCGCGCCAACCACGCGACCGCGCTCGTCGGCGATCAACACCGCGCGCTACGCGCGTCCGCGCGGCCTGCCGATGCCGATCCTCTTCGTGTGCGAGGACAACGGCATCGGGATCTCGTGCCGACCCCCGAGGGCTGGATCCAGGCCACCTTCGGCCACCTCGAACACCTGCGCTACGTCCGCGCCGACGGCGAGATCGACGAGGTGTGGGACACGGTCGCCGAGGCGGTCCACTTCGTGCGCGGCGCCCGGCGCCCCGCGTTCCTGCACCTGGCCACCGTGCGCCTGTGGGGCCACGCGGGCAGCGACGTCGAGACGACGTACCGGCCGGCGCGAGATCGAGGCGAACGAGTCGCGCGACCCGCTGCTCCGCAACGCGCGACGGCTCGTCGAGACCGGCGCCGCCACGCCCGACGCAGCTGCGGGCGATCGTGGCCGAGACGCGCGAGCGCGTGATGGCCGCCGCCGAGGAGGCGCCCGGCGGCCCCGCCTCGAGACGACGCGAGGAGGTGATCGCGCCCGCTGGCGCCCTACGACCCCGGCCGCGTGGCGGCCGCGCGCGGCCGACCCCGCTGCTCGACGCCGAAGGCGCGCCTCGAGCTGCACGGCGGCAGCCTGCCCGAGGAGGTCGGTGCTGCCCAACGCGCGGACGCTCGGCCGGCAACCTCAACGCCGCGCTCGCCGACGAGCTGGGCCGGCGGCCGGAGGTGATCCTCTTCGGCGAGGACGTCGGCCGGAAGGGCGGCGTCTACGACGTGACGAACGGGCCTGCAGAAGCGCTTCGGGATCGGCGCGCGTCTTCGACACGCTGCTCGACGAGACGTCGATCCTCGGGATCGCGCAGGGCGCGGCGCACGATCGGCCTGCTGCCCGATCCCGGAGATCCAGTACCTCGCCTACCTCCACAACGCGCTCGACCAGATCCGCGGCGAGGCCTGCTCGCTCTCGTTCTTCCTCCGGCCAGTTCCGCAACCCGATGGTCGTGCGCGTCCCGGGGCTCGCCTACCAGAAGGGCTTCGGCGGGCACTTCCACAACGACAACTCGATCGGCGCGCTGCGCGACATCCCCGGGCTCGTGCTCGCCGTGCCCGGCGCGCGGCGACGACGCGGCGCGCATGCTGCGCGGCGCGGTCGCGATGGCGCGCCGAGGACGGCCGGGTGGTCGTCTTCCTCGAGCCGATCGCGCTCTACCACGAGAAGGACCTGCGACGACCGACGGCGACGGCGGCTGGCTGACCGACTACCCGCCGCCGCCGGCCGCCGCTGCCTGCCGGGCGAGGTCGGCATCTACGGCCCGCCGACACGGCGACGCCGACCTGCTGATCGTCAGCTACGCCAACGGCCTGCGCCTCTCGCTGCGCGCGGCGCGGCGGCTGCGAGCGCGAGCACGGGATCGCGCGCGCGCGTGCTCGACCTGCGCTGGCTGAACCCGCTGCCGATCGAGGCGATCCGCGAGCAGGCGGCCGACATGCGGCGCCGTGCTGGTCGTCGACGAGTGCCGGCGCACCGGCGGCGGGGTCGCCGACGCGATCGTCGCCGACCTGGCCGAGGCGGGGATCGGCGCGCCGCCTCTGGTCGGTGCGCGCGGCCGACAGCTACGTGCCGCTCGGCACCGCCACGCAGCGCGGTGCTGGTCGGCGACCGATCAGATCGTCGCCGCGGCGCTGACCACGGTGAGCGGGCGGCTGCGCCTGTGACCCAGCGCGCCGTCCTCGCCTGCCCCGGCCGCGGCTCGTACACCGCCGCCTCGCTCGGCTCGCTGAAGGCCGAGCACCCGTGGGTCGTCCGCGCCGAGCAGCTGCGCGCCGGCTACGGGCTCGAGCCGCTGCTCGAGCTCGACCGCGCCGAGCGCTTCGACCCCGCGCGCCACCTCCAGCCGATCCACGCCTCGCCGCTGATCTTCCTCGTCTCGATGCTCGACGCGGAGACCGCCGCGGCCGACTACCGCATCACCGCGGCGATCGGCAACTCGATGGGCTGGTACACCGCCCTCGCGGTCGCCGGCGCGCTCTCCTTCGAGGACGCGCTTCCGGCTGGTGCAGGAGATGGCGATCCTCCAGCAGGAGCCGCTCCCCAGCGGGGGCCCCGGCGGGCAGGTGATCTACCCGCTGGTCGACGACGACTGGCGCCCCGACCCGGAGCTGCACGCGGCCGTGGCCGCCGCGCTCGCCGAGCCGGGCGTCAACGGCGACGGCCACGTCCACGAGAGCATCGACCTGGGCGGCTACGCGGTCCTGGCCGGGGACGAGGCGGGCGTCGCCCACCTGCTCGGCCGCCTGGCGCCGGTGCGCGTCGGCGAGCGGATCTACCCGTTCCGCCTCTCGCAGCACGGGCCGTACCACACGCCGCTGGTGGCCCACGTCGCCGCGGCGGCCGCCGAGCGACTCGCCGACCTCGACTGGCGCGCACCCTCCGCCACGCTGATCGACGGCCGCGGCGCGCGCTGGACGCCGTGGTCGACCGACCCCGCCGCGCTGCGCGACTACACGCTGGGCGAGCAGGTCACGACGCCCTTCCGCTTCGCGCGTCAGCGTGCGCGTCGCGCTCCGCGAGGACGCGCCCGACGTCCTGCTGCTGCCCGGCCCGGGCAACTCGCTCGGCGGCATCTGCGGGCAGCTGGTGGTCGGCGGAGGGCTATCGCGGGATCCGGTCGCGCGAGGCCTTCGAGGCGGTGCAGCGCTCGGAGGCGCCGGTCGTCCTCAGCATGCACCGGTGATGTCGGAGCCCGATGCGCGCGGATTCGTCGCGCTGACCGAGCCGATCGACCTGGCGCTCACCCTGGCACCGATCGCCCACGGCCGCGGCGACCCCACCATTCGCTTCGCCCCGGACGGGATCTGGCGCGCCACGCGCACGCCGGCGGGAGCGGCCACCCTTCGGCTGCGCACCGTCGAGGGCGGCGTCGAGGCGGCCGCCTGGGGGCCGGGGGCCGTGGCGGCGGTCGAGGGAGCGGCCGACCTCGTCGGCGCGAACGACGACCCTGCCGCGCTCGTGCCGCAGCATCGGCTCATCGGAGAGCTGATCCATCGGTTCCCGGGCCTGCGCCTGCCGCGCACCAACCGGCCGTTCGAGGCGCTCCTGCCGGCCATCTGCGAGCAGAAGGTGAGCGGCGTCGAGGCGAGGGCCGCCTTCCGCGGGATCATCGCCAGCCACGGGGAGCCGGCCCCGGGGCCCGGCGGCCTGCGACTGCCGCCCGCTCCGGCGACCCTCGCCGCGCTGCCCTACTTCGCCTTCCACCGCTTCGGCCTGGAGCGTCGCCGGGCGGACCTCATCCGGCGCGCGGCAGCGCTCGCGCCCCGCATCGAGACGGCGACGCCGGCAGAGGCGTACGCCCGGCTGGGAGCCGTGCCGGGGATCGGGCCGTGGACCCTTGCGGAGGTGGGCCGCATCGCCTTCGGCGACCCCGACGCCCTGAGCGTGGGCGACTTCCACCTGCCCAACCTGGTGGCCTGGGCGCTGGCCCGCGAGCCGCGCGCCGACGACGCCCGGATGCTCGAGCTGCTGGCCCCATACGCGGGGCAGCGTGGGCGCGTGCAGCGGCTGCTCGAGGTGAGCGGCATCGCCGCCCCGCGCTACGGTCCGCGGCTGGCACCGCAGCGGATCGCGGAGATCTGACCTACAGGTAGTGGGTCCGGCGGGCCTGCTCGAGCAGGTCGTCGCGGAAGTCAGGGTGGGCGATCGCGATCAGCGCGTGCGCCCGCTCGGCGACCGTTCGCCCGTGGAGCTCGGCCACGCCGTACTCGGTGACCACGGTGCGGACGTGCGCCCGCGTGGTCACCACGCCGGCGCCCTGCCTGGAGCATCGGGACGATGCGCGAGACGGTGCCCTTGGCCGCGGTCGAGGGCAGCGCGATGATGGCGCGCCCCTGGGTCGAGAGGGCGGCGCCGCGGATGAAGTCCATCTGGCCGCCGACGCCGGAGTAGAAGCGCGAGCCGATCGAGTCGGCCACCACCTGCCCGGTGACGTCCACCTCGATCGCGGAGTTGATGGCGACCATCTTGCTGAAGCGGCGGATCACCGCGGTGTCGTTGGTGTAGTCGACCGGCCGCATCTCGACCATCGGGTTGTCGTGCACGAACCGATAGAGCGCCTGGCTGCCCATCAGGAAGGCCGACACGATCTTGCCGCGGTTGATCTCCTTGCGCGCGCCGGTGATCGCCCCGCACTCGACCAGGTCCATCACCGCATCGGTGAACATCTCGGTGTGGATGCCCAGGTCGCGCTTGTCGCGAAGCGCGAGCGCGGTGGCGGCCGGGATGGCGCCGATCCCCAGCTGGAGCGTGGCCCCGTCGTCGACCAGCTGGGCCACGTTCTCGCCGATGCGCCGCTCGACGTCCCCCAGCGGCGCCTCGAGATGCTCGTACGGTGGGATGTCAACCTCGACCCCCAGGTCGATCTGCGAGACGTGGATGAAGGTGTCGCCGAGCGTTCTCGGCATCGACGCGTTCAGCTGGGCGATCACCACCTTCGCGGTGCGCGAGGCGGAGAGCGCCGCGTCGATGCTGGTCCCCAGCGAGCAGAAACCGTGGGCGTCCGGCCGGGTCAGGTTGAGGAGCACCGCGTCGAGCGGCAGCGTGCCGGAGGTGAAGAGGTCGGGCACGTCGGAGAGGAAGATCGGGACGTAGTCGGCGCGGCCCTCGTTCACGGCGAGCCGCGCGTTGGCCCCGATGAAGAGCGCCTTGTGGCGGAAGTGGGGCGCCATCTCCGGCGCGAGGTGCGGCCCGGGTCCCTCGGTGTGGAAGTGGACCATGCCGACCCCCGTCAGCTCGTGGGCGCGGGCCACCAGGGCGTCGAGCAGGACCGATGGGGTCGCGGCGCCGCCGTGCACGAAGACCTGCTGGCCGGACGCGATGCCGGCCACCGCCTCATCGGCCGTGACGATCCGCATGCCCCGCAGTCTACGGGTGGCCGTGGCTCAGGGGTGAGTGACGAAGTGCCCGACCGGTCGGGACCGAGGGGCGCGCCGAGGGGTCGAATGGCCCTCGCCGGGGACCCCGCCGCGGACCGATGCTGACCACATGGACGCCCAGCACCGTCACATTCGGGCTGTCCGCGCCGGGGACGCGGCCGCGATCGCCGACTTCTACGCCGGTCTGACCCCGGAGAGCCGTCACAGCCGCTTCCTGGGCACCTGTCGCACGATCAGCGACCTCCAGGCGGAGCGCTTTGCGCACGCCGCCGAGCGGGGCGCGAGCGGATGGCTGGCGCTGGACGACGAAGGAGCGGTGATCGGGCACCTCTGCCTCGAGCCGGTCGACCCGCAGCGCGATCAGGTCGAGGAGATCGCCGTCGCGGTTGGCGACGCGTGGCGCGGCCACGGACTCGGGCGGGCGCTGCTGGATGCGGCGATCGCGTCTGGCCGGCGGCGCGGCGTCAAGGCCCTGGAGGCGACCATGCTGACCGGCAACCACCCGATTCACGCCCTGCTCGAGCATGCCGGGCTCCCCTGGACCTGCCGCGCACTCGAGCCGGGCAGCGAGACGATCCGCATCGACCTGCGCCGAGAGTCCATCCTGGGAGCCGCCTAGCTCCACCGGAGGGTCCATCGCGCACCAGCCGCTGCGAGCGCGCTCGAGCGAGCTGGTCACGAGGAGGCGACACCCCAGGCAGAGGCTGGCGGGGACGCGCCCGCGGATCGGACACGCCACGGCGCGGCGCACGACGAGCCGCGTCTCGCCATGGCAGACCACCCACGCCCGATCCAGCGCGATGCGCGCCATCGGTGCCCCTTTCAGCGCGGACTCCAAGTCTTCGCAAACCATGGTGCGGCGTGGCCGATCCGGAGCGGAACGGCTGCCCGGCCCGCTGCTCGGGACATGGGTCCCGTGCGATTGCGACCGATGGCCCTGTCGGGCCTCCGCCGGCCAGCGGCAGGCTGTCTGGTGGGCTCCGGTGCGGGACGCCCTGCCCGCGCCGGTCGCCCATATGGAAACGCAGAACGGAGATGGCTGCCATGCGTGTGATGCTCGCCTTTGACGGATCGGCTGGGGCCGAGGCGGCCCGCGACCTCGTCGCGCACCTGCGCTGGCCCGCCGGCACCGCCATCACCCTGGTTGCTGCGCTGGAGCGCGGCCCGGACCTCTTCGGCGCCCCCGACTTCGCGGTGGTGCCACGCGACTCGCACGAGGCAGAGGAGCTGCTCCTCGAGGACCTCCAGGCGACCCTGCGCGCAGCGGCTGCGCCTCTCCAGGCGCCCGACAGGATGGTCGAGACGCGGGTCGTCCGCGGCCGTCCCGCATCGGCCCTGCTCGACGAGGCGAGCGCCATGCAGCCGGACCTGATCGTGATCGGCAGCCGCGGACATGGGCCGCTGGCCACGGTGCTCGTCGGCTCGGTCTCGACCGAGGTCGTTGACCACGCCCCCTGCCCGGTGCTCGTGGCCCGCGGGCCGGCGGCGCACCGCTTGATCGTGGGGGTCGACGGATCGCCCAGCGCGCAGCGGGCGATCGCAACCCTCTCCCGCTGGCCCATCTTCGCCGGCCTGCCGGCGCGGGTGGTCGCCGTCGCGCAGCCGCCGGCCGGCTGGGCGGTCTCGGTCGGTACGGCCTTCTACCCCGCCTGGGTCGAGCTGCGTGACTCGACCGTGGACGTCCGCCGCGGCCAGCTCGAGCAGGTCGCCGAGCGGGCCTGCGAGGACCTCGCCGCGGTCGGGCCTGAAGGCCACCTCCGAGCTGCGCGAGGGCGACCCGGCGGATGAGCTGCTGCACGCGGCCACCGAGGACGACGCGGACCTGATCGTGGTCGGCTCGCGCGGCCTCTCGGCGCTGTCCCGGCTGGCGCTCGGCAGCGTGGCGCGCAAGGTGCTGCTCCACACGCGGGCATCGGTCCTGGTGGTGCGCGAGCCCCGCGAGAAGGTGAAGGCGGCGGAGCCGATCGCGGTGAAGGGCCTCTCGGCCGCCGGCGCCGCCTGACCGCTGGCGCCGGTGGTGCCTGGCGTCCCCGGCAGGATTCGAACCTGCGACCCGCTGCTTAGAAGGCAGCCGCTCTGGTCCACTGAGCTACGGGGACCCGTCAGCGCGTCAGTCTAGGCACGTACGACGCGGCCCGCGACCGGCCGCTCAACGTTGAACGGCCACCCATCTTGCGATGAGTGGCCGTTCGGCTGGTGCGGGGTCAGCGCCCCGCGGGGTGGAAGGTCAGCGGGGGGTCACCGGGGCCGGCATCGCGCCGGGGGTGGCCACGAACGCCTCGGAGCGGACCTCGGCCGGCACCACGATCGGCGCTCGGCTGGCCCAGACCAGTCCGATGCCGGTCATCAGGGCCAGCAGGCCGACCGCTGCGAACAGGCCGGCGACTGCCAGGGCCAGCTGCAGGGCGGAGGCGGTGGTGGTCCCGACGCCGAGCTCGCCGATCAGCCCCAGCGCCGTTGCGCTCCAGGCCTGACCACGTGCCGCGCCCTCGATCGGGTTCGCACGGTTGAAGTCGGCGTAGTAGCGACCATCAACCTGGAACTCGTAGGTTCCGGCCGGGATGATCGTCCCGTCGGCCGCCTCGGCATCCTTGGCGAGGACCACGGTCTGCGTGCCGTACAGGATGTGGTAGTTGATGGTGGCCATCTGGTACATGTACTCAGAGGCGGTGTTGACCAGCGGGTCATTCGGATCGAAGTCCGACATCACCACGGGGTACTTCCAGTCCTCGGTGAGGAGGGCCATGATGCCGGCCGCCTCTTCCGCGTTCTCGCCGCCCAGCGTGCCCTCGGCGTCGTAGGCGAGCTTGACGTTCTGCGCCTCGCTGTATGCCTTGAGCGAGGTCACGCCCTCTTGGGACTTGATGAATGCGAATGCGCCGGCTGCCAGGAAGGCCAGGCCAACGAGCGCCACGCCGATCCCCAGGATTCGAATTCGGGAGGTCATCTCGGAGTTCCTTTCACAATTGGTGGGAAGTCCACGACCGCAATGTCGCCGATGGAGGGGCGAACCGGCCCCCGCTGAACGGCCCCTTTCACCGGGACCAATGGACCCCGGGCCGCCGACCTTCGGCCGGGCGGCGCTCGACGGCGCGGGCGATTGCTAGACTGCCGACGACATGAGCGAAGACCGCATCGTCGCCCCGGTGCAGCTGCAGCCGACGCAGATCGACATCGACCAGCAGCTCCTGCGCGATGAGGACCTCCTCAACGAGGAGCATCTGCGCCGGATGGACCAGGTGCTCCTCCGACGCAATCTCGACCACGCCCGCATGTTCAGCCGCAAGCTCTCGCTCGAGCTCCAGCAGTTCGTGCACCTCTACACGCCGGAGGCCAACGAGCTCCGGCGGCGGATCGAGAAGTACATGCTCATGGAGAAGATGATCGAGCGGGAGATGGCGCGCCGCCACACGTACTAGGCGCAGACGCTCCGTTTTGTGGACATCCCCGCCCGCGGACGAGCCCGATGTGGACAACTCCCCGGGGGATCTCTGCGTCGTGCGTGATCCATGTCGGGGCCGAGGTCACCGGCGGCGACCCGGCGGGCCGAGGCGCTCCGAGATCAGCCCTGCGCGGTCTGCCCGGCCACAGCCTCGATCGGCTCCGGCGCCACCGCCAGCACACTGCGCACCCAGCCGGAGAGGCGCGGCATCTCGAACAGCGAGAAGGTCAGGCCGCGGGCCGCGAACTGGTCGTGATCCCAGCCGTTGAACTCGCGTCGTGCGGCAACGGCGCACATCTCGTCATACAGCTCCGGCCAGCCGACATGCTTGCGGCCGTGGCAGAAGCGGATGAACTCGGCCACGTCGGGCGGGGGCGGGTCGGCGGGGAGGTCGGCCAGGACCGGTCGCGCGGAGGGAGGCAGTGGCCGCAACGACATGAGTGGGCACGCCTCCGAAGCGGTGGACGATGGCTGCTGAGCGGGCTGACCGGCTGATTCGACTCGACCGAGGATAGGCGTCGGCGCCGAATGGTAGGTGCCCGGAGCGACGTTGCGAAGGGGATCTGTCCACCAACTTATCCACATTCGTTTCCACACGGAGCCCCGCGCGTGGAGATGGCTCCGCCGGACGGTGGAAAGCCTCTAGGAGTAGGTCAGGGTGGTGCTGACCGTGACGTCGACGTCGGACTCGTCGAGGATGTCCTCGTGGTCGCAGTTGCGGCCCAGCAGGTCGTAGTGGCCTGAGGGAACGTCGAAGGTGAGCGACTCGCCCGGCTCCAGGGTGTCCTCGCCGAGCCGATCGCTGCCCCAGCTGCCCGCCAGCGTCGGCGCCACGTACAGGTAGCAGATCGTCAGCTCGCTGCTGTTGACCAGCTCCAGCGTGACCGGCGCCAGGTCGTCGCCGACCGCCACGAAGCCGCCGGCCTGGAACTCGCCCTCCACGTTGAGCGCGAGGTCGTAGACGCCGACGCTCAGGCCGCTCTCGTTGGTGATGCAGACCCAGAACGAGCCGGCCGGGTCGAGGGCCCAGGTCTGCTGGAGGAAGCTCGGCTCCTCCTGCACCTCGCCGTCGAGCGACCAGACCGCCTCCCAGGTCATGCCCGCCTCCATCCCCTCGTAGGTCCAGACGGCGCACAGCTTGCCCGCGCCGGTGGGCAGCCAGGCGACCTCGTCGACCGCCTCGTCGGACTCGGTGACGTCAGTCGTGAAGACGGTCAACCCGAAGATCACGCCGCTGGTGTCGAAGCCCTGGCTCGGCAGCGGAGTTCCGCCCGGCTCCGGCAGGCCACCGATCGGGACATAGGCGACTCCGCCGCGCGCCGCGGTGATGAGCGGCTCGGCGAAGGCGATCGGGCGCAGCCCGTTGATGAAGCCGCCCAGCGGGACGCAGGTGTCGTCCTCGTCGATCACCCCGTCGCGGTTCGTGTCGACGATCACCCGGCAGTCGACGATCTCGCTGGTCGTGCCGCTGCGCGTCGGCACCCCGATGATCTCGCCCGCGTCGTTCGCCGCGAGGCCACCGCTGTTGCCGCCGGCGATGGTGGCATCGGTCTTGATCCAGGCGCGGTCACCCAGCACCGCCTCGCCGGTGAAGCCGCTCACCTGGCCGCTGGTGAAGGTGATGGTGTTGCCGCCGATGCCGGGGTAGCCAAAGATCGAGATGTCATCGCCGATGTCCAGCGCGTCCGAATCCCCCAGCGAGACGAACGGGAAGGCGTCCGGCAGCGGGCTGCCATCGAGCGCGCTGGTGATGCGGATGACCGCCAGGTCGAGCACCGTGTCGGCGGCCGCCACTTCCGCGTCGTAGGTCGGCACGGCGGGATGGTCGCTGGCCCCGGTGATCGCCACCTGCAGCTCGGTCAGTTCCAGGTCGCTCGGGGTCGCCACGTGCGCATTGGTCAGGATCAGGCCGCTCGGATCGATGATCGTGCCCGAGCCGGTGCCGATCAGCCCGTCCTCGGTGAACATCAGCACCTGGACCACCGCATGCGCCAGGGTGGCCGGGGTGAGCGGCGTTGCCTCGGCGGAGGCAGTCTCGCGTGGGCGAGGCCTCCTGGCTGGGCGACGGGCTGGCGCTCGAGCAGGCCGCCAGCAGCAGGGCCACCGTGGCCACGACGCCGAGCGCTCGCCTGCTTCGCGGCATCGTGCCTATTCCCGCCCAGAGGTGACCGGTTGGCCGCTGTAGCCGTGCGTCGCGATCTCGCCGGCGCGGGTCCGATACGCCTCCTCGCTGGGCGCGGTCCGGGCGCGGAAGCCCTCCACCATGCGGTTGTACATCGAGAAGGCCGATGCGATGAGCACGGCGAGCTGGACGTCAGCGTCCGTGGCCCCTGCCGCATGCGCCGCGGCGACGTCGGCGGTGGTCAGGTCGCGAGCGTCGCCCCCCACGGTCCGTGCGATGTGCAGCAGGGCCTGCATCTTGGCGTCGAACCCATCGGACGAGCCGAGCTTGATCTCGTCGAGGAGCGGGGCAAGGTGCGTGGCGCCATGCTGTTCGAGCAGCGCGTTCGCGAAGGCGCCATGCGAGTCCATGCAGAAGAAGCAGTCGTTTGCGGCCGATACGGCCGTGGCCAGCATCTCGCGCTCGTGGCGCTGGAGGGTGGTGCCGGGAAAGTCGTTGACGAGCAGCTCGTCGGCGAGGCCGCGCAGGTGGACGCCCAGATTGGGCGTCAGACGGATGGCCGTGCCGATCCCCGGGACGTCGGGCAGGCCCCCGACGATCGGCTCTTCGGACGCCCGCTTGCGGCGCTCGTCATCGCGTGCCATGTGCAGCGCAAGTATGCCGCACCACCCCACCGCGCCGACCGCCTCGATCAGCCGCCTGGCCCCGCCGGCAGGACGGCGACGTTGAGCCAGCGCTCCCCCGTGGCTCGCCGCAGGGCGAAGGTCGCCTCGAACGGGGAGGTCTGTCGCGACAGCAACGCCCCCGAGGCGTCGTACCTCTCCTCGGTCACCGTGCCGCGCGACTCCAGGCCCATGCTCAGCCCGGACTGGACGCCGAAGGGCACCAGCAGGGTCAGGTGCACCGTGTCGATCCGTGTAGCGGTCGACCGTGGTGACGCCGGCCGCGGTCGCGCTTCGCAGCCGATCCTGCATCTCCGCCAGCCGGTCCCCGTGGTCGACCGCGACCAGGATGCTCGCGTCGTGGCGCAGCAGGGCCTGCGTCTCGAGCTCCAGGTTCTGCGCCAGCATGAGGACGAGCTGCTGCGCGGCGGGGCCGGCCATGGTGTGGTCGAAGTCGATCACATCGGGCTCCACGGTGATGGTGGGAAAGGTCGTCATGTCGATGTTGTGCGGCACCCGGTTGAGGATCTCGGCCACGTTGGGGGCGATCACGCCCGCGAGCCGGCGTCCCGGCGGCGACGATGCCGACCCCGACCAGCAGCACGGCGGCCCCGGCGAACCCAACCCGTACTGGGCCGCCCCGCACCAGTCGGGCGGCATAGAGGCGGAGGTCGTCCCCGGCGGAGCGCGCCTCGGGCAGCAGCCGGTCGAAGATCGGCCGAGCCGCGCACATCACCACCAGGCCGGCGAGGAGGCCCACCTTGGTGCCGAACTCATCGGTCTGGGGAGCCATCAGCAGGGTGCTGGTGACCGCCACCGCCACTCCAAAGGCCACGCGCGCCACGCGCCCGGCGGGGATCGTCTTGGGGTCGGTGATCATGAAGAAGAGGAAGATCAGCACCTCCGGCGAGGTGACGATCACGCGCCAGAAGTCGAGGCCGCAGACGGGCGCGAAGGCCCAGTTGGCGGTCATGCAATGCCCGGAGGCGGCAAGGATGCCCACCCCAACCGCGAGCCCGATCCAGAACGTCGCCGCCAGGGCGAGGAGCTGCAGTCGCCGCGTGATCAGCAGCCCGCCGGCGATGATGACGGCGTAGGCGGCGATCATCGGAAATTCGAGCGGCGCCCACCAGAAGTCGAGCGGCTCCGCGCGCGAGCTGCCGAGCACGACGAAGGCGACCACCAGGCCGATGTTCGACGGGTTGAAGACGTGCGAGCCGCGGTAGCGGATGACGTACTTCGTCAGCAGCGAGAGGCCCGCCACGGCCGCGAAGACGTACCAGCCGTAGGTGTTCCAGGGGTCACCCGCCGGCGTCCCGACCAGCGCGAAAGATGAGCGCCACGCCGCTGCCGGTGAGCATCGCGCTGGCGGGCCACACGAACGATCGGCTCTGGCGGAAGGTCAGCGCCACCTCGATCACCGCGCAGGTGACCATCGCGGAGAGCAGCTGCACCACGCTCAGCTGGAAGCCCAGGCCCACCTGCCCCAGCAGGTGCACGGTGAGGATCACGGCCGCGACGTGCAGTCGCGGGTCGCGCCTGTTCGGCAGGACCAGCGGGTAGCTGGTGCCGCGGATCGTCAGCGTCCGAGCGGTCATCAGCCGGACCCTACACGATGGCCGCCGTGCGGTCGGCCAGTGCCGGGCGGCTCCGCCGTGTAACGTGCTCTCCATGGAGATCGGCGTCGTCCTGCCGCAGGGCTGGACCGGCGAGTACGACGGCTGGGAGCCGCGGCGCGCCTGGGAGCGCACCCTCGCCCTTGCCCGGCAGGCGGAGCGGCTCGGCTTCGAATCGGCCTGGGTCTTCGACCACTTCCAGACCGAGCCCGAGCCGATCGACGAGATCACCTTCGAGTCGTTCACCACGCTCGCCGCGCTGGCCGCCTCGACCGAGCGGATCCGCCTCGGCCAGGTCGTCATCTGCACCGCGTTCCGGAATCCCGCGCTCACGGCCAAGATGATCGGCACCCTCGACGTCATCAGCGGCGGCCGGATGGAGCTGGGTATCGGTGCCGGCTGGAAGGAGGACGAGTGGCGGGCGTACGGCTACGGCTTCCCCGATACGCGCACCCGCCTGGCGATGCTCGCCGACCACCTCGAGGTGATCACCCGCATGCTCGCTCCCGGGCACGCCACCTTCGCGGGCACGCACGCGTCGGTGACCGATGCCATCAACGTCCCGCGCGGGCTCCAGGAGCCCCGTGTCCCGATCATGGTCGGCGGCAACGGCCCCAAGGTGACCTGGCGCCTCGCCGCCCGCTTCGCAGACGAGCTGAACCTCGACTGGCTGACCCCCGCCGAGATCGCCGAGGCGAAGCCGGTGATCGCGTCACGCTGCGAGGAGATCGGCCGCGACCCGGCCACGCTGCGGTTGTCGGTCAACATCAGCCGATACGACATCGCCGCCGCCGGCTCAGCTCGGGTTGAGCTGCTTGCCGGCTACCGCGAGGTTGGCATCAACCGGGTGATGGGCCTGCTCCAGGAGAGCGCCGTCAGCGACGAGCCGCTGGAGTCCCTCGCCTCGGATGCTCGGGCCGCCGGCTGCGTGATGCTCCCGGCGGAGCTTGAGGTCAATCAGCGGGAGGAATCGAGCGGAGGATGCTGGGATCCGACGCCGGCGCCTCGAACGGCGCCTTCATGGCGGGCCTCGCGCGGCCATCCTCCTCGGGCTGGCGTCTGGTTGTCTGCGCATGGGAGCCGCGACTCTGGGAACGCGACCGAACCGCGACGAGATGGCTGGAACCTCTGGCGCGTCGTGGCGTTGGACGGCGACTCCGATCTCCCACGCGGGACCGTGCCTTCGCGGCGCGGAGCTGACGATATGTCCGGCTGCCGGTCCGTCACTGAGGCATGGGCCGGCGCGGACTACGAGTCGGGCGGTCAGATCTTCATGCTGGGGCCAATCACAACGAGCGATCCGCCGTGCACGGACCCGAGCGGGCCAGCTGATCGTCGGCTCCTAGAGGCGTGGCTCGCGATGCGGGATGGGCACAGGACCGGCTCTGGGTAGACTCGAGCACACCATCAGGCCTGACGACCGATCCGCAGGGGAGGTGGTGCTCGAGCTGGCCTGACTCGGATACGCGCCACTGATTCGCGGCTCAGGCGATGATCAGCTGGCCGTCTGTGGCGGCCGAGGCACGGATCACCTCGTCGATGACCGCGAGGTCGACATCGGACAGGCGCTTGAAGCGGACGCAGCCTCGGCCCAGGTTCGCCTTCGGCAGGCGCGGGACGAACGGCTCCAGGCCGATCGGTCCCGCGTACAGCGAGATGTACTGCTTGTTCGAGGCGAGCGCCAGGCACATCCACTCGCCGGATCGGCCTGACCGGCCCCGATACGAGTAGCGACCGTAGCTCAGGAATCCACGCTCGACGTACCGGCGCAGGCCGGGTGCCACCGTGCGGATCCTGGCGTCGAGCTCCTCGAGCTGCGGGCGGCGCACGTCGTCGAGCGCCGCCAGCCAGGCGTCGGGGTCGGTGGGACCGCTCGGTGTCTGGCCGTACATGCCCTGCTGCGTCGTCATCGTCGTAGATTACGCGCGTGAGCTTCGAGGTGGCCGCGGAGACCTACGACCGCTACATGGGCGTCTACTCGCGGCAGCTCGCGCCCCAACTGGCCGATCTCGCCGGGGTGAGCGCCGGCCAACGGGTGCTCGACGTCGGTTGCGGCCCCGGCGCGCTCACCTCCGAGCTGGTCACGCGGCTGGGACCGGAGTCGGTCGCGGCCGTCGACCCATCCGCGTCCTTCGTCGCTGCCGCTCGACTGCGCCACCCCGGCGTCAACGTGCTGAGGGCCTCCGCCGAGCATCTGCCCTTCGCGGACGGGGCATTCGACGCCAGCCTGGCGCAGCTCGTGGTCCATTTCATGACCGATCCAGTGGCGGGACTGGCCGAGATGGCGCGGGTGACCCGGCGCGACGGTGTCGTGGCCGCGTGCGTCTGGGACCACGCCGGCAGCCATGGCCCGCTGAGCATCTTCTGGCGCGCCGCGCGCGAGCTGGACCCCGATGTCGAGGACGAGTCGCGGCTTCCCGGCACTCGCGAAGGCCACCTGGCGGAGCTGTGTGCGGCGGCCGGGCTGCGCCAGGTCGAGCAGACGACCCTGACCGCCTCCCTGGAGCACCCGACCTTCGAGGCGTGGTGGGAGCCGTTCACCGGCGGGGTCGGGCCGGCGGGCTCATACGTGGCTCGCCTTGATCCCGATCGGCTGGGCCAGCTCCGCGAGCGATGCCGCAGCCTGATCCCCGTCGTGCCGTTCGTGGTGACCGCCTGGGCGTGGGCAGCCCGCGGCATCGTCTAGAACCCGACATGATCAGGCGACATGCGGCACAAGCGGACGAAACGAGGCAGGCATAGGCAGGTCGCCGCTTCCTGATCGGCGGAGCGGCGCTTACGATGACGTCATGCGCGGTCCGGAGGCGCAGGTCGCCGAACACGCGACCGGCGTCGTGGCACGTCCAGCGTTGTTCGAGCGCCTGTCCGCTGGCGTCGCCCGCGGCGTGACGCTCCTGTCGGCGGCCGCCGGCAGCGGCAAGACGGTGCTGCTTCGCTCGTGGCTCGAAGACGCCGGTGCCGATACGCGGGCTGCCTGGGTCACCATCGAGCACGACGAGCGCGACGCGCAGCGCTTCTGGCTGTCGGTGGTCGAGCAGCTGCACCGCGCGGCAGGCAGGCAGGGAGCCATCGGAGAGCTGGCGCCCGCGTTGACCTTCGATGGCGAGGCGGTCGTCCAGCGACTTGTCTCAGAGCTGGAATCGCTCGAGGAGCCGGTCATCCTCGTGATCGACGATCTGCACGAGCTGGTCTCGCCAGAGGCGCTGGTCCAACTGGAGATGCTGCTCGCGCGGCGGCCCCCGTTGCTGCGCGTGGTCCTGGCCACGCGGCGCGACCCTCAGCTGGGACTGCATCGGCTCCGCCTGACGGGTCAGCTCACCGAGCTGCGCGGCACGGATCTCCGCTTCACCGAAGGCGAAGCGCGGGACCTGTTCGCCGCCGCGGGCGTGAAGCTCACCGAGGACGGAATCGCCACGGTCGCAGCACGTTGCGAGGGTTGGGCCGCCGGGCTGCGGCTTGTCGCGCTCTCGCTGACGCGCCATGCCGACCCGCAGTCCTTCATCGCCGCCTTCTCCGGGAGCGACCGGACGGTCGCGGACTACCTGCTCTCCGAAGTCCTTCGGCGCCAACCCCCCGAACGTCAGGCGGCTCCTGCTCCGCACCTCGATCGTCGAGCGATTGAACGGTGCCCTGGCCGACCGCCTGACCGGAAGCCGCGGCTCAGAACGGATCCTCCTCGAGCTCGAGGAGGCGAATGCCTTTGTCGTCTCGGTTGACGCCGACCGTTCATGGTTTCGCTACCACCGACTCTTCGCCGACCTCCTTCGCCTCGAGCTGCGCCGGACGGAACCGGAGTCCATCTCGACGCTGCATCTCGCCGCAGCCGCGTGGTTCGCCGAACATGGCCAGGTGCTCGACGCGATCCGCCACGCGCAGGCCGGCGAGGACTGGGGGCACGCCGGTCGCCTGCTGGCGGAGCACGGCTTCAGCCTCTCCCTCGACGGACGCGGCGCCGCCATCGGCGGCCTGGCGGCCGCCTTCCCCACGGCGACGCTCACCGATCCGGAGCTCGCGGCCTACCTGGCCTACGCGGAGGTCACGCAGCACTCGCTCGACGGTGCCGCCGCCTACGTCGCCGTGGCCGAGCGACACGTCTCGCACGTCCTCCCCGAACGGCAGCGTCGGGTCGAGGCGTTGCTCGCCACCGCCCGACTGGCGCTCGCACGCCAGCGCGGGGACCTCGACGCGGCGCTTCGAGAGGCTGGTCCCCTGCTCGAATCCGACGGCGCGGACACGGCCACCGATGTGGCGCTCGGCAACGACGCGATGGCGGTGGCGCTCATGAACCTGGGCATCGTCGAACTCTGGGCGCTGCGGCTGGACGACTCCGCGCGCCACCTCGAGCAGGCGCTGGCGCTCGCGCGGCAGTTCGATCGCCCGTACGTGGCAGTCCCTTGCCTCTCGCACCTCGCGCTCCACGCCGCGCGGCACTCGATCGAGCAGGCGCGCCGGCTGAGCGAAGAGGCCATTGCCATCGCGGACGCGCACGGCTGGGGAAGCGACCCGGTCGCCTGTACCGCGCTCGCGACGCTGGCCAGCCTGGAGTCCGCGCAGGCACGCTTTGCCGACGGCCGACGGTGGTTGGAGCGAGCGATGAACTGCCTGCGGCCGGAGATCGAGCCGGCTACCGCACTGCTCGTGCACTGGGTCAGTGGCGAGCTGCATATCGGCGATGGTCGGCTACGGGACGCGATCCACGAGTTCCGCGCCGCGGAGCGACTCCAGCTGCTGCTGGCGACCGAGCATGCGCTGACAGGCATGACCAGAGCATCGATCGCCCACGTCCAGCTGCGACTGGCCGATGTGAGCGCAGCGCGAGCCACCCTCGACGGTGTCACCGACCGAGAGCTCGAGGTCGCCGAGGCCCGGACGGCCATCGCTGCGCTCCGGCTCGCCGAGGGTGAGCCACAGGCTGCGACCGAGTTGCTCGCCCCGGTCCTGGATGGGACATCGCCGGGCATCCGCGTCGGTAGCGTGATCCAGGCGCTCGTGCTCGACGCGGTCGCAGCCGACCGGCTCGGGGATGGCGCGCGCGTCGAGCGGGACATCGAGCGTGCACTCGATTTGGCCGAGCCAGACGCGCTCATCTTCCCGTTCCTGATGGTGCCGGCGCGCGACCTCCTCGAGCGGCACCCGAGGCATCAGACCGCGCACGCGGCGCTGCTGTCGGACATCCTTGACGCCCTCGCCGGCGAGGTTCCCGCCGGTCGAGTCCGCGTCGCTCCGGACGGGGTCGACTCCCTGACGGCGAGCGAGCTGCGGGTGCTGCGTCATTTGCCGACGAACCTGACAGCGCCGGAAATCGCTGGCGAACTGTACCTTTCGACCAGCACCGTCAAGACGCACATGCGGCACGTGTACGAGAAACTCGGAGTTCACCGCCGGTCGGATGCCGTCGCGCGCGCCCGCGAACTCGGGCTCATCGGCTCATCAGCCAAGCGCCGCTAACCGCTCAACCTCGAGCTCGTCGAGGTTCGACGCCGGTAGATTGCGGTCCCGGGAAACGACGAGGCCACCGGGTCTCCACGACCTGGTGGCCTCGCGACCGAGAGGGCGAGCGTCAGGCGACGACCGCCTCGCGGGTGAGTTCGAGCGCCTGCTTCGCAAGCGCGCGTGCCTGCTGGAGCTTTGCCTTCCGCGCCTCGTGGGACGCCTTGAGCTCGGCGATCCGAGCGTCGATTCGCTCCTTCTGCCGGCCGCTCGCCGTATCCCACTGCGCGCGCAGGGTGGTCAGCTTCGCGTCGAGGTCGGCCATCTGCTGGTCGATGGCGGTGTCCACGCGGGTCACGAGCACCTGCAGCTTCCGCTGCTGCGTCTCGATGGCCGCCTGCACCTTTGCCTTCGCCTCGCCGGACTCCTCGTCGAGCTCCGCCTGCAGCTGCTCGAGCTCGGCCTTTCCGATCTCGGCCTCGCGGGTCAGCTGCTCGTCGAGCACCTCGCCGGGGAGGCGTCGGAAGGTCATGGCTCCCATCGCTCCGAGCCGGGTCTCGACCGGCGTGACCCAGGCCTCGTCGATGTCGGCCACCACGGCCGCCTTCCCAGGCGTCAGGGCAGCCGAGACCTCGTCGACGATGTCGACGCCGAAGCCCGCCGAGAACAGGTCGTACAGCACGCCGCCGGTTCCGCCGACGTACGCACCGACCGCGACGCCGACCGGGCCACCGAGCAGCCCGACGAGGCTGCCGGTCACGATGCCGACCAGTGTTCCGATCGGTCCGCGATCAGCCGCCTGGCGGACCGCCACCTGCCCCTGGGTGTCCTTGGCGATCACCGCCGACGCATACAGGGTGATCTCGCCGTCCCGATGCAGGTCCTTGAGGGCGCTCACGCCTTCAAACGCAGCTTCCTCCGTGTCGAAGACGGAGATGAGGATCTTGTTCACGTCTATCTCTCCTTTCTTGGTCCGCACTCATTGCGGTCCCAGTGCTCAGATGGTTGGTTGCAGCCGGATGAGGCGTCGTCGTCCGATCCGGCTGATCATTCAGGTCGTCGGTTCCGTGGGATCAGGCAGCAGCCGGCGGCACCTTGTGCAGCCCTTGGTCGATACCGCGGAGCCGGAAGGCGAGGCCGACGCTCGAGGCGCCGAAGGTGATGGCCCAGAACCCGACCAGCCAGACCAGCGAGAGCAGGCCGGCGCCCGGGAACAGGATGAGCACGGCCCCGAACACCACCGAGACCAGGCCGCCGAGGCCCATCCAGAACTCGCCGTCGATCTCGCGCCGCAGGGCGATGGCAGCCATCATCTGCATCACACCCATGGCGATCGCCCAGAAGGCGACCACGTACAGCAGCGTGAGTGCCGTGGCATCCGGCCAGGCGAATGTGACGATGCCGGCGACAATGCCGAGCGCCCCCATGATGCCGACCGCCCAGGCATGACGACGCGCGGGCGCATCGCCGCGGATGAGCGCGACGAGCAGCGTGACGCCGTCCACCAGGACATAGGCTCCGAACATGATCACGAGCACCAAAAGCGTCGCGACCGGCCAGACGAGGGCCATCACGCCAAAGACGATGGCCGCGATGCCCCTCACCAGAAATACCCACCACTCGCGGGCGATGAAACCAAGCATGAGATGTTCCTCCGAGCTAGTTGTTCTTGTCGGAGGGAGCGTGTCGTTCGGAAGGGTGACCCCGCGTCACACGATCAGGTCGATTCGTGGTCCCGCGTTGGGTGGGCAGGCAGCGCCCCCGAACCAACCGGCGCTGGCGGCGGCGCAGCGGCGCGGTCATAGAGGTACGCGATCACCGCTTGCAGGGTCGCCGTCACGGGCAGCGCGATCAACACGCCCAGGAAGCCGCCCAATGCCACACCGATGACGAGGGCCACCAGCACGACGGCCGGTGGCAGGCTGAGGGCGCGGCCCTGGATGCGCGGCACCAGGACGCTGCCTTCGAACACCTGGACCGACATGAACAGCAGGGCGGTCAGCACCGCGCCCAGTGGTCCCACGGCGGCCAGGGTGACGATCACGGCCGGGATCATGGCCAGGTAGGCGCCCACGATCGGGATGAACTCGGTGAAGAAAGCGATCACCGCGAAGAGCAGGGCGAAGTTCGTGTAGAACGGGTCGACCAGGATGCCGAACAGCAGGAAGCCGATGAAGACCGGGACCGACACCGACAGCCCCAGCAGCAGCTGGCTCCACGCCCAGGCCGCGAAGACGCCGTTGGCGATGCCGGCGATGTCGCGGGCCGAGTCGACGTACTCCTCCGGGATCAGGCTGTAGGCGCCCCGAACCAGCCCGGGGCGGTCAACCAGTACGTAGTACAGGAAGAAGGGCAGGCCGGCCAGCGTGAGGAGGGCGACGATCCCGCTGCCGATCGCCGCCACCGCGGTCCGGAGCAGCTCCGGGGGAAGGTTGACGATGACGTGGGGCAGATCCTCGATCAACGACACCAGCGGATCGACGATTCCCGACGGCAGCCCGGATGCCTGGAGACCGGCCACCAGGGTGGCGCTCACCTCCGGCCACGATGCGACGAGCGCCGAGGCCTGCTCGATGAGGCGGTCCGCCACGAGATACGCGACTGCGGCGAGCACGGCCAGGATCCCGACGATGATCAGGACCGTGCCAGGCCCTCGACCAACACCCCGCCTCTCGAGCCAATCGACGGCCGGATTCAGGACGAAGGCCAGGAGCAGGGCCAGCCCGTAGGGCGCGAGCGCCGCGCCCGCCGCCAGCGCGACCACCACGAGCAGGACGACCACGCCCATCAGGACGAGCGTGCGATACGTCGGAGGCCTGAGTCGCGGGTGCGCAGGGGCGCCGCTGGCGGTCATCGGTGGCGTGTACTCGTCATGCTCGGGTGCACGGCTGCCGGTCAATTCCACACATATTGGGCACCAGCATATGGCGCCTGCCCATGGTTAGACCGACGAAGAATGCCTCGGGCCTGGCGAATCTCCAGTTCGGCACACCTGATGCCCACGTCGAGCGCGTGGGGGACCGTTCACCCGCTGGCCGGCCCGGCGGGCTCGTACGTGGCGGGCCTCGACCCCATTCGGCTGGGCCAGCTCCGCGAGCGGTGCCGCAGCCTGATCCCGGTCGCGCCGTTCGTCGTCACCGCCTGGGCGTGGGCAGCCCGCGGCCTCGTGCCATGAGGAACGAGTCAGGCCCGGGGCGGCCGGCAACTGCAGGCGGGGATCGACGAGTCTCGCGGAGCATTGGGAATGCGTGGTGACACCAGGGGAGTTGGTGATAGTCGGGGTCGCGGTCAAAGGCGCGGAGTCTTGATAGGCCGCGCCCGCAGCGGGATTTCTGGGAACTCCGTCCGCCTTTCCTACCCAACAAACGTCCGCCCGGTCGAGACCGCGGCTTCATAAGCGCGGATGGGGCGACTTGTCAGCGTCCACACTTGCGAGCGCATTGTTCAGGTCTTGGGCACCTGCCGCTAGCAGTACCCGGTACGGATCGGCCACCATTGTCTGGTCAAAGCCAAGTGACTCGAGGAGTCCTCGATATGTTCCCCCTTGCCGCCAGTTTTCACGAAGGATTTCGTAGGCCCATGCGACGATAGCTAGTCGATCCCGCTCAGGAGTCGAGGCAGCGATCCTTTCGGCTTCGTCGAGCGGCAGCCCGCCGATACTCGCGACGTTTTCTTCTCCAGAATTGCGTTTCACATCTAACCTCGAAGCGCCAGGCCGGCACAAGGCCCTTGCTGGCTCACTTGGTCCACGTGCTCAATCATGGCGTCCACAATTCGGCGTCGTACCCAACCTCGCGTAGCCACGAGTAAAACCTCTTGTCATTGGTTAGGAGCGTAATCCCTTCCCTTACCGCCGAGCCGGCAACCAGGCGATCGCTCAGCTTCTGGATCCTTCCGATCAACTCGGCCTGGGCTTCAAGGTCATCGAGAACGCGAGCATTGGCGCGAGGACCAATCCTACCGCCTCGTTCGACAAGGAAGTTCCGCAGGACATTGCGGTCGCCCTGCCGGAGGAACTCGCGTGCGGCCTGCGGTGAAACAACGGGCGTGCGCCCGGCCAAAGCAGCGTCAACGGCCGCAATTTGGCCCTTTTCAAGTCCGAAGATGAGTACATCGGTGTCCAGCGCTAAATGGCCTGCCGCCATCGCTGCCTTCCTTTCGCCCTGGCGAGCGGCGCGCAGCGAATCCCCGATGCTGATCGTCCCCAACAGAGAAATGAAGAAGCCGGGGACGTCGCCCTCTGCGAGGGATAGTCCGGCATCAAGGAGGTCACACGGCCAGCCGTACACTGGCACCGAGGCGCACCCACCGAGGCCAACATGCGTGCCGAACGAGCTATAACGGGGATCACGCGGCAGGGGGACAGTCGTCGGGCACGTCCCGGCGACGCATGGGGCTGGACCCTCAAACGCAGCGGGGTTAACGACAACGTAGATAAAAGGATCGGCGGCAGATTGGCCTAAGGCAGGTCCCTCAGGAACTGGACCAGGAGGTTGGGGCGGCTCTGGAGGTGGCGGCTTCGAGCTGTCGACGACGGTGTCGCACACGACGTCGGGACAGGGCCGATGCCCACTCGGATCCACGAGCGTCCAGGGGTTGGCCTCGGCATAGGCGAAGCGGTTGAGGCTCAAGGGGTCAGCCGGTGAGCCGGCGTAGGTGTCGAGCTGGGTGAAGGCGCCAATGGCGGGGTCGTAGAAGCGGGCGCCGGCGGCGTACAGCGGGTGGGTATCGGGGCTGACGTCGAGCCGGCCCTGGAAGCGCCACGGGGTCGGGAAGCTGCCCCCGGCGTCATAGGCGGCGGCGGTCAGCCCGAAGGCGTCGTAGCGGGTGGCACTCAGCAGCGCCGTCTCGCCGGCGTTCACCACCGCCGCGAGATTCCCGTGCAGGTCGGGCAGCAGGTAGCCCGTCGTGCCGGACTGGGCGGTGGCCAGCCGGGCACCGGACGGATCGAGGGCGCTGCTGGTGGGGATCCCCGCCGTGGTGATGCGCCAGACCGTCTCGCTCGTTGCGACGTACTCGTACGCATCCGTGCCACCCGGGGTGACGCGGGATGCGTGCCGACCCAGCGCGTCGAAGCCAAAGCTGGTGGCACTTGCCCCCGGTGGGGTGAGGGACACGAGGCGATCGGCCAGGTCGTAGGTGGACGCGGTGTTGAGGTTGACCGCCGGCGCCGAGGCAGTCTGGTTGCCATACGGGTCGTAGGCCAGATAGGTGGTGACCCCGCTATCGGTGCGGCTGATCAGCTCTCCCGTGCGGTCGTAGGCGTAGGTGGTGGTGGTGCCGCCCAGGACCGCGCTGCTGCGGTTGGTGTCGCGGTCGTAGGTGTAGGCCGCCGCGCTGGTCAGGCCCTGAGGCGGCGGTGACCCGGTTGGCACCGTCGTAGGTGAAGGACTGGGTGGCGCTGCCGGCATCGCCGCTGATCCCGGTCAGGGAGCGACCCTCACTGGTGACGTTGCCGTCGCGGTCGTAGGTCTGGCTGAAGGAGGACGCGGCGCTGCCGATCTTGGCGAAGGCGGTCGGGCGCTTGGCGAGGTCGTAGCCGAAGGTGGCGGCGCCACTCGCGCCCACCGGCCAGGCGCGGCCGTCGAGCAGGCCATCCAGGCGCCAGCCAAAGGTGAGCGTGC
This sequence comes from uncultured Chloroflexia bacterium, assembly GCA_963782015.1. Lineage (GTDB taxonomy): Bacteria > Chloroflexota > Limnocylindria > QHBO01 > QHBO01 > CF-167. The sequence goes on from CAWAHY010000002.1 coordinate 187,687, forward strand.
CGGCGTAGACCGGCGAGGTCATCGAGGTCAGGCGGTTGGCCCAGTCGTAGCCGAAGCCGCTGCTGCCCAGGGTGCCATCGCTGCGCGAGGCGAGCGTGCCGGTCGCGTTCCAGCCGTTGTCGGTCAGCACCGTGCTGCTGCGCTTGACCTGGTCGGGCCGGCCCAGGCCGTCGTAGGTGAAGGTCAGCGTATCGGTGCCTTCATTCGAGGCGTTGCCGTCGAAGGCCAGGCTGGCCTGGCTGCCATCGGGGTTGTAGGTGGTGGTCCAGGCCAGCTTGGGGGTACCGGTACCGGAGCCTGAGTACACCGTGCGGCTCAGCTCGCGACCCAGGCCGTCATAGGTCGGGTCGGTATGGCGTGTGGCCGTGGCGCACGAGCCGCCCGCCGCGAAGTCGCAGACGCTGGTCAGCCGCCCGCCGGCGTCGTAGGTCCACGAGCGCGACGAGAGGGCGGTCAGGGTCTGGTTGACCGGTGGCGCCTGGCTGACCTGGTGGCCCATGGCGTCGTAGGTGTAGTGCCAGGCTTGGCCGTTGCTGGGCGTGGCGGGGTCGCAGCCGGTGGCGAACACCTGGCGCGGCGAACAGCTGCCCAGCAGCTCGCCCAGTGCGTCATAGGCGAAGGTAGCGGTCAGATCATCGTCCGTGGCGGCGCCAGAGCCGGATCCGTCGCGGTAGTTGGCGGTGGTCGAGGTGGTGCGGCCCAGGCGGTCGTAGGTCGAGGCGGTGCGGATGCCGCGCGGGCTGACTTCGAAGATCGGCCGTCCCAGGGCGTCGTAGTCACTGCGGGTGGTCAGACGGACGTCGCGTGGTCGTCTCGCCGACCTACGGATCAGACCGCGATCGCCTCGGCCAGGACTTCCAGCTCAGTGGCCCCGAGGCGGGCCGCCGCAGCGGCCAGTCGCCAAGATCCCAACCCTTCGCGAACCTGAGTCACCACCTCGCGTGCCTCGCCTGCGGACAGGCGATAGAACGGGGCCGTTTCGATGACCAGATCGATGTCCCCGGCATGCACGCTCTCATCGATCGCGAGTTCGTGCCCTGCCATCTCCGGCATCGGGTTGAGGTCGAATGCGGGGGCAAGCCGCCAACCGGTGGCGCCGCGCAGGAAGCCGTGGTTGCGCAGGTGGTCATCGCGATGCTGCGTGAGCACGTTGAAGGCCACCCTTCGGAAGAGTTGCTCCAGCTGGGCGCCGACCTCGCCGGCGGGACTGAGATCGGCCACCGCGAGTGCGATTTCCAGGTAGCTGCTCGCCTCACGGTCGTGGCGGGACAGCATGGTCATCGCCGATGCATACAGGCGGCGGGTGTCGCCTTCGCGGTCGAAGCGACGTGCGGCGAAGGTCGAATACTCAGAACCGAGGGTGAGGAGACGGTGCTCCGCGACGTCGATCCCGGCTCGGGCAGCCAACTCGTTGAGGACCCATTCGCAGCCGGCCATGTCGCGGTTGTCGTTCCGCGATGGGAATTTCGCGAGCCAGAGGTCCCCGTCGGTCGCGAGGTACGACGCCTTTGGTCTGGCGCCGCCCAGTGAACCACCGGGGGCCAGCAGGAGCGCAAGCTGTTCGGCCTCCGACGAAAGATTGCGCGTTGGTCGTTCGAGCTCGCGCGCGGCCGCCTCGAGCTCCCTGAGGCGAGCCACCGGTGGCATGGATGGGGTCACGTCGTCGAGGTACCGACCCCGATCGTCCCGGAAGCGCAGGGCGCCCATGCGGGAGACGTCGGCGACGCCGAGCAGGTACTCCCATTCGCCTAATCCGCGACGGCTGCGACCCTCCTCCCTGGCCTCGAGAGCCTCACGGCGATCGAGCAGGGTGCGGCCCCATCGGTCGGGGGCCGAGTCGGTGAAGATCGGCGAGATGTCCTGGCCCTGGCGCGGGTACTGGTCACCTGGGTAGAGGCCATGCGACGGATCGATCACAAAGGCGCCGGGACGCGCGAGCCAACCAGGATCGTAGGCGAAGGCAATTACGTCGCCGCTCGGTCCGCTGATGCGGCGCAGGCTGCCGATCTGCAGCGGTCCGCCGAACAAGGTGGTGTCGAGGTCGACGGAGACAACCGCCGGGAGGGGTCGCCTCATGTATGGCTCGTCCCCTTCCGGCGGCGGCCTGGAGTCGACCGTGCGTCGGCCAGGCGTCGGCCAACTTCATCCTCGCCCGCCAGCCGATCCACGTCGTCCTCAAGGCCGAGAACCCCCAGGGCGCGAACCAGGACGCCGAGACCAACGGACAGCGCTCCGCGCTCCAGGTTCATGAGCGTGTTGCGGGTGATCCCCATCCGCTCGGCCATCTCGACCTGCGAGATATGCCGCCGCAGCCTGGCCGCGCGGATCCTGGCTCCCAGGGAGCGCGCCAAGCGTGCGTAGTGCGGAAATGACGGCGGTGTGCGTTTGCTCATGTACTATAAGTTACGCACTTAGGCACTAACTGTCAAGCATATTGAGCATCAGCCCTGGCCTTCGACGGCAACGCCTCGAGTGAAGGCACCGATACCCTGACCTTCACCTACGACGGCCTGGGCCGGCCCGACCAGGTCAAGCGCAGCAGCACCGTCCTGACCGACAACGGCTGGAACGCGACCGGCACGCTCGCCTCGCGCAGCGATGGCACCCTGGGCAGCAGCGGCTTCGGCTACGACTGGGCCAACCGCCTGACCTCGATGACCTCGCCGGTCTACTCCGGCACGCTCACCTTTGGCTGGCGCCTGGATGGCCTGCTCGACGGTCGCGCCTGGCCGGTCGGCTCGAGTGGGGCCGCCACCTTCGGCTACGACCTCGCCAAGCGCCCGACCGCCTTCGCCAAGATCGGCAGCGCGGCGTCCTCCTTCAGCCAGACCTACGACCGCGACGGCAACGTCACCAGTGAGGGTCGCTCCCTGACCGGGATCAGCGGCGATGCCGGCAGCGCCACCCAGAGCTTCACCTACGACGGCGCCAACCGGGTCACCGCCGCCTCCGGCCTGACCAGCGCCGCGGCCTACACCTACGACCGCGACACCAACCGCAGCAGCGCGGTCCTGGGCGGCGCCACCACCACCTACGCCTACGACCGCACGGGAGAGCTGATCAGCCGCACCGATAGCGGGGTCACCACCTACCTGGCCTACGACCCGTATGGCAACCAGACCGCCTCGGCGCCGGCGGTCAACCTCAACACCGCGGCCACCTACGACCTGGCCGATCGCCTCGTGTCCCTCACCCCACCGGGGCAGAGTGCCACCAGCTTTGGCTTCGACGCGCTGGGTCGGCACGCATCCCGCGTCACCCCGGGCGGCACGGATGCGTACGAGTACGTCGCTACCAGCGAGACGGTCTGGCGCATCACCACGGCCGGGATCCCCACCAGCAGCGCCCTCGATCCGTCCGGTGCCCGGCTGGCCACCAGTCAGTCCGGCACGCACGGGCTACCTGCTGCCCGACCTGCACGCGAATCTCGCGGCGGTGGTCAACGCCACGGAGACGGCGCTGCTGAGTGCCACCCGCTACGACGCATACGGGCTGACCGCCGCCGCCTATGACGCGGGTGGCAGCTTCCCGACCCCGTGGCGCTTCCAGGGCCGGCTCGACGTCAGCCCCGATGCCCATCCGCTGTACGCCGCCGGCGCCCGCTTCTACGACCCTGCCATTGGCGCCTTCACCCAGCTCGACACCTACGCCGGCGCACCGGCTGACCCCTTGAGCCTCAACCGCTTCGCGTATGCCGAGGCCAACCCCTGGAC
>CAWAHY010000003.1:0-291032 GCA_963782015.1 uncultured Chloroflexia bacterium
GCGAGGTGCTGGTTCGGACCCGGGCCGCATCGGTCAACCGGGCTGACCTCGACCACATCCAGCCGCGCCCCCAGTTCATCCGCCTCTTCATGGGGCTGCGGGCGCCGCGGCAGCCGCAGATCGGCTTCGATGTCGCGGGCGTGGTCGAGGCGGTGGGCGCCGGCGTGACGCGCTTCCGCCCCGGCGACGAGGTCTTCACCGACCTGTTCGCCAGCGGCAGCACCGGGGCCTTCGCCGAGTACGTGGCCTCGCCGGAGAAGGGCTGGCAGCCGATCCCGCCGGGCATGAGCTTCGAGGACGCCGCCACCCTGGGGCACTCATCGGTCCTGGCGCTCCAGGGGCTGCGGACCCGCAAGGGTCGCGAGCGTGCAGGCGGGGGACAAGGTGCTGGTGTCGGGCGCATCGGGCAATGTCGGTCCGTTCGCGGTCCAGATCGCGAAGGCGATGGGCGCGGAGGTGACCGGCGTCTGCAGCAGCGCCAAGGTCGACTTCGTGCGCTCGCTCGGGGCCGATGAGGTCCTCAGCTACACCGACGTCAACTGGACGCGCCTGGGCCGGCAGTGGGACTGGATCGTCGACACCGATTCGCACCACTCGCTCTTCGCGGTGCGGCGCGCGTTGCGGCCGGGCGGCGTGTACGTGACGCTGGGCGGCAACGGCCGGGCGATCGTCAGCGGCATCCTGGGCGGCATGCTCGCTGGGGCTGCTCACCCGCAGGCACATGGGCCTGATGCTCTGGTGGAAGCCGATGCACCCGCCCGACGTCGACCGCATCAAGGAGCTGATCGCGGCCGGGAAGGTGCGGCCGTTCATCGACCGGCGCTACCCGCTGGGGGAGATCGTGGAGGCGCTGAAGTGGGTCAACGACGGCCACGCCCGCGGCAAGGTCGTGATCACCTTCTGAGGGCGGCGGACCCCGTCGGTAGGCCGCCGGTAAGAACGTGTCGGTACGCTCGGACCGGTGGAGCTCGACTGGGATGCCGACAAGGCGCGCGCCAACGCCGCGAAGTACGGGGTGACGTTTGAAGAGGCAGCAAGCGTGTTCTGGGATCCGCTCGAACTCACGATCCAGGACCCGAACCATTCGATTGACGAGGACCGCTTTGTGAGCCTGGGTACCTCAGCGGCAGGTCGGCTCCTCGTCGTTGGTTACACGGAACGCGGGAGTAAGATCCGAGTGATCTTCGCAAGGCGCGCCACGAAGCGCGAGCAGCATGACTACGAAGAAGCCTGAACCCGAGTCCGAGTACGACTTTCGCGCCGGGGTGCGCGGCAAGCACCACCGCGCCGTCCCGACAGCGCCGTCCAGCGGTCAGCCCGCGCCGGCAGTCCGCCAGCAGCCGACGCGGAAGCCGGAGGATCGGGTTTCAAAGCCGGTGGAGCGGTAGCCCCTGCCATCGCTTGGTCAGCCCCGGGGGGCTATCGGCCCGTGGCTGCAACCCATGTGCGCCCAGCGTGCACAACCGCCAAGGAGCGGTGCCTGGAGGGCCGATTCAGGCCAGAAGTTGGCGCCGGTGCACGCTGAGCGAGCAGGGCGGCCATGTTGCGCCGTGCTCGGCGGGGAACTTCTCGGTTGTGCACGCTCAGCGTACGGGGGCGGGGCGAGCTGCTGCAGCTGGGCCGCTAGCCAATGTGCTACCGTTGTGCGTCATGAGCCCTGCGAAGCGACGACCGGATCGGGTAGGGGTGCGTGAGCTGCGCCAGAACCTGTCGGTCTACCTCAGGCACGTCCGGGAGGATGGGCGCGCCTACGAGGTGACCGAGCGCGGCGAGCCGGTGGCCCACCTGACGCCACTGCCGGATCGGCCCACCTCCACGTACGAACGCATGCTGGCCGAGGGGCGCATCACACCCGCCACGCGGCGCTGGGAGGAGATGCCCGAGCCGTTGCCACCCCTCCCTGGCAAGCAGGTCTCCGAGGTGTTGCGCGAGATGCGCGACGAGGAGGAGTGGTGAGCGGCCGTGTCTACCTGGACGCGTCCGCGGCGGTCAAGCTCGTGGTCAGCGAGCCGGAGTCGCAGTCACTCCGGGGTTTCGTCCGTGACCGCATGGCGCGGGTGAGCAGCCGCGTGCTGGCGGTGGAGCTGCTGCGGGCCGTGCGACGTGCCAATCCGGCCGCGGTCGGCCAGGCGCGGTCATTGCTGGAGGTCATGGAGTTCGTCGAGCTGGACAGGGGGATCGCCGGCCGCGCGGCCGAGCTGGAGCCCGCCGGCCTGCGGTCGTTGGACGCCGTCCATCTGGCCTCCGCCCTGGAGCTGGGCGATGAGCTCGACGCCTTCGTCACTTACGACGCGCGGCAGGCGATCGCGGCCCGGAAGCTCGGCCTCCCGGTGGCGTCGCCGGCGTAGTCCCCGTCACGGGGACGAGTCGAGGAGTCGGCGCAGCCCGCGCAAGAAGGGCGTCTCGGCGGGCCGTGCCGTTCCTGGATGCCGTATCGTCGCCCGCATGACGGAGCGGCGGTCACGCATCCAGCTGCGCATCCCCGGCCTTCGGCGCGGCACCGAGCGCGGCACCGAGCGCGGCGCCGAGCGGGATCTGCATGCCACAGCCCCCGAACACACCATGGAGCCCGGCCCGGAGCCCGACCGGGTGCCGGTCGAGCAGAGCGTCGTGGATGCCGCCATCTACCAGGACGGAGCTCGCGCCGTCTCTCCGGCCACGGTGGCCGATGCGGCCAGCCGGCTCAGGGCGACGCCGGGCGGGATGGCCTGGATCGGGCTCTTCCGGCCGGACCCGCACCAGCTGCAGGCCGTGGCCGAGGAGTTCGGTCTGCACGAGGTGGCCGTCGAGGACGCCATCGTCGCCCATCAGCGACCCAAGCTCGAGCGCTACGACGAGATCCTCTTCGTCGTCCTGCGCGCGGCCACCTACCTCGACGAGATCGAGGAGGTCGAGTTCGGCGAGATCCACATCTTCATCGGTCCTGACTTCGTCATCACCGTCCGCCACAGCGCCACCCCGGACCTGCATGCGGTGCGCAGCCGGATGGAGGCCGATCCCGATCTCCTGCGACTGGGCCCCGAGGCGGTGCTGTACGCGATCCTGGACGGCGTGGTGGACGGCTACGCGCCGGTGGTGGCCGGGCTCCAGAAGGACATCGACGAGATCGAGACCGAGGTCTTCGGCGGCGACCCGAAGGTGAGCCGCCGCATCTACGAGCTGTCGCGCGAGGTGATCGACTTCCAGCGTTCGGTCAAGCCGCTGCTGGGGATGTTGAGCGGCCTCGAGCAGGGGTTCGAGAAGTACGACACCGATGAGGAGCTGCGCCGCCGCCTCCGCGACGTGGCCGACCACGCCACCATCGTCGCCGAGCGGGTCGACGGCTTCCGCCAGATGCTGTCCGACATCCTGACGGTCAACGCCACGCTCGTGAACCAGGCCCAGAACGAGGAGATCAAGGCGCTCACCGTCAGCACCTTCGACCAGAACGAGCAGGTCAAGCGGATCAGCGCCTGGGCCGCGATCCTGTTCGCGCCGACCCTGATCGGGACCGTCTACGGCATGAACTTCGCGGACATGCCGGGGCTGCGCGAGGCGTGGGGATTCGCCTTCTCGGTGGCCCTGATGCTGGGCGTCAGCCTGGGCCTGTACCTCGTCTTCCGGCGGCGCGGCTGGCTCTGAGCCGTCAAGCGAAGAGGCCGGTGCGCCTGCACCGGCCTCTCAGCCGCGCGGCGGTCGACGCCTAGGAGACCTGGTCGTGCGAGCCCGGCGCGGCGGTCACCGGGTGACTCCAACGGACGAGATGAGGCGTGTGCTCGGCCGTGATAGCCACGGGGCGGCCAGACAGACGACAAGCGCGGCGGTCGAGGCGCTTCTCGGCCGTTATAGCCGCCGGGTGACCACATGGGGCGAACACGCGAAAGCGGCTCGACGGGGTGACCCCGGCCGAGCCGCTTCCTGGATCGGACGCATGTCCGTTACTTCGCGGCCGCTTCCGCTGCCGCCTGGCCGGTCAGCCGATCGGACCAGGCCTTGTTTGCCCGCGCGAGGCGCACCGCTTCGGATCGGGCCTGTGCCTGGAGGGTCTCGTCCTCGAGGCTCGCGGCCTGGGCCGTCAGCCGAGCCGACCACGTCGCCAATGCACGCTCGCTGCGAGCCTTCTCCAGCTCCTGCGCGGCCTGCCCGTTGAGACGCGCAGACCATGCGTCGTCGGCGCGGTTGCTGTCGTTCCCGCCCGGGAGAACGAAGGCGGTGGCCATGATCAGGACCAGCATCAGGACCAGGATCGCCACGCCTTGGATCTTGTGGGTGGTAGTCATCGGTTTGCTCCTTGTCTCGTTCCCTCACCAGCCAATCTGGCCGGCGGTTCTGGGAGGAACGATGCGGAGCAGCGATCGACGCGGAGCCTATCCAGCCTCTAGCGCGGCTCTATGTCAGGGGTGGGTGGCATTCGCCCGGCGCGATCCCGATATCAACCGCCTCGTCGGCCTTGCCCTCCGGGATGCACGGGACCGTGATCTCGCCGCTGATGATCCTGGCCTTGAGCGCCTCGAGCGCGCCGCGAATATCGTCGATGTAGCCACCGCTGTACGCGATGTCCATGGCGCCCGACTCGAGGCCCCACTTCAGAGACGCCGGGCTCGAACTTGCGCTGTGCATAGTCCGCGACGACCGCGTAGATCTCGGCATCGATCCCCTTGAGGACCGAGGTGAGGATGTGCCCCTGCCAGGCTCGCGCATTCGCGGCTCCTCCGGGCAGGAGGAGGACGGTCTGGTACTGGTCGGTGTCGACCCCGATCGCCCACACGTGGTGGTCCGATTCGGCCGAGTACTGCGTCGCCGCGTCGAAGAGCCCCAGCCCCGACGTCCCCGAGGCGTGGAAGATCACGTCCGCGCCGTCGCGGTACATCTGCAGCCCGACCTCCCGGGCTCCGTCGACGTCGTTGAAGCCCGAGAAGTCATCTCCGTCGTTCAGGTACTCGGCGAGGATCGTGATGTCCGGTCGGACGGCACGGGCCCCCGCCTCGTAGCCCGCCTGGAACGGCCAGATGCCGTCCCAGTCCACGCCACCGATGTACCCGATGATGCCGGTCGTGCTCTTCATCGCGGCCGCGGCCCCGGCCAGGTACGAGGGCTCGGAGTCGACCGTCGTGTAATACAGCACGTTCGGCAAGGGGGTTCCGAGGTGATTCATCGCGAACAGGGTCTCGGGGTGCTCCCGCGCGATCTGCTCCATGTCAGGTGGCCAGTATTGCCTGTCGAGGATGATCAGCCCAACGCCGTCGGCGAGGAGCTGCCGGACCTCAGCAGCCGTCTCCGCCCGGTATCGGTCGCCTCCCTCGGGGCCGCTGTCCCACCCCTCGCCGTACTGCGAGACCAGCTGCGTGAGGACGTCGGCCAAGTAGAACTTCCGTCCCGCCAGGCCGAACTCGGTCACGGCCCGGTCGAAGCCGCCCATGGCCTGCTGGTCCACAAGGCCGTGTTCGGTCCACATGAACGCGACCGGTGCCAGCGGTCGGGGGATCGCAACGAAGGCAAAGGCCGCCGCTCCACCAAAGGTCAGGACTGCGACGGCCAGGGCGATGAGCCGCCTGCGCGCGCTGCGCTGCAGGCGAGTGCGTGCGTCGAGCTCCGCGTCCCTCGCGAGCGACTCCGATCGGCTCCGCTCCAGCCCGGCCTCCAGGAACTCGCGCTCCCGGGTGGTCAGCTGGAGGGTGCCCTCGCGGCTCCACGTCTCGAATTCGGCGAGTCGCGTGCCGGTCAGCAGGTAGTCGGCGTTCCGTTCGGAGAGCTCCCATTCATCCACCGCGGAGAGCAGCGCGTCCCGCCGGCGCAGGGCGGCCCGATGGCGGTCGATCCAGCCGGCCAGCCGCTCCCATTCGGTGAGCAGCGCCTCGTGGGCCATCTCGACCGTCGCCTCATCGGTCGCGGGGTCGTGGTCGAACGTCAGGAGCCGATGCCGACCAAACGCCGTCAGCACGTTGGAGAGCGCGACCGCGTCGATCTGGAGATCCGTCATCTCCGAGAGCGTCAGCCGGCGGCGGAAGTCGGCGCTGCCGCGGCCGAGGCGCACCAGGCGCAGGAACAGCTGCGTCGCGATCTGCTGGCCATCGGCGTCGAGACCGAGGAAGACCGCCTCCGCTCGCCGGGAGAGGACGCCGCGCAGGCCGCCAAGCGCGACGTAGCCGGCATGGGTCAATACCTGGCCCGATCGTTGCTCGAACAGCTCGGTGAGCGCGTACTGGAGGAGGGGGAGGCTGCCCCGGCCGGCGACCGACTCGGCGACGAGCTCGGCGAGCAGGGCAGGCTCGACCTTGACCCCGACGCGTTCGGCGGGCTCGACCACGGCCGCCTCCAGCTCGGCGGCGCTCATGGGCAGGACGTGCACCACGCCCGGCACGAAGACGGCGCTGAACTCGGGGTGCTGAAGGGGGCGGTCGTAGAAGTCGGCGCGCAGGGTCAGGACCACGGTGAGCTGGCCATCCGGGTCGCTGAGCTCGGCGGCGAGTGCCTTGAGGAACGCGTTGCGGCGCGCCTCGTCCGCAACGGTGAAGAGCTGCTCGAACTGGTCGAGGACAAGGAGCACGCGTCGGCCTGGCTCCTGGGCGCCGAGTCCGAGTCCGGATGCCGTTCGGCTCTTGTTGGCAGAGCCGGTCGCGCGCAGGACCGCGGCGCGGACCTCGCCAAGTGGATCGGCTCCGACCGGGACCGTGACGACCCGCCACTTGTCAGAGCCTTCCACCGCGCCGGAACGCAGGCGCGGGATGAGGCCGGCCGCGACGACGCTCGACTTGCCGGACCCGGACGGCCCGACCAGCGCGATCAGCCGCTGGCCCGCCTCGACCGATGCCAGCAGGCCCTCGACCAGCCTGTCCCGCCCGAAGAAGTCGTCCGCGTCGTTCTCGCCGAAGGGTTGGAGGCCCTTGTACGGGTTGCGGGTGGTGGTTGCGTCCGGCTCGCGATCGGCGATCGGGACGAGGGCGGGATCGTGGAGGAGGACTCGGTCGCGCATCCGCTGGAGCGCGGGCGACGGATCCAGACCCAGCTCGTCGCGGAGCTGGACGCGCAGGTTGTCGTAGTTGCGGAGCGCCTCGGCATGGCGGCCGGATCGGTACAGCGCGACCATCAGGAGCTCGCGCGAGCGCTCCCGCAGCGGGTCGTCTCGGATCGCGGCCTCGAGCAACGGGATCGCCTGCCCGGCTCGGCCCGCTTCGAGCTCCGAGGATGCCAGCGTCTCGATCGCGTCCAGGTGCAGGTCGTTCAGCCGCCGCACATAGGGCTGGGCGAATTCCTCGTATTCGAAGTCGGACAGCGCCGGGCCGCGCCACAGCTCGAGGGCGGTGCGCAGGGTGGCGACGGCCGCGTCGCGCTTCCCCTGGTTGAGCTGCTCGGAGCCCTGCTGCACAAGGCGCTCGAAGTGCTTGGCGTCGACCGTATCGGGCGGCGTGTCGAGCTGGTAGCCCGGCGGGCGGGTCAGGATCAGGCGGTTGCCCGCGATCGGCTCCAGCGACTTGCGCAGGTCGGAGACGTAGATCTGGATCGAGTGCGCCGCGGTGCGCGGCGGCTCGTCGCCCCATAGCAGATCGATCAGGCGGTCAATCGAGACGATCTCGCCGACGTGGAGCAGGAGGATCGCCAGGACCGCGCGCTGCTTGGGCGGGCCGAGGTCGACGACGGCTCCGTCGGAGCCCGCCTCGAGTGCGCCGAGTAGTCGAAATTGCATCTGGCCGTCCTGGATCAGCGAGCTTGAATCGTGGGATGCCCATCGGCATCGGTCAAGAACAATCGCGATCCTGGGTGGATGCGCTCTACGCCGGCTCTAGGGGAGCCTCTGGACGCCGCGGTCACCGGGCGGCTCCAACGGACGACATGAGGCGCTTGCCCGGCGGCGACAGCCACGGGGCGACCAGACAGACGACGAGCGCGGCGTTCGAGGCGCTTCTCGGCCGTTAGAGCCACCCGGTGACCGGGGTCCCAACGGCGCGGCTGGCCCAAGCCGGCGCTACGCGGGTTCCAGGATCACGAGGCTCTTGAACTCCGAGCGGTAGAAGCCGCGATCGCGAGTCAGCAGCCGCTCGGCGCGCGTCGTCGCGTGGACGCCGATGAGCAGGTCCGGCAGGATCCGCCGCCTGGTGCCACCCGCCGCCCGATACCGCTGCCAGGCGATGCCCGCCGCCAGGGCGGTGTCGCGGTCGAGGGGATCGAACGCCACCTCGAGCCCATCGAGTGCACGGGACGCGGCGGCGGCATCGGCGAATGCCGCGGCAACCTCCGCCCATACCACCTCGCAGGCGACCAGGCTGCCCTCGGCCCAGCAGCGGCGGAGCGCGTCGCGCGATGCTGCGCCGTGCCGGGCGTCGGCGGTGAAGACGTCCAGCAGCACGTTGGTGTCGACCGCGGTGATCATCCCTGGCCCCGCGCTCGGTCGACAAACATGTCGACCGATTCGGGCAGCTCCAGGATGCCCCACGCCGCGTCGATCGCGTCGCTCGTCTGCGCCTTGCGCGCGACCAGGCGACCCCCCTCGGCATCGAAGTCGAGCACGGCACCGGGTCGAATCCCCAGCCGGGTGCGCAGCGCCTTCGGGATGGTGACCTGGCCCTTCTCCGAGACGGTGGCTTTCATACCGACAGAGTAGGAATGCCTACTTGAGATGTCAAGACCGAGCCGCGAGTGAGTGCTGGCGGAGGGGTTGGTGCGCGGGGATGGCAGAATGCTCCGATCCGAGGAGGCGCCGATTGACCCAGGCATCGCAGCTGCTCGACACCGCGCGCGGCGCGCTGGCACGCCACGAATGGCGATCGGCCTTTGATGGGCTCTCGGCAGCCGATGCGAAGGAGCCCCTTACCCCGGCCGGGCTGGCGCTGCTGGCCGAGGCCGCCTGGTGGACCGGCCAGCTGCCGGTCGCAATCGAGGCGCGTGAACGGGCCTTCGCCGGCGCCCTGAAGGCGGGGAAGTACCAGATCGCGGTCGAGGCCGCCATCAACCTGGCGCGCGACAGCATCTTCCGGCTGGCGATCCCGGTCGCTCAGGCCTGGATCAAGCGCGCCGAGCAGATGCTCGAGGGGATGCCGGAGAACCCCGGCCACGGCTGGCTGGAGGGCGTCAAGGCGGGGCTCGCATCGGTCTCGGGGAAGAACGAGGAGTCGATCGCACATGCCGTCCGCGCCCAGGAGATCGCCGGGCGCCTGGGGCTGCCGGACCTGCGCGCCTTTGCCATGGCCGGACAGGCGGCAGGCCTGCTGGCGAGGGGCGACCTCGAGCAGGGCTTCGCCCTCGCAGACGAGGCAGCGGTGGCCGCCATCAGCGGCGAGCTCGAGCCAGGGGTGGCGGGCGGCGTCTTCTGCGCGACGATCGAGGCGTGCGCCGGGGTCGGCGACGTTAAGCGCGCCCAGGAGTGGACGGAGGCCCAGGACCGATGGTGCAAGCGCGAGGGGATCAACGGCTTCCCGGGCATGTGCCGCCTGTTCCGGTCCGATGTCAAACGGCTCCACGGCTCGTGGCCCGAGGCGGAGGCGGAGGCGCAGGCGGCCTCGGTTGAGCTGCGGGGCTACATCCCCGGCGCGGCCGGGCTGGCGCTCTACCAGGTCGGCGAGATCCGGCTGCGTCGCGGCGACCTGCCGGCAGCCGAGGAGGCGCTGCTCGGCGCCCATGCGCTGGGCCAGGACACCGAGCCGATGCTCTCCCTGCTGCGGCTGGCACAGGGCAAGACCGCCGCCGCAGTGGACTCGATTCGGCGGGCACTGACGGAGCCGGGGCGGCCCTCATGGCGAGCGGCGACCGACAGCGCGGTCCATCGGATCGTCCTGCTGCCCGCGCAGGTCGAGATCCTGGTGGCTGCCGGGGACGTGGTTGGGGCGCGCGCTGCCGCCGACGAGCTGGCCGCGCTGGCCGAGAAGTTCGACACGCCGTCGGTCCGGGCAAGTGCAGCGTCCGCAGCCGGGGAGGTTGCGCTGGCGGAGGGGCGGCTCGATGAGGCGGGCACGCGGCTGCGCGAGGCGGTGGGGCTGTGGACCGGGCTCGACGCCCCGTACGAGGCGGCGCGCATGCGCCTCCTCCTGGCCGATGCCTATCGCGGCGAGCCGGACCGCGCGGCGATCGAGGCGCGCACCGCGCGCGATGCCTTCGAGCGGCTGGGAGCGGCGCTGGACCTGCGCCGCGCGGATTCCGTGGCCGCTGCCCTCGCCGGCGGCGCCGATGCCACTCCCCTGGGGATGGCCACGACCCGCGTGCGAGCGGGCATTCATGTTCACCGATATCGTCGACTCGACCCGCCTCGCCGAGACGCTCGGCGACGAGGCGTGGGACGGCCTCATCCGCTGGCACGACAAGACGCTGCGTGCCTCGGTCGCCGAGCAGGGCGGGGAGGAGGTCAAGGCCACCGGGGACGGGCTCTTCGTCGCCTTCACCGATCCGGATCACGCGATCGAGGCGGCCATCACCATCCAGCGGCGGCTCGCTGAGCATCGGCGCAGCCAGGGGTTCGCGCCCGCGGTGCGTATCGGTATCCACCAGGCCGAGGCGAACCGGGTGGGGCTCGACTACACCGGGACCGGCGTGAACCAGGCCGCGCGGGTGGGAGCCGCGGCAGAGGGGGACGAGATCCTGGTCAGCGCGACCACCTTCGCCGGCGCGCGGCATTCGTTCACGGAGAGCGGCCGCCGGACCGTGAAGCTCAAGGGGCTGGCCGCTGCGGTCGAGGTGGTCTCCGTCGCCTGGCGCTGAGGGCGGGCGCGGCGGCGCGCGCACGCTGGGCGTGCATATCCGGGAACCAGGGGGCAGATCGGCCTCAGAAGGGCCTCCGCGCTCGCAGCGTGCACGCTGAGCGAGCATGCGACGCAAGATCGGCGGGTTTCTTGGCCTTCCTGCTTGGCTGTGCACGCTCAGCGTACGCGAGGACCATGCCGCGGGTAGCGCGACTGCATCCATTGACACTACATCCGTTTCTGATATAGTGCCGCCCATGGATACCACCAGCCAGCCACCGACCCCCTCCCTCTCGCGCGTGCCGATGTACGTCCTGCTGGCCATCGGGCCGGGGGAGCGGCACGGCTACGCGATCATGGCCGAGGTCGCGCGCATGACGGACGGGGCCGTGCGGCTCGGTCCGGGCGCGGTCTACACCACCATCAAGCGGCTCCTGGATGACCGGCTCATCGAGGAGAGCGACGACCGCCCCGACCCCGACCTCGACGACCAGCGTCGTCGCTACTACCGCCTGACGGCGCTCGGGCAGGCGGCGGCATCGGCCCATGTTCGGCAGCTCGAGGCGATCGTCAGCGCCGCTCGGCCGTGGGTCCTGCGCAGCGACGCATGAGCACCCACGAGCGCATCTACCGGCGACTCCTATCGGTCTATCCGGCGTCCTTCCGGGCCCGATACGCAGAGCCGATGGCGCAGCTCTTCGCCGACCAGCTGCGCGACGCGCACGGCCGGCGGCTCAGCCTGTGGGCACGGACGGTCGGCGACCTCTTCACCTCGGCCGTTTCGCAACACCTGGAAAGGGATCGAACCGTGGCCCATTCAGCCGCTCCCATGCCGACCTTCTCGGCCCGTGCGCTCGGCATCGCCGGCGTCCTGGCGGGGATCGTCCTGATCGTTCCGTACGTGGTGACCATCGACGAGACGTGGTTCCCGCCGCGGATCATCCTCTTCAACGCCTTCGTGATCGCGGTGGCGGTGGGGCTGTATCGCCGCCAGGCGGCCGCCTCGCCGCGGCTGGCCGCCGTGGCCACCGCAGTCGTGTTGGTTGCCAACGCCTGGTACCTCGGCATGGTCGCGCTGGGCTTGAGCGACGCGAACCCGTTCGGCGGCGCGCTCGGCACCGTGTGGCTCATCTCCGGCCTCTTCCTGTGGGGCGCGGCGGCGATCTATGGGGCAGCGTCCCTGGCCATCGGCGCCTTTTCGCGGTGGGGACCGATCCTGCTGGTGATCGGCTCCGTCCTGACCGCCACCGGGATCGACCGGCTGGGGCTCGCCAGCGGCGACTCGATCTTCGGGGTCCTTTCGCAGGTCGGCGGCGTGATGCACGGGGTTGGCTGGATCGTGCTTGGCGTGGAGCTGGCGCTGGGCGTCTCGCGGAGGGGCGCGGCCACGCCATCGGCCTAGGTCGGCAGCGGGGCGGTGTACGCCCAGCGAGCGTATCCGCCAAGCAGCCGACGCTTCGGGCGCGAATCCGGCCTCTCGTTGCCGGCTGTGCTCGCCTGGCGAGCGCCAGAGACAAGAACTGCCCCGGAATGCCCCGCCGTTGGTGGATACGCTCGCTGAGCGTACGCGGGGGCACGGACGGCCCGCTTGACGGCGCTTCCTACCATGTCCGTGCCGCAACAGGGCGGCGGCGGAGGAGAGGTGGAGGGCAGCATGGCTGCAACCAGCATGTCCGGCACGGGCGCCGAGTCCCAGGGGCTCCAGCGCAACGCGATTGGCATCGTCGAGGTCCTGTTCCAGTCGATCACGCACATGGCGCCGGCCGTGGCCGTGGCCCTGTCGATCGGCGCGGCGACCGGGTTCGCCGGCAAGCTCACCCCGCTGGCGGTGGTCTTCGCCATGGTGGCGTGCCTCTTCACGGCCTATTCGATTGGGCAGCTCGCCAAGCACCTGCCATCGGCGGGGGGCATGTACACCTACGTCACGCGTGGGCTCGGGCCCTTCTTCGGCTGGCTCATGGCCTGGGCCTTCGCCCTGGCGGAGCCCCTCGTGGCACCGATCCTGCTGGCCGCCTTCGGCTTCTTCGGCGCCAACTTCCTGACCGCCTACCTCGGCATCGGCGGGGGATTCACCTACCTGTGGGTGGTGTTGGCGGTCGTCTGCGGGCTGCTGATGTGGTGGCTCATCTACAGCGGCGTGCAGCTCTCGACGCGCACCGGCGTGCTGCTGGGCCTGATCGAGGTCTCGATCTTCGTCCTCGTCTCGGTCCTGCTCATCGTCAAGGCCGGCGACCGGAACACGCTCGACGTCTTCATCCCGGGTGCCGATGGCGTGAAGCCCGCCTTCCAGGGGATGATCTTCTGCCTGCTGGCCTTCATCGGCTTCGAGGCGGCCGCCCCGCTGGGGGAGGAGGCGCGCGAGCCGCGCCGCACGATTCCCAAGGCCGTCCTCTGGTCGACCCTGGGCGTCGGCGCGTTCTACGTGCTGTGCTACTACGCCGCGACCGTCTACTTCGGCGTCGACCGCATGGGCGAGTTCTACGCGTTCAACGGCGGCGACCCCTGGAACTTCCTGGGGACCGAGGTGCTCGGGACGCTGGGCGGCATCCTCGTGCTCTTCGCGATCATCAACAGCTCACTCGCCAACGCCAACTCGGGCGCCACCGCGGCGACCCGTTCGCTCTTCGCGATGGGGCGCGGCGGGCTGCTGCCAAAGATGTTCGCGGCCGTGCATCCGACGCACCGCACGCCGGTCAACGCGATCCATTTCCAGGTGCTGCTGGCCATCGTCGTGGCGGTGGGCGGCGGGCTGTACCTGGCCAACGATCCGTACGAGGGCCTGGGCCCGATCAACATCTACGTCTTCATCGGCACCATGCTGGGCCTGCTCTTCGCGGGCATGTACATGGCCGTGAATCTGGCGGTGATCGGGTTCTACCTGCGCGAGAAGCGAGACGAGTTCAACGTGATCAAGCATCTGCTGATCCCGGTCCTCGGTGTGCTCGCCATGATCCCGGCCCTGATGTCGGTGATTGGCGGGCTGACGATCCCGTTCTTCGACATCACGCTGGATCCCTACCCGAACGCGCTGCGCTTCACGGCGCCGATCGTGGGAGCGTGGATGGTGCTGGGCATCGTCATCTTCATCGTGCTGTGGCTCAGGAACCGGGCAGCGCTGACGAGGATGGGCGAGATCTACGGCGGAGAGAGCTCCGGGGAGTAGCTCCGGCGGGTGGATACGGCTCCATGTACGCCTAGCGGGCACATCCGACAGGCACGCGATGATTCGGGCCCGATTCGGCCCTCTCCTTGGCCTTGGTGTTCGCTGAGCGCACGTGGGCGGCAAGATGGGCGAATCTGGGCGGCCTGCTTGCCGGTTGTGCTCGCCCAGCGTGCACGCTCGGCGAAGACGGGTGCCGACCCTCAGTCGCCGCCCCCGAACGTGGCGATCAGGCCCCCGATGAAGGCGGCCTTATCGGCCTCTGAGAAGCGCGCGTCGGGGTGCAGCAGCAGGTAGTTGAAGGGAGGCATCTTGCCCTCTGACACCATCTCAGCCGCCTCGTCACCCTCGGAGAAGCGCTGCCAGTCGGTGAAGTTGAGGGCGAGGCGGCCGCGGTCCACGTCGCGCTGGATGAGCCACGAGACCGGCGCGATGTTCGAGTACCACGGCCAGACGGTCTGGTTGGAGTGGCAGTCGAAGCAGGCGGTCACCGCGTAGGCGCGGGTGGCGGGCGAATCCCAGGCCGGCTCGGCCACGACCGGCGGGTTGGCGTGGTCGCGCCCGTACGGGACGAGCTGGATGGCAGCGAAGCCAAGGACCCCCACCAGGCCGATACCGATGACGATGCGCTTCAACACGTGACCTTCTCCAGGTGGACCGCCACGGCGCCCGCGGAGAGGCGACGCACGTCGGCCTCGGAACGGATCCGCTTGCCGAGGGCAAGGTAGACGAGCTTGAGGTACAGCGGCCGGTCGTGGAAGACCTCTGCGGCCAGGTCGCCGGCATCTCCGACGCCCACGGTTGCCCGCGCCACGAAGCGTCGGCCGCGATGCGACACCACGCAGGTCGGGTTGGCGAGGAGGTTCTTCACCCAGCGGGCCTCGAGGCCGTCGGCGGCGATGACCCACAGGCCGCTCGCGTCGCGCCGGGCGACGTCCAGCACCACGCGGCGCGGCTTGCCCGTGCGCCGGCCGATCGTCTCGATCATGGCCCACGACACCAGCCGACCCAGGCGCAGGTGGAAGAGCAGCTCAGGCGCGCGCATGAACCAGCGCGGGTAGCGCTGGGTGGGGCGTTCCACGTCGGCGGCGCGCGGGGCGGTGGCGACCATGGCCTGGCTCCTCGGGGTGCGGTGCTCGCAGGAGCGTTGCGCGGCAGCGCGGCGGGGAACAGTGCCGGTTGGCCTGTCGGTGGGGAGGGCGAAGGGCGGAGTCGACGTGCGCTGAGCGTGCACAGCCAAGAAGCAATGCTCGCTGATGACTCCTGCGAGGCTGACTTGAGGCTGAATGTGCCTCGGATGCACGCTGGGCGTGCGCCAATCGAAAGAAACGACCGAGCGGGGACGCCACTTCGTGGCTGTGCACGCTGAGCGTGCGCGGGAGGCAGGGGCGGCGAGCCTACCCCGGGATGAGCAGCCGGCCCGCCTCCGCGATCCGACGCATCCACGGCAGCTCCCGCGCAACCGTCGTCTCGGGGCCATGGCCCGGCAGCACGCGCACCGCGCCGGGCAGCTCGCGCAGCCAGGCGCGCCAGGGAGGCGACCATGGCCGCGTCGTCGCCGCCGGGGAGATCGGTGCGGCCGTAGGTGCCGGCGAAGAGGACGTCTCCGGCGAGGAGCAGCGCCTCGCGCTCCTCGTACAGGCAGACGGATCCCTCGGTGTGCCCCGGCAGGTGCAGCACGTCCCACACCAGGTCGCCGATGCGCAGCTGCTCCCCCTCGCGCAGGTCGACCGTGGCCACCGCGCGCTCGATCTCGAAGCCGTAGTTGTTCGGCGCACTGAGCCGATACGCATCGTCCGGGTGGATCGCCAGCGGCGCCCCCGATGCCCGCATCAGCGGGGCGTTGTCGAAGGTGTGGTCGATGTGCCCGTGCGAGTTGGCGATGAGGTGCAGCCGCAGCCCGTTGGCAGCGACCCGCTCCATCAGCGGCGCGGCGGCGCCCATGCCGGGGTCGAGCACGAGCGCATCGGGCGAGCGGCCGTCCCAGACGAGGTACGCGTTCGCCTGCCACGGCCCGAAGGCGCCGACCTCGAGGTGCGGATGGTGCCCGTCCGCGCGGGCGACGGTCGGCTCAGTCATCGGTATCGCGGGACCACGAGCGGGAGCATAGCCGTGGGCTGGCCCTACTGGCGCGCGACGAACTCCGCGTTCTCGAGCATCAGCTCGACCTGTGCCAGCGCTTCCTGGTAGTCGGCGGCGGTCACGACCATCCTGATGATGAAGACGCCGGACGGCTCGCCCGGCGACGGCACCTCCCAGGTGAACTCCACGTTCCCTGCCGTCGCGACCAGGTGTTCGGTGCGGATGGCTGCGTGGCCGGCGACCGTCGCGTGGTACATGGTCGGAGGGAGCGAAGGCGAATCAACAGGGGCGCGCGGGACCCCGCCGCGGACCTCGATCACGCCGACGAGGAACGTGCCCGGGGGCAGCCGCGTCGTGCAGCGACCGGGTTACACATCACCGTTCCATCGGCCGCCGGTCCGCACAGGTCCGGGCGGGAACGCCGCGTTGCTGACGAAGGTGCGCCAGTGCGGGACCATCAGCCGACTGGGCCGGCGCCGCCATCTGGAGCCACCCGGCGGGCGGGGTGAGGCGCAGCTCGAATCCGGGCGGCTCGGGTGGAAGGATGGCCGTGAGGGCCGGGCCGGTTTCCAGCAGACGGGGGATGAGCGCCAGATCCGCGGCGTGGTTCACGAAATCCTCGGGTGGCCCGGTGAGCTGCAGGAAGGCGACGCCGTCATCGGTCGAGATGGCGTACAGCACGACCTGGGTCTCATCGGGCGTCCCAGCCGCGACCAGGACGCGCAGCTCCAGCGCCGTGACCCGCCGGCAGGGAGATTGGCCGGGTCTGATACCGGCCCATGCGGCGCGCTGTCGATGAACGAACAGCAGCCATGACTCCAGCGACTGACCTGCTCGTGGCTGCTCCGCGGTGGCCGGGCCCCGCGGCCATCAGCGCCCAGCCAGTTAGGCTCGCCACCGGGGCCTCATTGGCGATAGACCGTGCCATCGACGTCGGAACACCACCAGGTAGGGCGGAAGCGCCACGCGAAGGTCGCGCGTCGATCGCGAGGGTCGAGGTCCAGCCGTCAGGCACCGCCGGCCGATCCGGCAGGCGCACCTGGTCGCGGTTGAGGAGCGATCCGGCCACGAATACGGCGCTCGCCGCCGCGGCGAGCATGACGACCATGACCAGCAGCAGCGCAACCGGCGAGAGCCGTCCGATCGGCCGCGCGCCGTCAGATCGCGCCCTCGACCCGACGATCCAGGCTCGCGCTCGGGAGGAGCTCGCGACGCCGGCTGATCGCGATGGCATCGGCGCCAAGGCCGTCGTCGAATGCCCGACAGGCGTCGCAGCCTGCCCGATGGATCGCCTGCTGGCGCCCCTCCTCACCGGACAGTGGCTGATCGATGGCCCAGGCGGCGAGCGTGCGGAATGCGTCGTGACCGATCATCGGTTCGTCTCCTGTCGCTGGACCTGCTCGCGGAGCTTGACTCGGGCACGGCACAGCAGCGAGCGGGTCGCCAGCTCACTGCGTCCCAGCGCGTGCGCGATCTCGGGGGTGGGGCAGCCGTGTGCCGCCATCAGCAGGGCGGCGCGGTCGTCGGTGCGCAGGCGCGCGAGCGCCGCGTGGACCCGATCCGCGTCCTCGCGTCGGAGGTACTCCTGCTCCGGCGACGCCTCCGACTCGCGAGGCAATCGAGCCACGGGGCCCAGCGCCGAACCGTCTGGCGTCGTCGGGCAGCGCTCACCGCCAGGTTGCCGGCGACGCGGAAGAGCCACGCTCGGGGGTCGAGGGGGGCTGCACTGCACCTCTGCTTCGCGGAGCAATCTGACGAACGATTCCTGAAGGACGTCGGCTGCCAGCTCGCCGTCGCGGGTGACGGAGACGAGGAAGGCGTACGAGCTCGCCCTTGTGCTCCTCGTAGGCACGCAGCACGTCGCGGCGGGTATCCGCGCGCGCGCGCGGAGAGCGTCGCCGGCGCCCGGCCGTGGTGCCGGCGGAATCTGGCTCAGGGGTGACGCGATGGGCCATTTGGGATACGACGCCGGAGCGGGGTTCGCGTTGCATGCTACCCGGCGAGCCGGGCCATCCCGGAGGTCAGCGGCACGTCACTGCTCCGACGAGCCGGCTGGACCGATGATGCCGGAGCCGATGGGGGCCAGGGTCAGGCCGAGGAGGCGAGCCAGCTCATCGGTCAGGCGGTCCTCGACGACAGCCATGTCGACCGGAGTGGCCGAGCTCGCGGGCGAGCGAGGTGACGTCGCGGTCCGCGATCCCGCACGGGATCATCTCCGCGAACCAGCGCAGGTCCGTGTTGACGTTCAGCGCCAGGCCGTGGGTCGTCACGCCGCGCCGCACGCGCACGCCGATGGCGGCCAGCTTGCGCCTGCCGTCCACCCAGACGCCGACGAGGCCCGGCTCCAGCTGCGCGGTGACGCCGAAGGCGGCGGCGGTGGCGATGACCGCCGCCTCGAGGGAGCGGACGTATCGGCGCAGGTCGAGCGGGTCCCTGAGCTCGACGATGGGGTAGGCCACGATCTGCCCGGGGCCGTGGAAGGTGATGTCGCCGCCGCGGTCGACGCGGATGGAACTCCGCGCCCAGCTCGCGCAGGCGCTCCGGGCTGGCCAGCAGGTTGGCCTCGTCCCCGCCGCGGCCGATGGTGTAGACCGGGAAGTGCTCGACCAGCAGCAGCCGGTCCCCGATCCGCCGGCTGCGGCGCTGCTCGGCCAGCTCGTCCTGCAGCTCCCAGGTGGGGAGGTACGCGGCGGTGCCGAGCCGCTGGACGGTCAGCCGCCCGCCGTGGGCCAGGAGGAGGGGCTTCGCGTCGCTCGCCGGCTCGAACGGCGTGTCGCGGCGCGGCCGGGCCAGGCGCGGCTCGTCCGGCGCCGCCGGGCCGCGGCTGATGTCGCGCATCTGCACCATGGTTGTCAGGAGGTGGCGGTGCCGTGGCCGCCGCGCAGCCCGCGCAGCGCCTCGATCATGCCGAGGTGGCGGCTGACGTGCGACAGGTGGCGGATCAGCGAGTCGTCGAGCGGGGCCGTCCCGCCGAGCAGGTCATCGGCGTCCCCCAGGATCGTCTTGTCGTCCAGCCTCGCCGATCGCCTGCTCCAGGTCGGAGAAGGCGCCGCGCAGGTAGGTGGTCAGCTGGTCGCGGCCCGGGAAGGGGAGGCTGCGCGGCCTGCTCATCGGGCAGCTCCATGCCGGTGTCGCCCTTGCCCTGCTCGGCGGGGAACTCCCACTTGGTGGGCAGTCCCTCGCGTGTCCAGCGCTGAGGATTGCCGCTGACCGCCTCGGCCCAGCGATCCGCCCAGCGGCCGGCGTGCCACAGGTGAAAGGCGATCGACGGCGAGGTCGGGCCGGGCTGCCAGGCAGTGTCCTCATCGGTGCAGGCCGATGCGGCTTCGAGGAGGTGGCGGTGGGTGATCGCCATCCGCGCGGCCAGGATGGCGACGTGGTCGCGGGCTGCCATCAGACCGCGACCGCCTCGGTGCCGGGAGCGCCGGGGACCTGCTCGGCGGCGTGGTACGAGGAGCGCACCAGCGGCCCGGACTGCACGTGCCGGAACCCCATCTCCAGCCCGATCCGCCGCAGCGCCACGAACTCGGCGGGGGTGTAGTACTTGTGCAGCGGCAGGTGCTGGCGTGACGGCCGCAGGTATTGGCCGATGGTCAGCACGTCGATGTCCGCCTCGCGCAGCAGGCCCAGCGCCTCGAGCAGCTCGTCCCAGGTCTCGCCCAGCCCGACCATCAGGCCGGTCTTGGTCACCATCGGCTCATGACCGATCTCGTTCGCGATGCGCCGGCCATGGGTGAGCACGGAGACGCTGCGGTCCCACTTCGCGCGACGGCGGACCGGCCGCTGGAGCCGCGGCACCGTCTCGACGTTGTGGTTGAGGATCTCCGGCTGGGCCTCCACGACCGTGCGGATATCGGCCTCGCGCCCGTTCAGGTCGCTGATGAGCACCTCGATGCTCGTCCCGGGTGAGGCGTCGCGGATCGCCCGGATGGTGCCGGCCACGATGCCGGCCCCGCCATCGGGCAGGTCGTCGCGGGCGACCATGGTGATCACCGCGTGCTTGAGTCGCATGGCGGCCGCTGCCTCGCCGACGCGGCGCGGCTCGTCGGTATCGGTCTCGGGTGGTCGTCCGGTGTCGATGGCGCAGAAGCCGCAGTTCCGGGTGCAGACGCTGCCGAGCACCATGAAGGTGGCGGTGCCGAGCGCCCAGCACTCGCCCTGGTTCGGGCAGCGGGCCTCCTCGCAGACGGTGTGGAGGGACTGCGACCGCATGATGTTGCTGACCTGGGCGTAGGTCTCGCCGACGCCGATCCGGACCTTGAGCCACTCCGGCCGCCGGCCGCCGGGGCCGGCGTTCTCGGGGATCGGGTCGCCGGGGAAGAGGCCGCCCCGTCGAGCGCCGGGCCGCCGGGGTACATCACGTCGGAGGGGGAGTGGTGCCCCTCGCTCAGGACGGAGAGCTCGCCCAGGGTCGAGAAGTCGCGCTGCGGGTCAAGTGCGAGTCAGTGCCACGCGGGGAGTCTACCCAAGGCCACGCCCGACCGTCGCGCTGGCCCTGGCTGCGGCCCGTGGTCACGCGGTGGCTACATTGGACGAGAAACGGCCCCTTGTCGGCCGCACGGGTCACCAGCTGACCATTCGGGCCTGGAGCGCCGGCCCTCCAGGCACTTCTCGGCCGTTGGAGTCACGCCGTGACGATTCGACCTCGGGCCGAGCCTCACACGACCTTCCCGTAGACTCCGGCCCGTGGAGCCGTGGACCGTTCGCGTCGCGATGTGGAGCGCCCGCTACCGCTGGGCGGTCTTCGCGCTCTGGTTCGTGGCGACCATCGGCATCTTCGCGCTGAGCACGGCGCAGGGTGGCATCAACACGCTGGACGTCAACAGCGATCCGAGCGGTCCGCAGCTCGAGGCGGAGGAAGCGTACGAGGTCTTCGGGGCCGGCGAGGAGGTCGCGCCCTCCGAGCGGATCGTGATCGTGCTGAAGGGCGGCGCGGGGGCGGTGGCGGATCCTGCGTTCCAGGCCGGGGTCGCCGACCTGGTGGCCGCACTGGGGGCCGCCAAAGCCACCGTTGACGGCACCGATACGCCCACCTTCGACGAGCTGCTCGACCCCTTCAGCGCCCCGCCCGAGGCCGGCCTGGTCTCGGCCGACGGGACCACGGTCCAGGTGGTCGGCAACATCCCCGGCGAGGACGACGTGGTCGAGCAGCTGCTGGCGCCCATCCCGGAGATCGTGGACGCGGCGCGCGCGGCCATGCCCGACGCGACCATCCACGTCGTCAGCAACACCTTCATCAACCGCGACATCAACGACCTGATCACGCACGACCTCGACAGCTCGCTGCGGGTCACGATCCCGCTCACCTTCCTGATCCTGCTGCTCGCCTTCGGCGCGATCGTGGCGTCGCTCATCCCGCTGGTCCTGGCGGTGACCTCCCTGCTGGCCGCGTTCGGGATCATGGGCATCTACAGCCACACGATCTCCGCGGTGAGCCCGAATGCCACGCAGCTGATCGTGCTCATCGGCCTGGCGGTGGCGGTCGACTACTCGCTCTTCATGGTCACGCGCTTCCGGACCGAGCGACGCCACGGCCGGTCCGTCTCGCTCGCGATCGAGGTGGCCAGCAGCACGGCCGGCCGGGCGGTCTTCTTCTCCGGCCTGGCGGTGATGATCTCGCTGGCGGGGCTGCTCACGCTGGGGATCCCGCTCTTCACCTCCATGGCGGTGGGGACGATCGGCGTGGTGCTGGTCTCGGTGATCGGCAGCCTGACCTTCCTGCCGGCCACGCTCGCGATCTTCGGCGATCGGGTCAACCTGGGCCGTCCCGCGGCGTGGATCCCGAGCCTGATGACGAGGGTGCCGATCGACGGCGTCCGGAGCCGCGGCCGGGCGACCCTCGCCGCGCTGCAGCGTCGCGCGCAGCGCCCCGAGGGGAGCGGGCTCTGGGCCTGGCTCGTCTCCCGGGTCATGGCTCGACCGATCCCGATGGTGCTCGCCTCGGGCGTCCTGTTGCTGGCCCTGGCCTTCCCGATCCTCCACCTGCGCATCGGCATCACCGATATCACCGGGTTCCCCAAGACGATCGACGGCGTCGCCGGGATCCTGCTGCTGAACGAGAAGTGGCCGCAGGGCACGGACATGCGGCTCGACGTGGTCGTGACCCATCCGGACCGCGCGAGGTGCGGGCGGCGGTGGAGGCGCTCAAGGTGCGGGCAGTGGCCATCCCTGGGCTGAGCGGGCCGCCGGTGGAGCGGCTCTCCACGGAGGGGGACGCCGTGCTCGTCTCGTTCACGATGAGCGGCGGCCGCAACGACGATGCGAATCGCGCGATCGTGCGGGAGGTCCGCGAGGAGCTGCGCCCGGAGCTGTTCGGCGGCGCTGTCCGGCGTCCGGATGCTGGTCAGCGGCCAGGCGGCGGTGGCGCTCGACGTCACCCAGATCTACGTGGACGGCACCCCGCGCATCTTCCTGTTCGTGCTGGGGCTCTCCTTCCTGCTGATGCTCGTCGCCTTCCACTCGATCGTGATCCCGATCAAGGCGATCCTGCTCAACCTGCTCTCGACCGGTGCCGCGTTCGGGGTGATGGTGCTCGTCTTCCGCGACGGCTGGCTGGCCGAGCCGCTGGGGATCACCGCCGGCGGGGTGATCGAGAGCTGGGTGCCGATCTTCATCTTCACGATCCTGTTCGGCCTCTCGATGGACTACCACCTCTTCATCCTCACCCGCATCAAGGAGGCGCGGGACCGTGGGCTCGGGTCGCGGGCGGCCGTGGCGCGGGGGATCTCCGTCACCGCCGGCACGATCACCAGCGCCGCCTCGATCATGGTCGTCGTCTTCGCGGCCTTCGTGACGCTCAAGTTCGTCTTCATCCAGCAGCTGGGGCTGGGGCTGGCGGTGGCGGTGCTGATTGACGCCACGATCGTGCGGTCGGTGCTCCTCCCTGCCTCGATGCAGCTGCTCGGCGACTGGAACTGGTGGCTGCCGCCGTTCCTGCGCTGGCTGCCGCACATCACCATCGAGGGGGAGGGGCTCGAGCTGGCCGAGCCCGAGGGGTAGCGGGCGGCGGGCCGGTGCACGCAGCCTCGGGAGTCACCAGGCGGCTACAACGGAAGATAAGCGGCCACTAATCGGCCGCAAGAGCCACTTGGTGACGATTCGGGTCACCCCAGGAGCCTTTCGGGGCTCATCTCGGCCGTTGGAGCCACGGGATCGACCATGAGTGGCCGGGTCGCCGGCGTACGTCGCGCGCGTCGAGGTCCCTTCGTGCAGTCGTGCAGTCGTGCAGTCGTGCGCACGAACGCACGACGCGGCTCCGACACAGCACCGGCCCCACCGCCCCACCGCCCCACCGGATCGGCTCCCGGCCGCCTCCTAGACTGGACGCATGGACGCCACCGAGCTTGCCGACCTGATCACCGACGAGCTGCGCGCGGTCGCGCGCCCGGAGCGCGCGACTCAGGAGAAGGCGTACCTCAAGAGCCAGCTGGAGTTCCTGGGCGCATCGGTCTGGGAGATCCGGCGGGTGGTGCAGGCGTTCGTGAAGGGGACCCCGCTCACGCACGACCGGCTCACGCAACTGGTCGAGGCGCTCTGGGCGGCGCCGATCCACGAGCGGCGCATGGCGGCGGTCGCGCTGCTCGAGCTGTACCCGAAGCTGCTCACCCCCGCCGACCTGCCGCTGATCGAGCGGCTGCTGCGCGAGTCGCTGACCTGGGCGCTGGTCGACGGTCTGGCCGCCCACGTCGTCGGCGGCATCCGGGTGGGGTCGCCGGACGAGGTCACTCCCGTCCTGGACCGATGGGCCGCCGACCCCGACTTCTGGATCCGCCGCAGCTCCCTCCTGGCCGAGCTGCTGCCGTTACGCACGGGCGCGGACCTGGCTCCCTTCCTGCGGCGGCGCCGATGCGATGCTCGACGAGAAGGAGTTCTTCATCCGCAAGGCGATCGGCTGGGTGCTGCGCGAGGTCGGCAAGAAGCGCCCCGACGAGGTGGTGGCCTGGCTCGCGCCGCGGACAGATCGGGCCAGCGGCGTCACCATGCGCGAGGCCGTCCGCTACCTGCCGGCGGGGGAGCGGGAGCGCCTGATGGCAGCGTACCGGGAGAAGCGACCCGCGGCGTGAGGCGGGCGCCGGTACCGGCGTACTGGCGGGTCCGGCATGGGAGGGGCGCCACCGTCGTCCCCGCGGGCACCGCTGAGCGTGGCGCTAGTACACCCGCGCCAATCGTCCTATGTACCCCGGAGTGCCACGTTCCTATCGTCCGGGGCACATGTTGCGGCGGAACACCACGACGCAGGTTCGTGAGCGCCGGCGGCCGATGCTGCTTGCGCTTGTTTTCGGCATCTTCCTGATGCTGATCGGGGTCACCGCGGTCGCCCTCGTCACGGTCACGTCCATGCACCTGACCAGCGGCACGCTGGACACCGTGGTCGAGCGCGATCGGTCCCTGGTCGCCCTCTTCGTGGAGGGCAACGTGCAGGCGCAGGATGTAGACGCCGATGGGCCGACCGCGGCCAGCGCGCGGGAGCTCGAGACGAAGCTCGGCCTGCTGACCGCGAAGGACAAGATCCTGCGCCTGGAGATCCGCGCAACCGACGGCACGATCCTGGTCAGCTCGGAGCCCGACCAGCGCGGGCTCAAGCCGCCGATCTCCCCGGAGATGCAGCGGGCCCTCAACGGCAAGCCGTTCGTCGACGTGGTCGAGCAGTCCGCCGTGACCGACCTCGGCACGAGCAACCTGCATGCCACCGACCTGGTGCGCGAGTACCTGCCGCTGCAGTCGGCCGAGTTCAAGACGCTGGCGGTCTTCGCCGTGTGGCGAGACGCCGAGCCGCTCCTGACCCGCATCGCCCTGGCGCGCCGTGACGTCGTGCTGGTCACGATCGTCGCGTCCCTGCTGCTGGCCGCGGTCCTGTTCGGAGTCTTCCGCGCCGCCCAGAAGCGGATCACCC
This sequence comes from uncultured Chloroflexia bacterium, assembly GCA_963782015.1. Taxonomy (GTDB): domain Bacteria; phylum Chloroflexota; class Limnocylindria; order QHBO01; family QHBO01; genus CF-167. Next base: position 24,782 of record CAWAHY010000003.1, read on the forward strand.
GCCAGCAGGCGCAGCTCCTCGATGCCGAGCGGCGCGATCCGCTTGACGGGGCTCCTCAACCACGGGGCGGTGGTCGCCATGCTGGCGAAGCGGGTCGAGGACGTTCGCGAGGCCAGCGGCCGGCTGGGCGTCGCCCTGATGGACATCGACGGCTTCCGGCTGCTCAATGACACGTACGGACACGAAGCGGCCGACGAGGTGCTGGTCCGGGTCTCGGAGCTGGTGGAGCGCGAGGCCGGAGACGGGCACATCGTGGCGCGCTACGGCCCCGACGAGTTCCTGCTGGCCATCACCGATGCCCACCTGCCGGAGATGGAGGCGGCCGTCGACCGCGTGCGACACGGCCTGGCCGAGATGAGCATGCAGTTCGGCGAGTCCGAGCAGCTCCCCGTCACCGTCAGCTCGGGGATCTGCCTCTACCCCGACCACGCGGACTCCGTCACCGAGCTGCTCACCGCCGGCGCGGTCGCGGTCCGCGAGGCGAAGGCCTCCGGGGGCGATGCGGTGCGCGTGGCACGCGTCGGCGAGGAGCTGCGCGAGGCATCGGGCTCATTCGACGTCCTGCAGGGCCTGGTCATCGCGGTCGACACCAAGGACCGATACACCAAGCGCCACTCCGAGGACGTCGCCCGCTACGCGGTCTTCCTCGCGCGGCGGATGGGGATCGACCCGGAGCAGCTGCAGACGATCCACCTGGCCGGGCTGCTCCACGACGTAGGCAAGATCGGCATCCCCGACACGCTCCTGCGCAAGCCGAGCCGCCTGACCGCCCAGGAGTTCGACATCTTCAAGCAGCACGTCGCGCTGGGCGACGCGATCGTGCGCGACGTCCCCGACGTGGAGATGGTGCGCTCCGGGATCCGCCACCACCACGAGCGCTGGGACGGGCGCGGCTACCTGGAGGGCCTGGAGCGCGACGAGATCCCGCTGCTCGGCCGGATCCTGGCCGTGGCCGATGCCTTCTCGGCGATGACCACCACCCGCCCCTACCGCAAGGCGATGGACGTCACCGAGGCGCTGAAGCGGCTCGGTGACGCGGCCGGCACGCAGCTCCAGGAGGAGCTCGTGAAGCTCTTCGTGGAGGGGATCGAGACCGACGCCGACGCCCCGCTGCCCGGCGAGCCGCAGACGGGGCTCTGGGTCCCCAGCCTCAAGGTGGCGTGACGTGCGCCGCTGGCGGATCGCCCTGGCCGCCGGTCTCCTGGCTGCCGGCCTGCCGGCGATGGCCCAGGCGCTGATCTATACCTTCGTGGCGACGCCGCTGATCGTGGCGGTGGGGGACGTCACCGATTACACCTTCACCTTCACCAACCTGGGGCCCGGCAGTCCGGGCGTCCGCTGCGTCGAGGTGCTCTTCCCCGACGAGCTCTGGATCTCCGGCGTGGGAACTCCGGTCGCGAGCAACGGCCGGCCGTGGTCGGCCGGCCTCCAGGGACAGTGGGTCCTCGCCGTCGGGAGCGGCGGTGGAGCGCGCCTGAGGAGCGGCGAATCGGTGACCTTTACCGTCACCGCCCTCGCGACGTCAGCCGGCGCATTCACCTTCGAGAATCACACCCATTCGACGACGGCCTGCGACGACGCCAACAACGAGGGGATCCCGGCCCTCGTGACCGTCCTGCCGGCGGCTACACCGACGCCGAGCCCTACGCCGACGCCGACCCCCAAGCCGACGCCCGTCCCGACCCCGAAGCCCACGCCGGATCCCACGGCGCGCCCGACCCCGGAACCCACGCCGGAGGTCACGGCAAGCCCCACTCCGTCCGCAACCCCGACCCGCGAGGCGTCCGCGACCGAGCGCCCATCGGCCCCGCCGCCGTCCGCGTCACCGAGCACCTCCGGCGGAGTTCCACCCGTCCGCGTGGCCCCGTTCGACGATGGGGCGAATGGCGTAACCAACGACCTGGGCGTGGGGGTGGACGTGCTGGGTCTGCTCGACAACCCCTTCGAGTGGTTCGTGCCCGGCGCACCGGTCGCCCTGCCCGGCCTGCTGGTCATCCTCTTCGTGCTGCTCCAGGCGGTGGGTGCCCTGGCCTGGATCCCCGCCGTGCGCCGCATGGGGGACGATGACGACGACCGTCATCGGCGCGAGCGTCGACGACCGACTACCCCAGGGGCGTAGCCGGGTCCCAGCCCTCGAGGCGCTTCCGGACATCGGCCAGGAAGTTGCCGACCTGCGCACCATCGAGCACGCGATGGTCGAAGGAGCAGGTCATGTTCATCATCGGACGGATGGTGATGACGTCCTCGCCCTCGACGGTGACCACCACGGGCCGCTTGACGATCGCCTCCATCGACAGGATGGCGACCTCGGGGCTGTTGATGATCGGCATGGATGAGACCGATCCGAACCAGCCGGTGTTGTTCACCGTGAAGGTGCCGCCCTGGATCTCGTCGAGCTTCAGCTTGTTGGTGCGGGCGCGCGCGGCGAGGTCCTGGATGCGGTGGTTGACGCCGCTGATGCTGAGCTGATCGGCGTTGGCGATGACCGGCACCAGCAGCCCGTTGTCGACCGCCACCGCGATGCCGATGTTCATCGCCTGCTTCAGGATGATCCGGTCCTCGGCGAACTGGCTGTTGAGGGTCGGGTGCAGGCGCAGGGTCTCGGTCACCGCCTTGATGACGGCCGCCACGTAGCTGATCCCGATCCCCTCGCGGGCCTTGTAGGCGGCCTGGTTCGTCTCGCGCCAGCGCACGACGTTGTGCATGTCGACTTCGATGACCGTGTAGGCGTGCGGCACCGTCTGCTTGACGCGGGTCATCTTGGCCGCGATCCCCTTGCGCATCTGGCTCAGGGAGACCTCCACGTCGCCGCCGGTCGGGGCGGCGAGCGGGGTCGGCGCGGCGTAGGACGGAGCCGGGGACGGAGCAGCGGCCGGGGGAGCGGCGGCAGCGGATGGGCGGAGGAGGGGGCTCCGCTGCCGGGGCGGCGGCCGGCTCGGGGGTGGGGGTGGGATCGGCTGGCGCGGCGATCGGCTCGGCCATCGGGCACGGGAATCGGTGCCGCGGACGGTGTCGCGCCGGCAGCCACGAAGGCCAGGACGTCCTCGCGGGTGACGCGACCGCCGGCGCCGCTGCCGCGCAACTGGGCGACGTCGATCCCGTGCTCGCGGACGAGGCGTCGCACGGCGGGGGTCATGCGCATGCTCGCGTCGGTCCGGCGCGGCCGCGACTGCGGTGGCGGCCACGGGCTCGGGCTCCGGCTCGGGGGCGGGTGCCGCGGCAACCGGTTCGGGCTCCACGGCTGCGGCCACGGGCTCAGGCTCGGGAGCGGGCTGCCGGGGCAGCCGCGACCGGCTCAGGCTCGGGAGCGGGCGCGGCTGCTCAGCGGGCGGGGGCCGCTGGCGCGGAGCTGCCGCGGGCTCGGCGGCACCGGACTCGATCTCGGCCAGCGGCGTGCCCACCTTCACGGTCGTGCCATCGGGGACCAGGATCCTCGTCACCGTGCCCGGCCACCTCGGCCGGGACCTCGGCGTTCACCTTATCGGTCACCACCTCGAAGAGCGGGTCGTACTGCTCGACCGTGTCGCCCTCTTTGACCAGCCAGCGCTCGATCGTGCCCTCGGTGACCGACTCGCCGAGCTGCGGCATCTTGATGGTGGTTGCCATGCGCGTCAGGGTAGCGGATCAGTACGCGGCCAGCGCACGGGCGGCCTCGACGATCTTGGTCGGGTTGAGCATGAACCAGTCTTCCAGGTTGTGGTGGAACGGCACCCCGGGGACCTCGGGGCCGGCGAGCCGGGTGACCGGCGCGTCGAGGCTCTCGAAGCCCTGCTCCGCGATCGTGGCCGCCACCTCGGCACCGAAGCCGCCGAACCGATTCGCCTCGTGCACGACCAGCGCGCGCCCGGTCTTCGCGACCGATGCCAGCACGGTGGCGGTGTCGAGCGGCCGCAGGGTGCGCAGGTCGACCACCTCGGCCTCGATCCCGTCCTCGCGCGCCAGCGTCTCGGCCGCCTCGAGCGCGCAGAAGCGCATGTAGCCGTAGCAGAAGATGGAGAGGTGCTTGCCCGGTCGCGCAACCTCGGCCAGGCCGATCGGCACCACGTGGTCGCCATCGGGAACATCGGCCTTGAAGAGGCGGTAGGTCTTCTTGTGCTCGAAGAAGAGGACCGGGTCCGGGTCGCGCACCGATGCCTTGAGCAGGCCCTTGGCGTCGGCCGGCGTGCCGGGCGCGACGACCTTGAGGCCGACCGTGGAGGTGAAGTAGGTCTCGTTGCTCTGCGAGTGGTAGAGGGCGCCGTGCACCCCGCCGCCGTACGGCATCCGGATCACCATCGGCAGCCCGAAGGCGTTGTTGGACCGATAGCGCATGCGGCTGATCTCGGACACGATCTGGTTGAAGGCGGGGTAGACGAAGTCGGCGAACTGCATCTCGGCGATCGGCCGCAGGCCGTAGATCGCGGCCCCGGCCGCCGCTCCGGCGATCATCGCCTCGGTGAGCGGCGTGTCGAGCACCCGCTTGTCGCCGTACTTCGCCCACAGCCCCTCGGTGGCGCCGAAGACGCCGCCCTTCTTGCCGACGTCCTCGCCCAGCACCATGACGTTCGGGTCGCGCTCCAGCTCCTCGTCCATGGCGCTGCGGATCGCCTCGAGGATGTTCAGCTCGGCCATCAGTCGGTGCCCTCCGCGTAGACCCAGCGCTCCGCGGTGGCGGGATCGGGGTCCGGGCGCGCCTCGGCCCGGGCGGAGGCCTCGTTGACCTCGGCCTTGACCTCGGCCCGCATGGCGTTGTCGCTCACCTCGGTCAGCAGGCCGGCGGCGCAGCAGGCGGTTGCCGAAGAGCATGAGCGGGTCATGCTCCTTGAGCGACTCGACCTCGGCGGGGTCGCGGTAGCGGCGCTGGTCGTCGTCGCTGGAGTGGCTGGTGAGCCGCACCACGACCGCCTCGATCAGGGTCGGCCCCTCGCCGCGTCGGGCCCGGTCGTGGGCAGCCTTGGCGGCGGCGTAGCAGGCCAGCGGATCGCCGCCGTCGACCGTCACGCCGGGGAAGCCGTATCCCTGCGCGCGGGCCGCCACCGATCGGCCGCCGACCTGCTGGTCCAGCGGCACGCTGATGGCGTAGCCGTTGTTCTCGCACACGAAGATGACCGGCAGGTTGTGCACCCCGGCGAAGTTCATCGCCTCGTGGATCTCGCCCTGGTTGGAGGTCCCCTCGCCGAAGGTGGTGATCGCCACCACGTCGTCGCCCCGCACCCAGGCGCCCATCGCGATCCCCACCGCGTGCAGGACCTGGGTCCCGACCGGGGAGCTGAGCGAGACGATGTTGTAGCGCGCCGCCCCGTAGTGGCCCGGCATCTGGCGGCCGCCGGAGCTGACGTCGTCGCCCTTGGCCAGGTGGGCGGTGACGATGTCCTCCGGGGTCATGCCGAAGGTGAGGGCGGAGGCGATGGACCGATAGAAGGGCGCCATCCAGTCCTGGTTGCGGCGCATCGGCCAGGCGGTCCCGACCTGCGCCGCCTCGTGCCCCTGGCCGGAGATGATGAAGGCGATCTTGCCGGCGCGCTGCATGAGCCACATCCGCTCGTCCACGGCGCGGGCCAGCAGCATCTGGCGGTACATGGCCAGCAGGTCGTCGTCGGTGAGGCCGAGCGCCTCGTGCCCGCAGCGCCGGTCGCCTGCTTCGTATCAGCCATGGTCGGGCATCCTCAGACGTGGATCGCCGCGCCGTCGACCGCCAGCGCCGCCTCGGCGAGCACCTCGGTCAGCGTCGGGTGGGCGTGGACCGACATGGCGATCTCGGCGGCGGTCCCCTCGACCAGCAGCGCCAGCGTCGGCTCGGCCAGCAGGTCGCCGGCGTGCGCGCCGATCAGGTGCGCCCCCAGCAGCAGGCCGCTCTCCGCATCGGCCACCAGCTTGGCGAAGCCGTCGGTCTCGCCCACGATCGTCGCCTTGCCGAGCGCGCGGAACGGGAAGGAGCCGGCCTTGACGGTGTGGCCCGCCTCGGTCGCCTGTGCCTCCGTCATGCCGACCGAGGCGATCTCCGGGCGGCAGAAGGTGACGCGTGGCATCAGCTCCATGCGCACCGGCTCGGGGTTGTGGCCGGCGATCGTCTCGACCGCCACGACCGCCTCGTGGCTGGCGACGTGGGCCAGCGCATAGCCGGGCACGATGTCGCCGATGGCGTACAGGTGCGGCACGCCGGTCTGCATGTGGCCGTTGACCTTCACGAAGCCGCGCTCCAGCTCGATGCCGGGGATCCCTTCGAGCCCGATGCCGTCGGTGACCGGCCGGCGCCCGACCGCGACCAGGATCAGGTCGGTCTCCATCTCGATCCGCGACCCGCCGTCGCGCCCCTCGATGGCGAAGTGGACCCCGGACTTCGTCTTCTCGATGCTGGCGGGGTTGATGGTCGAGGAGGCGTAGATCTTCATGCCGCGCTTCTTGAAGATGCGGGTCAGCTCCTTGCTGACGTCGGCGTCCTCGAGCGGCACGATGCGGTCGAGGAACTCGACCAGGTGCACCTCCGCGCCCAGGTCGCCGTACAGGCTGGCCCACTCGACGCCGATCGCTCCGGCGCCCACGATGGCGACGCGCCCCGGCACCGCCTCGCGGGTGAGCGCCTCGTCCGAGGTGATGATCCGCTCGCCGTCCACGTCGAGGCCGGGGAGGCTGCGCGGCGCCGAGCCGGTGGCCAGGATCAGGTCGGTGGCGGTCGCGTCCACCTCGCCCGCCTCGCCACCTGAGACGTGGACGCTCACCGGGCCGGTCAGCGTGCCGGTCCCGCGCAGGACGGTCACGCCGTTCTTCTTCATCAGGAACTCGACCCCCTTGACGTGCTTCTCGACCACCGCGTCGCGGCGCCTGCCGAGGGCGGGGTAGTCGAGCGAGACGCCATCCGAGCCGGCGAGGCCGAACTCGGCGCCCTGCACCGTCACGCGGTGCAGCAGGTCGGCCGTCTCGAGCATCGCCTTGGTGGGGATGCAGCCGCGGTTCAGGCAGGTGCCCCCCATCTTGTCGCGCTCCACGAGGCCGACCTTCAGGCCCAGCTGCGCGGCCCGGATGGCGCCGACGTAGCTCATCCCGCCACCCAGGATCAGCAGGTCGAAGTGCTGCGCCTCGCTCATGCCGCGGCGACCGGGCGGTCCAGCGAGTGACCCTCGTAGGCGGCCATCGTCTCGCGCCAGTGGTCCGGCACCGGCATCGGCTTCTCGACGGTGTAGTCGAAGGCGACCAGCACCGCCTCGGAGCGCGCCAGCTCGCGCCCCTCGGCGCCGGTCAGCAGGTGCGACATGTGGACGCTGCTGCGGCCGATCCAGTCGACGCGGCTGAGCACCTCGACCGGGTCGCTGAACATGACCTGGGCGAGGTAGTCGATCTCCAGGCGGGCCAGGATGAAGGGCATGCTGACCGGGTCGGCCCCGGTGCCGAGCACGTCGCGGAGGTAGAGGACGCGGCCCTGCTCGACGTAGGTGGCGATCACGGCGTTGTTGACGTGGCCGAATGGGTCGAGGTCGCCGAGGCGGACCTCGAGGCGCGTGCGGTGGCGAAAGTCATCGGTCACGGGAACCGGATTCTACAACGGGCCATCGCCCGAACGGCTCAGAGCGCTTCGCCGATGCGGGCCATCAGGCCCGCCAGCAGAGCGGTGCGCGGCACCACGCTGGCGAGGTCCAGCCACTCGTCGACGGAGTGGTCGTCACCGCCGATGGGGCCGAGCCCGTCGAGCGTCGGGAGGCCCGCGGCCGAGGTCGTGTTGGCGTCGCTCGCGCCACCCGTCGCCGCGTCACGGACCGTGAAGCCAAGCTCGCCGGCGATGGTCGCGGCGAGTTGCGCCAGGCGGGCCGCGGCGGGGGTGCGCTCCATCGGCGGATGGTGGGCGACCCGCGTCAGCCGCGTGGCCACGCCCTCGGCCGGCTGGTCGACGATGCGGCTCACCTCGGCCGCGGCCGTCTCGAACGCGTCGGCGCTCGCCGCTCGCAGGTCCAGCTCGACGCGGCACGACTCGGGCACCACGTTGGGGCGGGTGCCGCCCGCGATGACGCCCGCGTTCAAGGTCACGCCGGGCCAGCGCCCGTTCAGCCGGTGGAGCGCGATCACCTGGCGGGCCGCCTCCAGGATGGCGCTGCGGCCCTTCTCCGGCTCGACGCCGGCGTGGGCGGCACGACCGGTGTAGAGGATCTCGAAGTCGGCGATCCCCTTGCGGGCGCTCACGATGTCCCCGTTGGCGCGGGCGCACTCGAGCACCAGGGCGACGTCGTGGCTCGCGGCCAGCGCGCGGATGTGCGGGGTCGAGAAGGGCGAGCCGATCTCCTCGTCGGGGTTGGCCACGAAGGTGAGGTTGGGCTCGACGCCGCTCGCGCAGAGGGCCGCCACCGCGTGCAGCCCGGCCAGCAGGCCGCCCTTCATGTCACTCACCCCGGGGCCCAGGGCGCGGTCGCCAACCGTCCGATAGGGACGCATGGCGGCGGTCCCCTCGGGGAATACGGTGTCCATGTGACCGATCAGCAGCAGCCGCGGACCGCTGCCCTTCAGGCGACCCACCACCAGGTCACCGAGCTGGACGGCGTCCGGGCCGGGGTCATGCGGGATGCGCTCGACCGCGGCGCCGAGCTCGCCAAGGGCCTCGGCCACGAAATCCGCCACGCGGTTCACGCCGGCCGGGGTGTATGAGCCGCAGTCAAGGCTGACGAGCTGATCCAGCTCGGCGAGGTAGCGTGAATGGCGCGCCTCGACGCCGGCGCGCAGGACGGCAAGTGAGGGCGTGGACATCGCCGGCGAGTCTAGCGGCTGTCCGTATACTCCCGGCCATGCCGGACGACGCGCAGTCATCGGCCGCGGTCGAGCTGCTCGAGCTGCGTGTCCTAGACGGCCCCAACCGATTCTTCTCGCGGCCCGCCGTCAAGCTCGACTTCGGGGCCGCCTCGCCTGGTCCCGCCTCGGACGTGGCCGCCACCGCCGGCCTGGCCGTGCGCCGGCTCCATGTCGCGCTCGACCTGCCCGTGCCACGGGTCGTGCTGCGGCCATCCGCAGACCGGCATCGGGCCTCGCTCGTCTTCCCGTGGGGGCGCCGGGCACGCGGGCAGGCGATCGGTGCCGCGGCGGCCCGCATGGCGCTCGGCCAGTCGACCGAGCGGCGGGAGCTGCGCGCGCTCCAGACGCTGGCACCGGGACCCCGGCCGGACCTCCCGCGCTCGCGGGTGCCGATCGTGGCGGTCACCGGCACGAACGGGAAGAGCACCACCACCCGCCTGATCGCCCACATTGCCGAGTCGGCCGGGCGGCGCACCGGGATGACCAACTCGGACGGCATCTACCTGCGTGGCGAGCTGGTGGAGGCGGGGGACTGGACCGGCTTCGGCGGCGCGGGGCGCGTCCTGGCGGAGCGCGAGCTGGACCTCGCCGTGCTGGAGACGGCACGCGGCGGGATCCTGCTGCGCGGGATCGGCTACTCCGCCAACGACGTGTCGGTGGTGACCAACGTCAGCGCGGACCACCTGGGACTGCAGGGGATCGACACGCTCGAGGAGCTGGCCGATGTGAAGGCGGCGGTGGTGCGCATCACGAAGCGGTCCGGCTGGGCCGTCCTGAACGCAGCCGATCCGCTGGTGTGGGCCATGCGGCGCCAGACCCGGGCGCGCTGGTATCCCTTCAGCCTCGACCCCGCGGCCTCCCAGGTCGAGGCCGCCCTGGACCGCGGCTGGCGCGCCGCGGTTCTCCAGCGCGGATGGCTCGTGCTGCTCGCCGCGGGCCGCCCGCCGCACCGCCTGGCGCGCGTGGTGGACCTGCCGGTCACCTTCGCCGGGCTGTCGCAGTACAACATCGCCAACGCGCTCGCCGCCGCCGCCGCGGCGGACGCCATCGGGATCGAGCCCGATCAGATCGCGGCGGGGTTGCGGAGCTTCGCCCTCGACAGTGCCGACAACCCGGGCCGCCTCAACCTGTTCGAGCGCAACGGCGTGCTGGCACTGGTCGACTTCGCGCACAACGAGGCTGGCCTCGCCGGGTTGCTGGAGGTCTGCCGGTCACTCGCCTCGGCCCCGGGCCGGCGGGTGCGCGGCAGGGGAGGTGCGCCTGGCGGTGGGCACCGCCGGCGACCGGACCGATGAGATCCTCCACAACCTCGGGCTCCTGGCCGCCGCGGCCGACGACGTGGTGATCTGCGAGAAGCGCCACTACCTGCGCGGCCGCGACCTGGAGGCGATGAATGCGATCCTGCGCGCGGGGATCGCGGAGGGTGGCTACGCCGGCGAGGTACCGGCGCTGGACACGGAGCTGGGTTCGCTCCAGGCGCTGCTTGCCCGCTCGCGGCGAGGTGACGTGGTGGCGGTGATGAGCCATGTCGAGCGCGCGGAGATCTTCGCGTGGCTGGCGGCGGAGGGGTATCGGCCGGTCGAGCTGGATCGGCTGCGCGAGCTGGTCGGCGCCTCGTAGCTGCTCCGGTGGGCGGCGGGGTCAAGACGGCCACGCGGTCGCCAGGTGACTACAACGGCCGAGATGTGCCGATGGAAGCGCTCACGTCGGCTGAATGGCCATCTGGTGACCCGGCGTGCCGACTTGCGGGCTGATGTCGGCCGTTGTGGTCACCAGCTGATCATCCGGACGGAGCAGCGCGGGCCGACGGCAGGGGTGACCGCCTAGCCGTCGACCTCGATCGCCACCATTCCGTCGCCCGACTCGCTCGGGGAGTCGCTGAGCGAGGCGCCACCGTGCTGGCGACGCTGGAGCTCCTTCCAGACGTCATTCGCGTGATCCACGCAGACGACGATCACGTCCCCCTCGTGGCCCATGTCGAGCGCGTAGCGCGTCGCCTCCAGCTCGTTGAGGACCGTCTCGACGCTCGTGCAGCGCGCCCCGGCCTCGATCCCGGCTCGCACGCCGCGCTCGATCAGGGCCGCCGTCTCCCCGCGTGGCCGGCCGCGGGTGTTGGCATCCTCGCGCACGATGATCGTGTCGAAGTGCGCGGCGGCGATCCGGCCCAGCTCGACGATGTCCTCGTCGCGGCGGTCGCCGGCGGTGGCCATCACCCCGATCCGCTGACCGCTGACCAGGGCGCGACGCCCGCCGGGCGTCGGCTCCGCGAGCCGGTCCACGAACTCGCCGAGGGCCTTCACCGCGGGCGGGTTGTGGGCGTAGTCGACGATCACCCGGTAGCCGTCCAGCTCGAACATGTTCAGGCGCCCGGGGGCCATGAAGTAGGTGGTGGTGAAGGTCCGCAGCCCCTGCCGGATGTCGTGCAGGTGGGCGCCGGCGGCCCACGCCGCCGCGGCGGCGGCAAGGGCGTTCTGGACGTTCATCCGCGCCCGTCCCTCGAACGTGGCCGGCAGGAGATGGGTCCAGACCAGCGGCAGGCTCTTGCGGCCGTGGCGCAGCACGATCATCTCGCCGTTGCGCCCCGGCTCGATGGTCACCGCCCGCCGGCCGCGTGACGCCTGGCGACGGATCGTGTCGTTGGTCGGATCCATGCTGAAGTAGACGACCGATCCCGAGCAGTGGCTCGCCATCGCCGCCACGAGTGGGTCATCCGCGTTGAGGACGGCCGTCCCGTCCCGCGGCACCGCCTCGACCAGCACCTGCTTGACCGCGGCGAGCTGGCGGATCGAGGTGATGCCCCCCAGCCCCAGGTGATCGCCGGTCACGTTCAGGACGACGGCCACGTCGTTGCGGTCGTAGCCGAGCCCCTCGCGCAGGATTCCGCCGCGGGCGACCTCGAAGACGGCCATCTCCACGTTTGGGTTCTGCAGGACGGTCGAAGCGGACTTGGGGCCGCTCATGTCGCCGCGGCGGATGAGGCGGCCGTCGACCAGGATCCCATCGGTGCTGGTCATGCCGACCTTGCGCCCCATCCCCCGGAAGATGTGGCTGATCATCCGCGCGGTCGTCGTCTTGCCGTTGCTGCCGGTGACCGCCACGATCGGGATCCGGGAGGCCGAGCCGGGTGGAAAGAGCATGTCGATCACCGGCTTGGCAACGTACTGCGGCTCGCCCTCGGTCGGGTTGGTGTGCATCCGGAAGCCGGGCGCGGCGTTGACCTCCACGATCCCGCCGCCGGTCTCGCGCACCGGGATGCTGATATCGGGGCAGATGAAGTCGATCCCGGCGATGTCGAGCCCGACCACGCGCCCGGCCAGCTCGGCGATCTCCGCGTTCTCCGGGTGGATCTCCTCGGTGCGGTCGATGCTGATCCCGCCGGTGCTCATGTTGCCGGTGCGCTTGAGGAAGACGCGCGTCCCGGCCGGCGGCACGTCGCCCATCGCGAAGCCCTGGTCCGCGGCGTAGCCGATCGACTCCTCGTCGATGCTGATCCGGGTGAGGACCTTCTCGTGCCCGATGCCCCGCCGCGGATCGGCGTTGGTGATCTCGACCAGGTCGGCCAGCGTGTGCCTGCCGTCCCCGTCGACATGCGCGGGGATGCGCTGCGCCACGGCGCGCAGCACGCCGCCGATCACCAGGCAGCGGTAGTCGTTGCCGGTCAGGAAGCTCTCCACCACCACGCCGCCGTAGCGCGACTCGGAGCGTGCCACCGCGTAGCCGTCGCGCACCGCCTCGGCGTTGGCGAGGTTGAGCATGACGCCGCGGCCGTGGTTGCCGTCGAGTGGCTTGACGGCCACCGGGTAGCCGATCCGTCCCGCGGCCGCCACCGCCTCGTCGGGGCTGCGCACCACCTCCGCGCGCGGCACCGGCACGCCGGTCCCGGCCAGCAGCTGGTTGGTGAGCTTCTTGTCGGACGCGATGTCGACGCCGAGCGAGCTGGTGCCCGAGGTCATGGTGGCCCGGATCCGCTTCTGGTGGACGCCGTGGCCGAGCTGGACCAGCGACGCCTCGTTGAGGCGGATCCACGGGATGTCGCGCAGGCCGGCCTCGTCGAGGAGCGCCTGGGTCGAGGGGCCGAAGGCGGCGCGCTCCGCGAGGCGGACGAGCTGCTCGAACTCGGCCGCGAAGTCGAAGCCGCGCTCGCGCTGGACGAGGTGGTTGACCAGCCGAACGGCCAGCTTGCCGGCGGCGACCCCCACCGACTCCTCGGCGTAGGAGAAGACGACGTGGTAGCGGCCCGGCTCGCCGGTGCTGCGCGTCTTGCCGCGGCCGACCTCGGTCCCCGCGTCACGCTGGAGCTGGAGCGCGACGTGCTCGGCTACGTGCCCGGCCCAGGTGCCGTCGCGGAGCCGCCGCGAGAATCCGCCGGCCTTCCCCGTCGAGCACGAGTGCTGGCCAACGCCGGGCAGGAGCTTCAGCAGCCGCTCAGTGAAGCCGGGGATCGTGTTGGTCGGGAACGCCTCGAGCACGCCGAGATCGACGACGAGCTTGATGGCCGGCTCGTAGCTCCAGTAGTTGGGGCCCCTGTAGACCCGCGTCTCGATGATCTTCAGCGTCCCACGCGGCTTGCCGCTGGCCGGCTTGGCCGGCTTGGCCGGCTTGGCGGTCGATGCGGGCCGGGCCCTGGGCACGGCGGTCCGGCGGGCGGCGGCGCGCCGCGCCGGACCCGCCTCGCTCACTCGCTGGCCTCCTGGTCGCGGTGGGCGCGCAGGGCGCGCCGTCGGGCGCGCTCCGGAGCCGTGTCATCGGCCCCCTCGGCGGCGACGCGGCGGATGAGGCGTCGGGTGCGGTCCAGGTACGCCTGGTGCTTCGTCTCCTGGAGCTCGGTCACGGAGACGGCGCGCAGGGGGCTCAGAAGCCGGCGCTTGCGCAGGTCGAAGCGATAGCCGCTCGGCAGCGAGTGGAGGACCACGCCGCTGATCATGATCGGGCGGTGGCGCTTGGCCTCGTAGGCATCGGTCTCGAGCTTGGCCGGGTCGAGGATCGTGACCGAGCCCTTGCCGATCACCTCCAGCAGGCCCGATGGGCTGACCAGGGCGGCGGTGTCCTCGTCGATCCCCATCCCGAGCAGGGCCGGCGACTGGGCGATCAGGGCCAGCAGTCGCCCGATCCGGTTCCGCTGCTCGAAGTGCTGGTCGATGATGACGCCGGGCAGCAGGCCCAGCCCGGCGCTCATCTGGGTCATCCGCTGCTTCGGCGTGGTGCCGCTGGTGCCGAAGGCGACCATGTGGCTGCTGATGGCCGAGGCGCCGGCGCTCGTGCCGGCCACGATGATCCCGTGGCGGTGGCGCTCGATGATCATCCTCCCCAGCGCCGTCCCGCCGATCACGCTCGAGAGGCGCAGCTGGTTGCCGCCGGTCATGAAGATGCCGGTCGCGTCCCGCAGCTGGGCGGCGAGGGCGGGGTCGTTCGCCTCTTCCCGGGTGACCGGTCGCAGGCCGATCACGTCGAGGATGCCGAGCTGCATGAAGAGGGTCCGATACAGCTCGGTCGCCTCGTCTCCCAGCGACGATGCGGTCGAGACGACCGCGACCCGTCCCTCGCTCCCGCCGGCGAGCGACACGAAGCGCGACAGGATCTGCCGCTGTCGAAGCTTCTCCTCTGCGCCGCCGATGATCAGCAGGTGACCTGGGCGGGCGGCGCCCGGGCGAGAGGTCTGGGCCATGTTGCCGGCCAGCATAGCGAAGGTCGCTAGACTCGATCGGATGTCCACCCGCACCGGGGCCGATGACTCGCACGTGGAGCCGCGCGACTACTACGCCGTGCTGGGCGCCGAGCCGTCGGCCACCGTCGCTGAGCTGCGCGCGGCGTTTCGGGAGGCGGTCCTGCGCCACCATCCGGACCGGAGCGCTGACGACCTGCTGGCGACGCGGCGCACATCGGTCCTGAACCGCGCCTGGGGCGAGCTGCGCGATCCGGTGCGGCGGCTCCACTACGACCACGAGCTGGAGCGCGGCGGCGCGGCCACGCTCGACTGGCCGCTCGAGCCCGACGAGGCGCCGTCCCGCGTGCGGCGTCCGCGCCCGCCGGCCCGCCCGGCTCGCACCCGCTGGCACACGCCGGAGTTCCGCAGCGTCCACGGCTTCCGCGTCCCGACCCAGGTCTTCCTGGCGGGCCCATCCGCGCAGAACGCCTGGATCATCGCCAACCACGTCGACGGCGAGGACTGGCGCGAGCACCGCGAGCGGTACTGGCTGCGCTTCGCGGCGGCGCACTATCGCGACCGGGGGCGGACCGACGACTGGCTCGGGACGATGGAGCGGCTGGTCGAGCTCGACGGCGGCTACGAGACGCTGGTTCGGGCCGAGCTGCGGCAGGCCTACGTGGCGGCGCACGAGTACCTGCGCGGGCTCGGCTACCTGCGCACGATCGCGATGCGCTACGCCGTCGGCACCGCCCAGCGGACCTGGGTCGACCGCGAGCTGCGCGCCCTGCTGGCCGAGTACCGCGACGCGCGCGTGCGCCGCGGCCGGGCGGAGGACCGCGCGGAGGCAGCCGAGCTGCTGCTCAACTACCTCGAGGCGCTCGAGATGACGCCCGCCTTCGCCGATGTGCGCGCCGCGATCAGGGCGCACGTGCGCGCCGGCCATGCCGGGCGCGCGGCCGAGCTGCTGGAGCGGGCCGTCGAGGCGCCGATCACCGAGCCGGCGCGCTGGTTCAGCCTGGTCCAGCTCCTCACCGAGGCCGGTCAGCTGGATCGTGCCTCCGCCCTGCTCGCCGAGATCGCGCGCGGTGACCATCCCGAGGCGCTCAACCGTCGTCGCCTGCGGGCCGATCCGGCGCGCCGCATCTCCGCCGCCCGGGTCCGCCTGGCCCGCGCCCGCGCCCGGAGCTAGGCGCCCTCGATCACCTCGACCGGTCCCAGCCCGAGCGCCTCGACCTCGCCGCGCATGGCGGTCGCGTCGCCGGCCGCCAGGATGACCAGCTCATCGGGCCGGATCAGGTCGACTGCGGCGGCGTGGGCCTCCGCCGTCCCGATCGCCTCGATCCGGCTCCGATAGGTCTGCCAGTAGTCGTCGGGCAGGCCGTAGACGGCGATCGGCTCGATGGCCGCCGCGATGCCCCCGGTCGTCTCGAAGCGCAGGGGGAAGACGCCAACCAGGAAGTCGCGCGCCTCGCGCAGCTCGCCCTCGCTGAAGGGGGCCTCGCGCGCCGCCTCGAGGAGCCCCACCAGCTCACGGATGGCGGGGGCGGTCACCTCGGTCTGAACGGCGGTGGCGGCCATGAAGGGACCGGCGGCGCGCCGCGGGTCGAAGCCGCAGCGCGCCCCGTAGGTGTAGCCCAGCTCCTCTCGCAGGCGGCGGTTGATGCGCGACCAGAAGAGCCCGCCGAGCGCCATCGACATCGTGATCGCGTCGAAGTAGCGCGGATGGTGGCGGTCGATCCCCAGGTGCCCGACGCGGAGCTCGCTCTGCACCGATCCGGGGCGGTCGACGATCACGACGCGCCGGCCGCCGGCCGCCCGCGGCGTGAAGGTGCGATGACCGGGGCCGGACCCATCCCAGCCTCCAAGATGGCGCTCCGCCGAGTCGAGCACGGCATCGGGGTCGAAGGAGCCGCCGACGACGAGGTGCGCCAGGCCGGGCCGGTAGTGCGTGGCGTGGAAGCCGACCACGTCGTCGCGCCCGAGCTCGCCGACCGTCTCCGGCGTCCCGGCGGCCAGCCGCCGGTAGGGCGAGTCGGCGTCGTAGACCTGGCGCAGGAAGTGCTCGTCGGCGAGGCGGCCCGGCTCGGCGCGCGACTGGAGGATGTCGGCCAGCCGCTCGGCCTTGAGCCGCTCGAACTCGCCCGGATCGAAGCGCGGCTCGCGGATCATCTCGCCCAGGAGGGACAGCCCGGCGTCGAGATGCTGCGGCAGCGACTGGAAGGCGGCCCGCGCGCTGTCCCAGCTCGACTCGCTGCTGACCTCGATGCCGAGCCGCTCGGTCGCCTCGGCGAAGGCGGAGGCGTCGAGGCGCCGCGTGCCGGTGACCATCAGCTGCGCCGTCAGGGCGGCCACGCCACCGTGCGCCTCGTCCTCGGCGGCGGCCCCGGCGTCGAGCAGCAGGTGGGCGTTGACGAGGCTCGAGCCGGCGACCGGGACGAGCCAGACGGTCAGCCCGTTCGCCAGCGCCCGATGCGTGAAGGCCGGGAAGCGATAGCCGCGCGGCACCCCCGCCGGCGGTCGCATGGGGTTGGCGGTGGAGGTCACGCGCCGCCCTCCGGGGACTCGGCCGGGAGGTAGGTCAGGACCACCCGGTTGTCCGGCCGGATGCTGGCCGCCATCGCGTCGCGGACCCGGGCCGCATCGACCGCCAGGTAGCGGCTCACCTCGCTGTTGACGCGCTCGGGCTGGTCGAAGAGGCAGGCGTACATGGAGAGGCGATCCGCGCGCTCGCCGATCCGCTCGAGGCTCGACTCGACGCTCGCCGCGTGCAGGTTGCGCACCCGCTCGAGCTCATCGGGGCTCGGGCCGTCGGTGGCCAGGCGGTCAACCTCGCTGAAGAGCGCGTCCTCGAGCGCCTCGTGCCCGACCCCCTGGCTGTGCGGTGACCCACATCGTGAAGATGCTCGCGCCCCCCACGAACGGGAAGGCGAAGACGGTCACGTCCTGCGCCAGCTGCCGCTCGCGGACGAGGGACCGATACAGGCGCGAGGCGCGTCCCGTGCCGAGCAGGTCGACCGCCACCTCGAGCGCGTCGAAGCCATCGGTCCCGAACGGCGGCATCCGGTAGCCGGCGTAGACCCGGGGCAGCGGGACGCGGTCGGGGACGATCTCGCGCACCTCGGCGCCGATGATCGGGTCGATCTCGCTCGAGGGTCCCGGCGGGATGGCCGGGTTGGCGCCGATCGCTCCGAAGTGCTTCTCGACGAGGGCCAGAGCCGCCGGTGGGTCGAAGTCTCCGGCGATGGTGAGCACCGCGTTGTTCGGCGCGTAGTACGAGGCGAAGAAGTCGGTCACATCGGCCAGGGAGGCCGCGTCGAGGTCCGCCATGGAGCCGATGGTCGAGTGGTGATAGGGGTGGCTCGGCGGGTAGATGAGCGCCTGGAGTCGTCTCGTCCCAGGTGCCGTACGGCTGGTTGTCGACCGACCAGCGCCGCTCGTTCTTGACCACCTCGCGCTGGTTGTCGAGCTTCTCCTGGGTCATCGCGCGTGAGGAGGCTGGCGAGCCGATCCGACTCCAGCCACAGCGCGAGCTCCAGCTCGTGGCTGGGGACCGTCTCGAAGTAGTTGGTCCGGTCCAGCCAGGTGGTGGCGTTCAGCGACCCGCCGATCGACTGCAGCAGCGAGAAGTGCTCGCCCTTGGCCACGTGCGCCGACCCCTCGAACATCAGGTGCTCGAAGAGGTGCGCAAAGCCGGTCTTGCCCGGCTTCTCGTGCCGGCTGCCGACGTCGTACCACAGGTTCACGGCCACGATCGGCGCGCGGTCGTCGCGCGACAGGATCACGCGCAATCCGTTCGCGAGGCAGGTGTCGGTCGATCGGGACGTGGGGCAAAGCGGCGGAAGGCTACCACGGCACCCCCGGTGGCCATGGACCGATGCCGGGCGGCAGGTCCATACTCGCCGCCAATGAATGCGGGGGGTGCCGCTGCCCAGCGTTGCGTCGGGCCGGGCAGGCCCAACCGCGTGATGGTCCGCGGGACAGCGGCCATCCTCCTGCTGGTGCTCAGTGGCTGCGCCACGCCCTCGCCGTCGGCAAGCGGTGAGCCGAGTGACTCGCCCGGCCAGTCGGCGACGGCCACCTCGACCCCCCAGCCGCCGAGGGGCGCGGCCTGGACCGTCGCGGCATCGATGATCGAGCCGCGCACCGACCACACGGCCACGCTCCTCGCGAACGGCACGGTGCTGGTCGTCGGGGGCAGGAACGGGGACGGCCCCCTGGCCTCCGCGGAGCTGTACGACCCCGTCACGGAGACCTGGAGGTCGGCCGGAACGATGGCCGAGGCGCGCTCTGAGCCCGCGGCCGCCCTGCTGGGCGACGGCAGGGTGCTGGTCGCCGGCGGCGAGGGGATCGAGCACCGGCCACTGGCCACCGCCGAGCTGTACGACCCCGCCACGGGGCGGTGGAGCGCCACCGGGACGATGGGCATTGCGCGCTGGTTCTTCACCGCGACCACGCTTCTCGATGGCAGGGTGCTGGCCGCCGGCGGCGGCTACGGGGCGGCCACGGCGCTGGCCTCGGCCGAGCTGTACGACCCGAGGACCGAGCGGTGGACGCCGACCGCCAGCCTGGCCCAGGCGCGGGCGTACCACACCGCAACGCGGCTCGACGACGGCCAGGTGCTGGTGGTGGGCGAGATCACGGAGAACGTGTACGACCCGGCGATCGCGTTCGTCGGCGAGCTCTACGACCCTGTCGCCGAGTCCTGGTCAGTCACCGAGCGGATGAGCCGGGGCCGCAACCTCCACACCGCAACCCTGCTCGACGACGGCCAGGTGCTGGTGGCCGGGGGCTATTACGAGGCCTCCGCGGAGATCTACGACCCGGCGAGCCGGTCCTGGAGCGCGACCGGTGACATGGCGAGCCAGCGCAGCCAGGCGGCCGCCGCCCTGCTGCTCGACGGGTCGGTGCTGGTGACCGGGGGCTTCGGGGCAGAGGCGTCCGCCGAGCGCTACGACCCGGACACGAGGTCCTGGATCAGTGCCGGGCAGATGGCCGGCGGCCGCTACCTCGCCACGGCCACGCGGCTGTCCGACGGCATGGTGCTGGTGGTGGGCTTCAGCGCGACATCGTCCACAACCTCGGAGCTCTACGACCGGACAGGCAGCGGGCAACACCCACAGCCGACGGCTCGGCCGCCGGGTAGCTAGGAGGAGAGAAGATCAATCCCATGACCAGTCCGCGCCGCGGCATCGGATTCTCGCGCACGGTCATGATCGTCGCGACGCTGGCGCTGACGGGCTGCGGTGTCTCGACGACGGGCAGCGCTTCCGCAGCGCCGGGCGAGTCACGGTCCACGTCGCCCAGCATCGCTGCGACCGGGCAGCCGACAGGCCAGCCCACCGGCCAGCCGACGGACGAGCCCAGCCCGCTCGAGAGCATGCCCGTCGTCCCGGAGTCCACCCCGCGCCCGCCAGCCGTGCTCAGCGGCGGCGTCATCGGGACCGGCTCCATTGCTGCCGTGACGGTGGACGCGCTCAATCTGCGGGCGTCGCCCACCACCTCGGCCAAGTCGATCGGGCTCCTCGGTCGCAATGCCGAGCTGTTCGTCACCGGGCCATCCGAGGTCGCCGGTGAATACCGGTGGTATCCGGTCGCGGTGGTATTCGGCCCGTACTCGGCCGCGGAATGTCATGTCCAGTGGTGCAATCGCGACATCGGCTGGGTGGCCAGCCCGGCGACCGGAGGGGTTG
This sequence comes from uncultured Chloroflexia bacterium, assembly GCA_963782015.1. Lineage (GTDB taxonomy): Bacteria > Chloroflexota > Limnocylindria > QHBO01 > QHBO01 > CF-167. The sequence goes on from CAWAHY010000003.1 coordinate 44,870, forward strand.
ATTGGCTGGCAGACGTGGCGGTGCCCTGCCCAACCGCGCCAACCACGGTCGACGCGTTCGGACCGCTGGACCCGCTCGAGCGGCTGCACTGCTTCGGCAACCGGGAGCTGACGGTCGTGGGCTGGATGGATACGCCCTGCTGTGGCTACTGGGGAATCGCCACCTTCGAGCCGATCTGGCTGGCAAACCCTGACGGTCGGGGCTACTTCATCGACTCGAGCGGAGCCCTCGTCGGCCTCCAGGTGCGACCCGCCCCCGGCGTCAGTCCCGAGGGCCTGCAGCGGGGCAGCATCATCCGGGCCACCGGTCACTTCGACGATGCGGCGGCCGCCTCCTGCCGCGCCGCACTCGGCGGAGACGGATATTCACCCGGCGAGAGCTATCCGCCCGAGTACTTGCCGACGCCGGCGTCGGCGGCGCTCACCTGCCGCACCGAGTTCGTTCTCACCGGGCTCGAGGTGATCGGCTACAAGGCGCGCAGCGGCTGCGGGTGCCCACCGCCCGATCCGTGGGCCGGCCTGGTCTGACCGTGGCCCTCCCTTCCTGGGCCCGATTCCTGCCGCCGGCGGCCATCGCCCTTGTTTCCGGCGCGATCCTCGGCTACCTGTGGGCATTCGGCGTGAGCGAGGGGAGCGTCGGCACGGTGGGTGGTGTCATCGTCGTGGTCGCGACGCTCGGGCTCCTGGTGGCGGTCGCCATCGGAGTCGGGGTCGTCCGGCTCGCCAGAAGCGAAGCCCAACCTCGCCCTGCCGCGGCCTTCGGCGTCGCCGGCCTCCTGCTGCTCGGAGGCGCGGCCGGCCATCAGTCGGTGCCGCTCTTCGACATGGGCTACCACCCGTATGTGCTGGTCGAGCCATCGGTGAATCCAACCCTTCACGCCACGGTGTCCCTGCGGGTCGAGGATCCGTCCTGGGTCGCCGGCGAAGGCGATCGACCGGGCGTCTGCCCGTTCGACCCCGGAGGGTTGGTGCGCCTGGTGTCGGTCGAGGAGGCCGGTCGGATGCGCTTCAAGCCGATGTCGGTGGATCTGGACCTGGGCGCCTCCGCGGTATCGGGTTCGTCGGGGCAGCTCGCGCTGGTCGTGAATCTCCTGGCGCCGGCGGCGATCATCCCGGGCGCGGAACAGGCTGCGACGAGTGGCGGTGGCTACATCAGCTGGGTCGGGTCCGTGGTGCTGGCCGACGTGGCGACCGACGGCACCCGCGGTCGAGCGACGATCGTGGACCTGCCGGTGACCGGCGCCGGCGTGCCGGGCTGGCCCACCTTGCTGAGCGGAGAGCTCAGCTGGGTCTGCGACTGAGCGAAGCTCAGCTCCTGATCACGCGCTCCATGCGGCGGTCGGGGATCAGCCACATCACGACGACCGCTGCGTCGAGCGCCAGCGAGACGGCCGGCGCGACGAACGCGGTGGGGATCGCCGCTACGAAGACCACGGTCGAGAGCTTGCCCTTGAGGTCGCGGCCGATCGCCTCGGCGAGGGCAGGCGCCTGCCCGTGGACCCTCAGCAGGGTGCGCACGAGCACGAAATAGGCCACACCGGCGAGGAAGAGCAGCACGCCGTAGGCGGCCACCGCGATCGGCGCGAAATCGGTCTGGCCGACCCAGGCGGTCCCGAACGGGAACAGCGAGAGCCAGAAGAGCAGGTGCAGGTTCGCCCACAGCACCCAGCCGTCGATCACCCTGGCGGCCTGGAGCAGGTGGTGATGGTTGTTCCAGTAGGTCCCCAGCAATGCGAAGCTCAGCAGATAGCTGAGAAAGATCGGCACCAGCGGACGCAGGCTCTCCAGCGTGGCGCCTTCCGGCGGGCGCAGCTCGAGGACCATGATCGTCATGACGATCGCGATCACCGCGTCGCTGAATGCCTCGAGGCGGCCCTTGCTCACCCGCGAATCCTAGGCGGTGGCTGGCTAGGCGGACGGCGTCGCCGGTGTCTCCGGCCCTGGGGCCGTGGTTGTGGGCACCGAGAGGAAGGCGCCGAAGCCGAGGACGAGCAGCGCGTAGGCGCCCACGAAGAGCGCCGTGACCAGTTCGGAGGACCATGGTCCGCAGTCGAAGCAGGCGAGCGCCGCCACGATCTCGCGGCAGGCCGCAAGGCTGGCTGCCAGCGCCGCGAGCATGGCGACCGCGCTCGCGACTCGTGGCCAGAAGGCGAGGACCGCGATGTCCGCGATCGCGAGTGCCGCCACCACGTAGTTGCCACTCGATCCAGCTCCCGATGGCCACGTCGCGCTCCATGCGGCGTAGGCCGCCACCGCCAAGAGGCCAACCGCCAATGCCACTCGACGGACGCCGGGCGGCGCAACCAAGACCAGTACGGGCAGACCGACGAGGCCGGTGATGACGACGATGGTCCCGATGGTCCCCGAGAAGAGGTTCGGGTCAGGGTCCACGTAGCCGCTCGTCGCGGCGAGCGCGTGGCCGGCCCATGCGATGGCCCCGCCGGCCCAGGTTGCGATCCCCGCCACCCCGGCGACGCTGCACGCGAGGCGATGGCGCGCCGGGGTTCGTTCGCGTCGGGTGGGCATCGGTGCGGCCCCCGCTCCAGAGTGGTGCGGGCTGGGCGATCCATGAGCTGGAACCACGCTTGCCCCCGCGGCTGCCATTCTGCTCCGCGGGGTCAACTGCGGAGTTGCCCGCTACGGTGAGGCGGAGGCGCTCGCCGAGGCCGATGCCGATGACGACGTGGTCGGCGTCGGGATCGGCGTCCCGGTCGGCGTCGCGGTCGGGGAGGGGGTCGGCGACGGCGTGGGGCTTGGCGTCGGCGGCGCGGGCACCCCGAGCAGGGCGGCGATGTCGTTGCGGATCCGGGTCACCGCATTCGGCGAGAGGTAGGTCGAGTACGCCGGCGGCACGATCCGCAGCTGCTTGACCGATGCGGTCGCGGCCTTCGAGAAGAGGTCGCCGAGCGCCGGCAGCGCCTCGCGCGGCAGATCGGTCCAGGAGAAGCCGGTCGCCGCGTCGAAGAGCGCCGATGCGTTGAAGATGGTGGCTGGCCCGATCTGTTTGCGGACCGCCAGCAGGAAGGTCTGCTGCCGCCCCATCCGCCCGTAGTCGGAGTCCTGGTGGCGGCTGCGGGCGTACGCGAGCGCCAACCGCCCGTCGAGATGCTGCTGACCGGCCGGGATGTCGAGCACGATGTTGCCGTAGACCGGGTCGGGGTAGCGGTAGTCGTGCACCTTGGCCGGGACGTTGATGTCGAGCCCGCCCATGGCGTCGATCACCTTGATGACGCCCCACAGGTCCGCCACCAGCACGCCGTCCACTGGCCGGCCCGTGAGCTCCATGACCATCGACCGGACGGCGCCGATCCCCTTCACCGCGCCGGACCCCGGCCAGCGCGATGGATGCCTGACCGTCGCCTCGACGTACGCCTCGTTCAGCAGGCCGGTGAGGCACCCGCAGCTCACCGCGTCCTTTGCCGGACCGGGCGGGAACGGTGCGTTGATGAGGTTGCGCGGCAGGCCGATCATCGCCACCTTGCCGCTGGCCACGTCCACCTCGACCAGCAGCATGACGTCCATCCGCCGGCTCCAGCGACCGAGGCCGGCGTCGGAGCCGAGCAGCAGCAGGTCGAAGCGCCCGTCGTCGCCCCAGGGGATCGCCCCAGCCCGCGTCCAGGGCACCGGCGCGCCCAGCGGCGGCAGCGAGCCGGTGCCGGAGCCCATCGGGCCGCGCGGCTTGCCGGGGGTGGTCGGGCCCTCAGGGGATGGGTTCTCCCACGGCTTGAACATCTCCCAGTCGTCGGGCGGATCCTCGTAGGCGAGGACGATCTGGCTGGCGGCCGGGGTCGGGCCGGGGGCCGATGCGGACGGCTGCGGGGTTGGGGTCCCGCCGCTGGCGAACATCGAGTCGAGGAAGTCGTTGGCCGATACGAGGGTGCGGCCGATGAGCAGGTGCGGCACCAGGACGAGGACGAGGATGGCCACTGCGATCGCGCCGATGGCGCCGACCGATGGCTGCAGGCGGCGGGCCGCATCAACCCCGGCGGCGATGCGCCAGGCGGCGAGCGCCACGTTGACCACCGCCAGCGCGGGGAGCACGCCGGGGGTCAGCAGGAAGCCGATGAGGCTGGTGCGCCCGCTGAGCAGGAAGAGGATCACCCAGCCGATCACGACGGCGATGACCGGGAGGACGAACAGCAGCGCGAGGCGTCGACGCCCGATGTATGCGTGGCCGACCCCCGGCACGATGAGGCCGAGGAGGCCCGCGGAGATGGATCTCACCGAGCCCAGTGTCCCGGACCGAGCGCATCGGCGTCAAATGCGCCGCGGCGCCCAGGAAGCGCGAAATGGTGAGCGGCCAGGGATTCGAACCCTGAACCTAGTGATTAAGAGTCACTTGCTCTGCCGTTGAGCTAGCCGCCCGGGGGCATGATGGCGGAGGGCGGGGGAGGGGTCAACCGGCGGGCGTGGCCCCCGGTCAGGAGCCCGGCTGCGCGGGGCCTCCGAACGGCTCCGGCGCCTCGCCGTAGTGGGCGTCGAGGAAGGTGCGCACCGCATCGACGTTCGCCGTGTCGAGGTAGAGGAGCCAGTTCCAGGCCGTCACCGCCACCGCGTGGCCGAAGTCGGCACCGCTCCAGGGCGTCAGGATCACCTTGAACTGCGAAGTGGTGATCTGCTGCTGCACGTAGTTCGTGAGCGAGGCCAGGCCCGTGGCGTCGAGGCGCGCCGGCTGGTACCAGATCACGATCCCGCCGTGCTCCATGTTGTGGAGCATTCGCTCCTCCGGCTGGGCGTTGCTGTAGACGCCCCATGGACCTGGCGAATCGGCCGACGACCAGTGCGCGCCCGACGTCGCCGGGATCGAGTCGTACGGGCCTCCCGCGGTGCCCTCCGCGATGTGAGAGCGGCCGTTGTCCACCTGGCGGATCCCGACGTTGCCGCCGCCGTTGTCGGTGCCGCGTCCGAACAGGAAGACGAGCAGCAGGATCACCGACCCCAGGATCAGGATGGCCGCGATTGAGAGCAGCCGCCAGTCGAGCGTCCGCTCGCGGCCGCTGCCGAGCCGGCGCGTCATCGCCTCGTCGGAGGCGCGCGATCGGCGCTGGATGCCGGAGGTTCGCCGTTTCGCCATTGGCGGCGAAGGATAGCCGAGCCGGTCCGATCCGTCGCCCTTGCTAGAATCGAGGCGAGATGACCGCCCCCCAGAACGACGAACCGAGGCTGAGCGCATTTGCGCTGGCCCGGCGGCTCGTCTCCGGCATGATCGCGCTGGCCAAGCTCGAGGTCCAGCATGGCCTCCAGGAGGTCGGCGGAATGCTCGCCGAGGCGAAGGTGGCGCTGGTGCTCTTCGGCATCGCGTTCGCCCTGGTCTTCATGGCCCTCATCTCCCTGACGGTCTTCCTGATCCTCGCCCTCGCCGCGCTGCTGGGCTGGCCCGGCTGGGTGCTGTCGCTGATCGTCACGCTGCTCTTGCTCGTCATCGCGGCCCTGCTGGTGTGGCGCGGGATCCGCAAGGTGAAGTTCGGGCCGCCGGAGGAGACGATGGCCTCGGTCAGGGAGGAGGTCGCGTGGGCGAAACGATTGATCAGACGCGGGTAGAGATCGCCGCGCAGCGCGCGGAGCTGGAGGCGACCGCGGACCGGCTGCGCGACGCGCTCGACCTGCGCAAGCGGATCAGGGAGAACCCCGCGGTCGTGGTCGGGATCGGAGCCGTCACCGCCTTCCTGCTGGTGGGTGGTCCGCGCCGCGTGGCTCGCCACCTGCGGACGACGGTCATGCCGCATGCGGCGGAGGAGGCCTACGAGGCGCTCCCGGAGAGCATGCAGGCGTGGGTCAGCGCGCTGGCCGGGGAGGCTGGGCCGAAGACGAACGAGGTGCGCGACGAGCTGGTCGAGGAGCTGCGCCGCTGGCGACGAGACCCGATCAAGGACAAGAAGGCGCGGAAGGAGCTGGCGCGGCAGATGGTCGAGGGCGCGCCGGGGCCACAGCGCACCATCTGGAACGCAGCTGAGACGGCGCTCACCCTCGTCGCCGCGGCCCTGGCCCGTAAGGCGGTGGCGCGCTTCCTGACCGATGAGCCCGCGCGCAAGCGTTCGGAGCCGGCGACGGCGGCCGAGCCGCCGAAGGCTGCTTCCCCCAGCCCCGACATGTCCGGTCCGGAGGGCTACGCCGGCTGGTCGGGCGGGGCCAAGCCCGCCGCGGAGTGACCTAGCTGCAGGTGTAGTCGGCCGTCAGCGGCTCGCCGCTCCAGGTGCCGGAGAAGCTGCCGGAGCGGAGGTCCGGGTCCAGATCGGCCTGGGCGTTCTCGGTGTCGATGAATCCACCCACGACCAGGTCGTAGATGCGCACCCGCACCGCCTCGGGTCCGAACTGGCCGCCGCCAGTGATCGCCCCGCCGCCGACCCCGCCCTGGGCCGCCCCGACGGTCAGGTAGACGTCGAGCGCTCCACCGGTGCGGTGCTCGAGGTAGATCCAGATGCCATCCGGGCCGATGCTGCAGGTGCCGGGACCGGTGATCTCGCCCTTGGCATAGGTGAGCGTCAGATCCAGGTCGAGGTCCTGCTGCGCCACGGGGGTGGGGCCGGGCGTGACGGTGGGAGCGGGCGTCGCCGTCGGCTCGGGGCTGGCGGAGACCGCGACCGATGCCGGAACGGAGGGGGCAAAGCTCGGCTCCGAGCTGGGCGAGGGGGAGCTCGCCCCACCGCAGGCGGCGAGGAGAGCCACGCCGGCGAGCGCGGCAGCGATACGAGTCAGTTGATTCATGGGGCCACCATAGCCGGTCGGCGCGGATACCACCCGTCGGACCGGTGCCACTCCCCTGATAGACTCCCCCGCAGCACCCGCCGTCCACGCGTCGATGGGCGAGTGGCGGAACGGCAGACGCGCCGGCTTTAGGAGCCGGTGTCGCAAGACGTGCGAGTTCGAATCTCGCCTCGCCCACCACCCTCAACCGCAGGAGCAGCCTTGGTCACCGTCTCCACCCGCGCCGAGTCAGGCTCCAGGATGGTCCTGGAGATCGAGGTCCCGCCGACCGAGGTCGACCGCCACTTCGCCACCGCCTACCGCCACCTCGCCGAGCGCACCAAGGTCCCCGGCTTCCGGCCCGGCAAGGCGCCGCGGCACGTGATCGATCGGTTCGTGGGGCGCGCCTCGGTGATCGCCGAGGCGGTCGAGCACCTCGTCGACGAGAGCTACGACGCCGCGCTCGACCAGGCGGCCATCATCCCGCTCGACACCCCGGAGCTCGACCTCGACAGCGACGCGGTGGTGGAGGGGGCGACGGTCCGCTTCACCGCCACGGTCGCCGTCCGCCCGGAGGTGACGCTGGGCGCCTACACGGACTACCCGTTCAGCCTCGAGCCGGTCGAGGTCACCGATGAGCAGATCGAGGCGGTGATCACTGACCTGCGCGAGCAGCAGGCCACCCTGCGCCCGGTCGACGGGCGCGGTGCCGCGAAGGACGACATCGCCGCGGTCAAGTTCATTGGCACGATCGACGGGGAGCCGTTCGAGGGCGGCTCGGCCGATCGGCTGCCGCTGGTGATCGGCGAGGAGCGGATGATCCCGGGCTGGGAGGAGCAGCTGGTCGGCATGACGATCGACCAGACCAAGGGCTTCGACCTGACCTTCCCCGATGACTATCGGGTCGAGAAGCTGCGCGGCAAGCCCGCCCACTTCGAGGTCACGCTGCTCGACGTCAGGGAGCGGATCCTGCCCGAGGTGGACGACGCCTTTGCCAAGAGCGTCGCCGAGGTGGAGACGGTCGAGGAGCTGCGCAACGAGGTGCGCGATGCCCTCGCCCGACGCGGCGCGGATGAGGCGCGCCACCACTTCGCCGATCGGATCATCGACTTCGCCACCGCCAACGCCGGCGTCGACCTGCCCGAGGTGATGATCGCCAACGAGATCGAGATCATGCGCGACGAGCTGCGCAACCGCCTCGCCGCCCAGCAGATCGGGATGGAGAAGTACCTGGAGATGGCCCGCCAGTCGCCCGAGGAGCTGGCGACCGAGCTGCGCGAGCCGGCCACCCGCCGCGTGAAGTCACTCCTGGTCCTGTCGGCGATCGCCGAGAAGGAGGGGATCGACGCCACTCCGGAGGAGATCGAGGCGGAGACCGCCGAGCAGCTGGCCCGCTATCCCGACGAGCCGCGCCTGCGCGAGTACCTGACCTCGCGCCGTGGCCGCTCGTACCTGCGCATGACGCTGCGCAACCGTACACTGGTCGACACGCTGATCGCCCGCGCCACCACCCCCACGGAGTAGACGCATGCTGGTCCCGATGGTCATCGAGTCGAGCGCTCGCGGCGAGCGGGCCTTCGACATCTACTCGCGGCTGCTCAAGGAGCGGATCATCTTCCTGGGCGAGCCGATCGAGGACCACATCGCCAACCTGGTCATCGCGCAGCTGCTCTTCCTCGAGAGCGAGGACCCGACCAAGGACATCAGCCTGTACGTCAACTCGCCCGGTGGCGTGGTGACGAGCGGCCTGGCGATCTACGACACGATGCAGTACCTCAAGGCGCCGGTCAGCACCATCTGCATCGGCATGGCGGCCAGCATGGCGTCGGTGCTGCTGGCGGCCGGGGCCAAGGGCAAGCGCTTCGCCCTTCCGAACAGCCGGATCATGATCCACCAGGGGTCCGCGGGGTTCCGCGGCAACACGCCGGACGTCGAGATCCAGATGCGCGAGGTGATGCACCTCACCGATCGCCTGACGCGGATCCTCGCCGGCCACACCGGCCAGACGCCCGAGAAGGTCAAGGCCGATTCCGATCGCGACTTCTACATGAGCGCCGACGAGGCGAAGGCCTACGGCATCATCGACGAGGTCTTCGTCGGGGCGGGCGAGTCACTGATCAGCATGACCCAGGCCGCCGGCGGGACCGTGCCGACCGCCAAGGAGGCGGCAGCGGCGGACGCCAAGGGCGAGGGCAAGAAGAAGTAGTTGATGGCCGGCCCACACCTTGGGCTCGCCCCACGACTCCTTACCGGGCCCCAGTACCGGATCCGGCGGCGCTCGATGACGCCGCGAGGGCTTTGAGACCTGATTCTGCTCGCTGCATGGCGCCGAATCGGGGTCCACTCCCGGTAACGCATCACCGCGTGAGCGCTCGCCTACCTGCCCTCCAGGTCGAGAAGCCAGCGCTTGACCCAGAGCTCACCACCCCAGCCCCGGATCGAGCCGTCGGCGTGGATGACCCGATGGCACGGCACCACCGGGAAGAAGGGGCAGCGGGACATCGAGCCGCCGGCCGCGCGAGCCGCACCGGGGTGGCCCGCCATCATCGCCAGCTCACCGTAGGAGACGGTCTGGCCGTAGGGGATCTGTCGCGTGGCAGTCCAGATGGCGGCGTCGAACGCGCCCGCGGCGCGCAGGTCGATGGGAATCGAGAAGTCGCTGAGGCGACCCGCGAAGTAGGCATCCAGCTCGGCGATGACGGGCGCCACGGCGGGCGGGTCGAGGGTCGCGGAGCGGTCCTGCGGGAGGTCGCCGCGGGTGATCGAGACGAGGCCGCCCGACGAGACGGCGACCCAGAGCCGGCCGATGGGGGTCTCCATCGGCGCATGAGCGATGACCGCAGGCACCGGTCCATGCTATCCGGGACCATCGGTCTATAGCCGGGAGGCAGGCAATCGCGTGCTATCCTCGAACCGATGACCGGCAAGACCAAGGTCCCGTATCGCTGCTCCTTCTGCGGCAAGAGCCAGGAGCAGGTCCGCAAGCTGATCGCGGGCCAGGGCGTCTACATCTGCGACGAGTGCATCAACCTCTGTCAGGAGATCATCGAGGAGGAGATGCTGGAGGCGCCCCGCGCCAAGACCAGCCCCGCCGCCCTCCCCTCGCCGCGTCGCATCAAGGAGAAGCTCGACGCCTACGTGATCAGCCAGGAGCAGGCCAAGAAGGTCCTCTCCGTGGCGGTCTACAACCACTACAAGCGCGTCAACGCGGGGACCGCGGTCGACGACGTGGAGCTCGGCAAGAGCAACGTGCTGCTGGTCGGCCCCACCGGATCCGGCAAGACCCTCCTGGCCCAGACCCTGGCCAAGGTGCTCGACGTGCCGTTCTGCATCGCCGACGCCACCAGCCTGACCGAGGCCGGCTACGTCGGCGAGGACGTCGAGAACATCCTGCTGCGCCTGATCCAGGCCGCGGACTTCGACGTGCAGCGTGCCCAGCGCGGGATCATCTACATCGACGAGATCGACAAGATCGCGCGCAAGACCGATAACCCTTCGATCACCCGCGACGTCTCCGGCGAGGGCGTGCAGCAGGCGCTGCTCAAGATCCTCGAGGGGACCGTCGCCAACGTCCCGCCGCAGGGTGGTCGCAAGCACCCGCACCAGGACTTCATCCAGATCGACACGACCAATGTCCTGTTCATCTGCGGTGGCGCCTTCGAGGGGCTCGAGAAGATCGTGGAAGAGCGGATCGGCAAGCGGGGGATCGGCTTCGGCTCGCAGGCGCAGAAGACCCGCGAGGAACGTCGCCGGCTGATGGATTCGCTGATGCCCGAGGACCTGCTCAAGTACGGGCTGATCCCCGAGTTCGTCGGCCGCCTGCCGGTGGTGGTGGGCCTCTCGGCGCTGGTCAAGGACGACCTGATCAAGGTCCTCACCGAGCCCAAGAACGCCGTCACCCGCCAGTTCGCCAAGTTCCTCTCGCTCGACCGCGTCGAGCTGGTCTTCACTCCCGAGGCGCTCGAGGCCACCGCCCGGCTCGCGATCGACCGCAAGACCGGCGCCCGCGCCCTCCGCACCATCGTGGAGGAGGCGCTGCTGGAGGTGATGTACGACATCCCCGAGCGGACCGACATCAAGAAGGTGGTGATCACCGGCGAGACGATCGAGCGCGGCCAGCCGCCGATCCTGCTGACCGAGACCGAGGAGGCCGAGCCCCGCCGTCGCAGCGCCGCCAAGGAGCGCGCGATCGAGCGCGTGGAAGAGTCGGCCTAGGCCGCTGGCGGTCCGCGCGCCCGGTACCAGTGGTCCGGTCGTGAAGGTACTTTCGGTCGGGGCGTCGGCGCACCATCCCCGCGCTAGCATGACCCGCGAGTCGATCCACCCAAACGCCACCGCAAGGAACCACCAACGCGATGAGTGCGAATCCCGAGCAGACCTTCGACGAGACGCCGAGCGACTTCCTGCGAAGCCTGGTGGACGCCATGCGCCGGGTGGTTGAGGCGACCCGCGACCGAACCCTCGCCGAGATGCGCGAGGCGGTCGAGACCGAGGCCGGTCAGCTGGACATGGCCCGCGCCGCCCGCGAGACCGCGATGCGCGAGCGCGCCGAGGCGGAGATCACCGGGGTCGGCTCCTGGGAGCGCGCCGAGATCGAGCGGATCCGCGCCGAGGCCTTGCGCAAGGTGCAGGCCCGCGGCGGACAGCTCGACCAGGAGCTCGCCGAGCTGGCAGCCGCCAACACCGCCGATCACGCCGCCCTGGCCGCCCGAGCCGATGCCTACGAGCGCGAGGTGGCCGACTTCATCCAGGCGCTGGAGGGGATCTCCGACCCCGCCACCTTCGCCGCGGCCGCCCGACGCATGCCGTCGCCGTGGGCCGCCAAGGCGTCACCGACCGTCGCGCAGCGCATGCCCGTGGCCCCGGCTCCCGCCCAGGCGCAGCCTGCCGACCCGATGCTCGACACGACTCCGACCGCTCCTGCCACCGAGGCCGCGGCGCGCCAGGCAGTCGCTGAGGCTCCCGCCGCGGCGCCCGTGCCCGCAGAGGCGGCACCTGTCGCCCCGACCGCCGAGGCCGCCGTGGAAGCCGTCGCGGAGCCGGCCAAGCCCGAGCCGATGACCGCCAAGCCAGTCGCCGCACGCGCCGAGGTCGCGCCCGCCGCAGGGAGCAACGGCGTCGCAGCCGCCGCTGATACCGCCACCTCCGACGTCATCCCGGCCGAGCCGGTCGCCCCCGAGCCGGTGGCCGACCAGGCGACCTCCATCCAGGTCCACGGCCTGGGCAGCTTCGGCGCCATCACCTCGTTCAAGCAGTCGCTCGAGAAGGTCGACGGGATCCGCAGCGTGACCCTGGGCCTCGGCCCGAGCGGTGAGTTCGTCTACACCGCCACGCATGCCCCGGCCTTCGATCTTGGCCGCGCCATTCGCGCCATCGAGGGCGAGGGCGTCGAGATCGAGCGCGACAACGGGACCCTCAAGGTGAGGGTCGGCAAGGCCGCCAAGGCCGGCTGACGCGGCGCAGGGCGGGTGCTAGACTCCCGCCACGGCGCTGACCGTGAGGAGTACCCCTCCACCGACCGCGAGAGACGGCGGGTCGCAGGCTGCAAGCCCGCCCCGGCACGAGAGGGAGAAGGTCGCACGCGAGCCGTCCGGGTCCGCCCGATAACGCGGGAGCGAGGGCAGCATCGGTCCTGAAACCGGTGTCGCCAAACGAAGGTGGTACCACGACCCGTTCGTCCTTCGACGAACGGGTTTTGTATTGGCACGGAGGCACAGACCGATGACGGAGCGACCGCAGCTCCCGCCGCGATACGTCGCGGCCGAGGTCGAGCCGGCGATCTACGAGCGCTGGCTGGCGAGCGGCGCCTTCACGCCCTCCGCCGAGCCGCGACCGGGCGCGGAGCGCTTCGTGATCATCCAGCCGCCGCCCAACATCACCGGCGCGCTGCACCTGGGCCACGCGCTCACCGCCTTCGTGGAGGACATCCTGGCTCGCTACCACCGCATGCGCGGCGACGACACGCTGTGGCTGCCCGGCGTCGACCACGCCAGCATCGCTGCCCAGTTCGTGCTCGACAAGATCCTGGCCGGGGAGGGGGAGACCCGCGCCTCGCTGGGCCGGGAGCGATACCTCGAGCGGATGTGGCGGTTCATGGACGAGACCCGCGACACGATCGGCCGGCAGCACCGCCGGCTGGGCGCGTCGCTGGACTGGACGCGGCTGCGCTTCACGATGGATGACGGCAGCGCGCGCGCCGTGCGGGTCGCCTTCAAGAAGCTGTGGGACGCCGGCCTCGCCTACCGCGGCGAGGCGCTCGTCAACTGGTGCCCACGCTGCCGCACCACGATCAGCGACCTGGAGAACATCCACACCGAGGAGACCGGCACGCTGTGGACCATCCGCTACCACCTGGCGGGTGCCGATGGCGCGCCGGACCCCGAGCAGTGGGTGAGCGTCGCCACCACGCGCCCCGAGACGATCTTCGGCGACACCGCGGTGGCGGTGCATCCCGACGACGACCGCTACCGCGAGCTGGTCGGGCGCGAGGCGGTCCTTCCCTTCATCGGGCGGCGCGTCCCGATCATCACCGACACGGCGGTCGAGCCACAGTTCGGCACCGGCGCGGTCAAGATCACCCCGGCTCACGACTTCGACGACTACGCCGTCGCCCAGCGCCACGGCCTGCCGATGATCTCGGTCCTCGACGAGGACGCGCGGCTCACCGCGGATGCCGGCGAGTTCGCCGGGATGGATCGCTTCGACGCGCGCGCCAAGGTCGTGGCGCGTCTGGAGGCGTTCGGCGACCTCGAGTCGGCGCGCCCGCACGAGATGGTGATCGGCCGCTGCGATCGCTGCGGAACGGTCGTCGAGCCGCGCCTCTCGGTGCAGTGGTTCGTGCGCGTCAAGCCGCTCGCCGAGCGCGCGCTGGCATCGGTCCGGGAGGGGCGAACCCGGATCCTGCCGGATCACTACGCCAAGGTCTACGCCCACTGGATGGAGAACATCCACGACTGGGCGGTGGGCCGCCAGCTGTGGTGGGGACACCGCATCCCGGCCTGGTACTGCCCCGACGGGCACATCACCGTGACCGATCTCGAGGCCGGGCCCGATGCCTGCGCGACCTGCGGCCGCGCCGCCTCCGAGCTGACCCGGGAGACCGACATCTTCGATACCTGGTTCTCGAGCGGCCTGTGGCCCTTCTCGACGCTCGGCTGGCCCGACGAGACCGCCGACCTGACGCGCTTCTACCCCGGATCCGTCATGGAGACCGCCTACGAGATCCTCTTCTTCTGGGTCGCGCGGATGATGATGCTGGGCCTCTTCTGCATGGACGTGGAGCCGTTCCACACCGTCTACCTCCACGGGCTGGTGCGCGATCCATACGGGCAGAAGATGAGCAAGACGAAGGGCAACGTGGTCGATCCGCTCGAGATGGTCGATGAGGTCGGCGCCGATGCGCTCCGCTTCGCGCTGGTCGCCGGCAACACGCCCGGCGTCGACCAGCGGCTCACCGACGCCAAGGTCGCGAGCGGACGCAACTTCACCAACAAACTGTGGAATGCGGCTAGGTTCGTCCTGGGCGCCCGCCCCGAGCCGCTGGCGGAGGCCGAGGGCGAGGCGTCGCTGGCCGGGCGCTGGATCCGGAGCCGTCTCGCCGACGCCTCGGAGCGCGCGACGGCCCAGCTGAACGACCTCGAGCTGGCTGGCTACGTCGCGGGCGTCTACGAGGTGGCCTGGAACGACTACTGCGACTGGTTCCTCGAGATGGCCAAGGTCGAGCTGCGGCGCGATGACGCCTCGCCTGGGGAGCGGGCAGCGACCTGGCGCGACGCCGTCGACGCCCTGGCGGACCTGCTGCGCCTCCTCCATCCGATCATGCCGTTCGTCACCGAGGAGGTGTGGGCGAGGATCCACGCCGTCCATCCCGCGGCGACGCGCGGCGAGGCGCTGCTGATGAGCTGCCGCGTGGCCTGCGGCGGACGGTCGGGACGAGGCCGCCGAGCGGGACGTGGCGGTGGTGATGGCGCTGGTCCGCGGCATCCGCAACCTGCGCGCGGAGACCGGCGTCGCGCCCGGCACCTGGCTGCCGCTCACGGTGGTCCCGACCGACGATGCCGCGCGCGCGGCGATCGAGCGCGGGCTGGGCTACGTGGCCGCCCTGGCACGCGTGCGGCCGGTCGAGCTGCGCCAGCCCGGCGACGACGCGACGCGGCCGGAGACCGTGGTCACCACGCCACTGGCGGTGGCGTGGCTGGGCGAAGCGGGGACGCCGGTCGCCGGTGCGGGCGCACGAAGCGCTGCCGCGGAGGCCCACCTGCGCCAGGGGATCGAGCGCCTGCGCACCCTCCTCGCGGGCGAGTTCGCGACCAGGGCCCCGGCCGAGGTCGTGGCGCGCGAGCGCAGGCGCCTGGCGGAGCTCGAGTCCGAGCTGCTCCTCCTGACCGGTGGCTGACCGCCGCCGGGCACGCCCGGCGGGCCGTCGTCGAGCGCCGGGGATGCGCTGCTAGAATCGCCCGCATGTCATTCCTCAGGCGCTCCCGCAAGAACCAGAACGAGCCTCCACCGCCGCCCACCCCCGTCCAGGAGGAGGTCACCGCCCAGCAGTTCAGCCTCAAGCTCGCCTTCCTGGCCCGCAGCAGCGACGGGCTGCGACTGCCGGCCGACCCGCGCATGCAGTCGATGCTGCCGGGGATCGTGGAGCCGCTGGCCATCTCCCCGGTCGAGGTGCTCGAGCCGGTGAGCCACGACCTGGGGAACGCGGCGCCCAACATCGAGCGCCTGCCGGAGCTCCAGCAGTGGATCACGGTGCGCGCCGCGGCGAGCCCGATCGCGCATCACGCGCTGTATGTGCTGGAGTCGACCGACGCGGTCGACATGACGGTCGACAACTTCGCCTGCGCCCTCCTGCACGGCGAGACCGACACCTCCGGCTACCCCGACTACAACGCCATCGTCGGCGGCCTGGCCAGCCACTGGGACGAGCTCTCCGGCGACCTGATCGTGCGCGCCGTGGTCGGCTGGGGGGGACGGGGCCAGCGGGGCGACACCGAGCGCCACGGCAACCGGCTGCTCAGCGCGCTGTACCAGCAGGTGCGGGCCACCGGCCACAGCCTCGGCGCGGCCACCTCCGCCCGGGCCACCTCGATCAGCGAGCGCGGCGGGGCGGTCTGCAAGCACTGCGGCTTCGAGTCGGGGACGGGCGCGTTCTACTGCCCCAAGTGCGGCATGCGGATGCGGGGCGCCTGACCCGGCCGGTACCTTTGGCGACGCTTCGCTAGGCTGCAGTCCCATTGCCGCTGCGCCCCGGAGCGACCGATAGTGGTGCACACATCACCGCACCACCACCGGAAGGAAGAGCCTTGGAGCGACCGACCGTCCTGCTCGCGCTGCAGGGCTACACGACTCCGTATGTCGACGCCCTGCACGTCGCCGGCTTCGATGTCCTGACCGATCCATCGGCCGCCACCGAGATGATGGCCGACGGGGGTGGCCTGGACCTGGCCGTGCTCGACTGCGACCTGTTCGACGCCTCCACGGTCTACGCCGAGCTCCATGGCGTGACGCCGGTCCCGACCATCCTGGTCTTCGCCGATGAGCCGCCCGCCTGGGCGACCGGCAGCAACACCCAGGCCACGCGTGACGAGTACGCCCTCAAGCCGCTCCCCGCCGATGCCCTGGTGTATCGGCTGCAGGCGCTCCAGATCCGATACAACCGCGGCGCTCGCGCCGAGGCCGGCCAGTGGGACGACTCCCCGAGCTCAGAGGGGGCGACCATCGGCGAGGGCCACGTGGTCAGCATCTTCGCCCCCAAGGGCGGCGTGGGCAAGACGACGATCGCCGTCAACCTCTCGGTTGCGCTCCGCGAGCAGACGCGGGCGCAGGTGCTCCTGCTCGATGCCGATGTCGGCGTCGGCAATGTCACCAGCATCCTCGACGTGCCGTACCGGATGGGACTCGCCGACCTGGCCGACTCCTCGCCCGACGAGTGGACCGATGCCGCCTTTGACCAGGCGGTCTGCGTGCACAAGGCGAGCGGCGTCAACGTGCTCACCTGGGGCAACGATCCAGCCGAGTCCGAGCGGATCAAGGTGGACCTGCTGCTGGCGGCCGTGCGCTGGGCGCGCGCTCACTACTCCTACGTGATCATCGACAACCACCCGAGCTACGACGACCGCACCATGGCGATGCTGGCCATCTCCGGTGAGATCTTCCTGGTGGTCACCCCCGAGGTCGGGCCGCTGCGGAATGCCGCCCAGTTCCTGGAGGTGGCGCGCGAAGTGGGGCTCGGCGACATCGTCAAGGTGATCGTCAACCGCGCCAACCACGGCGTCTCCATGGACGACATCGCCGAGACGCTCGGCAAGCCGGTGAGCGCCATGATCGTCTCCAACGGGCCGAAGGCGGTCGCCGCCGCCAACGAGGGGACGCCCATGATCACCAAGTTCCCGGGCGACAGGATGAGCGCCGACCTGCACGGCGTCGCGCGCCTGCTCACGCGCGAGCCGACCGTCGCGCCGTCGGAGAAGTCACGGCCCTGGTGGGCCACCCTGGCGGCACGCCTCTCGAGCGTCTGAGCCTGCCCTCTGGCGGCGTTGCGCCGCTCAGGGAGCCCTGCCATCATGCCCGCGCGGACCACCCGGTCCGCGCGTTCTCATTCCGCTTGATTCAAGGAGACTCCGCCGCCCGGCGGAGCGGGTGCCGTGCCGACCTACGACTACCAGTGCCGCAGCTGCGGCGTCATCACCGAGGTGGTCCACTCGATGCTCGAGGACGGGCCGAGCGCCTGTGAGCGCTGCGGTGGGGAGCTGCGCCGCGTCTTCCACCCGACCGGGATCATCTTCAGGGGAGGCGGCTTCTACAAGACCGATTCGCGCTCGTCGGACTCTGGGAGCGTGGGAGGCGGCAGCCGAGGCACGACCCCATCGTCGACCGACGGCGGCACGACGGCGCCGGCCACCGAGGGCGGTTCGAGCGGCAAGGAGTCGGGGAGCTCGTCCAGCGGCAAGGACGCCGCGAAGGGCTCGGGCGGGAGCGACTAGGCCGACTGGGACTGCGGCGTTCCGCAGCGACGGCAGAAGCGGGCCGATGCGGAGAGCGACAGCTCGCAATGCCCGCAGCTCCGAACGCCGATCTGGCTGATGGCGCCCGCGACCTCGCGAGCCGACGCGTCCCAGAACGCGCCGCCGGCAGCGGAGGCAGCCGCCGCGGCCTGCAGCTCTGCCGCGCGCGGCGCTGCGCCGCTGGAGCGGTAGGGGAGCACGACCCGCTCGGCTGGCCCGACGGGGCCCTGCCCGGTGTCGCCCAGGCCCAGCAGGTCGAGCTGCGCCTGTCGCGCGGCAAGCGTCTCCCGTTCGGCGGATGCCGCGGCGGCGATTCCCTCGTCCCGCCCGCCGGCCTGTGGGTAGTGCAGGAACGTGTCCGAGATCGGACGCAGCGGCCGATACGGGATCTGCTCGGGCTCGGGCAGCGCCACGGGCTCGGGGGCGGGAGCCGGAGCGGGCTCGGGCTCCGCTTCGGCCTCGACCAGGACCGGCTCAGGCTCCGCTTCAGCCTCCAGCAGCACGGGCTGCGGGACCCAGACCGGCTCGGGCTCAGGCTCTGGCTCGGCTTCGGCCTCGACCAGGACCGGCTCAGGCTCGGCTTCGGCTTCGGCCTCGACCAGGACCGGCTCGGGCACCCAGACCGGCTCGGGCTCGAGCTCCGTCTCCGCCACCATCGGCTCTGGCTCGGGCACCCAGACCGGCTCGGGCTCGGGCTCCGTCTCCGCCACCATCGGCTCTGGCTCGGGCACCCAGACTGGTTCGGGCTCGAGCTCCGTCTCCGCCACCATCGGCTCCGACTGCGGCCACGCCGGCTCGGGAGCGCGCGCGGGGGGCGGCTCGCTCAGATCCAGCTCGGGCCAGGCGGTGTTGCCATTGACCGGGAACTGCATGGAATAGTCGGCCTCGACCTCGCCAAGGGTCGCCGCGAAGCGCTCGGCCAGCGGCTGGGTCACCGGCAGCGGCTGGCAGCTCTGGCAGCGGCCGACCGAGTCGTTCCAGCAGTTCGTGCAGGTGTACTGGCGGCAGTCGATGCAGAAGTTGAACGACGAGTGGAAGGCGTCGAGCTGCCTGGAGGCGAGCTGCTCCTCCTGCGAGCGAACCGCGTCGGTGAGCGAATCGGACAGGGAATCCTGGCTCAGGACATAGTTCTTGAACCCGGAGATGAGGCTCCGGGTGCGCCGCATCGGCGTCATCTTGGTCGGGGCGGCGAACTCGTATCGAGTGCCGCACCGCTCGCAATAGGATTCGGTCAGCGCGTCTGGCATCGGTTATTCGGCATCCGGTTCTTGAGGGAGAGGCTTCAGGGAGCAGGAGTATACCGACCCGACTCCATTGCTCCCCACAGGCGCATTGGTACCTTGGCGAGCGCCGTTGGTACCCCGCTCGTCCGGTAGGACGGGGGTGGCCGCGGCCCGTGCTACGATCGGCGGGTGGGCATCTTCTCGCGGCTCGAGGCGTTCCTCGAGCGGCTCTTCGAGGCGCCGGCGGGGCGCCTGGGGGCCACGCTGCAGCCGGTCCTGCTGACCAAGCGGATCGAGCGCGCCATGGACAGCGGCAAGACCTTCGGCGCGGCGGGGATCATCGTCCCGAACCGCTATGACCTGCATCTCCATCCGGCCGACTTCGCGGCCTTCGAATCGTTCCGCGGGTCGCTCGAGGACGACCTGGCGCACGGCGCCGCGACGCGGGCCCGACGGGAGCGCTACCACCTCGTCGCGCGGGCCAGCGTCCACCTGGTGGCCGATCCCGCCGTCCCGCGCGGCGACGTCCGGGTCGCTGCCAACGTGGTCGATGACGCCGGCGATCGGGTTCCCCAGCAGGCGCCGGAGTCGCCCTCGGCGCAGACGATCGTGCTCGCCCGTCCAGGCCACGAAGTGGCACCGCCTGAGTCCGCCTCCCGCGCCTTCCTGCTGGTCCGCACCGATGGGGCCGCCCTGGTGCGCTTCGACCTGGGTGGGGCCCTGATCAGCATCGGCCGGGCCAGCGACAACGACGTGATCGTGGACGACCCCGAGGTGAGCCGGCACCACTGCCAGCTGAAGCTGCAGCACGGCGCCTACAGCTTCGCCGACCTCGGCAGCCGGAACGGCTCATGGGTCAACGGCCAGCAGGTCAGCGAGGTGGCGCTGGGACCGGGCGACTCGATCCAGATCGGCAGCACCGAGATCCAGTTCCAGGTGCGCGGGTGACCGGCGAGATCCTGCGGCTCCTCCTCCTGGTCCTCCAGCTCGCCTTCCTGGGCCTCCTCTACGTGATCCTCTTCGGCTTCTCCCGCTCGCTGCTGCGTGACCTGCGCAGCGCCGAGGTGACCCAGATGGCGAGCCAGTCGGGGATCGGGCGGCTCTCCGTGCTGGAGTCCGCCGTCGACGACCCCGCGGTCGGCACCACCATCGCCCTGGGGCCGATCAACTCCATCGGCCGGAATGTGAACAGCACGATCTTCATCGACGACGACTTCGTCAGCGGCGGCCATGCGATGCTCACCTTCCGGGGCCGGAGCTGGTTCATCGAGGACCAGGGCAGCACCAACGGGACCTACGTCAACGGGCACCTGATCGATCGCGCGGTGGCACTCTCCTTCGGCGATGAGCTGACGATCGGACGCGTGCGGATGCGGCTGGAGCGCTGATGCGCGCGGTCACCCGACCGGTCGAGCTGCGCCTGCTGCTGCCCCTCCTGATCCTCGTCCCGCTCGGCTTCGCGGTGACCCACATCGCGCAGACCGGCACGCTCGATCCCGGTCCGCTGGGCGTCGCGATCGGCTACGTCGGCCTGATGCTCGGGGCGCACATCGTGCTGCGCCTCACCGGGAGCCAGGGTGACCAGCTCCTGCTGCCGGTGGTGGCGACGATCGGCGGCGTGGGGATGGTGATGCTCAACCGGCTGCCGCAGGGGCTGCTGGGGACCGATCTGCTCGGCGTGCGGCTCGGGATGGCGACGACCCAGCTCCTCTGGTTCGCGGTGGGGACCGGCGCCATGCTGCTGATCGCCGCGCGCTTCCGGGACGACGGGTTCCTGCGCCACTACAAGTACACCTGGGCCCTGGCCGGCAGCCTGCTGCTGGTCATCACCTTCCTGTTCGGCCAGGAGGTGAACGGCGCTCGGCTCTGGATCGACGTCGGCCCGATCAGCTTCCAGCCGGGGGAGGCGATCAAGGTCGTGCTCGTCATCTTCATCGCCGGTTACCTGGCGGAGAAGCGCGCGGTGCTGTCCGAGGCCAGCGCGCGCATCGGGCCCATCAAGATCCCGCCGCTGCCGTACCTGCTGCCGATGCTGGCGATCTTCGTGCTGGTGATGGGGATCGTGATCATCAGCCGCGACCTCGGCACCGCGCTCCTCTTCCTGGGGATCTTCCTGACCATGCTCTTCGTGGCGACGGGGCGGCGCAGCTACGTCCTGGTCGGGATCCTCCTCTTCGTGGCCGGCTCGTTCGTCGCCTACCAGATCTTCGGCCACGTCCGCGTCCGCGTCGACAACTGGATCGACCCGTTCGTCGACCCGAGCGGGGCCGGCTACCAGACCGTCCAGGCCCTGTACGCCTTCGGACGGGGCGGGCTCTTCGGCGAGGGGCTGGGGCAGGGGCTGCCGACCATCTCCGGGCGGCTGCCGATCCCGGCGCTGCCGACCGACTTCATCTTCGCGGCGGTGGCCGAGGAGCTGGGCCTGATCGGCGCCGTGGCGCTGCTGGCGCTGGTGATGGTGCTCGTCTTCCGGGGCCTGCGCACCGCGGTCCTGGCCCGCGACGACTTCAGCTCGATGCTGGCGGTGGGGCTCACCGTCAGCCTCGGCCTCCAGACGCTCATCATCGCGGCCGGCAACGTGAAGCTGGTGCCGCTGACCGGAATCACCTTCCCCTTCGTGAGCTACGGCGGCTCGAGCCTGCTGGCCTGCTTCGTGGTGGTGGGGCTGCTGCTGGCGATCAGCCATCGGTCCGCGGTGGATGCCGTCGCCGAGGGGCGCGGCCCGTGATCGCCACCAACATCCGCCGCCTCTCGGTCTACCTGGTGCTCGCCTTCGCCAGCGTCTCCGCCGCGCTCGGCTGGTGGCAGGTGCTCGACGCCCAGCGGCTGGCCACGCGGCCGGACAACCCGCAGGTGATCGCGGCGCACCGCAGCCTGCCGCGCGGCTCGATCTTCGACGCGCGCGGGCAGCTCCTCGCCTCCAGCCAGGTGATCGATGGCGTGAGCACGCGCACCTACGCCGACCCCGCCTTCAGCCACGTCGTCGGGTACGCCAGCCTGCGCTTCGGCGCGACCGCGGTCGAGGCCGCCTGGGATGACCTGCTCACCGGCCGGACCGACCCCAACCCGCTGCGCGACCTGCTCAACGACATCCTCGCCCGCCAGCCCGATCCGCACGACCTGACGCTGACGATCGATCGCCGCCTGCAGGACTTCGCCGCTGCCCAGCTCGGCTCGAACGTGGGGGCGGTGGTGGCGATCGACCCGCGCACCGGCGCGATCCTGGCCATGGTCTCGTCGCCCACCTACGACGCCACCGGCTTCTCCGGCAATCCCGACACCGCCCAGGCGGCCTTCGACGCGGTCGTCGGCACGGCGGGCAACCCGCTCCTCGATCGCGGGCGCCGGGGGCACTACGTCCCCGGCTCGATCATGAAGGTGCTGACCGCCGCCGCCGCGCTGGACGCCGGCGCGATCACGCCCGAGACGACCTTCCCCGACCAGCCGCAGCAGGAGGTCGACGGCTTCGTGGTCTCCGGCTTCACGATCCGTGAGCACGACCTCGGGACGCTGGAGCCGGAGCTCTGGCCGTTCTCGGAGGCGCTGCAGGTGTCGAGCAACATCTACTTCGCGCACGTCGGGCTGGAGGTCGGCGCGAGTCGCTACCTCGACTACGCGCGCCGCTTCGGCTTCTGCTCGCGGCTGCGGATCGGCAGCGACGAGCGCGGGCTGCCGGTCGACGCCGTCCTACGTCTCGACCCGGAGCGACGCCGGCTGCGCCCCCTTCGTCGACGACGTCGGAGCTCGCCAGCGCCGCGTTCGGGCAGGGCCGGGTCTCGGTCACGCCCCTCCAGATGGCGCTGCTGGCGGCCACCGTCGCGAACGACGGCGTGGTGCCGCATCCCTACGTCGTCCGGGACCTGCGAACGCATGCCGCCGAACCCGCTCGACGGCCCGACCGCGACCGTGCTCGAGTCATACGGCGGCGAGGGTGGCGCGCGCGCCATCTCGTCGCAGGCGGCGGCCGCAGGTCCGCTCGGCCATGATCGACGCGGTCGAGGGTCCGCTCGGGCGACGCTATGCCGGAGCCGGCGCCGTCTCGCGCTACGGGGTGACCGGCGTGCCGACGGCGGGCAAGACCGGGACCGCCGAGCGCGGACCGGGGCTGGCGCCCCACTCGTGGTTCATCGGCTTCGTGCCGGCGCAGGATGGGTCGGTGCCGACCATCGCCATCGCGGTCGTGGTGGAGGGCGGAGGCACCGGGTCCGGGCCATGCGGCGCCGATCGGCGGGGCGGTGATGGCGGAGTGGCTGAAGCTGGTCGGGGCAGGCGGCTGACCGGTCGCCGGTGAACCACGCTGTAACTCCCTGGGGTATTGTTCGAGGAAGGGCGTGCCGCGTCCGCCACCCGAGAGAAGGGGAGCCTCCACGTGAAGAGTGTCCAGGAGTCGGCCGAGCGCGTCGTCGCCAACGTCGAGCGGGTGATCGTCGGCAAGCACGTCGAGGTGCGGATGGCGCTGGTGGCGCTGCTGTGCGAGGGCCACATCCTGATCGAGGATGTGCCGGGCGTCGGCAAGACGATGCTGGCCAAGGCCGTCAGCCGGAGCATCGGCTGCTCGTTCCGGCGCATCCAGTTCACGCCGGACCTGCTCCCGTCCGACGTCACCGGCCTCTCCATCTTCAACCAGAAGACGCAGGAGTTCGAGTTCCGTCCGGGCCCGATCATGGCCCAGGTGGTGCTGGCCGATGAGATCAACCGCGCGACGCCCAAGACGCAGAGCGCGCTGCTCGAATGCATGGAGGAGCGGCAGGCCACGATCGACGGCGTCAGCCACCCCGTGCCCTCGCCGTTCCTCGTGATCGCCACCCAGAACCCGATCGAATACGAGGGCACCTTCGCGCTGCCGGAGGCGCAGCTCGATCGGTTCATGCTCCGCCTGCGGCTCGGCTACCCCAAGGCGATGGAGGAGATCGTCATCCTCGACGAGCAGAAGCGGACGCACCCGATCGAGGCGCTGCAACCAGGTCCTCGACCTCGAGGAGCTGCGCCAGATGCAGGCGGCGGTGAAGGAGATCTACGTCGACCAGGCCGTGGCCGAGTACATCGTGCGGCTGGTGACCGCGACCCGCGAGCACGCGGACGTCTACCTGGGCGCCTCGCCGCGCGGATCCATCAACCTGTACCGCGCCGGACAGGCGCTCGCCTCGCTCGAGGGCCGTGACTTCGTCATCCCCGACGACATCAAGCAGCTGGCCGTGGCCGTGCTCGCCCATCGGCTGATCGTCAAGAGCCAGGCCTCGCTGCGCGAGGTCGACCCCGATGGGATCGTGCGCGAGATCCTGGCCCAGGTCCCGATCGGGGAGTCGAGCACCACCACGCCCGCCGGCGCGCGCTAGCGCACGGCCATGGGCCTCTCCCGGCAGCTCCGGATCGTCTTCTTCGGCACCGCGCTGGTCGTCGCCGCCTTCAGCACCGGGATCAGCTTCCTCTTCTTCCTGGTCTACCTGCTCGCGATCCTGCTCCTCGCCTCGCGCTGGTACGCGCGGCGCGGGCTGCGCGGCCTGCGCGCCGGGTACTACGTGCTCAACCCGCGCGCCCAGGTGGGTGACGTGCTCGAGGCCGTCTACCGCGTCGACAACGACAGCGGCTGGAGCAAGCCATGGGTCGAGGTCGCCAACGAGTCGACACTGCCGGCCTCGCTGCCGGGTCGCGTGATCGGGATCGCGCGCCAGGAGCAGCCGCCAGTGGCTGGCCAAGGTGACGCTCCTGCGGCGGGGGAGCTATCGCCTCGGCGGCGCTGCGGGTGCGCACCGGCGACCCGTTCGGGCTCTTCACCAGCGAGATGGTCGTCGGACGGCCCACCTGGGTCGTCGTCTTCCCGCAGGGTGCACGCCCTGCCGCACTGGCGGCTGCCCCCCTCGCCGGTCGACGGCAGCACGCCATCACGGCGTCGCTACGAGGCGGCGACACCATTGGTCAGCACGGTGCGTCCTTACGTGTATGGCGACGCCATCAACCGGATCCACTGGCTCAGCTCGGTGCGGCACGGGGAGCTGTACGTGAAGGAGTTCGACCTGGAGCAGGCCGCCGACCTGTGGCTGCTGCTCGACCTCGAGCGTGCCGACGCAGGCGGGCCCCGCCGGAGTCCGCGTCGGTGGAGACGGCGATCACCGCCGCCGCCTCGATCGCCGTCCACACCCTCGGCGAGAACCGCGCGGTCGGGATCACGGTCACGTCGCGCCGGCAGCAGCACCTCACCCCGGACCGCGGCACCCGGGTCGAGCAGAAGATCCTCCACCTGCTCGCCAACGTGCAGGCCGATGGCGCCCAGCCGCTGGCCGAAGTGGTGGTCAGCACCCTGCCGCAGCTGCGGCGCGGGATGACCCTGTGCATCGTCACCGGCTCCACCGATCGGGAGTGGGTGCGCGCCCTCGCCGCGCTGCGGCGGCGGGGGATCGGGACCATCGTGGTGCTGCTCGATCGGTTCAGCTTCGACGGGCGTGACGACGAGGAGAGCCGCGCCGAGCTGGGGGCCGTGCGCCATGCGCTGGCCGAGTACGACGTCCCGCACCACCTGGTTCGCGTCGGGGACGACCTGCCGAGCGTGCTCGGCCGGCGAGCCATCGGCGCGCGCACGCCGCTGATCCGGGAACGATCCCGTGCCTGAGCTGGCCCGCCGCTTCCTGCGCCCGCGCGAGGGCTGGCTGAGCATGGCCCTGGTGCTGGTCATGCTGCTGGCGCTGGCCTGGTCGATCGAGCGGGCCGAGTGGTTCGATTTCCTGGGGTTCCTCGTCCCGGTGGCGATCGTGGCGGCCGTGGCCGGAGCGCTGCTGGGGCTGACCCGCATCAGCGTGGTGGTGGTGCTGCCGGTCAGCGCGCTGCTGGGGAGCTGGGTCCTGCTCTGGACGATCGGCGGGGAGTTCTTCCCCGACCTGGACCAGGCGGGCCGGCTCATGACGCTGCGCGGCGACGCGCTCGACTGGACCCGGATCGTGATCGACGGCGGCTTCGCGCCGCAGCTCTCGCCGTACGCGCTGGGGATGGGCGTCCTGCTGTGGGTGACCGCCTTCATGGCCGCCTACACGTTGTACCGGCACCACCGCGTCCTCGACTGCATCCTGCTGGTCGGGGTGGCGCTGATCGCGAACATGTCCGCCACCTTCGCCGACCTGTTCGGCTTCCTCGTGCTCTTCTCGATCGCCGCCCTGCTGCTGTGGCTGCGGGTGGCGCTGATCAGCCGCGAGGAGGGCTGGCGAACCCGTCGCGTGACGGAGACGATCGACGTGCCGGCCCAGATCATGCGCAGCGGCGTGACCTTCATCGCCGGCAGCATCGCGCTCGCCTGGATCTTGACCACAGTCGCGGTGGCGGCCCCGTTGACCGGCGTCTGGAACAACCTCGACGGGGTCTGGTCCGAGGTGCGGAACCAGTTCGAGGGCGTCTTCGGGGGCCTGAGCGGCGCCGACTCACGGATCCAGGGCAGCTCCTTCGGCGCCTCGTTCCGGATCCGCGGCAGCTGGTCGAGCTCCGACGGCCCGGTGATGACGGTCGCGTCGCAGCACGGCTACTACATGCGCACCATCACGTACGACGTCTATACCGGCCACGGCTGGACGAGCGGCGACGGATCCGACCGGCGCGTCGCCGCAGGGCAGCGGATCTTCCCCGGCTACACACCCGAGCGACCGCTCGCCGCTGACTCCTTCGCGATCGAGACGGTCACCGTCGAGATCCAGCGCAGCATCGGCCGCAACGTCTTCACCCCCGGGTATCCGACGGCCGCCTTCGCCCCGCTGGTGATCCATGAGCCGGGCGGCCTGCCGCTGCTCGGCGCCCTGCAGTCGGGCGTGAACCTCGATACCGGGAGGGGCTACCAGATCACCGCCGCCATCTCGACCGCGACCGAGGCCATGCTCGCCGGCGCCGGGACCGACTACCCAACCGAGGTGATCGCCACCTACCTGTCAACCGATGGGGTCACCGAACGCACTGCCGCGCTCGCCCGCGAGGTGGTCCAGGCGGCCGGCGCCACCGATCCCTACCACCAGGCCCGGGCGATCGCCGACTACCTCCGCGCCGACCCGCGGTTCACGTACAGCACCACTGCGACCCTGCCGTCGGAGCCCGGGCGCGACCTCGTCGACTTCTTCCTGTTCGACCCGGACGGCCAGGTCGGCTATTGCGAGTACTACGCCAGCGCCATGGTGGTGATGGCGAGGACCCTCGGGCTGCCGGCGCGCGTGGCGGTCGGCTACGCCCCCGGCGAGCGAGTCGAGGCCGGCATCTACGCCATCCGCGAGAAGAACGCCCACGCCTGGGCCGAGGTCTACTTCCCCGGCTACGGATGGCAGATCTTCGAGGCCACGCACTCGATCGCGGCGGTCCCGCGCCCGCGCGGCGAGGGGGTCGTCCCGCCGGTCACGGGCACCATCGGTGGCGTCGACCCGGGGCGTCCGTTCCGCGAGGGCGAGGAGCTCGGCACGATCTCCGGCCTGGAGTCATTCCGGCCGGTCGACGGCGGCATCCAGCCGGGCGACCCGACCCCGGTCGATCAGACTCGCGTCGGCAACGCCATGGTGGTGACCGCCATCCTGGTGCTGCTGATGCTCGTGGCGGGCTGGCGCCTGCTGCGAGGCCGATATCGATTCCGCTTCCTCGCCCCCGGCGACCGGCAGTGGCAGCGCCTCGCCTTCGCGGCGGATCGCGCCGGGATCGCACAGCGACCGTCGGAGACGGTCTACGAATACGCATCGTGGCTCGAGGAGCAGCTGCCACGGCGCAGCGTCGAGATCCACCAGATCGCCGACGGGAAGGTCTGGCAGAGCTACTCGGGTCGCTCGATCACGTCCGAGGCGATCGCCCGCCTGGAGCGGGCGTGGGGCAAGCTCCAGCTGCCGATGCTGTGGCTGACGCTGAAGCGGCGGGTTCGATCGCTGCTCCGCGCCGGTCGTTCCTGACCGATCAGCCGACGGGGGCCAGCGCCGCCTGGTAGACCTCGTCCATCGCGCTCAGGGCGGCCGCGGTATCGACCGGGCGCCCGATCTCGGCGAGCGTCTCGCCCATCAGGCGAATCGCCTCGCGCATCTCGTCGATCCCGACCGCGCCCATGTGCCCGAGGCGCAGGATGCGGCCCGCCCAGGCGCCCTGCCCGCCCGCCACGATCAGGCCCCTGGCGCGCATGGCGCCATTGAAGGGAGCCCACTCGAGGCCATCGGGCAGCCACGCGGCGGTGACGGTGTTGGAGCGCAGCGCGGGAGCTGCGACCAGCTTCAGGCCAAGCCGCTCCAGGCCGGCCCGCACCGCGGCGGCGATGGCCGCGTGCCGCGCCCAGGTTCGCTCGCGGCCCTCGGCGAGGAGGCGCCGGACGCCTACCCGGAGGCCAAACAGGACGCTGACGGCCGGGGTCCACGGTGTCTGTCCCTTCGCGGCCCAGGTGCGCGCCTCGCGCAGGTCCCAGTAGGCGCGCGGCATGCGGGCCGCCTCGGCTGCGTCCCAGGCGCGCTGGCTGAGCGCCGCGATGGCGATCCCCGGCGACGCCATGAACGCCTTCTGGCTGGCGCTGATGACGAGGTCGATCCCCCAGGCGTCCATCTCGAATGGCATCGCGCCCAGGCCGCTGATGCCGTCCACCACCAGCAGCGGGTCGCCGGGCGCGCCGCGGACGACTCCGGCCAGCTCGCGCAGCGGGTTGGTCACCCCGGTCGAGGTCTCGTTGTGGGTGATCAGCACGACCCGGTACGGCGGGTTGGCGGCCAGGTGCGCCGCGAGGGCCGAGGGATCGGCCGCCTCGCCCCACGGGACCTCGAAGCGCTCCACCTGCGCCCCGAAGGCGGTGGCGATCTTGGCGAAGCGGTCGCCGAAGGAACCGATGGTGACGGCCAGCACCCGGTCGCCCGGCGAGAGGGTGTTGACGACGGCCGCCTCCATCGCGCCGGAGCCCGAGGCAGTCAGCAGGAGCACATCGCCACGAGTGCCGATCAGCTCGGCCAGGCCGGCGGTGATCTCGCGCAGCAGCTCGCCGAACTCGGTGCCGCGGTGATCGATCATCGGCGCCGACTGCGCCTCGCGCACCTCGCGCGGCAGCGGCGTCGGACCGGGGACGCGCAGGTTCTGCTCCATGGCGGGCATCATAATCGGCCCATGGATCCGACCGATGCCGCGTAAGCCGCCGAGCGTCACGGAGCCCCTCTTCGGCGACGCGCCCGATCGTCACGCCCCGCTCGCCGCGCGGATGCGACCGCGCACGCTCGAGGAGTTCGTCGGCCAGGACCACCTGGTCGGAGCCGATGGTGCCCTCACCAAGGTCGTGCAGCCTGGCTACGCGCCGAGCATGGTGCTGTGGGGGCCGCCCGGCTCGGGCAAGACGACCCTCGCCCGCCTCCTCGCCGATCGCTCGGGCGGGACCTGGCGGCCGATCTCCGCGGTCACCAGCGGAGTGGCCGACATCCGCGCGCTGGTCGCCGACGCGAAGGCGCTGCGCCAGGCCGGCGGCCGCACGGTGGTCTTCATCGATGAGCTGCATCGGTTCAACAAGAGCCAGCAGGACGCCCTGCTGCCGCACGTCGAGGAGGGGACCATCGTCCTGATCGGGGCGACCACCGAGAACCCGTACTACGAGATCAACTCACCGCTCCTGTCGCGACTGCGCGTCTACCGGCTCGAGCCGCTCGGCCCCGAGGAGGTGCGCGAGATCGTCGTGCGCGCGCTCGCCGACGAGCGCGGGCTCGCCGGTCGCGTCGCGGTCGACGACGAGGGCATGACCGGCCTGCTCGAGCTGTCGAGCGGCGACGCCCGCCAGGCGCTCAACATCCTCGAGGCGGCGGCTGCCGTGGCCGGAGCCTCAGGCTCGCTCAGCCGCGAGGCGATCGCCGAGGCGGCGCAGCAGCGCCTGCTCGCCTACGACCGGGTCGGCGACCAGCACTACGAGGCGGCATCGGCCTTCATCAAGAGCATGCGCGGCAACGACCCCGATGCCGCGCTCTACTGGTGCGCCAGCATGATCGCGGCGGGGGAGGACCCGACCTTCGTCGCGCGGCGCGTCGTGATCGCCGCCAGCGAGGACGTCGGCAACGCGGATCCACGCGCCCTGCAGGTCGCGGTGGCGGCCATGCAGGCGGTCGAGATGATCGGCCTGCCGGAGGCGCAGTACGCCCTGGCGCAGGCGGTCGCCTACGTCGCATCGGCCCCGAAGTCGAACCGCGCCGGAGGCGCCTACTTCGCAGCGCTGGCCGACGTCGAGGAGCGGGGTCGGCTGCCGGTCCCGCTCCACCTGCGCCCGTCCTCGCACCGCCGCCTGGCCAGGGAGCACGGCTACGGCAAGGGCTACCTGTACCCGCACGACTTCGACGAGGCCGATGTCGAGCAGCAGTACCTGCCCGACGCGCTGGTCGGCAAGGTCTACTACGAGCCGTCGGACCAGGGACTGGAGAAGCAGTTCGGTGAGCGCCTCGCGCGACTGCGACGGGCGAGGCTCGAAGCGCGCCGGGCGTCGAAGCCCAGGGATGGGGGCTAGTTCGGGCCGATCCCCAGGGCGCTGAAGCCGATCACCGCCGCGGCGAGCAGGACGCCCATCACGACCACCAGCACGCCGATGTTGCGGAGGTCGCGGGTCACGTAGTGGTACTCCGAGGCGGCACGCTCCGAGAGGCGCGAGGGGCCGGCGACCGCGAAGCGCGGGTCTGAGCGGGCGCCGCGCGTGAGGGCTGGAGTGGAGGCCGCGGCGCGTGCCGTCCCGTCCTCGACGCGACGCTCCGCGGCCGCCTCGACGGCATCCGACACGACGCCGCCGATCGGGCGCTGCGGGATCGCCGGACGCAGCGGCGGCTTGCGCTGCGCGCGCCGGTTGCGCTCACGGCGGTTGGCCGCCTTGCCGCCTCGTCGGGCCATGAAACCTCCGTGGTAGAGCTGCTGGCGGGCGAATCGGGGCGGGTATGATACCAGCGCCCGTGCCCGACCTGAACCGCACCCTCGTGGACAACCTGGCGCTGGTTGTCGGCGTGCTCGGGGTCCTCGTCATCGGGCTGGCGGTCTTCGCCTTCGTCCAGGCCAGGCGCCTGCGGAGGGCCACCGAAGCGTATCGCAGCCTCGTCAGCGACAGCGAGGGCGGCTCGCTCCAGCACATGCTCGACGCGCACCTGGGCAAGGTGGTCGAGGTGGGTGCGCAGCTCGAGCGGCTCTCCGAGCTGCATGAGTACCTGGAGACCCGCTCGCGGGGCAGCCTGCAGCACGTCGGCCTGGTGCGCTTCAACCCGTTCGAGGACACCGGCTCCGACCAGAGCTTCGCCATCGCCCTGCTCGACGACCGACGCGACGGGATCGTGATCAGCAGCCTCCACGGCCGTGGCCAGACGCGCGTCTTCGCCAAGCCGGTCGAGGGCGGCGCATCGACGCACACGCTCTCCGACGAGGAGGCCCAGGCGATCCAGATCGCGGTCGAGGGCGCTCGCCCGACGCCCACCCTTGGCTGACGATCCGATCGATCCGGCCCAGCGCCGGCTGGCCGAGCGCCGCCTGCTCGACGCGCTCCGGCGCCGGCATCGTCGCGAGCCGCTGCGCCGAGACGTGCGGGTCGATCGCCTGATCGGGGACCTGCGCGCCGCCGAACCGGCCCGGCCGAGCGCGCACCGTGGCCGCCAGCCGCTGACGCTCACCGACGGGGAGCTGCGAACCGTGGTGGACGGGCTGGTTGCGTCGGGGGAGATCCGCCGTGAGGGGCACCGGCTCCGCCTCGCGGAGCGAGCTCCAGGGCTCGACCCGATCATGCGCGAACGCGTCGCCGAGCTCCTCGCTGCCCTCCGCGATGCGGGCCCGACCCCGCCGTCGGCGGACGCCGTGGCCCGGCGGCTGGGGATCCCGGCGACGCTCGTGGATCAGGTGCGGGCGGCCGGCGAGCTGGTCTCGGTGGGACCGAGGATCGACTATGCGCCCGCCACCCTGGCCGAGATGGCGGCGCAGCTCGACCGCCTGGCAGCCGGCGGGCCCCTCTCAGTGCGGGCCGTGCGCGACCTGCTGGGAACGACGCGCCGGCATGCCGAGGCGATCCTGCGCTGGTGGGTCGACGACCGCGACACACGAGGTGTCGGGTAAGCGCGCGATAACGGTCCGGTGAATGGCACCTCGGCTACCATCGGGGAGATGCCAGCGGTGGTGCCGTCCCCGAACCAGATCCCCATCTTCGAGGAGCTGGTCGCCCCGCCCAGGACGGCCCCCCGGCCGCATCTGCGCGTTCAGCCACCCCTCCTCGCGGACCTGACGCCGCGCCAGCGCAAGGCGGTGACGCACGGCGACGGACCGCTCCTGATCGTGGCCGGCGCCGGGACCGGCAAGACCACCGTCATCACGCGCCGCATCGCCTGGCTGATCGCCGAGAAGCGGGCCAAGCCGTCCGAGATCCTGGCGCTCACTTTCACGGACCGCGCCGCGCTCGAGATGACCGAGCGAGTGGATCGGCTCGTCCCGTACGGCTACACCGACACCGTGATCAGCACCTTCCACGCCTGGGGCGATCGGCTGCTCCGCGACCACGCCCTGGAGGCCGGCCTCTCGGATCGGTCCACCGTGCTCTCCCGCGCCGAGCAGGTCATCTTCCTGCGGGAGCACCTCTTCGAGCTGCCGCTGGACCGATACCGCCCGCTCGGCGACCCGACCCGCTTCCTCCATGCGCTGGTGACGCTGATCAGCCGCGCCCGCGACGAGGACGTGACGCCGGCGGCCTACCGCACGTGGGCCGACGCCCTCGCCGCCACAGCCGCGGCCTCGCCCGACGATGCGGCCCTGGCCGAGGAGGCGGCCGGGCACGCCGAGCTGTCCGCCTGCTACGGGGCCTACCAGGACCTGATGCGTCGCACGGATCGGATCGACTTCGGTGACCAGGTGGGCCTGGCGCTCGACCTGCTGCGCGACCACCCCGCCATCCTCGCCGCGGAGCGGAAGCGGTATCGGTACATCCTGGTCGACGAGTTCCAGGACACGAACCATGCCCAGTTCGAGCTGGTCCGCCTGCTGGCCGACTCGCCGAGCGCGAACCTGACCGTGGTCGGCGACGACGACCAGAGCATCTACCGATTCCGCGGGGCTGCCCTCTCCAACATCCTCGGCTTCAGATCGGCGTACCCGGCCGCGGCGAGCGTCGTGCTGACCGACAACTTCCGGAGCCGTCAGCCGATCCTCGACGCGGCCTATCGGCTGATCCGTCACAACGATCCAGACCGGCTCGAGGCGCGCGAGGGGCTCGACAAACAGCTCGTGGCGCGCGCGCATCCCCGGCGGGAGACGCGCGGCGACGACCCGATCACGCTGCTCGCCTTCGATACCGGCTCCGATGAGGCGGATGCGGTGGCGGAGCGGATCGCAGCGTCCGTTCGCGCCGGCCGGCGGGCCGGGGACCACGCGGTCCTGGTGCGCACCAACCGCGATGCGGACCCGATCCTGCGCTCGCTCAACATGGCGCGCGTCCCGTGGCGCTTCGCCGGCACCGCGGGCCTCTACCGGCAGCCCGAGGTCCGCCTGCTGGTCAGCTTCCTCCGGGCCGTGAACGATCCGGGCGACTCGGTCAGCTGCTATGACCTCGCCACCTCGGAGCTGTTCGGACTCGATCCGCGGGACGTGACCCTGGCGCTCAACTCCGCCTCGCGGCGTCGCACGAGCCTCGAGGCGGCGCTGCGTGCCGCCGCGCATGAGCCCGACCAGGCGCCGTTCGGCCGCCGCCCGCTCGAGGTCGTGGCGCGCCTGCTGGCGAGCCTCGACCAGCACCGCGCGCTGAGCACGGAGCGCACCACCGGCGAGCTGCTCTACCACTTCATCACCTCGTCGGGCTACCTCGGCCGTCTCGCCGCCGAAGCGCGCCAGAGCGGGGACGAGCGCCTGGCCAACGTGGGCCGCTTCTTCGAGATCGTGCGGCGGCAGTCCTCCCTGCTCCGCGACGACCGCCTGCCGTTCCTGGTCGCCCAGCTGGACACGCTGATCGAGGCGGGTGACGATCCATCGACGGCGGACGTGGCAGCCGACGAGGGGGATGCCGTCCATGTCCTGACCTACCATCGGGCCAAGGGCCTCGAGTTCCCGATCGTGGTCATGGTGGGGCTGGTCGACGACCGCTTCCCGACGCGGTCGCGCGGCGATCTGCTCCCATTCCCGGCCGAGCTGGTCCGAGAGGCCCTGCCGGAGGGGGATCACCACCTGGCCGAGGAGCGACGCCTCTTCTACGTGGGGATGACGCGAGCACGCGAGGAGCTGCTGCTGACCTGGGCGCGAGACTACGGTGGACGGACCGCGCGGCGCATGAGCCAGTTCGTGCTCGAGGCGCTGGACCTCCCGCCCGCGACGCCGGTCGAGGCGCTGCGGCCGAGCGTGGCGGAACGCCTGGCCCGCAGCCAGCACCCGGTCCGCCAGCCGGCCTCGCCCGCCCCGCCGTCGCTGGGGGATCGGCCACTGACCCTGTCATATGGGCAGGTCAGCGATTACCTCGAGTGCCCGGCCAAGTACCGGTTCGGACACGTGATCCGGATCCCGACCCCGGTCTCGCACCAGCTCGTCTACGGCAAGGCGCTGCACGCGGCGGTGCAGGCATTCCATCGGCGGCAGATGGCAGGCCGGCCCATGTCGCTGGCAGAGCTGCACGCGGAGCTGGACGCCGCCTGGGAGTCGAGTGGCTTCCTGACCCGCGAGCACGAGGAGGCGCGCAAGCGTGCGGCTCGAGACGCGCTCGAGCGCTTCTGGACCGATGAGCGGACCGACCCCTCCGCACCGACCGCGGTCGAGCTCGAGTTCGTGGTCCCCTTCGGCCGCGACCGGGTGCGCGGGCGGTACGACCGGGTCGATACCGATCCCGCCGGACGGGTCACCATCACCGACTACAAGTCGAGTGACGTGCGCGATCCCGCCACGGCATCGCGGCGCGCCCGCGAGTCGCTCCAGCTGGCGATCTACGGCCTGGCCTGGGAGGCGCAGCACGGTCGTGCGCCGGATGATCTCGCGCTCCACTTCCTCGAGCTGGGGATCGAAGGGCACAGCAGCGCGAGCCCCAAGCGACTCGCGCGGGCCAGCGAGCAGGTGGCCACGGCGGCGGAGGGGATCCGCGCCGGGCGATTCGAGGCGAGCCCGTCGCCCACGCGCTGCGGCTATTGCCCGTTCCGCGAGATCTGCCCCGATGCCCTGCGCTAGCCCGCATGCCTGATCGCCGTTGACCGGTCGAACCCGCCTCGCCGTCGCGGCGCTCGTGCTGCTCGCCGTGCTGACCGGGGTGGTGCTCGTCGCATTCGCGGGAAACGTCTGCCCGACCGACACCGCGGCCACCCCCTGTCCCGACGCGGGCGGCAACCGGGCGGTCGTGGTGGCCCTTGCCGCGGCGACCGCCGGCCTCGCCGTCGCGCCGTTCGCGCTGCTCGCCGAGTTCGCGGTCCGGCGTCGGATCATCTACCGCGGCGCCTGGGCCCGCGCAGCGCGGCGCGGCGTGCTGGTGGCGGGCGCGCTCGCCGCGCTGGCCGGCCTGCGGCTGGGGGGAGCGCTCTCCGTCCCGGTCGCCCTCTTCATCGTGAGCCTGGCGGCGGCCCTGGAATGGCTCGCGGTGCGCCGCTTCGATCTGCCATGAGGGGATCTTGGGGGTGACTGCGGACATCTTCGCCTCGCAGCCGGGCGACGAGGATCTGCTCGCGGAGATCTTCGACCTCGAGCACGATGCGATCACCGAGGACCTCCCGTTCTGGCGCGAGTGGGCGAGCCGCAGCGGCGGGCGGGTGATCGATCTCGGCTGCGGGTCGGGGCGGTTGTTCGCCTCGCTGCTCGAGGGCGGTGCCTCGCGGATCGTGGGGGTCGACGGCTCGGCGGCGCTGCTGCGACGCGCGAACGCACGGATCGAGGGCGACCCCGTGCTCGCGGCGGCCGCCGCGGATGGCAGGCTCGCGCTCCTCCGGGGCGATGTCAGGGCGCTGGCGACCCTCAACATCCGGGAGCGATTCGACCTGGCGCTGGCCGTCGGCGTGGTGCCCCATCTCGACGGGCCAGAGGACGCGCTGCGCCTGCTGGGCGGCGTGCGCTCGCTGCTTGCGCCCGGCGGGCGGCTCGTCGTCGACGACCTGGGCCCCGCGGCGATGCCCCGGCGCGACCTTCCGCTCTCGGTGGACTGGCGGCGTGAGCTGCATGGCCGCGAGGTGGTTCGCCGCAGCGAGCTGATCCGGCGCGAGTCACCCGAGGGGCTGCGCGTCGCCTTCTCCACGATCGCGGATGCAGTACAACCCGATGGTACGATAGCGCGACTTCCGGCCAGTCATAAGCTCTGGTATCCATCTCCTGAGGCGCTCGCCGCACTCGTCAGGCAAGCGGGGATGGTGGTCGAGTTGAGCTACGGCTCACACGATCTCGAGCCGCTCGGACGGGAGAGCGAGCGCCGCATCGTTGTGGTGAGGTACGAGCCCGCGGCATCGGCGCCGCAAGAGGAGAGGGTTGGCTGAGCAGATCCGGCTGCTGGTGGTCGAGGATGTGCCGCAGGTCGCGATGCACATGCGCTCGCTGCTGCAGGCGCAGGCGCAGATCAAGATGCTCGACGTGGTCACGTCGGGCGAGCATGCCCTGGCGGCCGTCAGCGAGCTGCGCCCCGACGTCCTGATCGTCGACGCGCTCCTGCAGGGCAGGGTGAGCGGCATGCAGGTCGCCGAGCAGGTCCGGCACGGGGAGCCGACCGTGTCGGTGATCGTGCTGACCGTGCCCCAGAACCCGATCACCGAGGACCCGGCGCGCGGGATCGACGCGATCCTGAAGATGCCCTTCTCCGGCTTCGACCTCACCACGCTGGTGCGCAGGGTCCACGATCAGAGCAACGAGGGCGGTGGCCGCAACGCCTCCACCATGATCACCCTCTTCTCCCCGAAGGGCGGGGTCGGTCGCACCACGCTGGCGTACAACCTGGCGGTCGCCTTCGGCATCGACCACAAGGTGTGCCTCGTCGACGGTTCCATGCAGTTCAGCGACCTGCGCGGTCTCCTCCGCGCACCAGCCGCGGCGCCCTCCATCGTCAACCTGCCGACCGACAAGATTCGCGACGCCGACCTGGCCGATGTCCTCTGGAAGGACCCCTCGGGGATCGAGGTGCTGCTGGCTCCACCGCGCATCGAGATGGCCGAGATGGTGACCGTGCGCGACATCGAGAAGGCGCTCTCGATGATCCGCCAGATCTACGACGTGATCGTGGTCGACACGCGGGCGGCGCTCTCCGATGACGTGCTCGCCTTCCTCGACGCCTCCGACCTGATCCTCGAGGTGCTCGCCTACGACAGCATGGCGATCCGCAGCCTGGCGATGGCCGATGAGGCCTTCGCGGCGATCGGCTACCCGGCCTCGAAGCTCGCCACCGTGCTGAACCGATCCGACTCGACCGGCGGCTTCAGCAAGGCCGATGTCGAGGAGGCGCTCAACCGCCGAATCGACTACGAGATCGTCTCGGACGGGCGCCTCGTGATCGCCGCCAACAACGAGGGCGTCCCGTTCGTGCTCTCCAGTCCCGAGGCGCCGATCTCGCAGGGGATCCGCCAGATGGCCGCGTCCATCGGCGCGCGCATCCCGTCGCGCTCGCCCGCCGTCGCTCGCCGCTGACCGACGCCGTGGGGCTCCACGCCGACCCGCGCCCGATCGGCGTCTTCGACTCCGGCGTCGGCGGCCTCACCGTGCTGGCCGAGCTGCGGCGACGCCTGCCTGCCGAATCCACCATCTACCTGGGCGACAACGCACGCGCCCCATACGGGCCGCGGCCCGCCGACGAGGTGCGGGCCTTCACCCTCGAATCGGTGGCGTGGCTGCTCGCCCAGGACGTGAAGCTGCTCGTCCTGGCCTGCAACACCGCCACCGCCCAGGCCCTCCCCCTGGTCCGCGGCGTCTCGAGCGTGCCGGTGCTGGGCGTGGTACGGCCGGGCGCCGTGGCCGCCGCCGCGTCGACCCGCGCGGGGCACGTCGGCGTGATCGCGACCGCGGGCACGGTCGCCTCGGGGGCCTATGCCGCCGCCGTGGGCGAGGCCGATCCGAAGCTCACCGTGACCCAGCTCGCCTGCCCGGAGCTGGTGCCGATGGTCGAGGCGGGGCAGCTCTCCGGCCCGATCGCGGAGGCGGCGGTTCGCGGCTACCTGGGCGAGCTCTTCGCCGCCGATGGCGAGATCGACACGCTCCTCCTCGGCTGTACCCACTACCCGCTCCTGCGGCCGCTGATCGAGGAGGTGGCCGGGCCGCGAGTCGCCGTCGTCGACTCCGCCTTCACCGCCGCGCTGGCCACAGAGGACCTGCTGGATGCCCTCGGTGGGCGGACGCCGCTCGCCGGGACGGGCGCGAACCGGATCGTCACGACCGGCGACGTGGCGACCTTCACCGCGGTCGCTGGCACCGTCTTCGGTGCGGCCCTGCCCTCCGTCGAGCGGGCGGTGGTCGCCGCCGACTAGACTCCGCGCATGCCACGCAGCGCGAGCCGGCTCGGGATGGGGATCGTCGTGGGAGGGCTGCTGGCGATGGGCGCCACGGTCGTCCAGCGGGAGCTCATGCGCCACGCCGGAAACCGGCTGATCGACTGGGAAGCGGTGCGCCGCATCGCGCGCCGTCGACTCGGCGCCGCCGCCGGCGGCCTGACCGCCGCCGATCGCGCCGCGGCCGAGGCCTTCTACCGCGCCGAGCTGCTGCGCATCGAGCCGGTCGTGGCCGAGGCGATCGGTGCGGAGCTGCCGCGAGCGCTCGAGACGCCCGCGGTGATCGACCGCCTCGAGTGGATCGACCTCAACCTGGCGACCTTCGAGCAGCTCTTCGAGCGCGTGGAGCGGATCATGGCCGAGGCGACGACCGGCGCCGACACGCCGGGCCGCGCCGTGGCGCGGATCCTGAATCGGTCGTTCGGCAACCAGCAGCTCGGGCTGCTGCTGGCGTTCCTGGCCCGCAAGGTGCTCGGGCAGTACGACGTCAGCCTGCTGGCGGCGTCGCCGGGGGTGCGTGGCCGCCTGAACTTCGTGGAGCCCAACATCACCGCCACGGCGGCCGCCCTGGGCGTTCCGCTGGGCCAGTTCCGCACCTTCATCGCGCTCCACGAGGCGACCCACGCCTTCGAGTTCGAGGCGTACCCGTGGCTGCGCGACCACTTCGCGGCGTCGGTCGGCGAGGCGATCGAGCTGCTCGCTGCCGACAGCGGCGGGCTCGGGGAGCGGCTGCGCGGCGCGCTCCGCGGACGCGGGGGCCATTGGCTGGAGCGGATGATGAGCCCGGCGCAGCTCAACTCCTTCCGCCGCACGCAGGCGCTCATGTCGCTGCTGGAGGGCTACTCGAACCACGTCATGAACGACGCCGGTGAGCGGCTCCTCCCCGGATTCGCGCGACTCCACGAGCGCTTCGAGCGGCGCAACGAGGCGCGCGGCGCGATGGAGCGGGCGATCCTGCGCATCACCGGGCTCGACCTCAAGATGGAGCAGTACGTCGCCGGGGAGCGCTTCGTGGCGGCGATCCTGGCGGCGCGCGATCGGGCCTTCCTCAACCGGGTCTGGGAGGGCCCTGCCAGCCTGCCGGACCTGGCGGAGATCCGGCACCCGCAGCGCTGGATCGACCGCATCGAGGGCCGCCGGCCGGAGGGGCGTGTCAGCTGAGCGACGAGATCGTCATCCTGGCGACCCCGATCTTCGGCGCCCCGCTCTCCGCCGAGCACGCGGCGCGACTCGAGGCGGTGCCCGGCGTGCGCGTCGTCCAGATGTCCCGTGAGGGGCTCGTCCACGACGACGCCGAGGCGGCGCTGGCCTCGGCCCGGGTGCTGCTGCGGGGTGGCGTGCCGGCCTCGGTGCTCGACCACATCGTCGGGCGGGCGCCGAAGCTCGAATGGATCCACTCGTTCTCGGCCGGCGTCGACCGCGTGGCCACCCCCGCCGTCCGCGAGCGCGGCCTGACCGTCACCAACGCCCGCGGCGTCTTCTCGCGGCCGATCGCCGAGTACGTCGTGATGATGTGCCTCGCCATCGCACGGCGGCTCCCCCAGCTGCTCGAGCTGGAGCGCGAGCGGACCTGGCAGCCGCTGCGGGGCACGCGAGCTGGGTGGCATGACGATCGGGATCGTCGGCTACGGCAGCATCGGCTCGGAGATCGCGCGCCTGCTGGCGCCGTTCGAGTCGCACGTGCTGGCGACCCGCCGCCATCCGGAGCGCGGGGCCGGGGACCAGCCCAACGTCGAGCTGCTCGGCCTCGAACAGCTCGACGAGCTCCTGCGCCGCAGCGACATCGTGGTCGTGGCGGCGCCCCTCACCGACGACACGGCCGGGATGATCGGGGCCGCGCAGCTCCAGGAGATGCCCGAGCACGCCTGGCTGATCAACATCGCGCGTGGCCGGCTGCTCGACGAGCTGGCGCTGCGCCGCGCCCTCGAGTCGGGGTGGATCGGCGGCGCGGTGCTCGACGTCTTCAACGAGGAGCCGCTCCCGCCCGACTCGCCGCTCTACGGCACGCCCAACCTGATCATCACGCCGCACACGTCGTGGTCGAGCGACCGGGTCGTGGATCGCTCCCTTGACCTCTTCCTCGCCAACCTGGGCCGATTCGCCGCGGGGAAGCCGCTCGAGAACGTCGTCGACCTGGAGGCCGGGTACTAGCCGGTGCAGGTCACCATCGTCGGGCTGCCGGGGAGCGGCAAGACGACTGTCTTCAATGCGCTGACCGGGGCGCACGCCGATACCGGTGGCTTCTCCGGCGGCCGGGCCGCGCCGAACGTGGGCGTGGTGAAGGTGCCCGATGAGCGCCTCGACCGCCTCGCCGCCCTGTTCAACCCGCGCAAGACCACGCCGGCCGACGTGACCTACGTCGACGTCGCGATCCCCGCCGGCGCCGCCCGCGAGGGGACCGTCAACCCGGACCACCTGGCCCTGATCCGCAACGCCGACGCGCTGCTGCACGTGGCGCGCGCCTTCGAGGGCGGGGGAGGCGATGGCGCGCCGGACCCGTGGCGCGACGTCGAGGAGCTGGACCTGGAGTTCGCCATCGCCGACCTCACCGTCATCGAGAAGCGCCTGGAGAAGCTGCGCACCTCCGGCCGGCACGGGTCGCCGGCGGAGCGCGAGGAGAACGCCCGGGAGGAGGAGCTGCTGGCCCGCCTCGAGCCGGAGCTGTCGGCCGGCCACCCGCTGCGGGCCGTCCACCTGGGCGCTGACGATGAGCTGCGGCTGCGCGGGTATCGGTTCCTGACCCAGAAGCCGGTGCTGGTGGTGCTGAACATCGACGAGGGACGGCTCGCGGCAGCGGCAGAGCTGGAGGTGGCCGGGCGTGCCCGGTACAGCCTTCCGCAGAGCGACGTGGCGGCCCTCGGCGGCAAGATCGAGGCCGAGCTCGCGCAGCTCTCCGCCGACGATGCGGCGCTCTTCATGGAGGACCTGGGGATCGCCGAGCCGAGCCGCGGCCGGGTCATCCGCCTCACCTACGCGCTGCTCGGCCTCTTCTCCTTCTTCACCGCGGGACCCGATGAGTGCCGGGCCTGGACCCTGCGCACCGGGGCGAACGCGGTGGATGCCGCGGCGGCCATCCACACCGACCTGGCGCGCGGCTTCATCCGCGCCGAGGTGGTCACCTTCGACGACCTGATGGCCTGCGGCAGCATGGCCGAGGCGCGCAAGCGCGGGCTGCTGCGCTCCGAGGGCAAGACCTACGCGGTTCGCGACGGCGACGTGATCGAGGTGCTCTTCAACGTCGCGCGCTGAGCGCGCCACGGCCTAGGAGGAGAGGTCGACCTCGGCGATCAGGCTCCGGAACTCGGTGCTCGTCTCGACCAGGAAGGTGTCGTTCTCCTCGAGCCCCACCGCCATGCTGGCGGTCAGCTTCTCGTCGCTGGCATAGCTGAAGCCGTGGCGACGCTCGAGCTCCCGCGCGATCGCCTCCACCAGGGTGTCCTCCTCGAAGGTGTCGACCACCGCGGCGCGCGCAGCGACGACCATGGCCGCGAAGGCCTCCGGGCTGTACTCCGTGTCGCTCACCAGGATGGCGTCAGTCAGCAGGTCGGTGGCGCCCTCGTGCAGCTCGTAGAAGAAGAGTCGCATCATGGCCCGATGATACCCGTCGGGCCCGATCTGCTGATCGTGGGTGGGCTGGCCATCGACCGCCTGGCCGATGGCACCACGCGGGCCGGGGGCACCGTGCTCCACGCCGCACGGGCGGTGACCGCGGCAGGCTGGCGAGTGGCGACCATCACCGCCGCGGGGCCCGAGCCGGAAGCCACCGCCGCACTGGCCGAGCTCGCTGCGGCTCGGTGCCAGCCGCACCGCGGGCTGGCCGGCCACGATCCGCTTCGCCCTCCACGACGATGGCCGCGGCCGGCGCCTGGTGCTGGAGGCCGCGGGCGGGGACCTCACCATCGCCCCCGCCGAGGTCGCGGCGATCGCTCCTCGATCCGTGCTCCTCGGGCCGATCGCGGGTGAGGTCTCGGCTCGAACGGTTCGCGCCTGCGCCACGGTGCCGGTGCGGGTGGCCGCCCTCCAGGGATGGCTGCGCCATCTCGTGCCCGGCGAAGAAGCCCTGCCGCTGGCCCTCGGCGCGCTCGGAAGCGAGGCCGCCGTCGCCCTCGGCGACCTCGATGCCCTGGTCGCGAGCGACGAGGACCTGGCAGCGGTCGCGCCCAACCCGCCCGGGCAGCTCGAGGCGCTGCGGGCCTACTTCGGCGCGCGGCTGCTCCTGCTCGTCACGGCCGGCGCCGACGGCGCCTGGCTCGACGATCCCGCCACGGGCATCCGCCACCTGCCAGCCCCACACCGGGTTCCTGCAACATCGACCGTCGGCGCCGGCGATGCCTTCGCCGGGCTGCTCGCGATCGGGCTCGGCGCCGGCCTCACTCCCATCGACGCGACCACCGAGGCGATGGACGGCGCCGCCGCATACCTGGCCGCTCGCCGCTAGGCGATCGCCGCCAGCCCACGGGCGCGTCGACGATCGGCGGCCGCGACCCAGCGTCGGAGTCGGCGCAGCCTGGACTCGACCCGCAGCCGTACGCGGCCGATCGCCAGCATCCCCCCGCCGCGCCCCAGGGCGAACGCCAGGTCCAGGACGCGAGAGGCGCTGGCTGCCGCCTCCAGCGCCCCGTGGAGGTCGCCGCGATGGCGCTCGCGGATGCGGGCCACCTCGAGCCAGGCGGCCGCGGCATCGGTCGAGGCCCGTCGCGTGGCGGACGTCCAGAGCGCCTCCGCGCGATCGATCTCGCCGGCGCTGAGGAGCAGGCGGGTCGCCATGCGGCGCAGGGAGTGCGCCCGGTCCTGGTCGACGCCCGGAGCCATGGCCGCCTCGACCACCTCGAGCGCCTCGTCGGTGGCGCCGTGGCGCAGCAGC
Source organism: uncultured Chloroflexia bacterium (assembly GCA_963782015.1). Taxonomy (GTDB): domain Bacteria; phylum Chloroflexota; class Limnocylindria; order QHBO01; family QHBO01; genus CF-167. Next base: position 88,022 of record CAWAHY010000003.1, read on the forward strand.
TCGACCGCCATCCCATAGCGGTCCAGGACGGTGGCGGCCCGCCAGCCGCCGGCGCGCAGGTGGACGATCTCCGCCTCGAGCAGCGCCAGCGAGACGATGTCCTGCAGGTTGTGGTCGAGCACGTCCGCGAGCAGGTCCGGGGACCCGCCGCGCAGGTAGCTGAAGTAGCGCGACGGGACCTCGCTGCCCGGGCAGTCGGAGGTGCGCACGACTCCGAGGACGCCGGACTCCACGTCCGCCAGCCGAGCCCCACCGAGGATGCGGCGGTAGAGGCGTCGGGCGACCGGCAGCAGGTCGTCATGGCGCTCCGGCAGCGCAGCCATCTCGCGGAAGAGGCGGTGCACCGTCAGCCGCGTCGCGAGCAGCGGCAGGTCAAAGCCGCGGCCGTTGTAGGTGACGACCCGCGGCAGGGCGGCCAGCTCGCCGGCGACGAGCCGCAGCAGGGCCGCCTCGTGCGGGTAGTCGGGCAGGAGCAGCTGCCGCACGACGAGCTGCTCCCCCTCGACGCGTCCCATCCCCGCCAGGAAGACGACCGTGCCGGCGCCGGTCGAGAGCCCCGTCGTCTCGGTGTCGAAATAGCACGCCGCCGGCAGCTCCGCGAGATTGGCGGCGGCGTCCGCGGAAAGCGCGACCCGACGCTCGACCACGACGGCCGCGCCGTCTGGCGCGACCTGCAGCCTCGCCCCGAACCAGCGGGCCAGCAGCTCGGCGCGGTCGGCGGAGGGCGCCTGCCGGGGGCGAGGCGCGGGACTGCCCTCGCGGACGACCGCCAGCCGCTCGGCCAGCGAACGCGTCGTCATCCGCCCGCCAGCCCGGCCAGCAGCTCTCCGACGACCTGCTTGCCGCGCGGCCCAACCTCGGTCACCGGGCCGACGCACGACGGGCAGCCGTCAGCGCATCCGCAGTCGCCGACCAGCTCGGCGCAGGCGCGGACCAGGTCATCGGTCAGGCCGAAGAGGCGCTCGGTGAGCCCCACCCCGCCCGGCACGGCGTCGTACAGGTACAGGGTCGGGCGGCCGGTGAACGGCGCCTGGACCTGGGCCAGCACGCCGACGTCGCGCGGGTCGCACATCAGCAGCAGCGAGGCCGTGGTGCGGGCCACCCGCGCCAGGCCGATCAGGGCGCCGTCGAGCGTGTCGCGGTCGTATCGGTTCACGAGCTCCGCCGGCGGCACGAGCCAGCAGGCGGTGGTGTGCATCTCCTGCTCGGGGATGCTGATCGAGCCCCAGCCGACGTTCTCGTGGGTGTGGTACTTGATCTTCTTGAACATGGTCACCTTCCAGGCGACCATCACCTCCCCGCGCTGCCGCATGCCGGCCGGAGGCAGATCGGCCTCGTCGAAGACCTCGAGCACCTTGAGGGTGATGCCGAGGTCGGCATCGGTGTAGTAGTCGACATCGGTGCGCGAGACGTAGGCCTTGCGCTCCTCCCAGTCCAGCCGATCGACGTGGTGCTGCACGCCCTCGTGGATGTAGATCGCCTTCTCGTGGACGAGCAGCGGTGCCGCGAAGAGGTCGACCTCGCCGAGCACGCGATGGCGATCGCCGGTGGTATCGACGATGACCACGTTCTCCGGCGCGCCGCTGCGCAGGCTGAAGGAGCTGGCCGGGAAGTTCTCGTGGCTCCAGTAGTACCGATCGTCCTCGGCCCGGCGCAGGTAGCCGTCCTCTTCGAGGACGTCGAGCAGGGTCGCCGTCTCGTCGATGCCGAAGCGCTCGGCGGCGGGTACCGGCAGCTCGAAGCTCGAGGCTCGCAGGTGATTGACGAGCACGTGGAGGTTGTCGGGGTTGATCAGCCCGTGCTCCGGCGACTGGTCGAAGAGGTAGTCGGGGTGCGCGGCCAGGAACTGGTCGATGGGCGCCGAGGAGCAGACCAGCGCCGAGAGGCTCGTCCCCGATCGGCGGCCCGCCCGCCCCATCTGCTGCCAGGTCGAGGCGATGGTGCCGGGGTAGCCGACGCTGATGGCGGCGTCCAGCCCGCCGATGTCGATCCCCAGCTCGAGCGCGTTGGTCGCCACCACGCCGCGCACGCGACCGTCGCGCAGGCCGCGCTCGATCTCGCGCCGCTCATTGGGCAGGTAGCCGCCGCGATAGCCGCGGATCGTGTGCGGATGGCCGGGCGGTGGCGCAAAGGTCTCGCGCAGGTAGCTGGTCAGCACCTCCACCGCGGTCCGCGACCGGGCGAAGGCGATGGTCTGCACCCCGCCGCCGATCAGGCGCTCGGCCAGGTGCTGGGCGGTCAGCAGCGACGATCCGCGGATCCCCAGGTGCGGGTTCGCGACCGGGGGGTTGACCACGAGGATGTGCCGGCGGCCGCGGGGAGCGCCGTTCTCGTCGATCAGCTCGACCGGCGCCTCGATCAGCCGCTCCGCCAGCTCGCCGGGGTTGGCGATGGTGGCCGAGGCGCAGATGAAGACCGGATTCGCGCCGTAGTGGCGGCAGACGCGCCGCAGGCGGCGCATGACGTTGGCCACGTGGCTGCCGAACAGGCCACGGTAGGTGTGCAGCTCGTCGATGACGACGAACTGCAGGTTCTCGAAGAGCTTGAACCACTTGGTGTGGTGGGGGAGGATCGCGGCGTGCAGCATGTCGGGGTTGGTGATCACGACCTGCCCCGCGGAGCGCACCACGCTCCGCACGTTGGGCGGCGTGTCCCCGTCGTAGGTGTGCGTCTTGAGCGGGAGCTCGGCCGCGTCGGCGAGCGAGCGCAGCTCGACCAGCTGGTCGGCCGCCAGCGCCTTGGTGGGGAAGAGGTACAGCGCGCGGGCCGCCGGGTCGTGAGCCACCGCGTCGAGGACCGGCAGGTTGTAGCAGAGCGTCTTGCCCGAGGCGGTCGGCGTCACCACGCACGCGTTGCGGCCGGCCCGGACCGCTTCGACGGCGCGGGCCTGGTGGGTGTAGAGCGCCTCGACCCCACGTCCACGAAGCGCATCGACCAGGCGAGGGTCGAGGCCCTCCGGCCACGGCGCGTGACGGGGCGGCATCGGCTCCAGCACCCGGTGCGCGGCGACCAGCGGCTCCAGCGCGGGGTCCGCGAGGAAGGCGGCGATCGCCTCGTCGGCGGAGGTCGGGCGGTCGAGCAGCATCGGTCTCTCCTTGCGGTCATCCGGGGTCAAACCGAACAGATGTTCCCTTCCACCGTAGCACGCCTGTGGACAAGTGCGCGCCGTTCGCCTTGCACGGTGGAAAAGTCGCGGGCTAGACTGCCGAGCAGATGACCAGCCTGGAGATCCCCGCGCGCCGAGCAGCGCCCCCGGAGCGACCGGTGCGGGTGCGCGTCCCGGCCTCCCGTGGCGGGATCGCGTGGATCGCGGTCCTGCTCATCATCGGGACGTTCCTGGCGGTGCAGATCGGGCGACAGGTCTACACGAGCTGGTCGATCAACCAGCAGGCGGAGGCGATCCGGGTGGAGATCGCCCGGATGGAGGCGCGCAACGAGGCGCTGCGCCAGGAGCTGGCCTACCTGGAGACCAACGCCTTCCTGGCCGCCGAGGCGCGACGCCTCCTCAACCTGGGCCTGGCGGGCGAGCAGGTGCTGATCATCCCGCCCGGCGCCGAGGCGCCGCTTCCGGCCGCGCTGACCGCGAAGCCGCCGCCGGCGAAGCCGCTCGTCGAGCAGTGGCTGGAGCTCTTCTTCGGACCGTAGGTCGGGACGGGAGTCGCGCATGGGCCGATCAGACAGGCCGCCCGCGACAGCTGTCTGTCACGTTCGGCCGCGCTTCGGCGGTGGGGCCCCGCTCCTCATCGTGATCCTGGTGCTCGCCGGCTGTGCGTCCTCCGCCAGCCCGAGCGCCTCGCCCACCCCATCGCTGGGACCCGCCTCGCCAAGCGAGCTGCCGTCCGCCGCCCCGACCGCCACGTCGGCACCGACGCTCGCGCCCGCGACGCCGACCCCGATCGCGACACCCGTCGGGGGCCGCAGCCAGCTGGTCGCGCACGGCGATCGTGCCTCGGGGCAGGTGGCGCTCACCTTCACCGTCGGGTATCGCCTCGAACCGGCGATCGAGATCCTGGAGCTGCTGCGAGAGCGAGGCGTGGCAGCCACGATCTTCATGAGCGGGGTCGTCTTCGACCAGGCCGAGACCCTTGCCGACGCCGAACGGGTGCTCGAGATCATCGCGGAGCGACCGGACCTCTTCCAGCTCGGCCAGCACGGCTACAGCGCGACCGAGCTGCCGAGCCTCTCCCTCGCCGATGCGACCGCCGAGGTTCGGGACGCGGAGGTGACCCTGGCTGGCCACGGGGCGGGGGATCTGCGCCCCTATTTCAGTCCCCCAGGCGGCGCCCAGAACGCCGCGGTGCTCGACCTGCTCGGGTCGCTCGGCTACTCGACGACGGTGCTGTGGGACGTGGATCCGCTCGACTGGAAGCCGCCCGCCGACGGCGGGCCGAGCGCCGAGCAGGTCGCCGCGCGGGTCCTCGATCGAGTGCAGGGCGGCTCGATCGTGCTGCTCCACCTGGGCGGCTGGAACACGCTGCCGGCCCTGCCGGCGATCATCGACGGCCTCGAGCAGCGCGGCCTCAAGGCCGGTGACCATCGCCGGCCTGCTGGCGCCGTCCTGACGCGAAGGTCAGATGACTCGTGCGTAGGGCCGCGGGACCAGCGGGTTGCCGCCGGAATCGACTGTCGGTATTCTCGGGGCGCTCGAGCGGCTGACCGCGCGTCGAGCACGAATCGCGTGGCGGAGTAGCTCAGTGGTAGAGCAGGGGACTCATAAGCCCTTGGTCGGTGGTTCGAATCCGCCCTCCGCTACCAGTTCCCCAGCGGGCTGACGAACCGCCTGTTGTCCGCTCGCTCAACGGTGGTACAACGGCACCGATGAGCCGATCGCCGCGTCCCAGCGACGCGACCCCGGATCCCCTCCAGCCGATCTCCACGGCGGTCGCCGAAGGCGCGGCGCGCCTGTCGATCCCCGATGGTGCCGCCATCCTGCTCGCCGTCTCGGGCGGCCCGGACTCGACCGCGCTGCTGCACGGCGCCGCACGGCTCGCTCCGGCACGCGGCTGGCGCCTGGCCGTCGCGCACCTGGATCACGCCCTGCGCGCCGGATCGGCCGATGAGGCGGCGGCGGTCGCCGCGGCCGCGGTGCGGCTGGGGCTTCCCGTCGAGGTGCACCGCACCGATGTCCGCGCCCTCGCCGCCTCCGAGCATCGATCGCTGGAGGATGCCGGTCGCCAGGCCCGCTACCGGTTCCTCGAGGCGGTGGCAGACCGACTGGACCCTGACATGCTGATCGCCACCGCCCATACGGCCGATGACGCGGCCGAGACGATGCTCCTGCGACTGGCCCGCGGCAGCGGCCTGCGGGGCGTGCGCGGCATCCCGGCGCGCCGTGGCCGGATCGTGCGTCCGCTCATCAATGCGCGCCGCGCAGTCCTGCGAGCCGCGCTCGACGCCGCCGGGATCGACTATGCCAACGACCCGTCGAACGCGGATCCGGCGCATGCCCGCAACCGCGTCCGCGCCGATCTGCTGCCGGCCCTCGAGCGTGTCAATCCCGCCGCGGTCGAGGCGCTGATCCGCTTTGGTGGCCTTGCGGCGGACGACGATGACCTGCTCGAGGCGCTGGCGGCCGCCGAGCTCGCGAAGCGCACGGACTCCGACGCCTCCATCGATTGGCACCGCCCCCCGGCCCGGGCGCTCGGCCGGCGGGTGCTGCGGCTGGCCCTGGGCGATCCCCCTCCCGCGGCGGAGCGCATCGAGGCGCTCCTCGACGCGGCGGAGGGCCCGCGCGGCGGGGTCAGCATCGAGCTCGGCGGCGGTCGCCGCGCGTCGGTGCGCGAGCGCCGCATCCGGCTGGGGTAGCGCGCCGGCCGCCGCCCGAGTGTCGCGCGGGCCGGCAGCCATCGGCCGGGAGGCGCTACGGTTCGGGCGCCATGATCCGGACCACGCCCTTCCACGCGCGCACCAGCGCCCTGAACGCGACGGGTCTGTGGAGCCATTGGGCGGGCCACCTGGCTGCCAACCGCTACCAGGTGTCGGACAAGTTCGAGTACTTCGCGGTCCGCAACGCGGCGGGGATCTTCGACTCGTCGCCGCTCTTCAAGTACCGGATCGCCGGGCGCGACGCCGAGCGCTACCTGGCCGGGATCCTGGCGCGTGACATCCGCGCCTGTCCGCCGCAGCACGCCCAGTACACGACCTGGCTCGACGAGCGCGGCTTCGTGCTCGAGGACGGCGTCATCCAGCGACGCGCCGCGGACGAGTACCTCCTCACCGCGGCCGAGCCGAACTACGGGTACCTCGCCGACCGCATCGGCCGCCTGGCGGTGACCATCGAGGAGGTCAGCCTGGAGCACGGCACCATCGCGGTCCAGGGGCCGCGCTCACGCGACCTGCTCAGCCGGCTCGTGCCCGGGGTTGCCTCGGTCCCGTTCTTCGGCCTGACGAATGGAACCATCGGCGGGGCCGAGGTGGTCGTCTCCCGCACCGGCTACACCGGCGACCTCGGCTACGAGATCTGGATGCAGACCCCGGACGCGCTGCGGGTCTGGGACGCGCTGTGGGACGCGGTGGATGGGCACGGGGTGCTGCCGTTCGGCCTCGCTGCCCTCTACATGCTTCGCATCGAGGCGGGGCTGCTGCTGCTGGCGGTCGACTTCGACTCGAGCCGATTCGCCTTCAACGACGCGCATCGGTCCACCCCGATCGAGCTCGGCTGGTCGTGGATGTTCAAGGACCTGGCCGCCGATGACCGCGCCTTCATCGGGCGCCGCGCCCTTGAGCGCGAGCTGGCCGAGCGCTCGTCGCGCTGGAAGATGAGCGGCCTGGTCGTGGACTGGGAGGACTACGACCGCGTCTATGGCCAGGCCGGCCTCATCCCGCCCAAGCAGCACGCGCCGCTCCACGAGGACTGGATGGTGTACGACGGCGACGGCCAGCGGGTCGGCTACGCCACCAGCGTCATGTACTCCCCGGTCCTGCAGCGGCACATCGCGCTGGCGCGCGTCCGCCCCGACCTCGCCAAGGTCGGGACGCGCGTCCAGCTGGAGTTCACGGTGGATCACCAGTACCAGAAGATCGCCGCGCACGTCGCGCGGCTGCCACTCTTCAACCCGCAGCGGAAGACAGCCTGATGAACAGCTACGACGCGATCGTCATCGGTGGCGGCCACAACGGCCTGGTCAACGGCGCCTACCTCGCCCGCGGCGGGCTGCGGACCCTCATCCTCGAACAGCGTCACGTGGTGGGCGGAGCCGCGATCACCGAGGAGCTGCGGCCCGGCTTCTGGTTCACCACCTTCTCGTACGCGCTCTCGCTGCTCCGGCCGCAGATCATCCACGAGCTGGAGCTGACCAAGCACGGCTTCCTGCCGCTCCTGATGTCGACCCGCTTCGCGCCTACCGAGGGCGGCGAGTACCTGACCTTCACCAAGCACCACGACGCGAACCTGCGCGAGATCGCGCGCATCTCGCCGCACGACGCGGACGCCTACGAGCAGTACAGCCACGACCTGACCCAGGTGTGCCAGGCCTTCAAGCCGCTGCTCGACATGGTGCCGCCGGACCCGTTCAGCGACGACCCGGAGGAGCTGCTCGCGCTGGCGGGGCTCGGCGCGCGCTTCGGCAAGCTCGACAAGCGCACGCTCCACAACGCCATCCGCCTGCTCACCGGGAGCGTGGCCGACTTCCTGGACGACTACTTCGAGTCGGAGCTCCTGAAGGGCTACATCGCGTCGTCGGGGATCATCGGCTCCAAGGTCGGCCCGCGCTCGCAGGGCTCGGGGCTGGTGCTTCTCTTCCACTCCCTGGGCGAGCACGACGGCGAGTTCGGGTCGTGGGCCTTCCACAAGGGCGGCAACGGGGGCTTCACCCAGGTCCTGGCCCGCGCCGCCGAGGCGTTCGGCGCGGAGATCCGCCTCGACTCGCCGGTGGAGCATCTGCTGACCACCGACGGGCGGGCGACCGGCGTGGCGCTGGCCGACGGGACCGAGTTCACGGCCGATGTCGTCGTGAGCGCGCTCGACCCGCGTCGCACCTTCCTGGAGCTGGTCGACCCGCGCGAGATGCCCGACGACCTGGTCGAGACGGTGCGCCGCATGAAGTTCCAGGGCGTCTCGTCGAAGGTGAACTTCGCGCTCGACGGCCTGCCGAAGTACCCGCCGCTCGGCGACCGGGACGACATGTTCCGCGGGTTCATGAACATCGGCCCGTCGATGGACTACCTCGAGCGAGCCTTCGACGAGGCGAAGTACGGGTGGTACAGCTCCAAGCCATACATCGACTGCGCCATCCAGTCGACGATCGACCCCGACATGGCGCCGCCCGGCAAGCACGTCCTGTCGTGCTTCGTCCAGTACACGCCGTACCGGCTGCGGGAGAGCGACTGGGACGCCGAGCGCGACAACCTCGGGGACGTGGTGCAGTCCACCCTGGAGCGGTACTTCCCCGGCTTCGGCAACCTGGTCCTCCAGCGAGAGGTGGTGACGCCGCTCGACATCGAGCGGGTGACCGGGTTGAGCGAGGGAAACATCTTCGCCGGCGAGCTGCTGGCGCCGCAGATGTTCTTCCTGCGGCCGGCGCCCGGATGGGCCCAGTATCGGACACCCATCGAGGGCTACTACCAGTGCGGGTCGGGGACGCACCCGGGGGGTTGCGTGATGGGGGCGCCGGGCCGGCTGGCGGCAGGCCAGATCCTCAAGGACCGCGCCGCGCGGGCGGGCTGAGGTGTCGAAGCCGACCCGCCGAGTGCCCGCCCGCGTATAGGTGGTAGCGGCGTGTTGGTCGCCATCGGTCATGGCCCAGATGGGCCGTTTGTTGGCGTTGTCGCCTCGCACCTATACTTGCCACGCCTGCGCGGTGGCACAGGCAGGCCCCCGATGCGCACGCGCAGCAGAGGCCGATCCCGCACCGGAGGCTAGAAGAGATCAACTTGAGCAGCCGTCTCGTCCGTAACAGCGTCGTCCTGGTGGTGCTTGCCGTCTTCGGACTGGCACTTCTCTGGACCTACTTCGTCGACAGCCCCGAAACAGCCCCCTACACCTACAGCCAGCTCCTCAAGGACGCGGCGGCAGGGAAGGTCAAGGAGGTCGTCCAGGACGGCACCCGGCTGCAGGTCAAGCTCCTGAACACGCCGACCGCACTCGCCGTGGTCGTGCCATCCTCCTTCGTCAACGTCCGGGCGGAGGTCTGCGCCGCGGCCGGGGCGCCGGACCCGGGCAACTGCTCGGTCACCTACTCGGCGGTCGAGGAGAGCGCCGCCGGCTCGCTCATCGTCCAGATCCTCTTCTCGCTGCTGCCCGTCCTCCTGATCGTGGGCGTCTTCTTCTTCTTCATGCGCCAGGCGCAGGGGACCAACAACCAGGCGATGAGCTTCGGCAAGAGCCGCGCCCGGATGTTCCTCGGCAACAAGACGGTGATCACGTTCAACGACGTCGCGGGGGTCGACGAGGCCAAGCAGGAGCTGACCGAGGTGGTCGAGTTCCTCAAGTACCCCGAGAAGTTCAACTCCCTCGGCGCCCGGATCCCACGGGGCGTGCTGCTGGTCGGCCCGCCCGGAACCGGCAAGACCCTGCTCGCCCGCGCGGTCGCCGGCGAGGCGGGGGTCCCCTTCTTCAGCATCTCTGGCTCGGAGTTCGTGGAGATGTTCGTGGGGGTCGGCGCGTCCCGCGTCCGCGACCTCTTCGAGCAGGCCAAGCGCAACTCCCCGTGCATCGTCTTTGTCGACGAGATCGACGCGGTCGGACGCCAGCGCGGCGCCGGCCTGGGCGGCAGCCATGACGAGCGCGAGCAGACCCTGAACCAGATCCTGGTCGAGATGGATGGCTTCGACACGAACACCAACGTGATCGTGGTGGCGGCCACCAACCGGCCCGATGTCCTCGACCCCGCGCTGCTGCGCCCGGGCCGCTTCGACCGCCAGGTGGTGCTCGATCGGCCGGACATCAAGGGACGGCGCGAGATCCTGAACGTCCACATCAAGGGCAAGCCGCTCGACAAGACGGTCGACCTCGACGAGCTGGCGCGTCGGACACCTGGCTTCTCCGGGGCCGACCTTGCCAACCTCGTCAACGAGGCGGCCATCCTGGCCGCTCGCCACAACAAGAAGTCGGTCGCACCGGGCGACTTCAATGAGGCGATCGACCGCGTGGTGGCCGGGCCTGAGCGGCGCAGCCGCCTGATCACGCCCGAGGAGAAGACGATCATCGCCTACCACGAGGGCGGGCACGCCGTGGTGCAGCGGGTGCTGCCGAAGTGCGACCCGGTCAGCAAGGTGACGATCGTGAGCCGCGGCATGGCGCTCGGGTACACCATGAGCCTGCCGTCGGAGGACCGATACCTCCACTCCAAGACCGAGTTCGAGGACAAGATCGCGGGAATGCTCGGTGGCCACGTGGCCGAGGAGCTGGTCTTCGGTGACACGACGACCGGTGCCAGCAACGACATCGAGAAGGCCACCGGCCTGGCTCGCGCGATGGTCACGCAATACGGGATGAGCGAGAAGCTCGGACCGCTCTCCTTCGGCAAGAAGGACGAGATGATCTTCCTCGGCCGCGAGATCAGCGAGCAGCGCAACTATTCGGACGAGGTGGCCGCCAAGATCGACGCAGAGGTGCGCGAGATCATCGACCGCGCCTACCAGCGCGCCAAGGAGGCGCTGACCTCACAGCGGGAGGTGCTCGACAAGCTGGCCGACCTGCTCATCGAGAAGGAGACCATCGAGGCGGAGGAGTTCGAGGCGCTCTTCGCCGGCGTCCTCCCGCCGCGTGGCTCCTCCGGCCCGACGCCGCGTCGTGTGGGTGAGGTGCCGGCCGACGAGACGCCGGTGGTCGCTCCGCGCCCGAAGCGTCGGGGAAAGCCCGCTCCACAGCCCGCCTGAGCGCGAATCGCCGGCGGTACCGGGCCGCCCCAGCGATCGGTCCCATTGACCTGCGCCCGCCGGCCGCCGAGGCTGGCGGGCGTGCCTCGTCCCCGACGGACCCTCCTCGCGGGATCTGCCCTGCTCCTCGCCGGGCTGGTGCTGCTGGTCGCCTTCTCCGGTCCGGCGACGCCGGGCGCGGGTCTGACGGCCTCCACCCAGACCGCCTCGCAGGAGGGTGGCCCCGCGACGAGCGGTGACGGGGGCGCATCTCTCCCCGGCGCCGTCGGCAGCAGCGGGCCGGGAACTGCGTCGGTGGCGACGCCGACCTCGGCGCCGGCGGCAACGCCCGGCCTCGATCCGCAGCCGACCGCCGCTCCGACGCCGATGGCCACGCCCGTGCCGACCACCGTCCCCACCGCGGTTCCAACCGCGGCCAGCACCCCCGGCCCCGCCGGTCCGTGTCCCGTCTTCCCCTCCTCGAACGTCTGGAACCGTGACATCTCGGGCCTGCCGGTGGCCGCCAACTCGGCGACCCTGATCGCCTCCATCGGGCTCGGCGCCAACCTCCATCCGGACTTCAGCGCGACCGGCTACGGGATCCCGATCAACGTCGTCGGTCCCTCCACGCCGCACGTGGCGGTGAGCTTCCAGTACGACGACGAATCCGACCCCGGGCCGTATCCGATCCCGGCCAGCCCGCTGATCGAGGGCGGCAGCGACCGCCACATCCTCCTGTGGGACAAGACCGCCTGCATGCTCTATGAGCTGTTCGCCGCAGCGAAGAGCGGGGGAGCCTGGCACGCCGGATCGGGGGCGATCTGGGACCTGCGCTCGAACGCGCTGCGGCCCGACGGCTGGACCAGTGCGGACGCCGCCGGACTGCCGATCCTGCCCGGCCTGGTCCGCTGGGACGAGGTCAAGGCCGGGGCGATCCACCACGCCCTCCGCTTCACCGCGCCCGACACCCGGACGTCGCACATCTTCCCGGCTCGGCATGACGCCGGCGCGAGCGGCTCATCGGCGCTCCCACCGATGGGGACCCGGGTCCGCCTGAAGGCATCGGTCGACATCAGTGCCTTCGGCCCGCAGTCCCGCGTCCTGCTGGAGGCCCTGCAGCGGTATGGCATGATCCTCGCCGACAACGGGTCGCCGTGGTACGTCACCGGGGCGCCGGATCCGCATTGGGACGACGACGAGCTGCACGCCCTGGGACAGCTCAGCGGATCCGACTTCGAGGTGGTCGACACGAGCAGCCTGCATTGATCCCGGAATAGCCCATTCGGACCATTCCGAGCGTGGAAACCGGGTCGTATACTCGCCCTCGTTGCGCATGGGCACCATGCGCGGACAGCTCGTGTTGTAGGAGCCGCGGCACCGATGATTGAGGATTCGACCACCGATCCACTGGCCGATCTCGAGCCAGCGGCCGCGGATTGGCGCGTGGATGCCGGCGCCGGGGCGCTCGCCCCGCGTTCCGCGCTCGACGTCCTGACCAACCTGAACGAGCGGATCGCATCGGGCAAGGTCGACGAGTTCCAGCCCATCGCGACCGGCTTCGTGCCGCTCGACAAGACGATCGGCGGCGGGCTTCGCCCCGGCGAGCTGATGCTGATCGGTGGCGCGCAGGGCGCCGGCAAGACGACGATGGCGCTCCAGATGGCCCGCAACATGGCGGCCTCCGGCCAGGCGACCGCGCTCTACGTCTGCTTCGAGCACGAGGAGGAGTACCTCATCCAGCGGCTGATCGCCATGGAGTCGGCGCTCGCCCACCTGCCGGCCAAGTCCGGCGCCGTGAAGATCCAGGACGTCAAGAAGGAGGTCATGCAGAGCTACGCCGCCGCCGTGGAGGCGGGCCAGCGCGCCAAGCTCGGGACCAACCCTCGCCTGCGCCCGTCGCTCGAGCGGATCGCCCGCTACGGCAGCAACCTGTACCTCATGCGCGGGACCGCCACCGGCTCGACCGTGGACAACCTGCGCACCCTCGTCGCCGAGCACCGGGGACCAGAGGGGAAGCGCCTCGTCCTCTTCGTCGACTACCTCCAGAAGGTGCCGGTCATCCCCGAGCCCGCGCAGGAGGAGGAGAAGGTCACCCGCATCGTGGGCGGGCTCAAGGACATCGCCCTCTCCCTTGAGATCCCGGTGGTCGCCATCGTCGCGGCGGACCGCGAGGGCCTCAAGGCCAAGCGCCTGCGCAACCACCACCTGCGCGGCAGCAGCGCCATCAACTACGAGAGCGACATCATCCTGATCCTGAACGACAAGTACCACATTGTCGCGAAGGTCAATATCGAGTTCAACCCGTACCAGGCGCAGCGCTACCGCGACTGGGTCATCGCCACTGTCGAGAAGAACCGGGGCGGACAGGACAACGTCGACCTGGAGTACGAGAAGCTGTTCGAGTTCAGCTGCTTCGATCCAACCGGGCGCGTCACCGCCGAGAAGCTGGTCGAGGAGCGGCTCTACAACGAATGACGGGGCGGCCATCGTGGGCGTGACCGACCCATACAAGGTGCTCCAGGTGCTGCCGACGGCAGACCAGGAGGTGGTGCGCGCGGCATTCCGGGCGCTCGCCTTGAAGTACCACCCCGATCACGACTCGTCGACGCGCGCCTCGCGGCGGATGATCGAGCTCAACGAGGCGTACGCCATGGTGCGCGACCCGGAGGCCCGGGCCCAGCTGGACCGGGGGCGCCTGCGCAAGTACGACTACGAGACGACCCCCAGCCGCAGCGAGTCGACGACACCGCCACCGCCGCGGGCCAGCAGCGCCGGCACCCAGCTCGACCAGGGCCGCTACGCCGGCTGGACGCTCCGCGACGTCGCGGCGCACGACCCCGACTACCTGCGCTGGCTGTCGCGGCACTCCTCCGGGCTCCGGTATCGGAGCGAGATCGCCCGCCTGCTGGCCGGCAAGGGCGCCCCGGCCGGGTGACCGTCGCCCCCGTCGGCAGCGGGGCGGCGACCCGCTCGACGCGGTAGGCTTGAGGCCGATGACTGACACTCCGCCGACGGCGCCGCTGCGCGCCGTCTTCCTCGACATCGGCGACACCGTGATGCGCCCGAACCCTTCCTGGGAACACGTCTACGCCATCGCCTTCGAGGAGTACGGCATCGAGGTCGAGGTCGAGGCGCTGCATGCGGCGCTGCGACGGGCCTACCATCACGGCGGGTTTGGCTTCGACGCCGCCTTCGAGGCGAGCGAGGCGACCTCGTTCGCACGCACCATGGAGATCGACCGCGCGGCGCTCGAGGACCTTGGCGTCGAACCGATGCCGGAGTCGTTCTTCCGGCGCCTCTCGGAGCTCTTCATGGTGACCTCGAACTGGCACGTCTTCCCCGATGCGGCGCCCGCGCTGCAGGCGCTCCGCGCGCGCGGGCTCGTGGTGGGGGCCGTCAGCAACTGGGTCTGGCAGCTGCCTGAGCTCCTCCACGCGCTCGACCTGGTGAGCCACTTCGACCTCATCGCCGCCAGCTCGCGGATCGGCTTCGAGAAGCCGCACCCCGGGATCTTCCAGTGGGCCCTCGAGCAGGCGGGGGTGCAGCCGAGCGAAGCGATCCACGTCGGCGATCACCTCGACGCGGATGTCGAGGGGGCCCGCCGCGCGGGCATCCAGCCGGTCCTCATCGATCGCCGCAACCGCTTCGCGGCTGCTGACGTGCCGGAGGCGACGCCGCTGATCCGCAGCCTGGCCGAGCTGATCCCGATCGTCGATGCCAGGCTCCCGGCCCGGGTGGCCAGCCGATGAGCGGCGAGGAGTGGCGCTGCTTCGTCGGCGTCCCGATCGGTGAGCCGCTGGGCGGCCAGCTGCGCAGCGCCGTCGCGCCGCTGCGCGCCGCCGTGTCGGCCGAGGCCGACGACCTGCGCTGGATCGACCCTGCGGCCTGGCACCTGACGCTCGCCTTCCTGGGGCCGACGGTCACCGGGGAGGTCCCGCGCCTGATCGAGGCGCTCGGCCAGGTCGCCTCTGACCACGCCCCATTCGCGATCCCCACCGGTGGCCTGGGAGCGTTCCCGTCGCGGCGCGACGTGCGGATCCTGTGGTTCGGCCTCGCCGACCGCTCACGGCGCCTCGCCGAGCTGGCGGTGGCCGTACGGATCGCCGTCGGCTGCGAGACCGCCTCACCGTTCCGGGCGCACCTGACCCTGGCGCGGGCCCACGGCGATCGCGGCGTCGCCGTCCCCGACGCCACCTGGAAGATGCCCATGCCGGCCGGACAGATGCCGGTCGAAGAGCTGGTCCTGTACCGGAGCCACACCGCCAAGGGACCCGCGCACTACGAGATCCTGGCCACCGCGCCCCTTGGCCTGACCCTGGCTGGATCGCGGGCGGCGTCATGAGCCAGCCGCCCGCGCGGGAGCGACCGCCCCACGTGGCGGTGATCGGCGACGGGGATCCACGTGGCCCCGAGGCGCACCGCATCCTGGAGTGGGCCGAGGAGGTCGGGCAGCTGCTCGCCCGCGGCGGGGCGGTGGTGATCACCGGCGGCCTGGGCGGGGTGATGCGGGCGGCCTCGCGCGGCGCCCACGGGGCGGGCGGGATGACCATCGGGATCTTGCCCGGCACCGATCCGGCGGAGGCCAACGAATTCGTGACCCTGCCGATCGCCACCGGGCTGGGGGTCGTGCGCAACCTGGTGGTGGTCACCGCCGCCGACGCGGTGGTGGCGGTCGGGGGGCGGCACGGGACCCTGTCGGAGATCGGCATGGCGCTGCGGATGGGGCGCCAGGTGGTGACGCTCAGCTCGTGGCGGGTCGAGTCCGACTACCGCATCGGTGGGCCGCGGGTCCATCGCGCGCGCGATCCGCGCGAGGCATCGGCCATGGCGCTGCGCATGGCCGCCATCGGGCCGGACCTGCCGGCCTGAGCCGCGGGGGTGGAGGCGGTCGAGCGGGTCCTGGTCCTGCCGCGCGATCACGTTCCCGGCGGGTGCGACTTCAACGGGATTCGGCCCGCCGGCGAGGCCGATCTCGACGAGCTGCGCGCCGCGGTGTCGAGGTTCGGCCGGTTCCTGGACCGCCCGATCGCCGAGGCCGACCCCGCCTTCAAGCAGCTGATCCCATACGTCGTGGTGAGGAGCGAGACGCTCGTCTTCCTGATGGAGCGCACCGCCCGGGGCGGTGACCCCCGGCTGCACCACAAGGCGAGCGTCGGGGTCGGCGGCCACCTCAACCCGGTGGACGATGGAGCCGACCCCCTTGCCGCGGGCCTTCGGCGAGAGTGGGCCGAAGAGCTCGAGGCCGACTGGGAGCCGGAGTTTCGCCTGGTCGGCCTCCTGAACGACGACTCGAACCCGGTCGGATCGGTCCACCTCGGCGTCGTCTTCCTGGTCGAGGCCGCCGGTCGCCTGGTCGCCGTGCGCGAACGCGAGAAGCTCAGCGCGCGGATGGCGGACGCGGCCGAGCTGCTGGAGGCCCGGGAGCGGATGGAGTCCTGGTCCCGCCTGGTGGTGGATCACCTGGGCTGACCTATACTCGATCGCATGCGGGGCCTGCGGCGGGCAATCATCCTGGCGTCCCTCCTGCTCGGCATCACCTCGCTCGTGGCCGGCATCGGGTCGCCTGGCATCGTCCGCCTGCGCCTCACCGGCGTGATCGACCAGGTCAATGCCGCCTACATCGAGGAGGGGATCGGCGCGGCCGCCGCGCCCGGCTACGCAGCGGCCGTCCTGATCGAGATCGACTCGCCGGGCGGCGAGCTGACCAGCATGGACCGCATCCTCAAGGCGATCCTCGCCAGTCCCGTGCCGGTGATCACCTACGTCACGCCCGAGGGTGCCAGCGCCGCCAGCGCCGCCACCTTCGTCACCCTCGCCGGGGACGTGGCGGCCATGGCACCGCTGACCAACATCGGCGCGGCGTCCGTGGTCGGCGGGTCCGGCGAGGACCTGCCCGAGACCCTCGCCCGCAAGGTCACCAACCACGCGGTGGCCCAGATCACCGGGCTCGCCAAGGCACACGGGCGGAACGAGGCGTGGGCAGAGAGAGCCGTCCGCGAGGCCGCCAGCGTCACGGCCGACGAGGCGGCGGCCATGGTCCCGCCGGTGGTCGACCTGGTCGCAGCCGACACCACCGCGCTGTTCGCGGCGATCGACACCGGCGCGCGCGCCGACGGGCGCGCATATCGGTTCCAGGGTGCCCCGCTGCCACAGCTCTCCGGCCTCGAGATCCGGGACGCGAACATGAATGTCGGCCAGCAGTTCCTGCACCTCCTGTCGGACCCCAACATCGCCTTCATCCTGTTCACGATCGGCTTCTACGGCATCCTCTCGGAGCTCTTCCACCCGAACCTGATCAGCGGCTCGCTGGGCGCCATCGCGATCCTGCTGGCCTTCATCGGCTCCAACAGCCTCCCGCTCAACGTGGGTGGCCTGCTCCTGATCCTGCTGGGGATCGGCCTCTTCGTGCTGGAGCTGCACTTCACCAGCTACGGGTTCCTGGCGGTGGGCGGCGTGGTCTGCTTCCTGTTGGGCGCGTTCGCCCTGTACACCCGTGTCGACGGGACCGATGCGGTCCAGGTCGGGGTCGATCCGCTGCTCATCGGGGGCGCGCTGGTCGTCTCGCTCCTCTACTTCTTCATCCTGATCCGCGGCCTGCTCCAGATGCGTCGCCGCGCCACCTCGGCGCTGCCGATCGCCGCGCTGCTTGGCGCCGGCGGGATTGCCCAGACTCTCCTCGCGCCGACGGGGATCGCCTATGCTGGCGGGGAGGCCTGGTCGGCGCGGAGCCGGTCCGGGGCGATCAACCCGGGGACCCCGATCCGCGTGGTCGAGGTCAAGGGCCTCGAGCTGATCGTCGAGCCCACGACGACTGATGCGAGCGGATCGGAGCGGAGCGATGGCTAGCGTAGAGCTGCGGCGGGCGGTGGTGGCCGGCGGGATCGCGGTCGTCGACGGCTCGCGCGGGCTGCTGACCCGCTGGTTCCTCGACGGCCTGTCGGCCGCGCTGGCGGGGCGCGGGCACCCGGTCCAGCGCGAGCGGAAGCGCGACGTGCGGATCGATCCGGGCGTCCGGGTCGTGATCAATGCCGTCGATGCCGAGCGCCCGATCAGCTTCCGGCGCCGGTCGAAGGAGATCTTCGTGGTCGGCGTGGCGGAGGTGCCCGCTCGCCCCGAGGAGATGCTGTCCGCGGGCTACTCGCTCCTGGTCCGGACCCTCTCCAACGTCTTCATCCCGATCGCCCGGGGCGAGGCCGGCCCGGAGGCGTACTTCATCACCATGGAGCAGGGCTTCCACCGCATCTCGCACGATCGCGACGACGCGGCCTTCTTCCAGGCCGTGGTGGAGCGCATCCTGCCGCTCGCCGAGTCGCGCCTGGTGATCGACAACGAGTTCATCCCGGACCTGGCGCGCGACCTGTGGAACGGCGACGAGCACACCGCGGCGCTCTTCCGCGCCGGGCAGCGCCTCGCCGAGCTCGACCTGCTCCCCGCGCCCTGGCCGATCGACGAGCTTCTCTCGCCGGCTGATCTGCGGCACGTGCAGCGCCTCTTCGGGATCGGCGGGCTCAGCTACGGCAACGCCAGCGCACGGCATGCCGGCGACACCTTCTGGATGAGCGCCAGCGGCGTCGACAAGAGCCATCTGATGGAGATCGGGCGCGAGATCCTGCTGGTCACCGGCTACGACCGGGCCCGCGGCGTGATCCGTCTCAGCGTGCCGCCGGGCGTGAAGCCACGGCGCGTCTCGGTGGACGCCATCGAACATCTGACCATCTATCGGGAGCACCCCGAGGTGGGCGCCATCCTCCACGTCCACGGCTGGGTGCCGGGCGCCGCCTCGACCGAGGCGGTCTACCCGTGCGGCACCGAGGAGCTGGCGCGGGAGGTGGCCGCGCTCGTCAACCAGACGCCGGATCCCGCGCGCGCCATCATCGGCATGAAGAACCACGGCGTCACGATCACCGGGTCGAGCCTGGACGAGATCCTCGAACGCGTCGGGCCGCACATCGTCCGTCGCGTCCCGATGAGCTGATCGCCGCACCGATGCGCGGCCTGGGCGTGCGGGTCAGCTCGTCCGCGCTGAACTACCGGGCCCTGCGCACCTTTGGCTCGCTCCTGCCGCGCTGGACCGGTGGCTGGATGCCCTGGCTGGGCATGTCGTCCTACACGCTGCCGGACCTGCCCGGCCCCGCCTGGGCTCGCCTGAGGCCGACCCTCGCGGGGATCTGTGGATCGGACATCGCGATGCTGACCGGCAGGGCCAGCGCCACGCTCTCGCCGTTCAGCTCCTTCCCGGCGATCCTCGGCCACGAGGTGCTCGCGGTCGTCGAGGAGGCCGGCCCCGAGGCGGGCGTCACGGTCGGGCAGCGGGTCGTGCTCGACCCGATCATCTCGTGTCTGGTGCGCGGCCTGGAGCCGTGCCAGGGCTGCCGCGACGGAAGCCCGGCCCTCTGCCGCCGCGCGACCGAGGGCGATCTCGCGCCGGGCATGCTGGTCGGCTTCTGCCATGACCTCCCCGGCGGGTGGTCCGAGGGGATGCTCGCCCACGCCAGCCAGCTGCACGCCGTCCCGGTCGAGCTGAGCGACGAGGCGGCGGCGCTCGCCGAGCCGCTCGCCTGCGGCCTCCACGCGGTCCTGGCCCGGCCACCGGAGGACGGGGAGCGGGCGCTGGTGATCGGCGGGGGAGCGATCGGGCTCGGGACGCTGGCCGCGCTGCGGCTGGTCGCGCCGACGGCCGAGGTCACGATCGTGGTGCGGCATCGCGTCCAGGCCGACCTGGCCGCGCAGCTCGGTGCGCACCACGTGGTCATCGACCATCGCGGCGACGGCGCGCATCGGGCGGCGGTGCAGCATGCGGGGGCGCGGGAGCACGCCGCCCTGGTCGGCTCCTCGACGCTGACCGGGGGCTTCGAGGCGGTCTACGAGTGCGTGGGCAACGCCGCGAGCCTCGAGGCGGCCCAGGGGGTGACCGCCCCGCGCGGGCACCTGGCCCTCATCGGCTCAGTGGCCATCGTCAAGGGGCTCGACCTGACCCTCGCCTGGGCGCGGGAGCTGCGGATCACCGGCAACTACGTGTACGGGCGGGAGGCGTCGCTGCCGGGGCAGCCGCATACGATCGACCACCTGCTGGGGCTCCTCGCCGCCCCCGGCGCGCCGGACGTGAGCGGGCTGGTGACGCACCGCTTCCGCCTCCAGGATTGGCGCGCGGCGCTGCGCGCGGCGATGGGCCGCGGCCGGGCGGCGTCGGTCAAGGTCGTCTTCGACCATCGCGCGGGCTGATGGCCTATGCTGCTCGACACTGAGGGTCGGGCCGCGCGCCATCGGCACGCCGGCACCGCCGGAGAAGGGGTGCGTCAATGAACGGCGAGCTGATCGGTCTGATCGTCCTCCTCATCGGCCTGGCCGTGCTGATCGGCCTGCTGACCAGCGTCGTCCACATCGTCCGCGAGTACGAGCGCCTGGTCGTCTTCTTCCTGGGCCGGCTGCAGGGCGCCCGCGGACCCGGCCTGGTCCTGCTCATCCCCTTCATCCAGCAGGCGGTCAAGGTGGACCTGCGCGAGCGCTTCCTGGAGGTGCCGCAGCAGACCTGCATCACCAAGGACAACGCACCGATCAGCATCGACTTCCTGGTCTACTCCAAGGTCTTCGAGCCGGAGGTCACGGTCACCGCCGTGACGGACTTCACCGGCGCGTCGCAGGCGCTGGCCGCGACCACCCTGCGCGCCGTGATCGGCGATATCCCGCTCGATGACGTGCTGGCCAAGCGCGAGCAGATCAACCACACCCTGCGCGCCAAGCTCGACGAGGTCACCGAGCGCTGGGGCGTGAAGATCACGAGCGTCGAGATCCGCGAGATCGTGCCGCCGCGCGACATCCAGGAGGCGATGAACCGCCAGATGAGCGCCGAGCGCAACCGCCGCGCGAACATCACCGAGTCCGAGGGGACGCGGCAGGCGACCATCAACGTGGCCGAGGGCGACAAGCAGAGCGCCATCCTGCGCGCCGAGGGCGAGCGGCAGGCGCAGGTGCTGCGTGCCGAGGGCTTCAGCTCCGCGCTCAAGACGATCTTCGGCGCGGCCAAGGGGGTCGACGAGAAGACGATGGCGCTCCAGTACCTCGAGGCGCTCAAGGCGCTCGCCGCCGGCAGCTCGACCAAGTGGATCGTGCCGATGGAGCTGTCCGAGCTGACCCGGCCGATCAGCGCCGCCATGCGTTCGGCTCGCGATATCGGTGGGTCCGCTGCCAAGGGCTGACCGGGGGGCCAGCCGATGACCTCGCCACCCCGCCGGCGCCGGGGGCTCGCCGCCTGGGTCGGTGGAATCGCGGCTGCCTGCGCGCTGGGCTACCTCGGCTATCTGACGCTCGAGGGATCACGGCGCATCGTGAGCCCCGGGCGGCGCCCGTTCCTGCCCGCCGAGGGCGAGCCCTCGACCCCCGCCGACCTGGGGCTGATGTACGAGGACGTCCGCTTCACGACCGACGACGGGGTGACGCTCTCCGGCTGGCTGGTCGGCGCCGGCCGCGAGACGCGCGCCGCGGTGGTGCTGATGCACGGCTACTCCTGGAACCGCCTGCCCTGGCTCGCCGGCTTCGTGCCGTGGCTGCAGCGGCAGTACAACGTGCTGCAGTTCGACTTCCGGGGCCACGGCGGCAGCGACGACGCGCTCATCTCGCTCGGCACCCTGGAGCAGCGCGACGTGGCCGCGGCGGTCCACTTCCTGGCCGGCCGTGGCCTGGGCCCGATCGCGCTGATGGGGGTCAGCATGGGCGGCTCGGTGGCGATCATGGCCGCGCCCGACCTGCCCGTGGCGGCGGTGGTCGCCGACGCCGCCTACGCCGACCTTCGCAACCCGATCTCCAACCGCATGCGCGAGGCGGGCTACCCGCTGGTCCGGCTCGGCACGCGGCTCGTGGTCGGCGCGGCCAGCCTGCGGGTCGGCGCGCGGCTCCGCTCTCCGATCCAGCGCGTGGCGCGCATCGCCCCGCGCGGGCTACTGCTGATCGCCCCGTCGGACGACAGGACGGTGAGCCCGGAGCAGTCCCGGCGCATGTTCGACGCGGCGGGGGAGCCCAAGGAGCTGTTCATCGTCGAGGGGGCCGCCCATGCCGATGCGCATGCCGCCGCACCGGAGGCGTACGAGCGGCGCGTCCTCGACTTCCTTGCCCGCCATCTCGACGGGGTGCCACCCGTATAATCGCGCCCAATCCATCACGCCCTCATGGAGCCGCATGGCCACCAAGGTCCTGGTCGTCGACGACGACCTGAACATCCAGCGCGTCCTCGTCTTCGCCCTCAAGCAGGAGGGCTACGAGGTGATGGTCGCGGCCGACGGGGCCGCCGGCGTGGAGATGGCCCTCGAGGCCAAGCCGGACCTGATCCTGATGGACGTGGCGATGCCCAAGCTTGACGGCTATGCCGCAACCCAGCAGATCCGCGCCGCCGAGAAGGGCGGCCGGGTCCCGATCATCATGCTCACCGCCGAGGCGGAGGTGGAGCAGCGGGTCAAGGGCCTGCGCGCCGGGGCCGACGACGACATCGTCAAGCCGTTCCACCCGCTGGAGCTGATGGCCCGCATCAAGGCCCTGCTGGCGCGCGGCGGGCCGAGCACGCCGCGGACCTCCGCCGAGGCGCCGACCATCGGTCGCCTGTGCGTCTTCTACCCCGCCAAGGGCGGCGTGGGGACGACCACCATCGCCATCAACACCGCGATCGCCCTGGCGCGCGAGCTGCGACGGCGCACCGGCCTGATCGACGCCAACCTCCAGTTCGGCGACCTCCGCGTTTTCCTGGATCTCGGCCTCGACACCGCCTCGATCGTCAACGCCATCAACGAGCCGGACCTCGACCTGGACCTCTTCCACAAGCTGATGGTCCGCCACCGATCCGGGATCGAGCTGCTGCTGGCGCCGCCGAACCCCGCTGCCGCCGACATCGTGGTCGAGCGCCAGCGCCAGAGCCCCGTCGTGCTGAACACGATCCTGAGCCTCGCGCGACGCCTCTTCGACTACACCATCGTCGACATGTCGCAGACGATCGACGACTTCAACCTGCAGCTCTTCGACGAGGCGGACGTCATCTACGTGGTCATGACGGCCGACCTCTCCTGCCTCAAGAACGTGCGGCTGGTGCTCGAGACGATGGACAGCCTGGGGTACGAGAAGGACAAGGTGCAGCTCGTCCTGAATCGGTCCAACGCCTACACCGGCATCAACGTCAGCAACGCCGAATCGGCGCTCGGCCGGACGATCGACTACCAGATCATCAACGAGTACCGCGGCGCGATCAGCGCCCTCAACTCGGGCGAGCCGTTCATGTCGAGCCGCCCCGATTCGACCCTGGGCAAGAGCGTGCTCGACTTCGCGCGGGCGATCGACAAGGTCACCGTGGCGGCCGCCGTCCCCGCTCGCGGCTGACCGATAAGCCCCGCCTAAGGGGCCGATAAGGCCCACCGCCTAGCCTGCGACGCAGCCGGTCGCCGCCGGAGTTTGGGAGGCGAGCAGGTGGGCGGCCGGCCACCTCATCGGTTCTGGTGGTCGCCTCCGCGCAGGAGGTGTTGCCCATGCTGGCGGAGACGCTGAGCGCTGCCATCGTGGGCGTCGACGGCGAGCCGGTGCGCGTGGAGGTGGATGTCGCCTTCGGCCTGCCGGCGCTGACCATCGTGGGGCTGGCCGGGAGCCAGGTGCAGGAGGCGCGCGAGCGGGTGCGAAGCGCCCTCCGCAACAGTGGCTTCGAGCTGCCGGCGCGGCGCATCACGATCAACCTCTCGCCGGCCGACCTGCCGAAGGACGGCACCGGCTACGACCTGCCGATCGCCGTCGGAATCCTCGCGGCCTCCGGCCAGCTGCGCTCCCTCGACCGATTGCGGGAGACTGCCCTGGTCGGCGAGCTGGGGCTCGACGGCGCGCTGCGATCGGTGCCGGGCAGCATGGCACTGGCGGCCGCCTCCTTCGCAGCGGGCGTTCCGGCGCTGATCGTGGCTCAGGGCGCGACCGGCGAGGCGGCCGCGGTGGCGGGCCTGCGCGTGCACGGGGCCGCTTCGCTCGGTGAGGCGGTCGCTCACCTGGCGGGCGTGCGTGACCTGGCCCCGGCCGAGCCGACCCGGCTGCCGACGAGCAGCGAGCCGGTGGGCGGCCCGGACCTGGCGGAGGTCGAGGGGCAGGCGCTGGCGCGCCGGGGCCTCGAGATCGCGGTGGCGGGGCGCCACAACCTCGCGCTGTGCGGCCCACCGGGGATCGGCAAGACCCTCGTCCTGCGCTGCGCGGTGGCCCTGCAGCCGCCGCTCGAGGACGACGAGGCAATCGAGGTGAGCCGCATCTACTCGGTCGCGGGCCTGCTCGACCGGCGCTCCCCGTTGCTGCGTCAGCGTCCCTTTCGCGCGCCACACCACACGATTTCGACCCAGGCGCTGGTCGGCGGCGGACCCCGGGTGCGCCCCGGCGAGGCGTCGCTGGCCCATCGCGGGATCCTCCTGCTCGACGAGACGCTCCAGTTTCGGAGCGACGCGCTCGACGCGCTGCGCGAGCCGCTCGAGGGCGGCAGCGTCACGATCGCGCGGGTGGATGGGGCGCTCACCATGCCGGCCCGGTTCACCCTGCTGGCGGCGTTCAACCCGTGCCCCTGTGGCTGGCGCGGGTCGACGCGCCGCGCCTGCACCTGCGAGGACGCCACGGCGCGGCGCTACCTGGCGCGGCTCTCTGGACCGCTGCGCGATCGAATCGACCTGTGGGTGACGATGGCCCAGCCGGAGCCCGGTGAGGAGGCTCGTCGCGACGGCAGCGAGCCGACCGCGGCGGTGGCGGCCCGCGTCGCGCGCGCATGGCGGAGGCAGGTGCGGCGGCAGGGGATGGCGAACGGCGACCTTCCGGCCGGCGCGCTCGAGCCGGGCCGCGGATTCGGCGTGGCGGCTCACGCCGCGCTCGTCCAGCGCGGACGCCGCTTCGGGCTCTCCCCGCGGCGGCTCCACCGGGCGGCGCGGGTGGCCCGCACGGTCGCCGACCTGGCGGGGGCCGATGAGGTGACCCGGCAGCACATCGACGAGGCGCTCACGTACCGCGGCGCGGTGCCCGCATGATCGGGGTCGGGGCCAACGGCCCGATCGCCGGCGCGTTCGAGGAGGCCGATGGTCGAGGGCGGCGCGCGTCGCGTCGACCCGGGACCACCGACGGCGGCTGGACCGGGCTCGACCTCTCCGGGCTCGATGCAGAGGGCGAGGCCCCGTACTGGATCGCGCTCTCGCTCGTCCCCGGTGTCGGGCCGGTGGGATTCGCGCGCCTCCTGCGGCGCTTCGGCAGCGGCCGCGCGGCATGGGCCGCCGCTGAGTCCCTCCTCGAGGAGCTGCCCCGGCTCCCTGACGATGCCGCCCCCGGGCTGAAGCGCCTCCGGCGCGAGGGGGTCGCTGCGGTCGCCCAGCGGGTCCACGGAGCGACGCGCCGCGCGGGAGGTGCCGTCATCACGGCGCTGGACCGCCGATATCCGGCGGCCCTCTCCGCCGCCGACCCGCGACCGCCGCTCCTGTACGTGGCGGGTGACCCCGGCGCCCTGGATGCACCGTGCGTGGCGATCGTCGGGACTCGGCGGGCGAGCGGCTATGGCCGCGCGAGCGCGGCAGAGATCGCCGACGAGCTGGCGCGCGCTGGCGTCACCGTGGTGAGTGGCCTGGCGATCGGGATCGACGGCGACGCGCACCTCGCCGCGGTCTCCGCCGGCGGGCGCAGCGTGGCGGTCCTGCCGTCGCCCCTCGATCGCGTCTACCCGCCGCGCCACCGCGATCTGGCGGCTCGCCTGGTGGCCACCGGCGGCGCCCTCGTCTCGGAGCTGGCGCCGGCCCAGGCGCACGGCAAGCCCGACTTTGCTCGTCGCAACCGAATCATCGCCGGGCTGGTCCGCGCGGTAGTGGTGGTGGAGGCGCCGGACCACTCCGGGGCGCTCCTGACCGTTGCCGCAGCGATCGACTACGGCCGCGAGGTATTTGCCGTCCCCGGCCCGATCGACGCGATCGCGTCCCGCGGCTGCAACCGGCTGATCGCCGATCACCAGGCCACCATCGTCACCTCGGCGGCGGCCCTCCTGCACCGGATCGGGGCGGTGCCGGGCGGCCGTCCGGTGAGCGTCACGAGCCTCTCGGACCCCGAGGCGATGGTGCTCCACGGCCTCCTCCAGCGACCCGGCTCGATCGAGGAGCTGATCGGCAGAACGGGCTACGCGACCGGTCCGCTGGCCAGCACCCTGACCCTGCTGGAGGCGCGCGGACTGGTCGAGTCGTTCGGCGGCGCGACATTCCACCCGACCCTCAGCGCCCGACGCATCGGGCGCGGCAGCGGGTCGACAAGGTGATCCGCGGGTATACTCCCCAAGCCACCAGGCAGCCGCGACTCGTGCCCCGACCGCGGTCCGCCCCGTGACAGGAGTCACCGTTTATTGATCTCGATCCGCAGTGCGCGCCTCGGATCGCGCCTTCCCATTGCCTCCCTGGCGACGCAGGTGCGACGCCATCCGGCCATCGCCCGTGCCCTGATTGCCGGCCTTGCCCTGGCCGTGGCCGCCGCCATCTCGATCGGCGGCGCCGCACAGGCGGGCCTGACCGCGGTCCTGCCGGCTCCGCCGTCGATCCTGCCCCTCAACGTGGGCGTGGGGGTCGCCACCGCTGACACGGTGACCCTGTCGTTCACGCACGAGATGGACCGTGCATCGGTCGAGGCGGCCCTCACCATCACGCCGGCTCGCGAGGTCCGGCTCGCGTGGAGCGCCGACGGGCGCGTCCTGCGCGTGATCCCGATGAGCCTGTGGGCGACCGATCAGCGCTACGCGATCGTCGTCGGCACCGACCGCGCGCGCCGCCAACGGGGCGCTGCTCGGGGCTCCCGCTCGCTACAGCTTCACCACGCAGACTGCGCCGCGCATCGCCGAGTTCGGCGTCCGCTTCGTGGCCGAGCTGCCCGGCGGCTCCGCGGCGCTCGACCGAGCGGGGATCGACCCGGCCGGGCCGCCACCGGACGTCGCCTCCGGGGTGAGCGCCGGGACCGCGATCCGGATCGCCTTCAGCGCACCCATGAACCGCGCCGAGGTGGAGGCCGCCTTCCTCCTCAGCCCCGCGGTGCCGGGCATCTTCAGCTGGAGCGGCAGCGCCATGACCTTCACGCCCATCGAGCGGCTGGCCTCGGACGCCCGCTACGCGGTGTCGCTGAGCGGCATCCACGACGCTGCCGGCAACGCCCTCGCCGGGGACGCCTCCTTCTCGTTCACGACCCGGGCCGGTGCCCAGCTCGTGCAGAGCGCACCGGTGGCCGGCGCCACCAAGGTCAGCGACAAGGAGGTCGTGCTCTGGTTCAGCCAGCCGGTGGATCCCGACGCGGTCGGCGCCGCCCTCGGGGTGCGCGACCGGACGACCGGCAAGGCGCTGACCGGCAGCCTGGTCTGGAACGCGTCGTCGACCCAGCTCCGCTTCACCCCGGCCCGCGCCTTCGCGGCCGGCCACCGCATCGACGTGAGCCTGGCCGAGGGGGCAGTCGACGCCGACGGGAACGCGGTGACCGCCAGCCTGACCTTCAGCACCAAGTCCGCCGCGCGCCCGCGCATCGCCGGGCCCGCCCCGGCGGCGTCGCTGGTGCAGTACGCGCTGAACCAGCTCAACGCCGCGCGCGCGGCGTACGGTCTGCCGCCGCTGGCCTACTCGAAGGCGATCGAGGCGGTCGCCCTGGCGCATGCCTGGGACCAGGTCACCTACAACTACTTCAGCCACACCGGGCGCGACGGGTCGTCGCACGAGGACCGCCTGCGGGCGGCCGGGCTCGGCTTCGGCTGGAACGGCGAGAACCAGTGCATGAACAACAACACGGGCCGGACGACCACCCAGACCCTCGACTGGTGCCAGTCCCAGTTCATGTCCGAGCCGTACCCCGGGGTGGCCAACCACATCGGCAACATCCTCGGCACGCACTACACCAAGGTCGGCATCGGGATCGCCATCCAGGGCGCCAAAGTGATCGTGGTTTGGGACTTCACCGACTGATCGGCCGATCCGGAGCGCCGGTTGGCCGGTGCTACACTCCCTGACCGATGCCCCCCAAGAAGCGTCCCAGCGGCGACCTGGTGATCGTCGAGTCGCCCGCCAAGGCCAAGACGATCGAGCGGTACCTGGGACCCGGCTACACCGTCACCGCCTCCTACGGGCACGTGCGCGACCTGCCGCAGCGCAGCCTGGGGGTCGATCTCGAGCACGACTTCGCGCCGCGCTACGAGCCGCTCAAGGAGCGCCGCAAGGAGCTCGAGAAGCTCGCCGAGCTGGCGCGGCGGGCCAACACCGTGTGGCTCGCCACCGACCTCGATCGCGAGGGGGAGTCGATCGCCTGGCACATCGCCGAATACGCCGGGCTCGACGACGAGCGGGTGCGCCGCGTGACCTTCTCGGAGATCACCAAGGGGGCCATCGACGCGGCCTTCGCCCACCCGCGCTCGGTCAATCTCGACCTGGTCAACGCCCAGCAGGCGCGGCGCGTGATCGACCGCCTGGTCGGCTACAAGCTGAGCCCGCTGGTGAGCAGCAAGATCCGCCGCGGCCTGTCGGCCGGGCGGGTGCAGAGCGTGGCGGTGCGCCTGGTGGTGGATCGCGAGCGCGAGATCGACGCCTTCAAGGCCGATGAGTACTGGACCATCGCGGCCGAGCTGAAGCGCCGCGAGGGGACGGGCCGCTTCAGCGCCGAGCTGACCAGGATCGACGGCAAGAAGGCCAAGGTCGGCTCCGAGGCGGAGGCCCGCGAACACGAGGCGGCCCTCCGCGCCGCCGAGTACGCGGTCGCATCGGTCAGCCGCACGCAGCAGAAGAAGTCGGCACCGCCGCCCTTCACGACCAGCACGCTGCAGCAGGAGGCGTCCCGCAAGCTCGGCTTCGGTGCCAAGCGCACGATGAGCGTGGCGCAGTCGCTGTACGAGGGGATCGCCCTGCCGGAGGGCCAGGTGGGCCTGATCACCTACATGCGCACCGACTCGCTCTCGATCGCCAGCAGCGCGGTGAGCGAGGCGCGCAAGGTGATCGGCGAGCGGTTCGGGGCGGAGTTCGTGCCGGACAAGCCGAACGCCTACCGGAATCGGTCGCGCGGGGCACAGGAGGCGCACGAGGCGATCCGCCCGTCGAGCTTTGCCCGCTCGCCGGAGAGCCTGCGGGCGCACCTCAAGCCCGACGAGTTTCGCCTCTACGAGCTGATCTGGAAGCGCGCCACCGCCAGCCAGATGTCGCCGGCCCGCTTCGACCAGGTCGGGCGTGGACGTCTCCGCGGGGCGCTACACGCTCCACGCGGGAGCGCGCAAGCGCGTCTTCGACGGCTACCAGGCGGTCTACGTCGAGGGGCGTGACGACGAGGAGGACGAGCGGCTGACCGTGCTGCCCGACCTGAAGGAGGGGGAGGGCCTCGACCTCGGCGGCGTGGTCGCCGAGCAGCACTTCACCCAGCCGCCGCCGCGCTTCACGGAGGCGACCCTGATCAAGGCGCTCGAGGAGCACGGCATCGGGCGGCCGTCGACCTACGCACCGACCATCGAGACGATCCGGGCCCGCGGCTACGTGACCATCAAGGAGCGGCGCCTCTTCCCCGAGGAGTCGGCCTTCCGCGTCACCGACCTGCTGGTCGAGCACTTCCCCGAGGTGGTGGACATCGAGTTCACCGCGCGGATGGAGGAGCAGCTCGACGAGGTCGCCGCCGGGACCAACGAATGGGTGCCGATGGTGCGCGCGTTCTGGGATCCGTTCAGCGTGAAGATCGCCGACGGCCGCGCCAACATCGCCAAGCAGGTCGAGGTGACCGATATCGTCTGCCCGCTGAGCGGCGACCTGATGGTCAAGCGCTTCGGGCGGAACGGCTGGTTCCTGGGCTGCTCCGCGTACCCGGAGTGCAAGCAGACGATGCCGCTTCCCGGCGAGGAGGCCGATGCCGTGGCGCTGCCAGGGGTCGGGGAGGAGTGCCCGCAGTGCGGGCTGGGGCACCTCGTGGCGCGGACCGGCCGCTTCGGCCCTTTCGTGGGCTGCGACCGCTACCCGGAATGCCGCTACATCAAGCGCGAGACGCCGGCCGCGGAGCGCTTCGGCACTTGCCCGAAGTGCAGCCTGGGCACCGTCGTCACCAAGCGCGCGCGCCGCGGCAAGCGCCCGTTCTGGGGCTGCGACCGCTACCCGGAGTGCGACTACTCGAGCTGGACCCGCCCGAGCCGCCCAGCCGAGGACGGCGATGCAGCTCCCGAGCCCGCGGTCGCCAATGCCTGAGGCGTCGGTGCTGAGCGGCGATGCCGCGGCGGCCCTGCGGCGCTTCCTCGGCCACCTCGAGAGTCGCAACTCGTCGCCCGGCACGATCCGCGAGTACCGGCGCCACGTGGCGCAGTTCTTCGCGTTCCTCGACGCGCGCGGCGTGGCCTGGACCGCGCCGGACCGCGCCACGGTGCGGGCCTATCTCGGCACCCTGGCGGAGCGCGGCCTCTCCGCCTCGACCGTCGGCGGCCGGCTGGCGGCGATCCGCTCCCTCTACCGACACGCGGCGCGGCAGGGCTGGATCGCGACCGATCCGGTCTCCGGCGTCCGCTCGCCGAAGCGCCCCGGCCGCCTGCCGCGGGTCCTCTCGGTCTCCGGCGCGGCTCGCCTGGTCGAGGCGCCCGCCACCCTGACCCTCCATCCGCGACGGCGCCGTGACCCCGCCCTCGCCGACGCCGCCGCGCGACGGGACGCCGCCCTGCTCGAGCTGCTGTACGCCACCGGCATGCGGATCAGCGAGCTGTCGTCGCTGACCATGGATCGCCTCGACCTGGGGCGGCGCCGGCTGCGGGTGATCGGCAAGGGCGATAAGGAGCGGGAGCTGCTCTTCGGTGAGCACGCGGCGCGCGCCGTGCGTGCGTACCTCGCCTCGGGGCGGCCGGCCCTCGCTGCCCGTGCTCCCCGCCCGAGCGCACAGCTCTTCCTCAACGGCACCGGCGGCCCGCTCACCGCCCGCGGCGCGCGGATGGTGGTCGAGCGCTGGGTGACCGCGTCGGGGGCGCCGGCCAGCACCTCACCGCACACCCTGCGCCACTCGTTCGCCACGCACCTGCTCGAGGGCGGGGCGGACCTGCGCACGGTGCAGGAGCTGCTCGGCCACGCCAGCCTGGCGACCACCCAGATCTACACGCACCTCTCGGACGCCTCGCTGCGCACCGCCTACCGCTCCGCGCACCCACGATCGGGCCGGGCCGCGACCGGCCGCCCGACACGGTGAGCGAGGCGCTCGGCGGGGAGACGCCGCCGGCCGCCGCCGGTCCATCGGTCGCCGGTCCATCAGTCGGCCGAGTGCTGGCCAATGCCAGCCTGATCCTCACCGTCGCGGCGCTGGCCAGCCGGCTGCTGGGCTGGATCCGGCTGCTGGTGATCGGCTCCCAGTTCGGCGCCACCGCCGACCTCGACGCCTACTTCGCCGCCTTCCGCATTCCCGACGCCATCTTCCAGCTGGTCGTGGCCGGCGCCCTCTCCGCGGCGCTGATCCCGGTCTTCAGCAGCTACCGCGCCCGCGAGGACGAGAAGGAGGCATGGCGCCTGGCGAGCAGCGTCATCAACCTGGTGCTGGTCGCGCTCGCCGTCCTCAGCGCGATCATGGCCATCCTGGCGCCGTGGATCGTCCCGATCATCGCCCCCGGCTTCGACGGGCCGACCACCGAGAAGACGATCCGCCTGACGCGACTGATGCTGCTCAGCCCGGTCTTCGTGGGCATGGGTGCGGTGGTCTCGGGGCTGCTCAACAGCTACGGCCGCTTCGGCGTGCCGGCTCTCGCGCCACTGGTCTACAACCTGGCGATCATCGGCGCAGCGGTCGTCCTCGCCCCGACGCTCGGCGTCGAAGGGCTGGCGATCGGCGTCGTGATCGGCTCCATCCTGCACCTCGCCATCCAGCTGCCCGGCCTGCGCCGGGTCGGACAGGGCTATGACCTGAGCATCGGGCTGGGACATCCCGGCGTTCGACAGGTGGCGTGGCTGATGGGACCGCGGCTGCTCGGCCTGGCCGCCGGACAACTGAACTTCATCGTCAGCACGGTGCTCGCCAGCAACCTGGGAGTCGGCAGCGTGACCGCCTACAACTACGCCTTCCAGCTGAGCCAGATCCCGGTGGGGGTGCTGGGCGTGAGCGTGGCGGTCGCCCTCTTCCCGACCTTCAGCCGCGATGCCGCGCTCGGCCAGATCGCGGAGATCCGTCGTCAGCTGTCGACCAGCCTGCGCATCCTCATCTTCCTGGCGGCGCCGCTGACCGCGGTCATGATCGTGCTCGCGCGGCCGATCGCCGCGGTCTTCTTCCAGTACGGCCTCTTCTCGAGCGAGGCCGCGGACCGCACGGCGAGTGCGCTCGTCTTCTTCAGCATCGGCCTCGCCGGCCATATCGTGGTGCACGTGCTGACGCGTGCCTTCTATGCCATGCAGGACACCCGGGTGCCGGTCTTCTGGGCGGTGGTGGCGGTGGCGATCAACGTGCCGCTGATGACCATCCTGTCCGGACCGATGGGGGTCGAGGGGCTGGCGCTCGCCCTCTCGATCAGCGCCACCCTCGAGGTGCTCGGCCTGGTCTGGGCCCTGCGGCGCCGGATCGACTCGATCGACGAGGCCGCGGTGCTCCGCTCCGGAGTGCGCTCGCTGCTGTCCGCCGCTCTGGCCGCCGCCGTGATGCTCGGCGGACTGCTCGCAATGCAGGCCTGGTCACCCGACCTCCTGGCCGATGGACTTGGTCGGGTGGTGGCGCTGGTGGTGCTGGTGGGCGCCGGAACGCTCGTCTACCTGGCCGCGGCCGCGCTCCTGCACTCCGAGGAGCTGGGGCAGGTGCGCCGCTACCTCGGCGGCCGCCGGTGGCGACGGAGGGCGGCGTGACCCGCTTCCGACCCGCGACCCCTGACGACGAGGGCGCCTGGCAGGCGCTGCTGGCCCGGACCACGTCGGGTGACTTCCTGCACGACTGGGCCTGGGCTCCCGTAGCCGCGTATGACGGCCAGCCCCAGCGCCGCTTCGTCGTCGACGAGGAGGGTGAGATCGTGGCGTTGGTGGCGGCCCAGGAACGCCGCCTGCCGCTCCGCCGCGCGTTCTGGTACGTGCCGCACGGCCCCGTCCTGGACTACATGGATCCAAAGGCCGCGGAGCGGCTGCGCGCGGTGAGCGTCGGTCTGCGGGAGGTGGGTCGCGGCGCCCGGGTCGTGGCCGCCAAGCTCGAGCCACGTATCGAGGCCGATTCGCCCGCCGCCTCGCTCTTCGCGCGACTGCGCCGGGACCCGCGGCCGGTCCAGGTCGGCCAGACCCGGCTGGTGGAGCTGGTGGATGACGACGCGCTGCTCGCCAGCTTCGACAAGGACACTCGCTACGCGGTGCGCCGCTCGTCGCGCGAAGGGGTCACGGTCAACGTCTGCGCCGACGGCTCGGACACCGCTCCCATCGACGCGCTCCACGCCCTCGTCCTCGACACGCAGCGCCGCGCCGGCTTCCCGCGCCCGCCGCTGGAGCGCTACCGGATCGCCTGGGCCGGACTGGGCGGCGCCGGCCGCGCGTCGATCCTGGAGGCTCGCCGCGGCGACGAGCTGCTCGCCTCGGGGATGCTGGTGGTCGAGGGCGATCGGTCCTTCTACCTGTTCGCCGGATCCCGCCGCGAGGAGGCGGGGGAGGCGAAGCACTACGCCAGCTACCTGCTGCAGTGGGAGATGATGCGGCGCGCCCGCGAGCTCGGCAGCCGCACCCACGACCTGTGGGGAATCGCCCCCGAGGGAGCCGGACCCGAGCACGCCTGGCACGGGGTGGGACTCTTCAAGAAGGGCTTTGGAGGGCGCGTGGTGCACTGGGCCGGCACCTGGGACGTGGTCGTGGACCCCACCCTCTATCGGCTGCGCGCCGCGGTCGCCATGGCTCGTAACGCGATCCCTCGGCGAGCCCGATGAG
The DNA here is from genome assembly GCA_963782015.1 of uncultured Chloroflexia bacterium. Classification (GTDB taxonomy): domain Bacteria; phylum Chloroflexota; class Limnocylindria; order QHBO01; family QHBO01; genus CF-167. The sequence continues at coordinate 121,678 of CAWAHY010000003.1, forward strand.
CACGCCGCGCAGCATGTGGCTCGGCGAGCTGGCGGACGTGATCGGTCCGGAGCGGGTGGTCGGCGTCCCGGTCGGAGAGGTCACCTCGCTCGCCTACGACTCGCGCGACGCGCATGCCGGCACCCTCTTCTTCGCCGTCCCGGGCGACCACGTCGACGGTCACGACTATGTCCTGGAGGCGGTGTCGCACGGTGCGGTTGGCGTGGTGGCGGAGCGCGAGACGTACGGGATCAGCGAGCCGCAGCTCATCGTCCATCGCACCCGCGACGCCCTGGCCGATGCCGCGGACGCCTGGTACGGCCGTCCCTCGGAGCGGCTCGAGGTGATCGGCGTGACCGGCACCGACGGCAAGACCACGACCTCGTACCTGGCCGTGGCCGCCCTTGCAGCGCGGCGGACGCCGGCCGGGGATGATCGGCACCGTGGCGGTGCGGGTGGGGGAGGCGCAGCGCTCCAACGAGGACCGCAACACGACCCCCGAGGCGCTCGAGCTGCAGGAGCTGCTGGCCGACATGCTCGCGGCGGGCAACGACTGCGTGGTGATGGAGGCGACCAGCCACGGCCTGGCCCAATCGCGCGTGCGCAACTGCCGGTTCAAGATCGGGATCGTGACCAACGTGACGAGCGAGCACCTCGAGTTCCACGGCACGCTCGACGCGTATCGGGCCGCCAAGGCGATGCTGGTCGAGGAGGCACCGCTCGCCATCCTCAATGCCGATGACCCCGCCTTCGGCTACTTCCGCGACCGCGCCCGCGACCGGGTCCTCACCTACGGGACCGATCCCACCGCCGAGATCCGCGCGACCGACATCCAGGGCCGCGCCGATGGGACGACCTTCACCGTCACCACGCCCGGCTGGAGCGGCGAGGTCCACCTCCAGCTACCGGGGGCGTTCAACGTCCATAACGCGCTGGCCGCGCTCGCCCTCGCGGAGGCCGAGGGGATCGACATTCCCGTGGCGGCCGCCGCGATCGGCTCCGTGACGGGCGTTCCCGGGCGGATGGAGCGGATCGACGCCGGTCAGCCATTCGGGGTGGTGGTCGACTACGCACACACCGCCGACTCGCTGGCCAAGGTGCTGCGCACCCTCCGGCCGCTGACCGCGGGGCGGCTGATCGTCGTCTTCGGCTCGGCGGGGGAGCGGGACCGCGTCAAGCGTCCGGCCATGGGTCGCGTCGCGGCCGAGCTGGCAGACATCGCCATCGTGGCTGACGAGGATCCGCGCCTGGAGGACCCGCGCCTCATCAACGAGGCGATCGCCGATGGCGCCCGCGCGGCCGGCGCCCGTGATGGCGAGAACCTGTGGGTCATCGACGACCGGCGCGCGGCGATCGCCCACGCCATCGGCCTGGCACGGTTGGGCGACACGCTGCTGTTGGCCGGCAAGGGGCACGAGGGCAGCATCGTGTACGGCACCACGAAGGCCTGGTGGGACGAGCGCGAGGTCGCTCGCCGGGAGCTCGCCGCAGCCGGCTTCAAGGCCGATGCCTGAGCTCGCCGCCTTCCGCGTCACCGATCGCGACGCGTGGAACGCGTTCGTCGAGCACGCCCCGTATCGCAGCTTCCCGCAGCTGTGGGAGTGGGGCGAGCTGCGCGAGCCCTCCGGCTGGCGGCCGATTCGCCTCGCGGTGGGGGAGCGCCCCGACCAGCCGCTGGCCGGCGCCCAGGTGCTCATCCGCAAGGTCCCGCTGGTCGGCTGGCGCCTCGGCTACGCCCCGCGCGGCCCGATCGGCCAGCTCGACGACCCCGCCATCCGCGACGCCCTGATCGCCGCGCTCCGTGACCTGGCCACGACCGAGCGGATCGCCACGCTCAAGGTGGACCCCGAGGCGACCGCCGACGACCCGCTTGGCGCAGCCCTGCTCGCGCCGCCATGGCGCCGCGCGGCCAAGGTCCAGCCGCCCCGCACCCGGGTCATCGACCTGTCGCTGACCGAGGACGACCTCCTCGCCGCCCTGCGCCAGAAGCATCGCCAGTACGTCCACAAGGCGGAACGCGCCGGCGTAACCGTGGAGCAGGTCGACACCGCCACCGACGCCACGACCGCCCTCGCCGACTTCTATCGCATCTACGCCCACACCGCGCAGCGCGCCGGCTTCGTCGTCCGCGTGCCCGCCTACTACGAGCGCGTCTGGCGCCTCTTCGCCCCGACCGGCCACGCCCGTCTCTTCTTCGCCACTCTCGATGGCGAGCGCGTCGCCACCCTCTTCCACTTCACCTGCGGCGATCGCGCCGCGGAGGCCTACGGCGGCATGACCGATGCCGGCGCCAACTCCCGCGCCAACTACCTGCTCAAGTGGGAGGCGATCCGCGCCTTCCGCGCCGAGGGCTTCGCGGTCTACGACCTGTGGGGCATCGCCACCGGCGGCATCGCCCAGTTCAAGGAGGGCTTCGGCGGCCGGCGGATCGACTACGTCGGCGCCCGCGACCTCGCGCTGCGCCCCGCCCAGGACGCCGCGCTCCGCCTGCTGCTTCCCGCCTACGGGATCGCCCAGCGAATGCGCCTGCGCCTGACGGGCCGTCGCCTCGCCGGCAGCGACGACTAAGATCGGGCCATGAAGGCACCTGCGACCATCGACGACTTCCTTGCTGGTCTCCCGGCCGACCAGCGCGCCGCGCTCGAGGTGCTCCGACGCCAGATCCGCGCCGCCGCCCCCGACGCGGTCGAGGTGATCGCCTATGGGATACCAGGCTTCCGGCTGCATGGCCGGTATCTGCTCGGCTTCGGGGCGACAGGAAGCACTGCTCGTTCTACTGCGGGACCTGCTTCGCAACTTCGAGGTTGAACTGGCCGGTTACTCGACCTTCAAGGGCACGATTCACTTCACGCCCGGACATGCCGATCCCACCCAGAGTCGTGAAGGCGATCCTCAAGGCCCGCGTCGCCGACGTCGCACAGCGCGAGACCTCGCTAGCCGCTCCCCGAGAAGTCGGTCTCCTTCACGACTCGCCCGTCGCGGTCGTAGGTTCGCCACACCCCGATCTGCTTGCCGCGGTCGAATTCGCCCGCTCGCATCACGCTGCCGTCCTTGCGCAGGAACTCCCACGCGCCATGCATCTGGCCGTCGAGCCGAAAGCCCCGATAGCGGACGCTGCCGTCGTCGTAGTGGGCGATGTCGACCACGGGTTCAGACGAGCGCGACACCGCGTTGCGCCTCCAGGGACCTCATACGGACCACCGGACGGAAATGTCCAGGTCGGAGATTTGCACATTGAAGGTCAGGATCACTCCGTACGCGATCCCGATCGCCGGACAGGTGTCCGGCAGCGGTCCCTCAGACACCGCCAATGTGACCGCCTGTCCTTCCTCGGTGATGCGGAGGCTTGTGTCGCCACAGACGCCGCCCTCCCAGCGCAATTCGAGTGAAGCGGATTCGTCCGGCACCGGATTCCACCAGATCCTCTCCTCGGCAAATGACGTGTTGGGGTCGGCCCGGATCCCCACCAGCAGCCCTCGTCGTCGTACACGGAGGAGCCGCGATGGTCGCCTAATTCGCCCATGGGAAGGCGCGCCAGGTGTAACCGGACGACGGCGAGGTCGACGCGGAGGGCGCCGGCGAGGCTGGCCCTCACCCATCAAGGACGAGGACAGCGACAAGCAGCAGGACTCTGAGGATTCTCTTCCGCCTCATTGATCGTACCGGCGCCCTGGTCTCGGGTTCACGGTGCGGATCGCGCATTGGCTGAAGTCAACGGGTAGGCTTCTCAGCCGATGCCTCCCATCCTCCGCCGCGCCGACCACATCGACCGCCCCACTGGGACGCGTTCGTCGCCTCTCGCCCGGAGGCCGATCTCCTCCGGAACGTGGGCCTGGGGCGAGTGCACCGCGCTCGCCGGCGAGCCGCCGGCCCGCATGCTGCTCGATGACGACGGCCAGATCCGCGGCGTCGCCCAGGCCCTCCTCCGCCCAGCCGGCTTCGGTCGACAGGTGGCCTACGTGCCCCACGGCCCGATCTGGGACCGATCGGCCCCCGATGCCGACCGCCTCTTCGCCTGGCTCCTCCAGGGGCTGCGCACCCTCGCCCGCAAGGAGAAGGCGCTGGTCGTCAAGCTCGACCCCCGCGCCGAGCCCGGCGACACGACCAACATCGCCGCCCTCGCCACCGCCCACAAGCTCCGCCCGGCCCCCGACCTCCAGGCTCCCACCACCCGCCTGATCGACCTGCGCGACGGCGCCACCGAGCTCGAGGCCTCCTGGCATCGCCGATGCCCGCCGCCTCTCCCGTCGCGCCGAGCGCGAGGGCACGCAGGTCACCATCTCCCGCGACCCCGACCCCGCCGAGATCGGCATCCTTCGCGACCTGCTCATCGCCACCGCCGAACGCGCCGACTTCCGGGTCCGATCAACGGAGTTCCTGACGCGCCTCGGGACCGAGTTCGCCGCATCGGACGACTGGTACCTCGGCATCGCGCGCGTCGACGGCACCCCGGTCGCCGCGATGGCCTTCCCGCGCCTCGCCGACCGCGCCTACTACCTCTACGGCGCCCTCCTGCGCGACGAGCGCTACAAGCACCACTACCCGGCGCACGCGATCATGGCCAACATGCTCCGCGCCCTCGCCGCCGACGGCTGCACCAGCGTCGACATGTGGGGCGTCACGGAACCGGACGACGCCAAGGCCGATCCCGCCTGGAAGGGCTTCTCCGACTTCAAGCGCACCTTCGGCGGCACCCCGCTCCGCCACCCCGGCCTCTTCGACCTCGTGACCGATCCCTTCTGGTATCGCCTGCGAGACCTGGGAGGCTTCCTCCGTGGAATCCGGAAGCCTTGACCAGGCGTCACCAATCACCGACCCTCTTGCTATGAGGCGGCGAAGCCGGTGGCTTCTTGCGCTGGCTCTTGTTACGGCGGTCCTGATAGCAGTGGGCATCTGGTCGAGCCAGTTGCCGCCGGGTGAAAAGGCTGAGCTGCAGGCCGCGATTTCGAGCGCAGCCGCGGGAGTCGGTGATGGCGGATTTCTGCAATTGAAGGACGTGGCGACGTTCGAATGGGATCGGGTGTACGCCTTTCAGTCGTATTCCGGAGTCTCCGACGTGCACGAAGCTCTCGGCTTCGATTGGTCGCCGCTTTCTCCCTTCAACAACCTCGTGTTTGGCGACCTATTTCTCGGGTATGACGAGATGGCCCTCCTCGTATTCGTTCGTGGAGACCAGGACGTAACCGGGTGGGCCATTCTCAATGGACCCGACCTGGGCGATTCCTTCATCGGACTACGGCTCAGGTCGCAGAACCAGCAATTCAGTCGGGACGGGGCGGTCTTCGGCGTGTCCGATGCAGCTAGTGACCCGCTAACGGGCATTCGAGGCTGGCTCCTCACTCCGTCGTAGACCCCTGGAGAAGCGGCGTGGCCGAACGAGGCGAGAGGCGCTCGGTCAGGGCTTCGGAGGAGCATCGAAGGGGAGGCGTGAGGCGGCCGCCCCGCAGCGCGTTAGCTCGGCCGCGCAAGGGGTGGCCGGCTCGCGCCACAGCTCGCCTGTTACCATCGTCCGCACCATGGACCTGGCACGCCTCAGGGCGGCCCCGGCCGCCGTGGCGAAGCGCATCCGCAATGCCGAGCCAGCGGCCAGCACGCCCACCATCGAGTCAGTCGTCGCTGAAGCGCGGCGCCATCGGCCGAGTGTCAACGTCGGCCTGATCGAGCGCGCCCACCAGGTCGCCGCCGCGGCCCACGAGGGGCAGCTGCGGGCCTCCGGCGAGCCGTACATCACCCATCCGGTGGCGGTCGCGTTCGAGCTGGCGAAGCTCCAGATGGACGCCGAGAGCATCGCCGCCGCCCTCCTCCACGACGTGCCGGAGGACACCGACACGACGATCCCGGACCTCGAGAAGCGCTTCGGGCGCGAGGTCGGAAAGCTGGTCGACGGGGTCACCAAGCTCTCCAAGTTCGGGTCGGCGCGGTCCATGGAGGAGCAGCAGGCGGAGAACATCCGGAAGATGTTCCTGGCCATGGCCGAGGACGTGCGGGTGGTCATCATCAAGCTCGCCGACCGGCTCCACAACATGCGCACCCTGGGCGCCCTGCCGCCCGACAAGCAGGTCCGCATCGCCCGCCAGACGATGGAGATCTACGCCCCGCTGGCGCATCGGCTGGGGATCTGGCAGTGGAAGTGGGAGCTCGAGGACCTCTCGTTCAAGTACACCGAGCCGGAGCAGTTCCGCAAGCTGGTGGCGATGCTCGCCGACCGGCGCAAGGAGCGCGAGTCGTTCATCAACAAGAGCATCACCATCCTGCGCAAGGAGCTGGCCAAGGTCGGGATCGAGGCGGAGATCAGCGGCCGGCCCAAGCACCTCTACTCCATCTCCCGCAAGATGGAGCGCAAGGGCGCCGAGTTCAGCGAGATCTACGACCTGCACGCGGTGCGCCTGATCGTCGACGAGGTGAAGGACACGTACGCCGCGCTGGGCGTGGTGCACTCCCTCTGGCGACCGATCCCCGGGCAGTTCGACGACTACATCGCCATGCCCAAGGCCAACCTGTACCAGAGCCTGCACACCGCGGTGATCGGGCCCGATGCCAAGCCGCTCGAGGTCCAGATCCGGACCCGCGCCATGCACGAGGTGGCGGAGGCGGGGATCGCCGCGCACTGGCGCTACAAGGAGGGCTCGCGCGGCGACCGCCGCTACGACGAGAAGCTCGCCTGGGTGCGGCAGCTGATCGAGTGGCAGCGCGAGGTCGTGGACGCCACCGAGTTCGTGGAGGGGCTCAAGCTCGACCTCTTCCAGGACCAGGTCTTCGTCTTCACCCCCAAGGGCGACGTCAAGGACCTGCCCAACGGCGCGACGCCGCTCGACTTCGCCTACCGGATCCATACCGATGTCGGCCATCGCACGATCGGCTCCAAGGTCAACAACCGGCTGGTGCCGCTCGACTACCGGCTGCACAACGGCGACATCGTCGAGATCATCACCACCAAGGCCGCCCACGGGCCGTCGCGCGACTGGATGAACATCGTCCGCACCAACCAGGCCCGCGAGAAGATCCGCGCCTGGTTCAAGCACCAGCAGCGCGACGAGAACATCGCCCAGGGCAAGGAGATCCTCGACCGCGAGCTGCGCCGCCTGGCCCACGAGACGCTGGTCAGCATCGACGCCGACAAGCTGATGGAGCTGGCGACGCAGGCGCACTTCAAGGAGCTCGACGACTTCTACGCCGCCATCGGCTACGGGGCCGTCTCGCCGGCGAGCGTGGTCGGCAAGCTCGAGATCCACGACGACGCGGCGATCGCGCTGCCCGAGGTGGCGCCGCCATCGGCCACGCCGTCGGCCAGCGGGATCCGGGTCAAGGGCGTGGGCGACCTGCTGGTGCGCTTCGCGAAGTGCTGCTCACCGATCCCGGGCGACCCGATCACCGGCTACGTCACCCGCGGCAAGGGCGTGACCGTGCACCGCTCCAACTGTCGCTCGGTGCTCTCGGAGCGGGACATCGAGCGGCTGATCGACGTGGACTGGGACTCGGTCGACCTGCAGACCTACCCGATCACGGTCCGCATCCTGGCGGTCGACCGGGCCGGGCTGCTCAACGAGATCACGACCGTGGTGGCCGAGGACAAGGTCAACATCGTGGCCGCCTCGATTGGCACGCACCCGGACGGCACTGCCACGATCAGCGCCACGCTGAAGGTGACGTCGCTGCAGCAGCTTTCCAAGGTGCTGACTCGCATCGAGCGCGTGCGCGACGTGACCAGCGTCACCCGCGAGGCGAGGTAGCGCTCAGCGCTGGTCGCATGCACACGGCTCACCCCGTTCGTCTTGATCGCCCTGATCTGGGGGGGCACAGCCCCGGGTGAGGAGATCTGGGTGGTGCATTCGGGCGAATTCGTCACCGCGAGCTGGACTGAGACGATCGGAGCGATGCCGGCGTCGCGCGCCATCGAGATTGCGCGCGAAGCAGCGGAGGTGGAGGGCGCGCACTGACCTCGGGACGCTCATCCATATCCAACCGGGCCGCCGGGACGTGAGCTTGGGCGACAGTCGCGGGGCGTGAGATGGTGGCTCCTCGCGCGCCACGGTCTTCGTGGACGCGTCAGCGGCAGATCGTCGCCGCGAGCCACGAGGGGCCATACGGTTCGGGCGCACCTCACGAGTCGCCAGGTGGGCCGGACCCGCGGCGGAGCGCCGGTTCCCGCGCTGGAGCAGCAGCACCACCAGCGTCACCGCGGTCGCGATGAGCGTCAGCGAGATCCAGATCCGGGCCTCCGGCAGGGTGACCAGGTCTTCCAGCCACGGCCACGTGATTGACACCGTGGATCCTCCCCGTCGGAGCGTCTCCAGCAGCGCATAGAGCATCGAGGCGCCAAAACCGGCCGCCAGCAGCAGGTAGGCCACGAGGACCCGCCAGTTGGCCGCGGCGAGTGGTGCCAGGACGGCCATGGCCGGGAAGAGGTAGCGCTCGTGCACCCGGGTCGGCAGGAAATAGAACGCGAAGATCACGAACAGGCCGACCGCCAGGACGGTCGCCAGGTCCTGGCGACGCCGCAGCGGCAGCAGCGCGGTTGCGAGGCCGATCACCAACAGCGCGCCCCCGACGTACAGCAGATCCCCATCGGGGACCTTGTAGCCGTGGAAGAGCCCCCAGATGTTGGCGGCGTTCGCCGACGACATCTGCTTGAAGTTCCCCGATTCGATCACCTGTTGCACGAACGTCACCGGATCCAGGCGCAGTGGCACCGCGACCAGCAGGTAGGCGGCGACCCCGCCGAGGAGCCCGCGGACCAGCGGCATCGGCGATCGGGTGGCGCGCCAGCGCAGGACCGCCACGGTCACCACCGGCAGCACGACCAGCCCGAACTGCGGCTTGATCATGCCCGCCACCACCGTGAAGGCACCGGCCCAGCCGAGGCGACCGGCCGCCAGTGCCAGCAGCGCGGCCAGCAGGGCGAGCGTCCCCGCGGCGTCAACCTGGCCCCACACCGGGCCGGCGAGCAGGACGCCGGGGTTGAACAGGTAGAGCGCCGGCGCGATCAGCGCCCGTCCGCGGCCGACCAGCCGGGTCGCGATGAGGTAGACGACCACCGCCACGGCCAGGTCGAATGGGATCGAGATGCCCTTGATGGCGCGTGCCTGGTCGGCGCCGTCGAGGAGCGCCCCGATCGGCCAGTAGGCGTAGAGCAGCGCCGGGTAGATCGAGCCGTCGTGGTCGAAGAAGCCCCAGGGGCCATAGGCCGCCAGGCTGTCGGCCCAGCGGCCGATGACGATCGCATCGCCCGGATGTCCCCTGGCGTCGAGGACCGCCAGCCGGATCGCGAGCCCAATGGCGAGCAGCACGGCGAGCCCCGCCCACGCGGCGACGGTTCGAGCCCGATCGGTCCTGAACACCGGCTCAGGCTAGCGCAGCCGGGCCGGTTCGCGACACACGCCACGGGTAGACTCCCGGCATGTCCCGCACGATCTCCGCGCCGCGCGGCACGCGCGACCTGCTCCCCGAGGATGGCGCCGCCTGGAGCCGGGTCGAGGGGATCGCTCGCGACCTGAGCGCGCGCTACGCGTTCGACCGGATCGAGACGCCGCTCTTCGAGCGGATCGAGCTCTTCAGCCGCGGGCTGGGGGAGTCGTCCGACGCCGTCGAGAAGGAGATGTTCCGGGTCAGCGGCGCGGCCGGCAGCGAGGAGGAGCGCGCCGAGTGGGCGCTGCGCCCCGAGCCGACGGCAGGGATCGTGCGCGCCTACCTCGAGCACGGCATGCACGTGCGCCCCGGACCGCAACGACTCTGGATGATCGGGCCGATGTTCCGCTACGACCGCCCGCAGGCCGGTCGCTACCGCCAGTTCGTGCAGTGGGACGTCGAGGCGATCGGCGATCCAGGACCGATGGTCGACGCCGAGATCATCGAGCTCGGCCAGCGCTTCTACGCCGAATGCGGGGTGAGCGACGTGGTGGCCTACGTCAACTCGATCGGCGACGCGACGTGCCGTCCCGCCTACCGCGCCGCCCTGGTGGACTACTTCAGCCCCCACGAGAAGCGGCTCTGCCACGACTCGCAGCGACGGCTGCGGGTCAACCCGCTGCGCGTCCTCGACGACAGGGAGCTGGACGCCGAGCTCGCCGCCGGCGCGCCGCGTGCGCTCGACCACCTGTGCGACGCCTGTCGCGCGCACTTCGAGGCGGTGCGGGCGCTGCTCGACGACCTCGGCGTGCGCTACGAGGTCGACCATCGGCTGGTGCGCGGCCTCGATTACTACACCCGCACCACCTTCGAGTACTACGTGGCCGCTCGCCGCGGACAGCAGCAGGCGCTCGGCGGCGGCGGCCGCTACGACGGCCTGGCGGAGCTGCTCGGCGGCCATCCGACGCCGGGGATCGGCTTCGGGATCGGGATCGACCGGACCGTCCTGGCCGCCGCGGAGCAGGGAACTGCAGCGCCGGCCGTCGCCCCGCTGATCGCCGTCGTCTCCGCCGACGAGGCTCTCGCGCCGCGTCTGCGAGCGGCGGGAACGCTGCGCGGAGCGGGTCTGCACGTTCGAGCTGACGGAACCGCTCGCAAGCTCGGCAAGCAGCTCGAGTCCGCCGCGAAGCTCGGCGCGCGCTACGCCGTGATCGTCGGCGAGGGCGCCACGGTGGTGCTCCGTGACCTGGAGGCCAGCGAGCAGCGCGAGCTGCCGCTCACCGAGGTCGCCGCCGCCATCGGCTGAGGCTGCCGTCGGCTACCATCCGGAGCATGGGCCAGGCCTTCCGGAGCCACACCTGCGGCGAGCTGCGCGCCTCCCACGTGGGGGAGCGGGTGACGCTGTCGGGCTGGGTGCATCGGCGCCGCGACCACGGCCACCTCACCTTCTTCGACCTGCGCGACCGCTACGGCATCACCCAGGTGGTCACCAACGCCGATGAGGCCGCCGCGGCCCACGCAGCCGCCGAGCCGGCGCGCAACGAGTGGGTGGTGCAGGCGTCGGGCGTGGTGCGCCATCGGCCCGAGGGCACGACCAACGCCGAGCTGGCGACCGGTGAGGTCGAGGTGGCGGTCGATGCCTTCACGGTCCTCAACCCGAGCAAGGTGCCGCCCTTCTATGTCAACGAGGAGCAGCCGGGGCTCGACGAGTCGATCCGGCTGGAGTACCGCTACGTGGACCTGCGGCGGCCGGCGATGCAGGCCCGCCTCCTGCTGCGCGCCGCGCTGACGGGGGCCACCCGGCGGGCGATGGAGTCGGACGGCTTCGTGGACATCGAGACGCCGACCCTGATCCGCAGCACGCCGGAGGGGGCGCGCGACTTCGTCGTCCCCTCGCGCCTCCAGCCGGGCCGCTTCTACGCCCTGCCGCAGAGCCCCCAGCAGCTCAAGCAGCTGCTGATGGTCGCCGGCTACGACCGCTACTACCAGCTCGCGCGCTGCTATCGCGACGAGGACCTGCGCGGCGACCGGCAGCTGGAGTTCACGCAGCTCGACCTCGAGATGAGCTTCGTGGATGAGACCGATGTGATGGATGCGGTCGAGCGGGCCGTGGTGCGGGTCACGCGCGAGGTGGTTCCCACCCGGCCGATGCTCGCCGAGCCCTTCCCGCGACTCACCTACGCGGAGGCCATGGCCCGATACGGCTCCGACAAGCCCGACATCCGTTTTGCGATGGAGCTGGTCGACCTTTCCCCGGCGGTGGCGGGAGTCGACTTCCGGGTCTTCGCCGATGCGATCGCCGCCGGCGGAACGGTGGGCGCGGTCGTCGCAGCGGGCTGCGGCGATTGGTCGCGCAAGCAGCTCGACGACCTGACCGAGCTGGCCCGGGGCCGCGGCGCGGGCGGGCTCGTGCACCTCTCGGTCGCGGCCGACGGAGCGCTCCATGGTCCGGCGGCCAAGTTCCTGGACGCCGCCGTGTCAGCGCGCGTCGTCAGCGCGACCGGCGCGAAGCCCGGCGACCTGGTGCTGGTGGTGGCCGATGCGAAGGCGGATCGGGCGCAGGAGGTGCTGGGGCACCTGCGGCTGGAGCTGGGCACGCGGCTGGGCCTGCGCACGCCCGGCGTGCTGGCCTACGTCTGGGTCCATCGCTTCCCGATGTTCAGCTGGGACGAGGCGGGTCAGCGCTGGGACGCGACCCACAACCCGTTTAGCGCCCCGGTCTGGGAGGAGGCCGACCGCATGGAGGCGGATCCCGGTGCAATCCGCGCCCAGCAGTACGACCTCGCGCTCAACGGCTGGGAGCTGGGCGGGGGATCGGTGCGAATCCACCGCCGCGACCTGCTGGAGCGCGCCTTCGCCCTGATGGGACACAGCGTCGAGGGGATGCGCGACCAGTTCGGCGCGCTGCTCGACGCGCTCGAGTACGGGGCGCCGCCGCACGGGGGGATCGCGATCGGGATCGACCGCTGGGCCGCGCTCCTCGCCGACCAGGAGAACATCCGCGAGGTGACCGCCTTCCCGAAGACGCAGGCGGGGAGCGACCTGATGATGCACGCCCCGGCCCCCATCGCCCCGCAGCAGCTCGCCGACCTGTCGCTGCGGGTCGAGGAGTAAGGAAAGGCCGAGGCGCGTCGCCTCGGCCTTCGGTACGGTCTGCAGAGCGGGAGGGTCAGTTGAGGATCTGCTCGGTGTTGACTCCGGGGACGGCCAGGACCACCGCGCGGAAGCGTCGGGTCTCTGACACGATGTCCTCGGCGGTCATGCCCGACTCGATGTCGAGGTCGTGGTCGAGCCAGAGAACCGGGGTCGCGATGGCGGCCGGGCACGACGCCCGCAGCATCACCAGGCCGTCATTGATCCGGTTGCAGAGCTCGAGCACCTGCTGTCGCGTGGTGCCCGGCCTGGTGCCGAACAGCGCGTAGAGGCGAAGGATCTTCTTCTCCACTTCGACCTTGACGAAGACCTTCATCCCATCCATCTCGAGCTTCAGGTCCCCATCGCTCCCGATCTCGGCCGGCATGTAGGCCTGCTTGTAGACCTCCAGCAGCTTCGGGATCGTGAGCTCCTCCCTCGTGATCACCTCGAGAACGGCAGTCATCGCAACCACCTTTCCGATGGCCATCAGTTGCGCGAAGTCGCCAGCGGCATCGGACACGGGGCCATCACGCGACTCGCGGAGCACGACAATCTGTACCCAGCGAACCATCACAGTTGACCGGCGACGATGGGAAGTGCCTTCGGTCACAACCCGTCGGGGCGAACGGCAGGCGAGCGGAACCGATGACCAATGGCACTGGCGACCGCTGCCGGGCCCGCCCACTCTGCGCCGAAGGAGGTTCCGAGCCATGACCGACGCTGCCGCCGTTGAATGGCCTACCTGTGCGCACTGCGGCGCTCCCGTGACGAGCACGGCAGAGCGAGCCTCAGCCGACGTCCGAACGCTCTCCCACATCCGGACCACGCACTGTCTCTACTGCTTCAACCTGGCGATCTGCGGCGCGGCGTGCGAGACGTGCGGCCACATCCCCGGCGGCGCGCCGTGCGAGATGGAGCGCTAGCGCCGAGCTGACTCCGGGCGCCCGCCAGGCTCCGGTCAGCGTCAGCGGCAGCTAGCGGCGAAACAGGCCGCGCAAGGCGGCGAACCCGATCGACGCCAGCGCGATGACCAGGACGATCGCAAGGATGACGGGCGGTTCGATCCCGAACCAGTAGCCTCCGGACTGCGGCTCGGCGCTGGGGACCGCCGACGCCGTGGGCGTCGGCACCGGGGTGGGCGATGGGGTCGGGCTGGGTGATGGCGTCGGGCTGGGCGATGGTGTCGGTGTCGCGGTCGGAATGGCCTCACCCGTGATCGGATCGACCATCGTGAAGTTGGTCCAGAGGTACTCCCGAATCGTGAGCCCGGAGTCGTGGACGCGCGCGGCCATCTCTCGCCCGAGGTAGCGCCAATGCCAGGGTTCGTAGTGGAAGCAGGTGACCTGCGAGAAGAGCGCGCCGCCCTCGCCCCTCGGGTAGCTCAGGACCCATCCGTAGTTCCAGGCGTTCTCCGCCATCCACGCTCCTGCCGGAGTGGTGGCCCAGTCGCCATCCAGCGCGCTGCCGCCACCCTTCGTCATGAAGTCGATCGTCAGGCCCAGCTGATGCTCCGAATGACCGGGTCGCTGTGAGTAGGTGATCGCGTCGTCGTAGCCGTCCACGTTGACCCACCCGTTGAAGCTGGCGACCTGCTCTGCGTAGCTGCGGTAGGGGCTGTTGACCTGGATCGGCGTGCCCGCCGCCGCCGCGGCGTCGGCCAGGGCTCGCAGATCGTCGATCGCCACCTGGCGGATCAGGCCGGGGCCGGCGATGCCCGCCTCGCTCACCGGCACGAGATCCGGTGGCACGTAGTCCTCCCCCACGGTCAGCAGCCAGTCCACGAGCGTGGTGCTCCAGCTGTCGTAGTCGTACGGAACCGTCTGGATCTCGGCGAGGCGGCATTCCGGGAGTGGTCCGACCGCGGCGACGGGGGCCGGGGCATCGGCCGGGACACCGAGGAGCGCTGCACCGAGCACAAGCCCGGCTGCGAGCGCGCGGAGTGTGCGGAGGGGGCGCGCTGCGCCGAGGGGAGAGGAGGCGTCGTCGAATGTCCGCATGGCGTCTGCGGGCTACGATAGCGCCGTGAACCCCCCGGCATCGCTCCGAGGAGTCACCGCCCTGGCGGTGATCACCCTGCTCGTCGGATGCGCGACCGTCAGCCCCAGCCCCAGTCTGACGCCATCCCCCAGCCCCATTCCGACGGCCCGGCCAACGCCGGTGCCCACCCCCCTGCCGCCCGTATCCTTCCCGCTCGCCGTGGTCACGGGCCTCACGAACCTGAAGGCCGCGATCACGGTCGAGGAGCTCGGGACACTCGCCAGCAACGGCCAGCTCGTGCTGCCCTGCGGAGTGACGATCACCCAGCCGGCATTGACGGCGACGGCGCCCTGCGTCGCCGCCGACCAGATCGGGACCGACCTCCGGGCCGACCAGACGCAAGTCGCACTCCTGCCCCCGGGCCTCGTCGAGCCCGCGACGAAGGTCCTCTCGATCGCCGGCGACGGCCCGTTCGGGCTCTTCGGGCCCGACCTGTTCGGCGACCCGGAGGCCCGGGCGCTGCCCTACCCGGTCATGGGATCGGCCCCGGCGGAGGGCCCTGGCGCGCTCGACCCGACCTGGATCGCGTACGACGCCTCGCAGACCTGGACCCTGACCGCGATCGGCAGCCTCTGCGCGGATCGCGTGGCCGCCTACCAGGCCGTCACGCTGGGCAAGGGCTGGGACTGGCCCTTCAACGGCGGGACCGCGACCTACACCGGTGAGCCGTTCCTCAACCCGAACCCGCCGGCCGGGATCTCGAAGTTCCCGATCGTCAAGGCGGTCGAGGCCGGCAACGACGGGCTCACCGCAAGCATCAGCAGGCGATCCGACGTCGCCCTGGCGGATCACAAGTGCCCGATCGTTCGCAACGAGGACTGGACCCGCAGCTCCGCGTCCTACAGCCTGAGCGTGCCGGAGGCGGTCGTGACCCGCTGGGAGGACTTCCTCGGCCTCGATGCGGTGTACCTGGCCGCCGACCACCAGAGCGACAAGGGCGTCGCGGGCATCCGCTCGTCGCTCGAGATCCTCGAGGAGCACGGGCTCCCGCACACCGGCATCGGCATGGACCTCGACCAGGCCCTCGAGCCGGCGTACGTCGAGGTGGCCGGGCTGAAGGTCGCCTTCGTGTCCTGGAACGAGGTGCTCGGCCCGACCCATGCCGGGCCGGACAAGCCGGGGGTCGCGTGGCTCACCCAGGAGAACGTCGACGCGTCCGTGACGCGGGCACGTGATGCCGGCGCCGACCTGATCATCTGCGACCCTCAGTGGTGGGGCGGCGACGAGTACCACCCGGACCTGTGGGCGTCGCAGCGGGATGCCGTCGGCTGGATGGACGAGGCCGGCTGCGACCAGATCATCGGCGGTGGCCTGCATGTCACGGGCGGCCTGTTCCTCCGCGAGCACCCGACCGGCGTGAGCCTCATCCAGGCGGGTCCCGGCAACTACATGTACGGGCAGCCGTGGTGGCAGCAGACGCAGGAGGGGGTCATCCTCGACCTGACCTTCCGCGGCACGACGCTCGTGAATATCCGGTTCCACCCGTACGTCATGATCCTCAACGCCCGGCCGACCCTCACCGACCCCGAGGGCGAGGGGCACTACGTGCTCGAGCGCATCTGGAAGGCTGGGGAGCTCGACTACTAGCCGCGGCTACTCGCTCGGCGGGAAGCTCCCGTCGGCGTCGTGCGTCTCGCCGCCGGTCAGCGCCGGGTTGAAGACGCAGACCAGGTGGAGATCGGTCCGTACCCGCAGCGTATGACGGTCGTGCTCGTCGAGGGCGTACAGGGACCCCGCCCGCAGGGTGTGGCGCTCGCCGGTGGACAGGTCGGTCAGCTCCGCCTCGCCGGCGAGGAGGTAGCACGCCTCGAGATGATGCTTGTACTGCAGATTGAGCTCGGATCCCGCCGCGACGGTCGTGTCGTGAAACGAGAATCCCATCCCGTCGCGTCGTAGCAGGAGGCGACGACTGCGCCAGCCCTCGCCCTCCACGTCGCGGTCGGTGCCCGCCACCTCATCGAGGGTCCGCACGATCACTGAGCACACCTCCGTCCTACAGGCGTCGTAGACTGCCAGCCGTGGCGCCCCGCGTGATCGCGGCGATGCGGCATTCCGCCGTGCTCGCCGCCGCACTCTCGTTCATCTGGCCCGGCCTCGGTCAGGGCTGGGCCGGTGCTCGTCGCCGGGCGCTGCTGTTCGCGGTGCCGATGATGCTCCTTGCCGCCCTGGCGGTGCTGGTGCTGGTCGTGCAGGGGCGCGCGCGACTGATGGGTGTGCTGCTCCAGCCGAGCGTGCTGCTGGGCCTGCTCGCCCTGAACGTGGGCGTGCTGGCGTATCGCCTGGTGGCGATCGTCGACGCGTACCGGATCGCGAATCGGCGTTGGCCACCTCCGGCCCGCGGCCAGACGGCGATCGCCGCGGTGCTGCTGGGAGTCGTGCTCGGCGGCACGCTCCTGATGCACGGCTGGCTGGGCGCTGGTGGGCTACAAGACGTATGACACCGTGGCCGCCATCTTCCACACCTCGGAGCCGACGCCCACCCCGCTCCCGACCCCGACCCTGCCCCCCGGCGAGACGCCCGGCCCGACCCCGGTGCCGACTCCGATCCCGACCCCGCAGCCGGTCTGGTCGGACAACGGGCGGCTCGACCTGCTGCTGATCGGCGGGGACTCTGGACCGGGACGCTGGAGCCTGCGCACCGACACGATGATCCTGCTCACGGTCGAGATCTCCACCGGCCGAGCGGCCATGTTCGGGATCCCGCGCAACATGATGAACGTGCCGCTCCCCGAGGGGCCGGACGAGGCCTTCAAGTGCCACTGCTTCCCTGACCTGCTCAACGGGCTGTTCGTCTACGCCATGGCCCATCCGGAGCACTTCCCTGGAGCCGATGAAGAGCGCGGCTACATGGCGGTGCAGAACGCCGTCAGCGAGCTGACGGGCCTCCAGATCGACGGTCAGGTGGTCGTCACCCTCCAGGGCTTCATCAAGATCGTGGACGCGCTCGGCGGCCTGACCATGACGACCAAGGACTCGGTGTATGACTCGCACTACCCCGACCCCCTCAGCACGCACAACGTGGTGGTCTCGATCTCGCGCGGCAAGCATCAGTTCGACGGATGGCACGCCCTCGCCTATGCCCGCTCGCGGCACCAGGACAACGACTACAACCGGATGGACCGCCAGCAGGAGGTGCTGCGGGCGCTGCGGGCCCAGCTCGACCCGTGCACCCTGATCCCGCGCATCCCGCAGCTCCTCGACATCGCCAAGAACTCGCTCTGGACGAACATCCCCATCGAGCGGATGCCGGACCTGTTCGAGATCGGCGCGCGGGTCAAGGTCGGCTCCATTGCTCGATACCAGTTCTGGCCGCCCGAGATCCGTGAGAAGCTCAACTTCGCGAGCATCAACAAGATTCGGCTGATGGTCCGCACCGCCTTCACCGGCCCTGTCCCGACCCCCGACCCATCGGCCTCCTCAACCCCGGCGCCCGGCTCCGGATCGATCTGCTAGGCATGAGATGAGCATCTACCTCGACCACGCCGCCACCACGCCCCTCCGCGACGAGGTGCTGTCGGCGATGCTGCCCTACCTGACCGAGCACTTCGGCAACGCCTCGAGCCTCCACGCCGAGGGGCGGCGCGCCCGACAGGGGCTCGACGAGGCGCGCGAGGGGATCGCGGCCATCATCGGCGCCAAGCCGCGCGAGGTCGTCTTCACCTCCGGTGGCAGCGAGGCCGACAACCTGGCGGTGAAGGGCGCAGCCTGGGCGGCGAGCGCCCGCGGGCGCCACATCGTCACCAGCAGCGTGGAGCACAAGGCCGTGCTCAACGCCTGTGCCGTCCTCGAGCGCTCCGGGTTCGAGGTGACCTACCTGCCGGTGGACCGATACGGCCGGGTCGACCCGGCCGAGGTCGAGGCGGCGATCACCGACCACACCGCCCTCGTCTCGATCATGTACGCCAACAACGAGGTCGGCACCATCCAGCCGATCGCCGAGATCGGCGCCATCTGCCGGCGCGCCGGGGTCCTCTTCCACACCGATGCGGTGCAGGCCGGCGGCTTCCTGCCGCTCGACGTGGACCGGCTGGGGGTCGACCTGCTGACCCTTGCCGCGCACAAGGTGTACGGCCCCAAGGGGGTCGGCGCGCTGTTCGTGCGTCACGGGACCGCACTCCTGCCCCAGGTCCAGGGCGGCGCACAGGAGCGCCAGCGACGTGCCGGGACCGAGAACGTCGCGGGCGCGGTGGGCTTCGCGCGGGCCCTCGAGCTGGTGCAGGGCGACCCCGCGGCGCGTGACGCGGAGAACGCCAGGCTGGCCGCACTCCGGGATCGGCTCGTCGCCGCGGTTCGCGACGTCGAGGGGCTCGAGGTCACCGGTCACCCGGTCGAGCGGCTGCCGCACAACGGCAGCTGGGTGATCGACGGGGTGGAGGGTGGCGACCTGATCGCGGCGCTCGACCTCGGGGGCGTGGCGTCGAGCACCGGCAGCGCCTGCATCAGTGGCTCCGCCGAGCCGAGCCACGTGCTGCTGGCGATGGGGATCGACCCCGAGCGCGCCCATGGCGCGCTGCGCCTGACCGCCGGCCGCTCGACGACCGAGGCGGAGATCGACCAGGCCGCCGTCGTGCTGCGGGCATCGATTGCGCGGCTGCGCGAGCAGGCGGCGACCCTGCCCGAGGGGGTATCGGCCTGATGTCGCGCGTGGTGGCCGCCATGAGCGGCGGGGTCGACTCGAGCGTGGCGGCGGCGCTGCTGGCCCGCGATGCGGGCGTGACGGGCGACGAGGTGATCGGCGTCTGGATGCGGCTCCACCCCGACCAGGGGGAGGGCTACGAGCAGAGCCGCAGCTGCTGCTCGCCCGACGCCCACGACGACGCCCGGCGGGTCGCCCAGCTGGTGGGCATCCCCTTCTTCGCGCTCAACCTGGAGCGCTCCTTCGAGGAGCGGGTGATCGACGCCTTCGCCGACGGCTACCTGGCCGGCGCCACGCCGAACCCGTGCCAGGCCTGCAACCAGTACATCAAGTTCGACGAGCTGCTGCGGCGTGGCCTGGCCGCCTACGGGGCGGACCAGGTGGCGACCGGCCACTACGCCCGGGTAGAGGAGCGCGACGGCCGGCACCGCCTGCTGCGGGCCGCGGACGCCAACAAGGACCAGACCTATTTTCTGTGGGTCCTCGACCAGGCGCAGCTGGCGCGCACGCGCTTCCCGCTGGGCGAGCTGACCAAGCCCGAGGTCCGGCGCATCGCCGCCGAGCTGGCGCTGCCGACCGCCGACAAGCCGGAGAGCCAGGAGATCTGCTTCGTGCCGGCCGGCGACTACCGCGAGCTGCTCGCCGAGCGGCGCGGCTACCTGGGCGAGCCAGGACCGATCCTGGATGCCCACGGCACGCAGGTGGGCACGCACACCGGCTACGCCCACTACACCGTCGGCCAGCGCCACGGGCTCGGCGTGGCGCTCGGTGAGCCGGTCTTCGTGCGCGAGGTGCGCCCCGCCAGCAACACGGTGGTGATCGGGCGGCGCGACGAGATCGCCGCGCGGCGCTTCGCCGTCGAGGGCCGGCGCTTCGTGGCGGGGGAGCCGCCCGCCGAGCGCTTCAGCGCCTCGGTCCGCATCCGGCATCGCGGCGTCGAGGCGGCCTGCGAGGTGACGCTGGTCGGCGAGGACCGCTTCGAGGTCGAGGTCGCCGATCCGGTGTGGGCGCCGGCGCCGGGGCAGGCGGCGGTCCTGTATGACGGAGAGGAGTGCCTCGGCGGCGGCCGGATCGCCCGCGCCGCATGACGCCCTGGATGATCCTCGTCGCCTTCGTGGCGGCGATCAACCTGACCGCCTTCACGGCGCTGCGCGGCAGGTGGGATCGGCGGCTCTTGCTGCTCGGCGTGGCGTCGCTGCTCGGGACCGTGGCCGGCAACGCGATCGGGGAGCGGACCGGGCTTGAGCTGGTGCGCATCGGCGACTTCAACCTGGTGGCGGCCTGCCTCGCGGCCCAGCTCGCGATGCTGGTGACCGACCTGCTGGCGCACCTGGGTCCGGGTCGGGACGGGGAGCGGACGGATCGGTAGAATCAGCGGACGCATTAGGGTGGGCCGGTTCGATGAAAGACTCCGGGTTCGGCAGCTTCCTCGCGGGCGTGGTGATCGGCGGGCTGATCGGGGCCGCGATCGGGCTGCTCATGGCGCCGCGGGCCGGGGAGGAGCTTCGCGAGCAGGTCGGCGACTTCGTCGGCGAGAAGCGTGCCGCCTTCGACGAGGCGATCAACGAGGGCCGAGCGGCCGCGGAGAAGGCACGCGCCGAGATGCTGGCCGCGTACGATGCCGCCGGTGGCGAGCCCGCGCCGGAGGGCGCCGCCTCCTGACCGGTTTCCAACGCTCAGTTCAGCACGAGGAGTCGAGAGCCGGTCGCCGCCGGCTCTCGTGGTGAGTGAAGGGTCACGGGCCGTAGACCGATGCAGCAGCTCAGCGCCGCAGAGATCCGCGAGCGCTTCCAGCGCTTCTTCGAGGAGCGCGGGCATACCCGCGTGCCCGCCGCGCCCCTGCTGGCGCGCGACGACCCGACCCTGCTCTTCACGAACTCGGGGATGGTCCAGTTCAAGCGGGTGCTGACCGGCGAGGAGCAGCGCGGCTACACGCGCGCGGTGGATGCGCAGCCCTGCCTGCGGGTGGCCGGCAAGCACAACGACTTCGAGGAGGTGGGGCGCACGCCGCGGCACCAGACCCTCTTCGAGATGCTCGGCAACTGGAGCTTCGGCGACTACTTCAAGCGCGAGGCGATCCACTGGGCCTGGGAGTTCCTGACCGTCGAGCTGGGGATCCCCGGCGAGCGGATCGCCGCGACGACCTACCTCGACGACGAGGAGGCGCGCCGGATCTGGACCGATGAGATCGGCCTGCCGCCGGAGCGGATGGCGACCTGGGGCAACATCGCGGCCGGCGACGACCACAACTTCTGGTCGATGGGCGAGACCGGTCCGTGCGGCCCGTGCAGCGAGCTCCACTACGACCGCGGGGCGGAGCTCTCCGAGGGGCCGGAGTGCATCCCCGATCACTCCGAGACCTGCCCGCGCTGGCTCGAGATCTGGAACCTGGTCTTCATGCAGTTCGACCGGGCGGCCGACGGGACCCTGACGCCGCTCCCGTTCCCGAGCGTCGACACCGGGATGGGCCTGGAGCGCATGACCAGCGCGGTGCAGGGGGTCGACAGCAACTACCGGACCGATCTGTTCGTGCCGATCATCGACCGCCTGGCCGAGCACCTCGGCCATCGACCGGAAGAGGTCGAGGCGGAGCGCTTCAGCTACCAGGTGGTGGCCGATCACAGCCGGGCGATGACGTTCCTGATCGGGGAGGGGGTCCGCCCCTCGAACGAGGGGGCCGGCTACGTCCTGCGCCGGATCATGCGCCGCGCGGTGCGCCACCTGCGCCTGATGGGGATCCGCCAGCCGGTGCTGGCCGAGACCTGCGGGGCGGTGATCGACCTCATGGGCGGCGCCTACCCCTCCCTGGCCGAGGGTCGCGAGGCGATCCTGGCCGCGGTCGACGCCGAGGAGCGCAAGTTCGCCCGGACGCTCGAGGCGGGGAGCGAGCGGCTGGCCGCGCTGATCGGTGCCGCGGGCGCGAACGGCGTCATCTCCGGCGAGGACGCGTTCCGCCTGCACGACACCTTTGGCTTCCCGATCGACCTCACCGTGGAGATCGCGACGGAGAGCAACGTGACGGTCGACCGCGCCGGCTTCGACGCAGCGATGGACGAGCAGCGCGAGAAGTCCCGCGGCGTGCGTGCCGGCCGCTTCACACCCTTGCCCGGGGTCGAGGGGCTGGCGAGCGAGTTCGTCGGCTACCCGAACCGGACGGCGGCGGACGGAGCCATCGTGCTGGCCGTCGCGGAGCACGACGGAGCGGCGCAGGTGGTCCTGGATCGCACCCCGTTCTACGGGGAGGGTGGCGGCCAGATCGGCGACCGCGGCGAGCTGGTCGGCGAGCGCGGACGGATGACCGTCGAGGACACGCAGCACGTCGGTGGGGCGATCGTCCACGTCGGGCGCCTCGAGGGAGAGCTCCGTGCCGGCGAGGCGGTCAACGCCCAGGTTGACGAGGAGCGCCGCTGGGCCGCGGCGCGCAACCACACCGCCACGCACCTCCTGCATCGGGCCCTGCGCGACGTCCTGGGCGAGCAGGCCAAGCAGGCGGGGAGCTGGGTCGGCCCCGAAGCGCTGCGCTTCGACTTCCCCGCATCGGCGGCCACCCCGCGCGAACAGCTGCGCGAGGTCGAGCGGATCGTGAACGCGCAGGTGCGCCGCAACGCGACGGTCGCGCCGACCGAGATGAGCCTGGCCGAGGCGCAGGCGCTGGGGGCGGACATGTTCTTCGGCGAGAAGTACCTGCCGGCCGCGGTGCGGGTGGTGCAGGTCGACGGCTTCAGCAAGGAGCTGTGTGGCGGGACGCACGTGGCCGCCACCGGGCAGATCGGGTCGTTCCGGATCACCGGCGAGTCGAGCATCGGCACCGGCCTGCGGCGGATCGAGGCGGTCACCGGCGAGGCCGCGGAGGAGCTGGTGGCGGAGCGGCTCGCCTCGCTTCACGCGGCGGCACAGCTGCTCGGCGTCGCCGAGGAGCAGGTGGCGGGACGTGTCGATGGCCTGCTGGCGCGACTGCGGGAGGCCGAGAAGGGTGGACGGTCCGCGGACGTGGGCAATGCAGCGACCCGTCTCGACGCGGCGGCTGCCCTGGCCGGCGCCCAGGCCGCGGGCGAGGCGAAGGTCATGGTCGAGCACTATCCCGATGCCGATGGCGCCGCGCTGCGTCGCCTGGCCGACGACCTGCGCGCCGCGACCGGCCGCTTCGTGGTGGTGGCGGCGGGGAGCGGCGACGGCCCGGCGCTGATGGTCGCCGCCAGCCGCGACCTGGTGGGCGAGGGCTTCGACGCGGCCGCCATCGTGCGGCAGGTGGCGCCGCTGATCGGCGGCGGGGGTGGCGGGCGCGCCGACCTGGCGCAGGCCGGCGGCAAGGACGCCTCGCGCCTCGATGAGGCGTTGCGCGAGGCCGCGCGCCTGGCGCTCGAGGCGCTCCAGCGCATCGAGAACGGCTGACGGTGCAGGAGCGGCTGTCGGGGCTGATGGCGCGGCTGGCCCGGGTTGGCGGGCGCCGCTCCGGGGAGCCGCCGGCGCTGGTCGCCCTCGACGTCGGGACGGAGTTCGCCAAGGCCCTGGTGGTCGCGGTCACGCCCGACGCCGATGGTCGCGTGGTCGGCACGGTGCGGGGCGCCGGCCGCCAGCGGCAGGGGCTGACCCACATGCAGTCCGGGACGGTGAGCGACATCGACGCGGTCGTCGCCAACTGTGCGCGGGCGCTGGGCGAGGCGCAGACGATGGCCGGCCTGCGTCCGAGCGCCGGCGTGATCGGGATCGCCGGCGAGCTGGTCAAGGGGACCACCTCGACCGGGGTCATTCGCCGGGACGACCCGGTCGCGCCGATGAGCGAGGACGAGCTGGGCCGCATCGTCGAGCAGGTGCAGGGCGAGGCGCTGCTCGACGCCGAGCGGCGCATCGCCTGGGAATCGGGCGTGGAGCGGCTGGACGTGCGCCTGGTCCACGCCGCGGTGGTCGAGCTCAAGATCGATGGCTACCCGGTCAGCAACCCCATCGGCTTCACCGGCGCGCAGGTCGAGCTGGCGGTCTTCAACGCCTTCGCGCCGATGGTCCACCTCGGAGCCCTGCAATCGGTCGCCAACCAGCTCGGCCTGGAGCTGCTCGGCGTGATCGCCGAGCCGTACGCGGTTGCGACGTGCCTCGACCCCGGCGAGCTGGGCGACGCGGGGGCGGTCTTCGTGGACGTGGGCGGCGGGACGACCGACGTGGCCCTGGTGCGGCATGGCGGGATCGCCGGGACCAAGATGCTCGCGCTCGGGGGGCGGGCCTTCACGCGGGGACTGGTCGAGCGCTTCGCGCTCTCGTTCGCGCGCGCCGAGGCGCTGAAGGTGGCGGCCGGCGAGGAGGGCGACCTCCCTGAGCAGATCGACCGCGAGGCCCTGGACGCCGCGCTCAGCGAGGATGCCGCGGTCTGGCTCCGCGGCGTGGGGCTGATGATCGCCGACCTCGCCGAGGGGGAGCTGCTCCCCGGTCGGGTCTACCTGTGCGGTGGCGGCGCGCAGCTGCCACAGCTGGTCGCCTCGCTCAGCGGTGACGGCTGGTGGCGCCACCTGCCCTTCGCCCGCCAGCCACAGGTCCGGGCGCTGGCACCGGGCGACGTGGCGGGCGTGCGCGACGCGAGCGGCCAGCTCACCACGCGCCAGGATGTCACCCCCATGGCCCTCGCCCACCAGGCGCTGATCCTGGACGCCTCAACCACCGCGGCCGAGCGCGCCATGCGGCGCGCGGTGCGGAGCCTGCAGCTGTGAGACCGATGCCCGAGCAGCCGCAGCTCATCTACCTGGAGCCCGATGACGAGATCACCTCGGTGGTGCGCCGCCTCCGCGCCGCCGAGAGCGGCTCGGTGGTCATCGTCGCGCCCGGGCGCAGCCGCGCCACGTCGAGCTCGGTGGCGCTCCGGCTGCTCGCCCAGGTGGCGGCCGAGGAGGCGCGCAGCGTATCCCTGGTGGCCGATGCGCCGACTCGCGCCGTGGCCGGGGAGGCGGGGATTCCCGCCTTCGCATCGGTCGCCGAGGCGACCTCCGGGAGCGCCGCCCCCGATCGCGCCGCCACGCCGCGCGCCCCGATTCACGTCGTCCGCGGCCCATCCGAGGTCGGCATCCCGCTTCCCCTCAGCCCCCCGGTCGACGGCGCTGGAGACGAGACGATGGCCGTCCGCGTCGCGCCGAAACCCTCGGCCGGAGCGGGACAGCCGCGGCGCCGACGCTCGCTCGTGCCCCGCTGGCCGTGGCTGGCGGGTCTGCTGGTCATCGCGCTGGCCGCGGGAGCGGCGCTGCTGCCGGGGGCCACGGTCTTCATCACGCCCGCCACCCTGGACGTGGGGCCGGAGACGTATCAGCTCCACCTGCCGATGGCGGGACGCCAGTCTGACGAGCTGCAAGTCACGCGCCCGGGGACGGCCACCGGCCAGCGGCCCGAGCTGGTCGCGGCGAGCGGAACGGTCACCTTCTTCAACTGGAACACGGTGGCCGTCGAGGTCCCGCTGGGGACACAGGTGTCAGCGGGCGGGACGATCGCCTTCACCACGACGAAGCGGATCGTCGTCCCGCGCGGGACGTTCGTGCCCCAGCAGCCGGGGCAGAAGAGCGTCGACGTGGTCGCCGTGGTGCCGGGCATCGAGGGCAACGTGGCCGCCGAGGCGATCGACACGGTGGACGACGCGTCGACCCGCTCCTTCCTGCGTGGCCTCCCTGACAACCCGAACCGCCTGGTGACGAACTTCGAGGCCACGACCGGGGGCCTCGAGACCCCCCACTCCGTGATTCAGCAGTCCGACGTGGACGCGGTCGTGGCCGCGATCCAGGCCGACCTCGCGGCGCAGCTCGCGGCTGCGCTGGCCGAAGATGCCGACCGGCTCTATGCCGGACCGCCGGTCACCGAGGTGCCGCGGATCGACGTGCCGGTCGACCTGGTCGGCACCGAGGACCTGGCAACGTTCGACCTGAGCGGGACGCTGGCCTTCGACCGACCGTACGTGATGAGGGCCGACCTCGACTCGGCCGCCCGCGCCTCGCTCGAGGGCGATCCGTCGGCCGTGCCCGACGGCACCACCATCCTGGCCGGACTCGATCACGATCGAGACGGGCGCCGCCACCGTCAACGGCGACGAGATGACCGTGGCGGTCACGGTCCGGGCCGCCGCCGCCGCCGCGATCGACGAGGCCGCGGTGCGCGACCAGGTTGCCGGCAAGACCGTCGCGGAGGCGAAGGACGCGCTGGCCGATCAGGGCGAGGTGCGGATCGACCTGTGGCCCGACTGGCTCGACCGGCTGCCGCGCATCCCGTTCCGCATCACCGTCGAGACGGTTGCGCCGTGAGCGCCCTGATCGGCCTGGACCACGGCAGCCGGCGGATCGGCGTGGCGGTGGGCAGCGAGGAGACCGGCCAGGCCTTCGCCCGTCCGGCGCTCCAGCGCCGCAACCTCGCCGCCGACCTCGCGCAGATCGCGGCCCTGGCCCGCGCCGAGGTGACGAGCCGCGTGGTGCTCGGCCTGCCTCGCAACATGGACGGCAGCGAGGGCGCCCAGGCGTCCGCGGCGCGCGCGTTCGGGGAGCAGCTCGCCGCCATCGGCCTGGAGGTCGTCTTCGTCGACGAGCGGCTGACCAGCTGGCAGGCGGGGGAGCGGCTGGCGGAGGAGGGTCGCCGGCCGAGCCGGGCGTCCGGCGAGCGGGATTCGGCCGCCGCCCGCCTCATCCTGCAAGAATATCTCGACGTGCGGGCCGATCAGGCTCGGCACCAGGAGACCCGATGACCCGATCACCCGATCCGCGCTGGGATCGCGACGAGCAGCGCAACTCGCGCATCCGCGAGCTGCGCGACCAGCGTGAGGCGCCGATGCGGCGGAAGCGCACCTTCCAGCCGCTGATCCTGATCGCCTGGTTCGCCGGGGTGATCGTGCTGCTCGGGGTGATGCTCTTCATCGGCGCCCTCGCCTTCTCGCCGCGGCTGATGGCCTGGATCGAGGAGCATCCCGGGTCGATCGAGCACGCGATCGTGCAGGACTTCGTGCGGTGGTACGAGCCGGGCGCCCTCGCCGACGATCCGGTCGGCGCCGACGGGCAGCGCATCACGGTGGAGGTCGTGGCCGGGTCGAACGACGGCGAGATCGGCCAGCTGCTGGTGGAGCGGGGGCTCGTCAAGAGCCAGCTCCTCTTCCTCTACACCGTCATGCAGGCGGGACGCTCCGGCGACCTGCAGGCCGGGGTCTACGACCTGTCGCCCTCGCTGCGACCCTCGCAGATCGTGGCGGCCCTGAAGCAGGAGGCCGGCGAGGAGGTCACCATCACCCTGATCGAGGGCTGGCGCCTGGAGCAGATGGTCGGCTACCTGGGCACGACCAGGCTGACCATGAACCTCGACGAGTTCGCCGCCCTGGCCCGCACGCCACCCCAGGACCTGGTCGCCCAGTACGACTTCCTGACTGGCCTGCCGGTCGGGCGCAGCCTGGAGGGATACCTCTACCCCGATACCTACCGGGTCGACGCCAACGCGACCGCGCGGGAGGTGATCGAGAAGCTGCTCGACACCTTCGGGCGCCGCCTGACGCAGGAGATCCGCGACGGGATCGCCGCCCAGGGGCTGACGATCGACCAGGCCGTCACGCTGGCCAGCATCGTGGAGCGCGAAGCGGTGCTCGACGAGGAGCGGCCGATCATCGCGGGCGTCTTCCTGAACCGCATCAACAACCCGACGGCGGGGACGGTCGGCCTGCTCCAGGCGGATCCGACGCTGCAGTACGCCCTCTCGACCGCGGGGTTCGGGTCACGGCCGGTGCGCGACTGGGGCGGGATCACCTGGTGGCCGCAGCTTCAGACCGCCGGGCAGGATGTCGTGCTGCCCGAGGTGCTGGCGGGGTACCAGACCTACCTGGTCAAGGGCCTCCCGCCGACCCCCATCTCGGCGCCGCGCATCGCCTCGATCGCGGGGGTGGCCGCGCCCGACACCGCCAGCGGCTACTTCTACTTCGTGGCCGGCTGCCCGAATGGCGTGCGCGACGGGTCGCACTACTTCGCCAAGTCGCTGCCGGAGCAGAACGCCAACATCGCCAAGGCCAAGGCGGAGTGCCCGGCACCATGATCGGAGTCGTGCGTGATTGACACCGGCGACGTCAAGAAGGGCGTCATCATCGAGCTCGACGGGCAGCTGATGAAGGTCCTCGACTGGACCCACATCAAGATGGCGCGCGGATCGGCCCAGGTGCGCATGAAGCTGCAGAACGTGCGCCGCGGCGACATCGTGGAGCGCACCTTCCAGGCCGGCACGCGCTGGCCCCGCGCCCGCGTCGAGCAGCGCAAGGTGCAGTACCTGTACGGCGACGGTGACGCGTTCCACTTCATGGACAGCGAGACGTTCGACCAGTTCTCGGTGAGCGCCAAGCAGATCGGCGACGACGCGCGCTTCCTGAAGGAGGGGACCGAGGTCTTCGTGAGCACCTACGAGGCCGAGGTGCTGGGCGTCGACCTGCCGGTGGCGGTCGACCTGCGCGTGACCCAGACCGATCCGGGCTTCGCCGGCGACACCGCGACGGGTGCCAAGAAGTCCGCCACCGTCGAGACCGGGCTGGTGGTGCAGGTCCCGCTCTTCGTCAACGAGGGCGACCTGCTGCGGATCGACACCCGGACCGGCGAGTACATGACCCGCGTCCAGTAGCCGATGTCGCCCGACGCCGACCAGGCCACCCTCTGGGAGGCGCCGCGCCCGGCGCCGCGGATCCTGCGCGTCTCGGACCTCAACCGGCGCGTCCGGGTGCTGCTCGACGGCGACCCAGCCCTCGCCGATGTCTGGGTCGAGGGCGAGGTGAGCCAGCCCTCGTACCCGCCCTCGGGGCACTGCTTCTTCACCCTCAAGGACGCGGCCAGCCAGGTGAAGGCGGTCCTCTTCCGCGAGGAGCTGGCGCGGGCCACGGTCCGCCCCGAGCACGGCATGCAGGTGATCTGCCACGGCAAGGTGCGCGCCTACGAGCCGCAGGGCACCTACCAGGTCTACGTGGAGTCGATCACCCCCGCGGGCGCCGGCGACCTGCACCAGCAGTACGAGGCGCTCCGCGCCAAGCTGGCGGCCGAGGGGCTCTTCGAGGAGGGGCGCAAGCGCCCGCTGCCGCGCTGGCCGAAGCGGATCGGGGTCGTCACCTCGCCCGTGGGCGCGGTCTGGCGCGACATCGGCAACGTCATGCGCCGCCGCTACCCGATCGGGCAGCTGGTCCTCTCACCGACGATCGTGCAGGGCCCGACCGCCGCCGGCGCCATCGTGCGCGCGCTGAATCGCCTCTATGCCGACGAGGGAGTCGACCTGGTCATCCTGGCCCGCGGGGGCGGCTCGCTGGAGGACCTGTGGTCGTTCAACGACGAGCGGGTGGTGCGGGCGGTGGTCGACTCGCCGGTGCCGGTGGTCGTGGGCGTGGGGCACGAATCCGACGTCACCCTGGCCGATTTCGCCGCGGACCTGCGCGCGCCCACGCCATCGGCCGCGGCTGAGCAGGCGGTGCCGGACCTCGAGACCTTCCCGGCCATCCTCGACCGGCTGCGCGATCGGGCGTCGGCGGCGCTGCTCGGCCGAGTGGCCGAGCGCGACAGCTTCCTGGCGCAGGAAGGGCGTGCCCTGGCCCGCCTGCTGCCCGACACCGCGGCCGCCCGGCAGCGCGCCGCGGAGCTGGTCGATCGTGGGCACCGCGCCCTCGCCGGCCGCACGGCACGCGAGGCGGCCGCGCTCACCGGCCTGGGCGACGCGCTGCGCGCCCTCTCTCCGACGGCGACCCTCGAGCGCGGCTACGCGGTCGCGCGGCTGGCGGACGGGACGCTGGTGCGCGACCCGGCGCAGGTCCGCGTCGGGGAGCCGCTCGAGGTGGTGGTCGCGCGCGGTACCGTGGCGACCCGCGTGGAGGCGGCCACGGCCGCGGACGAGGAGCTCCTGCGATGACCGATCCGGCGACCCCCGACGACCTCGCCGCCCGCCCGTTCGACGAGCTGGTCGCCGAGCTGCAGCGCATCGTGCAGGCGCTCGAGGCGGGGAACCTGCCGCTCGAGGAGAGCATCGCGCGCTATCGCGAGGCGCTGCGCCTGCATGCCGCCGCGGAGTCGCGCCTGCGGGAGGCGGAGCTGACCATCAGCCAGCTGGGGCGCGGCCTGGACGATGCTGCCGACCGAGGCGGGCGCCACCGAACCCGAGGCCTGAGCCGGAATGCGCGACCCAGTGCGCCTGCGGCCGCCTCTCCCCTCCGACGCCCCCGCGCTCGCCGCGCTGGCGGCCGAGCTGGGCTACCCGACCAGCCCCGAGGAGCTGCTCGGCCGGCTTGCCGCGCTGCATCCGACCGACGCCGCCGTGATCGTCTCGACCGATGCCAGCGATGTCCCGACCGGCTGGTGCCACGTCGAGATGCGCCGCACCCTGGTCGAGCCGCAGAGCGCGCTGATCGTGGGCCTGGTGATCGGCGAGGGGCATCGCTCGGCCGGCATCGGGGCCGAGCTGCTGGCCGCCGCCGAGCGCTGGGCGCGAGCCCGCGGCTGCCGGCGACTGGTGGTGGCGACCCGCATCACACGGGAACGGGCGCATCGGTTCTACGCGCGCGAGGGCTATGTCGTGAACAAGACCTCGTACTTCCTGACCAAGCCGCTCGACTGATCCGGCCGGGGCCCTCGCCTATACTTTCTGGCGCCTCATCCACGCGGAGATACGCTTGCCAGTCCTCGACACCCTGAACGATTCGGCCCAGCTGCGCGGGCTCGGCAGCGCCGAGCTGGAGACGCTCGCCGGCGAGCTGCGCGAGAAGATGATCCGCACCGTGCAACGCACCGGCGGCCACCTGGCCAGCTCGCTGGGCGCCGTGGAGATCACCCTCGCCCTGCATCGCGTGATGAGCTCGCCGCGGGATCGGATCGTGTGGGACACCGGTCACCAGGCGTATGCGCACAAGCTGCTCACCGGGCGCCGGGAGCAGTTCCACACGCTGCGGCAGGTCGGCGGCGTCGGGGGCTTCCCGCGGCGCAGCGAGAGCGACCACGACGTCTTTGACGGCGGCCATGCGGGCACCGGAGTGAGCATTGCGGTCGGCCTGGCCGCGGCGCGCGACATGCGGCCGCCCCATGACCCACTGCGGCATCAGCGGATCGCGGTGTGCGTGGGCGACGCGGCGATCCAGAGCGGCCTCACCCTGGAGGCGCTCAACCACCTGGGCGACACGAAGCATCGGCTCCTGATCGTGCTCAACGACAACGAGATGAGCATCAGCCCCTCGGTCGGTGGCCTCTCCACGCGGCTCAACAAGCTGCGCCTGACGCGCGCCTACCAGGAGACCAAGTCGCTCACCCAGCGAGTCCTGCCCCGGATCCCCCTCGTCGGCAAGGCGCTCTTCAACGTGCTGGCCTTCGCCAAGGAGGGCTTCAAGCGCTCGTGGGCCAAGGTCGGCTTCTTCGAGGACATGGGGATCACCTACATCGGCGTCCTGGACGGCCACAACCTCGCGGAGCTCGAGCAGAGCTTCGAACGGGCCTTCGCCCTGCGCGGGCCGGTGCTGGTCCACGTCAAGACCACCAAGGGCAAGGGCTTCGGTCCCGCCGAGATGGACAGCGTCAGCTTCCACGGCGCCAGCCTGCCGCCGATCGACCTGTGCCTGATCGACCCGACCGAGGAGCCGCTGCCACCCGAGACCGAGCCGCGTCGCCGCCCAAAGACCTACACCGCCACGTTCGCCGAGGAGCTGTCGCGCCTCGCCGCCGAGGACGAGCGGATCTGTGCCATCACGGCGGGGATGCCGACCGGAACGGGCCTGGCGCGCTTCGGATCGCGCTTCCCGGACCGCCTCTTCGACGTCGGGATCGCCGAGCAGCATGCCGTCACCATGGCGGCGGGCCTGGCGCTGGGCGGCAAGCGGCCGGTGGTCGCCCTCTATTCGACCTTCAGCCAGCGCGCCTACGACCAGCTGGTCCACGACGTCTGCCAGAACGACCTGCCGGTGCTCCTGGCGATCGACCGGGCCGGCCTGGTGGGGGAGGACGGGACGAGCCACCAGGGCATGTTCACCCTCTCCGCGCAGCGTGCCCTGCCGAACCTGGTGATCGGCTCGCCCAAGGACGAGCAGGAGCTGCGCGACATGGTGGTGACCGCCTTCGCGCATGCCGGACCGATCAGCCTGCACTACCCCCGCGACCCCGGCGAGGACCTGCCCGATCGCGACGGCGAGCCGCTCGAGGTCGGCCGCGGCGAGGTGCTGCGCACCGGTGGCGACCTGCTGCTGGTCGGCTTCGGGCCGATCGTCCAGCGGCTGCTCCGCGCGGCCGAGGTGCTGGAGCGCGACCACGGCCTCGCCTCGACGGTGGTCAACGCCCGCTGGGCGAAGCCGCTCGACGAGTCGCTGATCGTGGAGCAGGCGGCTGGGCGTCGGCTGGTGGTGACGGCCGAGGAGAGCTCCGCCATGGGCGGCTTCGGCGACGGCGTGCTCGACGCGCTCAACCGGGCCGGGATGCACGTTCCGCTGCTCAAGGTGGCGCTGGCCGAGGGCTTCGTCCACCACGGCGCGGTCGAGGACCTCCGCCGCCAGCAGCGGATCGACGTGCCGGGAATCCTGTCGCAGATCCGCGAGGCGCTCGACCTCGCCGAGCCCGCCGCTCCCTCCGAGCCCGGCGCAGCGTCGAGCGTCAGCGCCGCCTGAACGGCGTGACCCGGCTCCGCCTCGACCAGCTGCTCGTCGACCGCGCACTGGCACCCTCTCGCGCCGCTGCCCAGGCGCTGCTCCTCGCGGGGGCGGTGGAGATGGCCGGCGCCGGGACACGCACGCTCAAGCCGGGGCAGCTGGTCGCGGTCGACGTCGTGCTCAGCGTGCTGCCCGGCCCGCGCTGGGCATCCCGAGCGGCCGAGAAGCTCGAGGCGGCGCTGGATGCCTTCGACGTGGACCCTGCCGGCCTGGCCTGCCTCGATGCCGGGGCCTCGACCGGCGGCTTCACTGACCTGCTCCTGACACGGGGAGCGCGGATCGTGTACGCCGTCGACGTCGGGCGCGGCCAGCTGCTCGACCGCCTGGCGCGCGACCCACGGGTGGTGAGCATGGAGCGCACCAACCTGCGCTCGCTGCGCGCGCTCCCCGAGCCGGTTGACCTCGCCACGCTCGATCTCTCCTTCATCTCGCTGCGCCTCGTGCTCCCCGCGGTGCGCGGCCTGCTGGCCCCCGGCGGTCGCGTCATCGCGCTGGTCAAGCCGCAGTTCGAGGCCGGCCGCGAGGCGGTGCCGCGCGGCGGGGTGGTGCGGGACTCGGCGACCCATCGGGCCGTGTTGCTGGGCTTCGGGGCACAGGCCATCGAGACAGGCTTCGCCCCGTCCGCCCTGATCGCATCGCCACTCGTCGGGGCGGACGGCAATCGGGAATTCCTGGCCCTGCTGGAGATCGGCCCGGCGGCCAATCCGGGCTGGGAGGCGCTGGTGAACGCGGTGGCGCCCTCGCCCGTATGACGGGCGCAGTACGATGCCGGGCATGAAGGGCAAGCGCGCCCCGGCCGGCGAGCAGATGAGCGTCTTCGAGGAGCTCGCGGCGCTGCCTGAGCCGATCCACGAGCCGGCGCCCGACACGATGCGCGAGATCGTCTCGCTGCGGATGCCGGACGCACTGCTGGCACGGGTCGAGGCGGTTGCCCGCAGCCGCGGCGTCTCGCCCTCGAGCCTGATGCGCGCGCTCATCGCGGCGGGGCTCGATCGGTCCTACGCCGCCATCACCCCTGACGAGCTGGCCGCCGAGCTGGCGGCGCTGCGCAAGGGGGTCGACGAGATCGCCACGAGGCTCCGGGCCGGCGAGTGATGCGCTTCGGCTTCGCCTTCAACCCGACGAATCCCCAGGCGCGTGCCACCCTCGAGCGGGCGGAGGCGTGGTGCGCTGAGCACGGCGTCGAGACCTGGAGCTCGGAGGCCAGCGACCGGGATCGGATCGCGGCGTCCTGCCCGGGCACCGACCTGGTCTGCGTCCTGGGTGGCGATGGCACCTTTCTCCACGCGGCACGCGGCATCGGCGACTCGGCGGCCCCGACCCTCGGCGTCAACCTGGGGCGCGTCGGCTTCCTCGCCAAGGTCGAGACCGATGACCTGGAGCAGGCCCTCGGCAAGGTGGCGATCGGCGACTTCACCCTCGAGGACCGATTCCGGATCTCCGCCACCCTGCTGCGGGCCAGCGGAGAACGTGAGGAGCAGGCCTGTCTCAACGAGGTCGTGGTGGCCCGCGGGACACGGGTGCGGATGATCCAGGTCGAGGTCGAGGTGAGCGGCAGCCACCTGGCCACCTGGGTCGCTGACGGAGTGGTGGTGGCCACACCCACCGGATCGACCGCCTATTCGTTCAGCGCCGGCGGCTCGGTGCTCGACCCGCGCCTCCGCAACATGATCATCACGCCGGTCGCCGCCTACCTCTCGCCGTTGCGCAGCGTGGTCGCCGGCGAGGATCATCTGGTGCGCCTCACCCTCCGCCAGGCCAGCCCGGGCGCCACGATCAGCATCGACGGGCAGTGGGACCTGCCGATGGCGGTCGGCGAGACGGTGGAGGTGCGGGCGCTGCCGGTGCCGCTGCGCATGGTCGAGCTGAGCGGCAGCACGCCGTTCTACGACCTGCTGCGCACCAAGGCCTCGCTGCTCCCGTACTGAGCGGATGGCGGTCCAGGCCGATCCGGCGCTGACGGCCGCGATCGGCGCCTTCCTCGACGAGCTCCAGGTCGAGCGCGGGCTCTCCCCCCTGACGGTCGCCGCCTACCGGCGCGACCTCGCCCAGTTCGCCGCGGCCGCCGGACGCTCCTGGCGCAGCGACCCCGAGCCGGTGCGCGACTTCGTCAACGCGTTGCGCCGCGAGGGGCGACGCCCCAGCACGCAGGCGCGCAAGGTGGCCGCCATCCGCAGCTTCTATGGATTCGCGCTGCGCGAGGAGCTGGCCGAGCGGGACGTGGCGGCGCTGCTCGACGCCCCGAAGGCGGGCAGCTACCTGCCCGACGTGCTCGGCCCCGAGCAGGTGGCGCGCATCCTCGACGCGCCGCCCGCCGACGAGCCGGTCGGCCTTCGCGATCGGTCGATCCTGGAGCTGCTCTATGCCTGCGGCCTGCGCGTCAGCGAGCTGACCGGCCTCGACACCGACCGCCTCGACCTGCCGGGGCTCCAGGTGCGGGTGATCGGCAAGGGCAACCGCGAGCGACGGGTGCCGATGGGCGACGAGGCGCGTGAGCGGCTGCATCGCTACCTCGCCGGCCCGCGGGAGGCATGGACCGCCGGCCACCCGACCGCGGCCGTCTTCGTCAGCCAGCGCGGCCGGAGGCTGGCGCGCGAGTCGGTCTGGCGCCTGGTGCGCCATTGGGCCGCCGTGGCCGGGGTGGAGGCGCGCGTCACGCCGCACACCTTCCGGCACAGCTTTGCCACGCATCTGCTCGAGGGGGGAGCGGACCTCAGGGTGGTCCAGACGCTCCTTGGCCATGCTAGCATCAGCACCACCCAGCTCTACACGCACCTGACCGGAGAGCGCCTCCGCGAGGTCTACGCGCGGGCGCATCCACGAGCCTGAGCAGAAGCGGAGCACTCGATGAGTTACGCCCGAAACCTCCTGAGCCGCGGCGAGGAGATCGTCTTCGAGAGCCGCCAGCACTGGTTCGCCGTGCTCGGCCTGACGTGGCCCTTCGTGATCGCCGCGATCCTCGCCTTCGCGGTGTTGATCTGGCAGACCTCGCAGGGCGAATGGACGCTGCGCGGCGTGCTCCAGATCCTCTCGCTGCTGGTGCTGCTCGCCTCGCTGGCGTGGATCGGGCTCAAGGTCTGGTCGTGGCGCAACCAGGAGTGGTTCGTCACCACCCGGCGCCTGATCAAGGCCGATGGCATCTTCAACAAGACGATGGCCGATTCGAGCCTCGAGAAGATCAACGACGCGCACCTGACCCAGAGCTGGCTGGGCCGCATCTTCGACTTCGGCACGCTCGACATCCTGACCGCCGCCGAGGAGTCGGCCGGGATCCAGGACTACGAGATGCTGGCCGACCCGGTGCGCTTCAAGATCGCGATGCTCAACCAGAAGGAGAAGCTGGAGCGGCCGGACCTCGCCCCGCCGCCGCGCATGCAGGCGTCGACCCAGATGCCGGCCATGCAGCGGGCGGAGCCGATGCCCCCGCGGGCCGGCTCGGACCGCGTCGCCGAGGTGCCGATGAGCGCCCACGGGCATTCCCAGCCCCCTGTCGCGGCGGCCGCGCCGACGACGCCGCCTTCAGCGGCGGACCAGCTGACCGCGACGCTCGAGAGCCTTGCCGCGCTGCGCGACAAGGGACTCATCACGCCCGAGGAGTACGAGGCCAAGAAGCGCGACCTGCTGGGGCGAATGTAGGTGGAGGAGCCCCGTCGCTCCTTCGCCGATGGGCTGTACGGGGCCGAGCTGGAGCGGCAGATCGACGAGGCGGCGGCGGCGATCGCGGCCCGCCTGGCGGCCACTCCCGATCTCGCGTCGCCTCGGCTGGCGATCATCCTCGGCTCCGGCCTGGGCGGCGTGGTCGACCTCCTCGATCCGGCGCCGCGGCTGGTGATCCCGTACGGGGAGATCCCGAACGTCCCGGTCGTCACGGTCCCCGGTCACGCGGGCGAGCTGGTGGCCGGGACGGCGAGCGGGATTCCCCTCCTCCTCCTGTCGGGCCGCGCACACGGCTATGAGGGCTGGTCGCAGCGGCGGACGACCGTCCTGCTGCGCGCCTGCCTGACGCTGGGCATCCGAGACCCTGGTGGTGACCAACTCCTGTGGCGGTATCAACCCCGCCTTCCTCCCGGGGGACGTGAACCTGATCTCCGACATGATCAACCTCTCCGGCGAGAACCCACTCACCGGGCCGAACCTCGACGCGCTCGGCCCGCGCTTCGTCTCGATGGCCGATCCCTTCGACGCCGACCTGCGCGCGCGCGCCCGGGCCGCGGCCGCGCGAGCCGGCGTCTCGCTGCACGAGGGGGTCTACCTGATGCTGGCCGGGCCGAGCTACGAGACCCGCGCGGAGCTGCGCATGCTGCGCTCCCTGGGGGCCGATGCGGTCGGCATGTCGACCGTCCCCGAGGTGCTGGTCGCTCGCCACGCCGGGGCGCGGGTCCTCGGCTTCAGCCTCGTCACCAACGAGGCGACGCCCGAGATGGAGGGCGAGGTGACGCACGAGGAGGTGCTGGCGATGGGCCCGATCGGCGCTGCGCGGCTCCTCTCGGTGCTGCGCGAGCTGCTCCCGGAGCTCGGCTAGGTGCTCTTCGGCAATACCACCCCGCCGGTCTTCGTGGGGATCCTGGTCGCACTGGTGGTGGGGATCACGTTCCACGAGTTCAGCCACGCCCTCGTTGCCGACCGCCTGGGAGACCATCGGCCGCGCGCACTCGGTCGGGTCAGCCTCAACCCGCTCCGCCACCTCGACCCGATGGGCGCGATCTTCTTCCTGCTCGCCGGCTTCGGCTGGGGCAAGCCGGTCCCGGTCAACTCCTACGCGCTCAGGCCGGGGCGCATCGGCCTCACCGTGGTCGCGCTGGCCGGACCGCTCGCCAACTTCGGGGTGGCGATCCTGGTGGCGATCCTCTTCCGGGTCCTGCTCCAGGCCGGGCTGCTCGACGCCGAGTTTCCGAACCGGGTGCTGCAGCTGGTCGTCTACTTCAACGTCGCCCTGGGACTCTTCAACCTGATCCCGATCCCGCCGCTCGACGGCTACAACGTCGTGCTGCCGCTCCTGCCACCGCGGCAGCAGTTCACCGTGCAACGCTACGCACAGTACGGGTACCTCGCGCTGCTGCTCCTGCTGGTGCTCTCGTATGGACCTGGGAGCGGCCCGCTGGGTTGGCTCTTCGCGGTTGCCGGCGATATCGAGAGGTTGCTGATCGGTGCATAGGGTCGGGCAGTTCATCGGCCACCTGACCGCCCGGGTCGACCCCGGGGAGGTGGCTCGCTCGCGCCACCTGCTGCCGGACGCCGCGTGGGGGCTCTTCACCGCCATGCCGACCGCGGACCGCCGTCACGCCCTCGATGTCGCGGGCCGCCTGCTGGCGGCCGGGCAGACCGATCCCGACCTCCTGGCGGCCGCCATGCTGCATGACGCCGCCAAGGGGCATCGCATGCGGCTCTGGCACCGGGTGGCGGGCGTGCTGCTCGGCGCCGTCGCGCCGCGCGCCCTTGCCCGCCTGGCCTCCCCGCACGAGCGGTCGTGGCGGTACCCATTCCACCTCTACCTGCACCACGCTGCGCTGTCGGCTGACGCGGCGTCGCGAGCGGGCTGCTCGCAGCGCACGGCGGACCTGATCCGGGGCGCGACCGAGCCTTCGGACGCACAGCTGCTCGCCGCGCTGCGGCGCGCCGACGAGGCGAGCTGAGCCGATGACGCTCGAGCCGATCGCCATCGCCGAGGCACCGTCCGCGCCGTTGGCGGTGGCGGTGACGCGACGCCGGCGAGCCCGGCTTCGAGGTCCAGCTGGGCGTCTTCTCCGGACCGCTGGCGGTCCTGCTGCACCTGATCGAGTCGCGGCAGCTCGACGTGCTGACGGTGCCGCTCGCCGAGCTGGCCGACGGCTACGTCGCCCACCTCGAGACGAACCCGGTCGATCCCGGCCAGCTGGCCGAGTTCGTGGCGGTCGCCGCGCAGCTGATCCTGCTCAAGTCGCGCAGCCTGCTGCCCGGCGAGGCGGTGCCGGCCGTCGCCGACGGCGCCGACGAGCCCGATGAGGAGGAGCTGCGGCGGCGCCTGCTGGAGTACCGCGCCCTGCGGGACGTGGCCCGCGCGCTGGGTGCCCGGGACCTGGTGGCACCCCTGATGCGCAGGGAGCCGCGCGAGTCCGACCTTCCCTCGGTCGCGGTGGTCCCCTTGGCGGCATCGGTCCTGGCCGAGGCGCTGCGTGCCCTGGCGGCGATCCCCGAGCCGGAGGCGCCTCCGCCCGAGATCGTGGCGCGCGAGATCACGATCGCCATGCAGATCGCCGTCCTGCGGACCGCCCTCGCCGCCGGCGGGCGGGTCGTGCTCCAGCAGCTGCTGGCCACCTGCCGCTCGCGCACCGAGGCGACGGTCACGCTGCTGGCCACCTTGGAGCTGGTCCGGCGCCGCCAGGTGTCGGTTCGGCAGCGCGAACTGTTCGGCCCGATCGTGCTCGAGACGATGCGTTGAGCACCGCCGACGACCTGGGCGTCTTCTACGAGGCCCTCCTCTTCATCGCCGAGCGCCCGCTGACCAGCGCCGAGCTCGGCGAGCTGGCCGGTGTCCCGCGCGTCCAGGCGGAGGCGGCCCTGGCGGACCTCGCCGAGCAGCTGGCCGATGACGGGCGGGGCCTGCGCCTGCAGCGCATGGATGACGCCTGGCAGCTGGCCACGGCGCCGGAGGTCGGGGAGCGGCTGGCCGCCTACGCCGCCCGCGAGGAGGCACGCCTGACGCCGGCCGCGCTCGAGGCGCTGGCGGTGGTCGCCTACCGCCAGCCGTGCACGCGGGGTGAGGTGGACCGCCTGCGGGGCGTCGACTCCGACTACGTGCTGCGCTCGCTCCTCCATCGGCGCCTGATCGTGGAGGTTGGACGCCGCGACACGCCCGGCCGTCCGATCCTGTTCGGGACCACCTTCGCCTTCCTCGAGCGCTTCGGGCTCACCTCGCTCGAGGAGCTGCCGCCCATCGAGGAGGTCGCGATCCCAACGCTGCCGGCTGCCGCCGAGCCGGAGCCGGTCGATGCCGGCTGAGCGGATCCAGAAGCTGCTGGCGCGAAGCGGCCTCGCCTCGCGGCGGGGGGCGGAGGTGCTCATCGCGGCGGGGCGGGTGACGGTCAACGGACGGACCGCCACCCTCGGCCAATCGGCCGACCCCGGGGTCGACCGGGTGGAGCTCGACGGCGCCCCGGTGACGGGCGCCGAGACAGTCGTGCACTACGCCGTCCACAAGCCGATCGGGCTCCTCTCGTCCGCGCGCGACGAACGCGGACGCCGCTCCGTGGTCAGCCTGCTGGGCGACGGCGGAGGTGCGCGCCTCTGGCCAGCCGGGCGCCTCGACGTCGACTCCGAGGGGCTGCTGGTGCTCACCAACGACGGTGCCTGGGCGAATCGCGTGCTGCACCCCCGCTACGGCGTCGAGCGCGAGTACGCCGTGCTCGTCGACCCGGCACCGACCCGGGACGACATGGACGCGCTGCTGGCCGGCGTCGAGCTGAGCGACGGGCCGGCCCGGCTGCTCGCGATCCAGACCGCGTCCCCGCCGGCCGAGATCGAGCGGTCGAACGATGAGCGTGGCCGCTGGCTGCGAGTGCGAGTCGGCGAGGGCCGCAAGCACGAGGTGCGGCGCCTCTTCGCGGCGGGCGGCTACCACGTGGAGCGGCTGGTCCGCACCCGGCTCGGGTCGCTCACGCTCGACGGGCTGCGCGAGGGGGAGTGGCGCCCGCTCAAGGCGGCGGAGGTCGAGGCGCTGGCCGGCGCGCGGCCGCGCGTCAAGGCGGGGCACCCGGGGGGGCTGATCTCCGTGGCGATCGACGGACCGTCCGGATCGGGCAAGAGCACGATCGGGCACGCCCTTGCGCAGCGGATCGCTGCGAACTTCGTGGACACCGGGCTGATGTACCGCGCGCTCACCCTGGCGGCGATCGAGCGCGGCGTGGATCCCGATGACGGCGAGGCGCTGGGGCAACTGGCGCGGCAGGTGCGGATCGAGGTCCGCCGCCCGCGCCACGAGCAGGCCGACCGCCGCGAGACGGTCCTGCTCGACCGCCGCGACGTGACCGGCGAGGCCCGCACCCCGCGCGTCGACCGTCTCGTCTCCTCGGTGAGCCGTCACGCCGCGGTCCGCGACGCGATGCTGCATGTGCAGCGCGCGACCGCGCGGCGCGGCGACACGGTCATGGTCGGCCGCGACATCGGCACCGTCGTCCTGCCGGATGCCACGCTGAAGGTCTTCCTGACAGCCTCGGCCGCCGTGCGCGCCGCGCGGCGATCGGCCGAGATGGGCCGCCCGGACCGCGGCGACCGCTACCTGGCCGAGATCGAGCAGCGCGATGCCGATGACATCGGCCGCGAGGTTGCCCCGCTGCGCAAGGCGCCGGGAGCCCTCGTGCTCGACACCGGCGAGCTCGACGTCGCCGCATGCGTGGACGCGATCGCGTCACACCTCCCACCGGACGCGCCGTGAGCCGCGCCGGCGTCAGCACCTGGTTCTACTTCCCCGGCGCCGTGATGACGGGCTGGCTGAAGTGGCTCCTCGGCGGCGGGACGATCAACGGCCTCGAGAACGTCCCGAGCTCCGGGCCCTACATCATGGTCAGCAACCACAACTCGAACCTGGACCCGCCCTTCATCGGCGAGGCGATCGGCCGTCACACCGGTCGCCCGATCCACTTCATGGCCAAGGAGGAGATCCGCCACTGGCCGCTGGTCGGCTGGCTGGCGCGCGGCGCCGGGGTCTTCTTCGTGCGCCGCGGGGAGGGCGACCGAGCCGCGCAGCGGATCGCGCTCGAGCACCTGGCCGCCGGCCGCCCGATCGGGATCTTCCCGGAGGGGACGCGCACCCGCGACGGCGTGCTGCGCGAGCCCAAGGCCGGCGTGGCGCTGCTGGCCATCCGCAGCGGTGCGCCCCTCCTGCCGGTCGGGATCACCGGCAGCGGCAGGATCTTCCCGGGGCGCAGCCGCTGGCCGCATCGGACCAGGGTCGACATCCGCGTCGGCAAGCCGTTCAGCCTGTCGCATCAGCCCGATGGACGCCTCGACCGCGAGGCCCTGGTCGAGGGCACCGAGCGGATCATGCGCGAGATCGCGGCGCTCCTGCCCGGGTGGCAGCGGGGTCGCTTTGGACCCGGACCGATAGAATCGGGGGAATGACCACCGCCGCCCGACCCGAGGTCCGCATCGCCGAGCGCGCCGGCTTCTGCTACGGCGTGCGCCTGGCGATCGACAAGGCCAAGCACGCCCGTGACGAGGGGAAGGAGGTCACGACCCTCGGCCAGCTGGTCCACAACCCGGGCATCAAGGCCGACCTCTCCGACCGTGGCATCAAGACCGCCGACCTCGCCGACCAGGTGGAGGGAGGGACGCTGGTGATCCGCGCCCACGGCGTCCCCGCCACCGAGCTGGAGCAGGTCCGCGGCAAGGCCGCGCTCGAGGTGATCGACGCCACCTGCACCTGGGTGCTCCAATCACAGAAGGCCGCGCGGGAGCTGGACGAGGCGGGCTACACGGTCTGCATCATCGGCCACGAGGACCATCCGGAGGTCAAGGGCGTGCGCTCCTACGCCGGCGAGAGGCACGTGGTGGTCGACGACATGGACCGATCGACCTGGGAGCGCGTCCCGCACACCAAGAAGATCGGGGTCCTCAGCCAGTCGACCATCCTGCCGTTCAAGCTCGAGGAGTTCGCCGCCTTCTGCCTGCGCCGCTGCCACGACCTGCGGGTCGTCAACACGGTCTGCCCGGTGACGCTCACCCGTCAGGCCGATTCGGTGGTCCTGGCGGGCGAGGTCGATGCCATGCTCGTGGTCGGCGGCAAGAACAGCAGCAACACCAAGGAGCTCGCGGTCAAGTGCGCCGAGGTCTGCGCCGATACGCTCCATATCGCCGACGCCGATGAGCTGGAGGCCGAGCATCGCGACTGGGCGCGCGGCAAGGCCCGCATCGGCATCACCGGCGGCACCTCCACCCCCGAGGTCGACCTCGAGGCGGTCCGCGAGCGAATCTTCGCGCTGACCGCGTAGCCGATGGCCTCCCTCCCGGTGGTCGCCATCGTCGGCCGTCCCAACGTCGGCAAGTCGACCCTCTTCAACCGGCTGGTGGGGGAGCGCGTCGCGATCGTGGAGGACCTGCCCGGCACCACCCGCGACCGCGTCTACGGGATCGGCGAGTGGAACGGGCGGCGCTTCACGGTGGTCGATACTGGCGGCCTCGAGCTCGAGCCTGGCACGCACATCGAGGAGCGGGTGCAGGATCAGGCGCGCGTCGCGATCCAGGAGTCAGACCTCGTCCTCTTCGTGGTGGACGCCGGCGTCGGCATCGCCCCGCTCGACCACGAGGTCGCCGACCGGCTGCGGCGCGCCGCCAAGCCGACCATCCTGGTCATCAACAAGGCCGACAACCCTCGTCGCGAGCTGGAGGCGGCGGAGTTCTACGCCCTCGGCTTCGAGCCGACGATCACGGTCAGCGCCCAGCACGGGCGCGGCAGCGGTGACCTGGCCGACCTGCTGGTGGAGATGCTGCCTCCCGCGCAGCCGGGCGAGGCGCAGCCGGAGGCATCGGTCTACGACGATCGCGACCTGGGGGAGGGGGAACTGGCCGAGCTGGCCGAGACCGAGATGGGCCCGCCGCGGGTCGCGATCGTGGGCCGCCCGAACACCGGCAAGAGCACCTTCGTCAACCGGGTGCTGGGGGTGGAGCGGATGATCGTGTCGGAGATCCCCGGCACGACGCGCGACCCGGTCGACTCGGCGGTGACGCGTCGACGGCGAGCCGATGATCCTGGTCGACACCGCCGGCATCCGTCGCCGGGGATCGGTCGATCGGGGGATCGAGCGCTACTCGGTGCTGCGCGCCATGAAGGCGATCGAGCGGGCCGACGTGGCGGTGGTGATGACCGATGCGGTCGAGGGCTACACCGCCCAGGACGCGCACGTGGTCGGCCACGTGCTCGAGGCGGGCAAGGGGATCGTGCTGGTCATCAACAAGTGGGACGCCCTGGAGAAGGACGGGCATACCGCCGACGAGTGGCTGAAGCGGCTGCGGCGCGACGCGCCGTACCTGGCCTGGGCTGACATCGTCTTCGCCTCGGCGCAGAC
Source organism: uncultured Chloroflexia bacterium (assembly GCA_963782015.1). GTDB lineage: Bacteria > Chloroflexota > Limnocylindria > QHBO01 > QHBO01 > CF-167. The sequence goes on from CAWAHY010000003.1 coordinate 165,485, forward strand.
CGGGCAGCGGGTCGACCGCATCCTGCACGAGGCGCGTCGCGTGGCGGAGGAGCGCTATCGCCGCGTCCCGACCGCCGAGCTGAACCGGGTCATCACCGACGCGGTGCGCGCGCACCCGCCGGCGCACGTCCGCAACCGGCTGCCCAAGGTGCTCTACGCGACCCAGGTGGCGGTCGGGCCGCCGACCTTCGTGATCTTCGTCAACGACCCCGAGCTGATCCATTTCAGCTACCGGCGCTACCTGGAGAACCGGATCCGGGACGAGTACGGCTTCCTGGGCACGCCGATCAAGCTCATCTTCCGCCAGCGCGTCTCGGAGGTGTCGACGCGCAGGACCGCCCCCCGCAAGCGCGCCGCGCCGAGACGGCGTGGCTGACCCGGTTCCGATTTCGGGCCGGATGGGACACCCCGGATCCGCGGTCCGGGTATCGTGGACACCCCGATGACCCCCATCACCCCGACGGCCCCGATTCCCCACGAGCGCCCCACTGCCGAGCGCCCGCGCATCCTGCTCTACACCGGCAAGGGCGGCGTCGGCAAGACCAGCGTCGCGGCGGCCACGGCGCTCGCCTGCGCCGCGCGCGGGTATCGGACCATCGTCCTCTCCACCGACATCGCCCACAGCCTCGGCGACGCGTTCGGCATCGAGCTGGGTCCGGAGCCGATCGAGATCGCCCCCAACCTGTGGGGGCAGGAGTCGGACGCCTTCTACAACGTCGCACGCTACTGGGGTCGGATCCAGGCCTATGCGGCCAGCCTCCTGAAGTGGCGCGGCCTGGACGAGGTGCTGGCCGAGGAGATGACGGTCCTGCCGGGCATGGACGAGGTCGGCAGCCTGCTCTGGATCGCCGAGCACCACGATTCGGGCAGCTACGACGTGGTGGTGGTGGATGCCGCCCCGACCGGTGAGACGCTTCGCCTCCTCTCCCTGCCGGAGGCCGGCAAGTGGTGGATGGAGAAGATCGAGCCGATCGGGCGGCGGATCTCCAAGCTGACCGGGCCGCTCATCAAGCGCGTGGTCGGCATGCCGATGCCGAGCGACGAGGTGTTCGACGCCGGCGAGGACCTCTTCGCTCGACTGGAGCACATGCACGACCTGCTGGCCGACCCGGACAAGACCTCGGTGCGCGTGGTGCTGACCCTCGAGCAGATGGTCATCAAGGAGGCGCAGCGCTCCTTCACCTACTTCCACCTGTACGGCTACCCGACCGACCTGGTGATCGCCAACCGGGTCCTCCCCGATGACGTGAAGTGGCTCTACTTCAAGGGCTGGTACGAGGCGCAGCAGCGCTACGGGCCGATGGTGGAGGAGGCGTTCAGCCCGATCCCGGTGCTCAAGGCACCCTTCTTCGACCAGGAGGTGGTGGGGATCGAGCGACTGACCGAGCTCGGCCGGCGCCTGTACGGCGACACCGATCCCACGATCCACTTCTACCGCGGCCGCCCGTACACGGTGGCTCGCCAGGACGACCAGTTCGTGATGACCGTGGAGCTGCCCTTCGCCATGAAGGAGGAGATCAAGCTCCACCGCCACGCCGACGAGATCGTGATCGAGGTCGGCTCCTGGCGTCGCAACTTCGTCCTGCCGCGCGTACTTGTCGAAGCGCCGACACTTGGCGCAAAGTTCGACGACCACGTCCTGAAGATCCGCTTCGCGGCGCCGCCCGCGGGGCAACAGCGGAGGTAGTCCCGATGGCCGACCACGACACAGCCCAACTGGAAGCCCGGCTCGAGGAGCTGGAGCGCCGCCTGCGGCGCCCCGACCCGCGGGCCACCATGGAGACCGCCTTCTGGGCGGTGATGCGCAACGTCTTCCCCGACGAGACGCGCACCCACCTCAAGGCCGCCAGCCGGGAGCAGCTGCTCGCGGCGCGCAGCTACCTCGATCACTGGATCACGAAGATGGGCGACGGGGCCGACCCCGAGGCATCGGCACCCCGCGAGACGATCAAGGTCGAGTAGCACCCCTCGATGACCGACCAGATCGGGGTCATCGGGGCGGGGGCCTGGGGCACGACGCTGGCCGTCAAGCTGGCGGCCGCGGAACGACCGGTCACGCTCTGGGCGCGGACGCCCGCCATGGGCCAGGAGCTGGCGACGGTCCGGGAGAACCGGCGCTACCTGCCGGGGATCGTCTTCCCGCCGAACCTGCGGGTGGCGACCGATGACGCCTACCTGTCGGAGCCGCATCGGCTCTTCGTGCTCGCGGTGCCGTCGGCGCACCTGCGGGCGACGCTCCACGGCCTCAAGGGGCGCCTCTACCCGGAGGCCGACCTGCTGAGCGTGGTGAAGGGCATCGAGGAGGAGACCCACCTGCGCATGAGCCAGGTGGTCGAGCAGGAGCTCCCCGGACACCGCGTGGCCGCCCTCTCCGGCCCGAACCTGGCCCGCGAGATCGCGGCCGGGCTCCCGGCGGGAACGGTCATCGCCTCCGACGACGCCGAGCTGGCCGCCGACCTCGGCGCGCTGCTCGGGAGCGACCGCTTTCGCGTCTACACCAACCCGGACCTCGTTGGCGTCGAGCTGTGCGGTGCGCTCAAGAACGTGATCGCGCTGGCGGCCGGGTTCGTGGATGGCCTGGCGCTGGGTGACAGCGGCAAGGCGGGGATCATCACCCGGGGCCTGGCCGAGATCACCCGGCTGGGCGTGGCGGCCGGGGCGCAGCAGATGACCTTCGCCGGGCTGGCGGGCGTCGGCGACCTCATCGCGACCTGCATGAGCCCGCTGTCGCGCAACCGGCGAGCCGGCGAGCTGATGGCGTCGGGACTGTCATGGACCGATGCCGCCGCGCGGCTCAACGGCGTGGCCGAGGGCGTCTTCACCGTGCGCGGCGCGCTCGCGCTGGCCGCCCTGCACGGCGTCGAGCTGCCGATCGCCGAGCAGGTGGAGGCCGTCGTGCACGGTGGCCGGCCGCCGATGCAGGCCGTCGCGGAGCTGATGTCGCGCGCCCAGAAGGACGAGCTGGCCGACTAGCTCAGCAGGCGGTCAAGGGTGGATAGGCGGGCCACCACATGGCTCGCTCGACGGCCGGCTCGATCTCTTCGTCGCGGAGCTGGCGGCCGTAGCCGGTGTCCCGGGCATGGCGCACCAGCGCTGATGGCGATCGCGCGCGCGACGCTGCGCAGCTCGCTGATCGGCGGGTAGATGGCGCCCGCCGCGAGCCGATCCGGAGCCACCTGGCGGGCCAGCTCGTGCGCGGCGACCAGGAACGTGTCATCGGTCAGCTCGCGCGCCTCGGCGACGATCGCTCCGAGGCCGATCCCGGGGAAGATGAAGACGTTGTTGGCCTGCCCGATCGTCCGCGTGATCCCCCCGTGCACCGACCGGGGCAAACGGGCTGCCGGTGGCGATGAGGGCCCGTCCATCGGTCCAGTCCAGCACCTGCTGCGGGCTGGCCTCGGTCCGGTCACTCGGGTTTGAGAGCGGCAGGATGATGGGCACGGCGTCGTGCCGCGCCACCTCGCGCACCAGCTCCTCGGAGAATGCGCCGCGCGAGCCGGTCGTGCCCAGCAGGACGGTCGGGCGGAAGGCCCGCGCGATCGCTGCGGGGTCGCTCCTGCTGGCCGCATCGAGCCCCATCGCCTCCAGCCGGGACCACTCCACCGCGAACGGCAGCTGGTCGTCGGCGAGGTCGGATCGCGCGGTGGTCGACGACTCCCTTCGAGTCGAGCAGGATCATGCACGGATCAGCGGTGGACGGCGCGGCGCCCCTGCTCGATCGAGCTGACGCCGGATCAGGCCGGCGATCCCGATCGCGGCGGCCCCGGCGCCAAGGAAGAGGAAGCGCTCGCCGCCGATCCCCCCGCGCTCCGCACGGGCCGCCAGGAGGCCAGCCAGGACGACCGCGCCCGTCCCCTGCACGTCGTCGTTGAAGCTCGGGAAGCGGTGCCGGTAGCGGGCCAGCACGCGGAGCGCGTTGTGCTGCTTGAAGTCCTCCCACTGCAGCACCGCGCTGCGGGAAGACGCGCCGCGACCGCCTCCACGAACGCCTCGACGACCTCGTCGTAGGCGGTGCCGCGCAGGCGTGGCGCGCGGTAGCCGAGGTAGAGCGGGTCGTCGAGCAGCTCCTGCCGATCGGTCCCGACGTCGAGCGAGACCGGCAGCGTCCAGGCGGGGTAGATGCCGGCCGCGGCGGTGTAGAGCGCCAGCTTGCCGACCGGGATGGCCATCCCGCCCGCGCCCTGGTCGCCCAGCCCCAGGATCCGCTCGTTGTCGGTGACGACGATCAGGCGGACGTCGGCCTCGGTCGCCGATCGCGCAGGATGCTCGTCGATGCGGCCGACGTCATCGGGCGTGATCCAGACGCCGCGCGGCCGGCGGAGGATGTGGCTGAACTCCTGGCAGGCGCGGCCGACGGTGGGCGTGTAGACGATCGGCAGGAACTCCTCGAGGTTCTCGAGCAGGAGCCGATAGAAGAGCGTCTCGTTGCGGTCCTGGAGCGCGGCCAGGCCGATGTAGCGCTCGAGGTCGTCGGGCTTGCGGCGGACGTGCTCGAGCTCGAGCGCGACCTGCTCCTCGATCGTGGCGACGCGGGGCGGCAGCAGGCCACGCAGCCCGAACCGGTCGCGCTCCTCGTCGCTGAAGGCGGTCCCCTTGTTGAGGAGCGGGTGCGCGATCAGCTCGGGTCCGCGGCGACGGACGGGAATCGGCCCCACCGGCGCCTCGGGCGCAGCGGGTGGGATCACCCCCGTCACCCGTGCAGCGACCGTGGCCGGTCGCGGGCGACCAGCGATGCCGCGCCTGGCTCATGGTCAGTCTCGCCGGCCGGCCCGAGCGTGGCTGTCGTCGAGCTCCCAGACCAGGTCGCTCACCACCCCGTCGACCCCGTCAACGAGCCCGACCAGGCGCTCGATGATCGCCGCCGTCGAGCGCCGATCAACCGTCCCGGCGACGCGGGCGATCCCCTCGCGGACCTCCACGACCATGTCGTCGGGATCGAGCCACATCGTCCTGCGGAGCACCTGGTCTCGAATCGTGTCGAGCGCTTCGTCGTCGCGGCGGATGTAGGCACGCACGAGGTCGGCGCGGGTGAGGATGCCGACCAGCCGGCCGTCGGCGGTGATCGGCAGCCGATTCACGCCACGGTCGAGCATGAGCGCGGCTGCCTCGCGCAGCGGGCGATCCTGGTCGATGGTGATGGCCGGTGAAGTCATCGCCTCGCCCACGGTGGTGGCGGCATGCCGCCGCAGCTCGTCGGCCGCGACACGCTCACCAAAGAGCCAGCTCACCATGCTGGCATGCGCCGGTCGATTCCCGCGCTCCTTGGCGAGGATATCGGCCTCCGAGACGATGCCCACCACGCTCCCGGATGCGTCGAGGACGGGCATCCCGCTGATCCGATGTTCCGACAGCAGCAGCGCCAGGTCCCTGAGGCTCATCTCAGGGCGAGCCGTGAGCACCTGGCGGGTCATCACGTCGCTGACCTTCATGGCGATCCATCCCTTCGCGCCCAGTATTCCATTCTCTCGACCAGCCTCCCGGTTTGGCTGCCGCGAGGCCACTTCCGGATGTCACCTTTCGACGGGCCGATCGGCTGGGTGGCGGGCGAATGCCCGGTGGCCGATCCAGGGCGGAACCCGCTACACTCGGCGATGGTCGGCCGGGGCGTAGCGCAGTCCGGTAGCGCACTTGAATGGGGTTCAAGAGGTCGCTGGTTCGAATCCAGTCGCCCCGACCACAACCCGACGGACAGCACGACGCCCGGTCCTTGCGGACCGGGCGTCGCTCGAATCACTGCCCGCGTGCTTGCGCACCCGGGCGAGGATCGGTGCTAGGCGGCAGAGACCTTGCCGGCGCGGGGACCGCGGGGGCTGGACTCAACCTCGAAGTTGACCTTCTCGCCACCGACGAGGCGATCGAACTCCAGGGAGCGATCGAGCCCGTCACGGTGGAAGAAGTACTCCTTGCCGTCCTCGGCCGCAATGAAGCCGAAGCCGCGGTCGGATACGACCTTCTTGATGGTACCTGTGGTCATGTGTGACCTCGTTCTCTTCTCGAAGTGAGCCGACGACGCACGGCCGGCTCGAGAAGGAACCTGACGACCACGCGGGAGTCTCCCAAAGGGGAGAGTGCCTAGAGTCTACCCCGGATCGGCCCTTCCTGCCCACCTGCCATTGGTCCGGGCCCGATCGCGTAGCATGGCCGGGCCCCGCCGGGACGCGCGGGAACCGCTCAGGTGACGCTTCGATGACGGATGCCCTCGGCTGGATCGCGGCCTCGTACGGCGTGCTGATGGCCGTCTCGCCAGCCCTCCAGATCCGCCGCATGCTTGAGCGCAGGTCCTCTGCGGACGTGTCGCTCTCGTACCTGATGGTGCTGGAGGTCGGCTTCCTGCTCTGGATCGCCTACGGGGTGTCGCTGCCGAACGTGGCGATCATCGTGCCCAACGTGGTGGCGGTGTCGGTGGGGCTGGCCACGATCCTGGTCGCGCGCCACTTCCGGCGTGGCGGGGCCGGTTAGCGCACCACCAGGACGGGCACCTTGGCATGGCGTACAACCCGCTCAGCGGCCGAGCCGACCAGGTAGTCGCGCGCCCCGGCCGGTGAGCGGCCGCTCATGACGATGATGTCGGGCTGCACCTGCTCCGCCACCTCGAGCACGGCGTCGGTGGTATTCCCCTCGAAGGCAACGCCCGTGGCCTCCACCCCCGCCGCCACCAGGTCCGCCACCACCTCGGCGGCGACCTCGGTTGCCTGGCCCTGGAGCTCGTCGCGGGCCTGGGTCAGGTAGATCGATCCTCGCTTGCGAAACGCCTTGGGTGAGTCGAAGGCGGCCACCACGGTGACGCGAGCGCCGAGCGCCAGCGCGATGTCACGGGCCCATTCATCGGCCTCGACCGACTCGTCAGAGGCATCGGTCCCGAGCAGGATGTGGCGGATGCCACGCGGGTTCGGTAGCTGCGGCTGGTCGCTCATGAGCGTGCCTCGAGCAGGGTGTTGACGTCGACGCCGTCGAGCTCGACCACCGCCTCGGGCTGATCGCGCTTGACGAACCGCTTCAGGAAGGGATAGGCGAGGATCGGCAGCAACGCCGCCCCGAACGAGATGTACATCGACTCGATGCCCTCATCCTGCACGTTCTGGAACACCGCGAAGGCGACGATCAGCACCGGGAACACGATCACAGCGGTGATCGCCGGCCAGCCGCCGGGAATCTTGAAAGGCCGATTCAGGTTCGGCATCCGGATGCGCAGCGCCACCAGCGCCGCGAACTCGAGCAGGAGGGCGCACGAGTAGAGGAAGACGTCGACCACCACCAGGGCCTGGAAGGGACCGAGGGTGAAGACCGAGTAGATGGCCGCGCAGACGACGATCGCGACCCACGGCGTGCCGAACCGCTGCGATTCGCGGGTGAGGCCCCGCGGCAGCCATCCGTCGCCGGCCATCACGAACGGGACGCGCGAGACCGAGAGCAGCAGGGCCGAGAAGAGGCCCGCCGCGCTCACCAGCCCGCCGATCGCCAGCCAGACCCCCAGCGGGACGCCGCCCAGCTCCTCGGCCAGCTGTGGGAAGTAGCCGGCGGTCCACGCCTGCCAATCGGTGCTGACCGCCAGCCCGCCCAGCACCGGCAGCAGGTAGCAGAGGGTGATGAGCGGAATCGAGATGGCGAGCGCGCGCGGGAAGTTGCGGCGTGGGTTCTCCACCTCCCCGGCGATGGTGGAGAGGCCATCCCAGCCGAGGTAGTTCCACATCACCACCCACAGGCCCGCCCCAAAGGCGCCGAAGGCATCCACCCCCGGCGGCGTGAACGGGGTCAGGCCGACGCCACCGGCGGCGATCAGGCGCGGGATGCCCAGCACCGCCACGGCGGCGAAGGGGAGCAGGATGAAGGCCATGAACGCGATCGAGGAGTCGCCGACCCCCTTGGCGCCGCGGATGTTGAGGTAGGCGAGCGGCCAGATGACCGCGATGCAGACCAGCCAGTGCAGGTCGATGTCGATGGGGCCGATCGAGAAGAAGATGGTCGCACCGGCGGCCGCCCCAGGTATGTAGTTCGACAGGTAGTCGGCGAAGAGGACCGGGTAGATGGCCATGTCGACGAAGGTGCACAGCCACGACCAGGCACCCTCCATGTAGCCGGCGAATCGCCCCAGGCCGATCTTGACCCAGTAGTAGTAGCCACCCTCGACCGGCAGCGCGGTGCTCAGCTCGGCCACGACCAGCGCGGCCGGCAGCGACCAGATGATCGGGGTCAGCAGGATCAGGACGATGGCCATCCCCGGCCCCGAGGAGCCGACCACGTCCTCCAGTCCGTAGGCGCCGCCCGAGACGGTGAAGAACATCAGTCCCACGAGCGGCAGCAGTCGCAGCTGGCGCTTGACGACGGTGACCGCGATGTCGTGCACTGTCACCTGGCTCCCAGCGACGTGGGGCTCGGTCACTTCGCGACCTCGTCCCAGGCGGCGACGAACCGCGCCTGGCCCGGCTCGCCCACGTTCTTCACGATGCGCAGGCCGAGGAGGGAGGCGGCTGGCGGGTTGCTGATCGGGTCGTCGACGAAGTCCGGGTCGCTGTCGGAGAGGATCTCCAGCGCAGCCTGGTTCGGCGTGGAGTAGCCGAACGCGCGCGACACGTCGGCGCTCGTCTCACCGAGCAGGATGAAGTCGATGAAGGCGAGCGCAGCATCGCGGTGCGGGGCGCCGACCGGGATGGCCAGGTTGTCGAAGAAGATGCCGCCGTCGTCGGGGAGCACGAAGCGGATGTCCGGGTTGTCGCGGATGGCGAGCATCGCATTGCCGTTGTAGACGATCGCGGCGTCGACGGTTCCGTCGAGCAGCGAACGTTCGGGGTCGTCGCTGTTGACCGACGCGATCCCCAGTCCGTTCAGCCAGGCGACCGCCTCGGAGAGGGCGGCGGGGGAGTCGTCGTTCTTGTCGTGGCCCGTGGCGAGCAGGGCGCTGCCGAGGGTCTCCCTCGCGTCGTCGAGCACCCCGACCATCCCGTGCAGCTCCGGTCGGGCCAGGTCCGCCCAGTCGGTGATCGCGAACGAGACCTTGCTGCTGTCCCAGGCGATGCCGGTGGTGCCCCACTGGAACGGGACCGTGAACTTCGGCTGGTCGCCATGGCCGCCATTTCGGCTCGGCTGGCCGCCCGGGTCGAAGTAGGGTGCCCGGAAGGCGGGCAGGATGTTCGCGAAGTGTTTGATCTCCCTGCCGATCTCGATCGGCTCGAGGCCGTCGGCGTCGACCAGGATCTCGACCGCGTAATCCGACGGGATCACGAGGTCCCAGTGACCCGGCTGGGCCGCCAGCCCGTCGAGCATCTCCTCGTTCGAGGCGTAGGTGTCGATCCTGACCTGCAGCCCGGGATGGGCGGCCTCGAACGCGGCGATCACGTCGTCGGGCAGGTACTCGGCCCACGAGTAGATCCGCAGCTCGGTCGAGGTGACCTCGACGCTCCCGGACGGCGCGCAGCCGGTCATGAGGACGACCGCCACGGCGGCCGTCGCCAGACTCTTCAGCCTTCCGGATCGCCCGATCATCCGTCCCTCGGCAGATGCTCCAGAGTTCGCGCAGGATGCGCCACCGTCGCCCGCCTCGTCAATGGATTTGCGATGCGCCGATTCCCGCGACGTTCGAACCTTGGTGGGGAGCCCTTTGGCACTTGGCCCCCCTGTCGATGCCGCTCAGCCTAGAGGCGACGGGTCGTTGCGCGACCCGCGCTGCAGGCAGTGAGGTAGCCGCCATGGCGCGCCGAGTGGTGATCATGGGAGCCGCCGGTCGCGACTTCCACAACTTCAACGTCGTCTACCGGGACGATCTCGCGCACCAGGTGGTCTCGTTCACCGCCACCCAGATCCCCGGCATCGCCGGCCGCCGCTACCCGCCGGAGCTGGCCGGCCCGCTGTACCCCGAAGGGATCCCGATCGTGGCCGAGTCGGAGCTCGACGAGCTGCTCGCGCGGGAGGCGATCGACGAGGTCGTCTTCGCGTACAGCGACGTCAGTCACGAGACGGTGATGCACGCCGCATCGCGCGCGCTGGCCGGCGGCGCCGACTTCACGCTCCTCGGCCCGCGCCGCACGATGTTGCCGAGCCGGCGCCCGGTGGTGGCGATCTGCGCGGTCCGGACCGGATCGGGCAAGAGCCAGACCACGCGCCGTATCGCCGAGCTGATGGCGGCCGCGGGCCTGCGCGTTGCCGTGGTCCGCCACCCGATGCCATACGGCGACCTCGTGGCTCAGCGCGTCCAGCGCTTTGAGACGATGTCGGACCTCGCAGACCAGAAGACCACCATCGAGGAGCGCGAGGAATACGAGCCGCATGTCGCCGCGGGCCGGGTCGTCTTCGCGGGGGTCGACTACGCCGCCATCCTGGCGGCGGCCGAGGCGGAGGCAGACGTGGTGCTGTGGGATGGCGGCAACAACGACCTGCCCTTCTACCGGCCGGACCTGCTGATCGCCGTGGCCGATCCGTTGCGTGCCGGCGACGAGCTGCACTACCACCCGGGCGAGGCGGTGCTCCGCATGGCCGACCTCGTGCTGATCAACAAGGTCGACTCGGCCAGCGCCGGCGAGATCGCCCAGGTGCGGGCCGACGTCGGGCGGCTCAACGCTGACGCAGCGGTCCTCGAAGCACGCTCCGCGGTCCGGGTCGACGCTCCGATCGAAGGGATGCGAGTGGTCGTGGTGGAGGATGGGCCGACGCTGACCCACGGCGGCATGACCTACGGGGCCGGGATCGTCGCGGCGCGGCGCTTCGGTGCCGAGCCGATCGACCCGCGGCCGTACGCGGTCGGCAGCATCGCGGACGTCCTGGCGCGCTACCCGGACCTCGGGCCGCTGGTGCCCGCGATGGGGTACGGCGAGGAGCAGACGGCCGAGCTGGCCGCCACGCTCGACGCCGTGCCGGCCGACCTCGTGCTCGCTGCCACGCCGATTGACCTGACACGGGTGCTCTCGCTCAACAAGCCGGTGGTGCGGGTGCGCTACGACCTCGAGGAGACCGATCCAGCCGCTTTCGCCGAGATCCTGCGTCCGGTGATCGAGCGCGGTCGGGCCGGAGGGGCGCCGGAGGTTGCCACGAGGCCAGCCGCCTGAGGTAGCCGTGCGCGGTCCCGGCGGGTAGCATCCCGCCGTGCACCCTGCTCCCTGGTTGCCGGCCTCCCCGCCATTCGGGCTGCGCGCCCGGCTGTTGACGCCGTTGGCGAGCGGCGGCCTGGACTACCAGCCCGACGCGCTGGTGACGGTGGACGCGGGCGGACGGATTGCCACGGCAGCTCCATGGAACGAGGGTGTCGTGGCGGGATCGGTCGTCGACCTGCGGCCCTGGCTGGTGATGCCGGGCCTGGTGGACCTGCACGCGCACCTGCCGCAGATGCCCAACGCGGGGGTCGGGGCCGGGCTCGACCTGCTGACCTGGCTCGAGCGCTACATCTTTCCGCTCGAGCGTGACTTCGACACCGCGACGGCGGAGCTGGTAGCTCCGGCGGCCTTCCGGGCCTTCGCGCGCGCCGGGACGACCACGGTGGTGGCCTACGGCGCGCTCTGGGCGGAGAGCCTCGACGCGTGCTTCCGCGCCGCGGAGGCCCACGGCATCCGGGCGGTAATCGGCAAGGTGATGATGGACCGCCTCAGCTACGACACCGACCGCGACCCGAAGGAGGTCCTCGAGCTGTCGCTGCGGCAGTCGGTCGAGCTGTGCGCGACCTGGCATGGGCGCGACGACGGGCGGCTGATGTACGCCTTTACGCCGCGCTTCGCGGTGAGCTGCTCGGCGGAGATGCTCGCGGCGTCGGCGCGGGCCGCGGCGGATGCCGGCGCGTACTGGCAGACCCACCTCTCCGAGGACCGCGGCGAGATCGCCGAGGTGCGCCGCCTCTTCCCCGACGCGAACGACTACACCGATGTGTATGACCGCGCCGGCGGCCTGTCGCCCCGCGCGATCCTGGCGCATGCCATCCATCTCTCCGATCGGGAGGTGGCCCGCCTGGCGGAGCGCGGCGCGGTCGTGGTCCACTGCCCCAGCTCCAATCTCTTCCTGGCGAGCGGCGCCATGCCGCTGTCGCGCTACCTGGCGGCTGGGATCCGGATCGGCCTCGGTTCCGATGTGGCCGCCGGCCCCGACGCGCCGCTCTTCTCCGTGATGCGCGCCGGCGCCTACACCCAGAACGCGCTGCGAGCGGCGGGGCTGAGCGACGCCCCGCCGTTGTCGCCCGCCGACTGGCTGCGGCTCGGGACGCTCGGCGGCGCGGAGGCGCTGGGCCTGGCGGATCGGATCGGCTCGGTCGAGGTCGGCAAGGAGGCCGACCTGATCGTCGTCGATCCGTCGGTGACGCTGCCGCTGGAGGGAGTCGGGGCGCACGAGGACGATCGCCCGGACGAGATGCTGAGCCGACTCGTCTTCCGCGCCCATCCGGCCATGGTCCGCGGCGCCTGGGTGCGCGGCCGGCTGCTCCCGTCCTGATAGGCTAGCGCCATGAAGACCGATCGCATCCTCCAGATCCTGATCAACGCCGGCGCGCTGTACGCCGCCGTCTACGTCCTCGACGGGATCGACTTCGTCGGCGAGTGGTGGAAGCTCCTGCTGGTCGCCCTGGCGTTCAGCCTGCTGAACACGTACCTCCGGCCGATCCTGCGCATCCTGACCCTCCCGATCAGCGTGCTCACGATGGGGATCTTCCTGCTCGTGATCAACGCCGCCATGCTCCTGCTGACCGCCCTCATCAGCGACCAGCTCGGCCTCGGCTTCACGGTCGCCGACTTCGGGTCGGCGTTCCTGGGCGCGATCGTGGTGGCGATCGTTGGCTGGATCCTGTCGATGTTCGTCGGCGCCGGCCGCCTGCCGACCAAGGCGCTCTGACGAAGCCGGCGCCCTGGGGGGTCGGCGTCGCGTTCGGCGCGGCGGTCGCGCTGGTCATCGTCCTGAGCGGGCCGCTCCTCCTCTTCAACCCGTGGCTGGTGAGCGCCGAGCAGGCCCGCCACGGCGTGCCCGCCTCACTCGGCACGGATCAGGCGAACGTGGATCGCGTCACGGCCGCCATGCTGCGCGACCTCTTCACGGCCGGGGACTTCGTCGCCGGCCTCGACAACGCTCCGCCGATCCTGGATGCCTCGGAGCGGAGCCACATGCAGGACGTCGCCGGCCTGGTGCGGGTCCTGGCCGTGCTGGAGATCGGCGCGGTGGTCACGCTCGTTGCCACCTGGCGCCGGCTGCGGGGCGAGCGACCGCGCCGGGGGCGGCTGCTGCTGCGCGCAGCCGGCGGGGTGGGAGCGGGTGCGCTGGTCCTGGCGGCCTTCTTCGCGGTCTCGTTCGACACCGCCTTCGCCGCCTTCCATGCCCTCTTCTTCAAGTCCGGGACCTGGCAGTTCGGCCCGGACTCGAACCTGATCCGCCTCTTCCCGGAGCCGTTCTGGTTCGAGGTCTCGCTCCTGGCGGGAGCCTCGATCGTGCTCGGGGCGCTCGGGGCGGCGTGGCTGGCGCGGCGCGACCTGGGGAGCGTCCCGGCCGAGCGCTGAGGCTCGGCTACACTCGCAGCCATGGGCAACGGGATCCGCATCGGCCGCATCTTCGGGGTCCAGATCGCCCTGCACCCCTCGTGGTTCGTGATCGCCCTGATCGTGACCTACACGATGGCCGCCGGCGAGCTGCCGGCAACCTTCCCCGGGTGGGGAGACGTCCTCTACTGGGGCATCGGGGCCGTCATCTCCGTGCTCTTCTTCGCATCGGTGCTCGCCCACGAGCTGAGCCACGCCCTCGTGGCCCGTCGCTTCGGCCTCCGCGTGCGTGACATCACCCTCTTCATCTTCGGCGGCGCGGCGAGCCTCGAGGGCGAGCCGAAGCGACCACGCGACGAGGCGTTGATCGCGGCCGCCGGGCCACTCACCAGCCTGGCCATCGGCGGCGTGCTGTGGGGCATCGACGTGGCGGTGAACCAGGAGCAGGTGGTGGCCATCGTCGGCTGGCTCGGCTTCATCAACATCTCGCTCGGCCTCTTCAACCTGATCCCCGGCTTCCCCATGGACGGCGGGCGGATCCTGCGCGCCATCCTGTGGAAGGTCCGCGGCGACCACTACGCGGCGACTCGCAGCGCGGCCATGGTCGGGCGCTTCTTCGGGTACCTGCTGATCGGTGCCGGCGTCTTCGTCATCTTCCAGGGGATGAGCCTCTTCAGCGGCGTCTGGCTGGCGCTGATCGGCTGGTTCCTGTCCAATGCCGCGGAGGCGGCGGTGGCGCAGACGAGCGTCGAGCACTCCCTGCATGGGATCAAGGTGCGCGACGTGATGGAGGCCGATCCACCCTCCATCTCGCCGAACGAGACGGTCGCCGACCTGGTCAACGAGCGGCTGATCCGCGGCGGCCACCGCTCGTTCCTGGTGCGCCACACCGACGGCGGGCTGGCCGGGCATCGTCACGCTCTCCGACGTCCGACGCATGCCGCGCGAGAGCTGGGACGGGGCTCGCGTGACCGACATCATGACCCGCTACGCCGAGCTCGCCACGATCGGGCCGGATGCCGAGCTGGAGGCGGCGCTCAAGCTCCTCCAGGAGCGCGAGGTGAACCAGCTGCCGGTCGTGACCGATGAGGGCCGCACGGTGGTCGGCCTGCTGACGCGGGCCGGCATCCTGCGGCTGATCGAGGCCCGCATGCGCCTCGGCGTCTAGGCCGATGCTCTCCGTCGAGGAGGCGCGTGACCGCATCCTCGCCCACGCCCGCCTGACCGGCTCCGAGACGGTTCCGCTGGGGGCGGCGGCCGGCCGCGTGCCGGCCTCGTTCGCCGTGACGGCGCCCGTCGACGTGCCGCCCTTCGACAACTCCGCGATGGACGGCTTCGCCCTGCGCGCGGCCGATGCACCCGGGGAGCTGCGCCTGGTCGGCGAGGTGGCCGCCGGGCAGCGCTCAGTGCCAGCCGTCCCGCCGGGGGCCGCCGTCCGGATCATGACCGGGGCTCCGCTGCCGCCGGGCACCGACGCGGTGGTTCCGCTGGAGGTGGCCGAGGAGCTGGCGGACGGCCGCGTGCGGCTGCCCGCCACCGCCGTCGGCGCGTTCGTGCGGGGAACGGGCCACGACACGCGACGAGGCGACACCGTCCAGCTCCCCGACGAGCCCCTCTCCCCGGCGAGCGTGGCCGTGCTCGCCTCGCTCGCCTTCGGGGAGGTGGAGGTGCGCCGCGGACCGCTCGTGGCGATCCTCTCGACCGGCGATGAGCTGGTGGCACCCGGGGACCAGCTCGCCCCCGGCCAGATCCACGACGCGAACTCCGCCTCCCTGGCCGCCGCCGCCGCCGAGGCCGGCGGATCCCCGCTGGTCCTGCCACCGCTTCCCGATGAGCCCGCGGCGATCGAGGCCGCCCTGCGTCGCGCCGGGCGGAGGCCGACCTGCTCGTGGTCAGCGGCGGGGTCAGCGTCGGGCGGCACGACCACGTGCGCGCGGCGATCGAGCGGCTCGGCGAGCTGGCCTTCTGGCGCATCGCGGTCCAGCCCGGCAAGCCGCTCGCCTTCGGGACGATCGACGGACGCCCGGTGATCGGCCTCCCCGGCAACCCGGTGAGCGCCCTGGTCACCTTCGAGCTGTTCGCGCGGCCGCTCCTGCGAGCCATGCTCGGGCTCGCCGGGGACGGGCGGCTCCACCTGCCGGCCAGGCTGACCGAGCGGGTCGACAAGGACCGGGAGCGGCGCGCCTTCCTGCGCGTGGTCGTCCGTCGCGCGGCCGACGGCTGGGAGGCGAGCCCCGCCGGGGGACAGGGATCGGCCCAGCTTCGATCGCTGGCTGCCGCGAATGCGCTGCTCGCGGTGCCGGAGGGCGAGCCGGCGGGGGAGGCGGGCGCTCTGTACGATGCCACCCTGCTGGGAGCACTCGGGTGAAGCCCTCGCACCTCGGCCCCGATGGGGCGCCGCACATGGTCGACGTGGGGGAGAAGCCGATCACGGCCCGCCGCGCGGTCGCGGCGGCCACCGTCCGCATGCGCCCCGACGTCCTGGCCACGCTCCTCGATGCGGGCGGGTCCCAAGGGCGATGCCTTCGTCGTGGCCCGCCTGGCGGGGATCGGCGCGGCCAAGAGCACCTCGCTCCTGATCCCGCTCTGCCACCCGATCCCGCTCGACCACGTCGACGTCGAGCTGACCGCCGATCGCGAGGCGGGCGTCGTTACGATTCGGGCCGAGGCGCGCGCCACGGCGCGCACCGGGGTGGAGATGGAGGCGCTGACCGCGGCCAGCGTGGCGGCCCTGACGCTCTACGACATGGCGAAGGCCCTCCAGCGCGACATCGTCGTCGAGCGCGTCGAGCTGCTCTCCAAGGAGGGCGGGCGCAGCGGCGCCTGGTCCCGCGACGAGGCCGCCGCCGCACCAGCGGTTCGCGTGGCCCATGAGGCCACCGTGATCACCTGCTCCACCCGGTCGGCCGCGGGGGAGCGGGAGGACGCCGCCGGCCCGGCGGTGGTGGCGGCGCTCCGCTCCGCCGGCTTCGACGTGGCACCGGACCCGATCGTGCTGGCCGATGACGAGGCTGCGATCGCCCGCACGCTCAGCGCCCTCGCCGATGCCGGCGCGCGCCTGGTGGTGACGAGCGGCGGGACGGGGCTCACGCCCGGCGACCGAACGCCCGCCGCCACGCGGCGCGTCATCGACCGTGAGATCCCCGGCCTGGCCGAGCTGATGCGCGCCGCGGGCCTCGCCTCCACGCCCATGGCCGCCCTGTCGCGTGGCGTGGTCGGGGCCC
The DNA here is from genome assembly GCA_963782015.1 of uncultured Chloroflexia bacterium. Taxonomy (GTDB): domain Bacteria; phylum Chloroflexota; class Limnocylindria; order QHBO01; family QHBO01; genus CF-167. Next base: position 182,142 of record CAWAHY010000003.1, read on the forward strand.
GCGGAACGACCCTGATCGTCAACCTGCCGGGCTCGCCGAGGGGCGCGGTGGAGTCGCTGACCGCCGTCCTCCCCGTCCTGCGCCACGCCCTGGAGCAGCTCGCCGGCGGCGACCACTAGCGCGGTTTCCGGCTCCGACCCGGCGGGGCCGCCGGGTAGCATGGCCGGCATGGAGGTTGGGGTCCCCCTCTACCCGCTGATCGTGCTGCCGGGCGCCGTGCGCGGTGGCGCTCTTCTGGCGTCGTGCCGGCCGCCACCTCGCCGTGCTCCGCGCCGGCCGCCCCATCGAGCGCACGGATCAGCCACTGCGTCGCATCTGGGGCGTCGTCGTGTACGTCATCGCGCAGCGGCGCCTGCTCAACGACCTGTGGCCGGGGCTGATGCACGCCTTCATCTTCTGGGGCTTCCTGGTGCTGCTGGTCACGACCGGCAACTACTTCACCAACGGGCTGGTCGAGACGATCCTGCGCTGGCCGCTCGGCGGGATCGCCTGGCTCCTCGCGGTGGCGGTCGCCAACCTGTTCATCGGCCTGGTGCTGGTGGCCCTCGCGTACGCCACCTGGCGCCGGGTCGTGAAGCGGCCCGCCCGGCTGGCGCTGAGCCGGGACGCCTTCATCATCCTGGCCATGATCCTGGGCGTGGTGGTGACCGAGGTGGCCGGCGACGCCCTCCGCTTCGTGGCCCGCCCCGACGACCCCGCTCGCGGCTGGGCGATCCTCGGCGGCCCCGTCTCGCTGCTGCTCGAGCCGCTGGGGGCGGAGGCCGCGGCCACCGGCTTCGGGATCTTCGCCTGGCTGCACATCGGCTTCGTGATGGCGTTCGGCACGTACCTCCCGTACAGCAAGCACCTCCACATCCTGACCAGCGAGCCGAACGTCTACACCCGCAACCTGGAGCCGCGGGGCGCGCTGCGCAAGATGGACCTGGAGGCGGAGCCGCCGCCTGGCGAAGAGCTGGTCTTCGGCGCCAAGTCGCTCAAGGACCTGACCTGGCGGCACCTGCTCGACGGCCTGTCGTGCACCGAATGCGGACGGTGCATGGAGTTCTGCCCGGCCTCGATGACCGGCAAGACGCTCTCGCCGAAGCATTTCATGGAGGGTCTCCGCGACCAGATCGTGGCGGCCGAGACGGCACTCGCCGCGGCGGCCGGGGCGCAGCGGGCGGCGCGCGGTGGGGCGTCAACCGGGGTCGAGGCGGCGGATGCCTCGCTCGGCCTGGCCCGCGAGCGCGCCGTGGAGGCGATGGCCCTGCCCCTGGTCGACCACGTCATCCCCGAGGAGGCGGTCTGGCAGTGCACCACCTGCGGCTGGTGCGTGGAGGGCTGCCCGGTGCTGATCGAGCACGTCGACAGCATCGTCGAGATCCGACGCAACCTGGTGCTGGAGGAGAGCCGCTTCCCGAAGGAGCTGAACGCGGCCTTCCGCAACATGGAGACGGCAGGCAACCCGTGGGGCCAGCCGCGCAGCGCCCGCCTCGACTGGGCGAAGGGCCTCGACGTGCCGGTGCTGGGCTCGGACGCCACCAATGGCTCGGCACCGGCCGCGCACCGCGGCGTCCTCTACTGGGTCGGCTGCGCGGGCGCCTTCGACGATCGCAACCGCAAGGTGGTGCGGGCCATGGCGGCGCTTCTCAAGCAGGCCGAGGTGCCGTTCGCGGTGCTCGGCCCACGGGAGACCTGCACCGGCGACCCTGCGCGCCGGGCCGGCAACGAATACCTCTTCCAGATGCTCGCCGAGGAGAACGTCGCGACCCTGACCATGGCGCACGACCAGCACAGCGTCCGCACCATCGTGGCCAGCTGCCCGCACTGCTTCAACACGATCCGCAACGAGTACCCGCAGTTCGGCCTCTCCGGCATCGACGTGATCCACCACACCCAGCTGCTCGACACACTGATCGCCGACGGCCGGCTCATCCCGGATCGGAGCAACGAGGCGCAGGTCGCCTACCACGACGCGTGCTACCTGGGTCGGTACAACCAGGTCTATGACGAGGGGCGACGCGTGGTCGAGGCGGTCGCCGGCCAGACCGTGGTGGAGATGGAGCAGCACCACCGCAAGGGCCTCTGCTGCGGTGCCGGCGGGGCGCGGATGTGGATGGAGGAGCGCGAGGGGCAGCGCATCAACCATCGCCGCACCGAGCAGGCGCTGGCGACCGGGTCCACGGCGATCGCCACCGCCTGTCCCTTCTGCCTCGTGATGCTGCGTGACGGAGTGACCGACCTCGACCGGGCCGACGTCCAGGTCCGCGACGTGGCCGAGCTGCTGGCCGACGCCACGGGCGCCTGGACGCTCGAGGCGCCCGATCGGACGCTGGCCCGCGGATTCCGCAGGATCTGGCCCTAGACTCCACCGATCGCGACCAGCGCGTGCCCCGATCCGCTAGGATCGGTGGCATGACCGTGGGCGAGCGACGCGAGGTGGACCGCGGCCGGGTCAAGGCCATGGTCGAGCGAGAAGAGGCGGCCTACCGGGCGCGCACCCCGCAGAGCGCCGAGCTGCACGAACGCGCGAAGCGATCGATGCCGCTTGGCGTGGCCAGCTCGTTCCAGACCTACGACCCGTACCCCCTCTTCATCCGCGAGGGACGCGGCTCGCGCATGTGGGACGTCGACGGCAACGAGTACCTCGACTTCGACATGGCGCTCGGCGTGCTGGCCGCCGGTCATTCGCACCCCGCCTTCGTGGAGGCGATCCAGCGCCGCTCCGCCATGGGCACCGCCTTCACCTTCCCGATCGAGGAGCAGATCCTCGTGGCGGAGGACCTCAAGCGCCGCTTCCGGGCTGACCTGATCCGCTTCAGCAACTCCGGCACCGAGGCGACCATGGACGCCATCCGGGTCGCGCGCGGCTTCACCGGTCGCGAGAAGATCATCAAGTTCGAGGGCGGCTACCACGGCCACCACGACGACGTGCTGGTCAGCATCCAGCCGCCGCGCGCGAGCATCGGCGAGATCGAGGCGCCGAACACGGTGCCCACCAGCGCCGGCATCCCGCGCAGCCGGATCGCCGAGACGGTGATCGCGCCCTTCAACCGCGCCGACATCGTCGAGCAGATCCTCGGCCGCCACCGCGGCGAGATCGCCGCGATCATCGTCGAGGCGGTGCAGTTCAACATCGGCGTGGTGCCACCCGAGCCTGGCTTCCTGGAGCGGCTGCGCGAGCTGGCCACCGAGCACGGCGCGGTCCTCATCTTCGACGAGGTGAAGACCGGCGTCGTGATCGCCTACGGCGGGGCGACGGAGTACTACGGCGTGCAGCCGGACCTCTTCTGCCTGGCCAAGAGCATCGGCGGCGGGACGCCGATCGGCGCCTTCGGCGGACGCGAGGAGGTGATGCGGGTCATCGAGGGCGGGGCGAAGGCGCCGCTCATCGAGTCCGGCCTCGGCTACACCTCCTTCGGCAGCACGTCGCGCGTGGCCCACATGGGCACCATGAACGGCTCGCCGCTGGTGATGGCGGCCGCGCTGGCGGTGCTCACCAAGGTGCTCACCCCCGAGGCCTACCCGCGCCTGCAGGCGATGGGCGACCGGCTCACGGCCGGCAGCCAGGAGATCGTCGACGAGTTCGGACTGCCCGGCTACGCGATCAACGTCGGGCCGAAGGGGATCGTCATGTTCGCCCCGCAGCGGGTCACCAACTACCGCGACTTCATCGGCCTCGACGACGAGCTGTGGGCATCCTCGTTCTGGTTCCTCGCCAATCGCGGGATCCTGATCCCGCCCGCGCCGGACGACCAGTGGACCCTATCGGTGCAGCACACCGATGCCGAGGTGGACCGCTACCTGGCCGTCTTCCGCGAATGGGCTGGCGAGGTGGCCGGCTAGGCCGGACGCCGACTGTATCGCGCCGCGTAGCTAGTCAGCGAATGCTGGAACGCTGGGCTCGTCCCCTCGCGCGACTCTTCACCGCCTCGGCGCGCGTGGTCAATGCCTTCTTCCGCGTATTGGGCCGTCCCGGCAAGCTCCTCCAGGACTTCCTGAACGGCTCCTGGCTCGGCCACTCGGTCCACCCCGTGGTGGTGGACGTCGTGGTCGGCGGCTCGACCGTCGCCCTGATGCTCCAGGTTCTCGCCTGGCTGGACGTGGCCGAGGTGCGGACGGCCCTGGTCTGGACGGTGGGGCTCACCTGGCTCGCCGGCGTCTCGGCGATCGTGACCGGGCTCACCGATTTCAAGGACACCGCCACCGGCGACGAGCGCAACGTGGTGGGACTGCACGGGCTGGTCAACATCGTCGCCACCGTGGCCCTGGTCGGGGCGTTCGTCGCGCTCCTGGTGGAGGCCGATGGGCTGGCCGGCTGGCTGATCGTGGCGGGCTTCCTGATCCTGAGCGTCGGCGCCTTCATCGGCGGCCACGTCGTCTTCAAGTACGGCTACATGGTCAACCACAACGCCTTTGCGCGCGGCAAGAAGGCGAAGGAGTTCACCGCGGTGCTGGCGGCCGCCGAGCTGGCCGAAGAGACGCCCACGCAGGCGATGCTCGGCGCGACCGCACTCGTGGTGGTGCGCCGCGGCGACCTGGTCTTCGCCCTCAAGGACACCTGCTCGCACGCGGGCGGCCCGCTCTCCAAGGGGCAGCTGGCGGGGGACACCATCGTCTGTCCCTGGCACGGGTCGGCCTATCGGCTGCGTGACGGGGCGGTGCGGCACGGACCGTCCGCCACCCGGCAGGTGGCGTATCGGGCCCGGATCAACGGCGACCAGGTGGAGGTCTCCGGACCGATCGACTGAGTGGCCTCTCCGCCGTCTCGATTCGGTATCCTGCTCGCGGCCACTCCGACGGCCCTCGCTCCGGCGCCGCCCGGCGAAAGGATCCCCGTGACCTACCGCCCCACCGCTGACCACGACGAGCTGCGGGCCGTCGTCCGCCAGCTGGCCGAGGAGAAGATCGCTCCCCGCGCGGCGGAGATTGACGAGCGCGCCGAGTTCCCGTGGGACCTCAAGGAGCTGCTCGCCAAACAGGATCTGCTGGGGACCAGCTTCCCGGCTCGCTACGGTGGCACCGAGCTGGACAACATCGCGCAGTGCATCCTGGTCGAGGAGGTGGCGCGGGCCGATGCCACCACCAGCCTGATCCCGATCGTCCAGAAGCTCGGCGCGCTGCCGATCCTGGTGGCGGGCAATGAGGAGCAGCGGGCGCGTTACTTCCCGCGTCTCGCGAGCGGCGAGTGGCTGGCTGCCTTCGGCCTGACCGAGGCGGGGGCGGGCAGCGACGTGGCCGGCATCCGGATGCGCGCCCAACGGGACGGCGACGATTACCTGCTGACCGGCAGCAAACGCTTCATCACCCACGGCTCGATCGCCAACCTGGTGACGATCATCGCCGCGACCGATCCGGGCGCCGGCCGCAAGGGCCTGAGCGCCTTCATCGTCGAGACCGATACGCCCGGCTTCTCCGCACCGCGCCTCGAGCACAAGATGGGGATCCGCGGCTCGCCGACCGCCGAGCTCCAGTTCGACGAGGTGCGGGTTCCGCTCGCCAACCGGCTCGGCGAGGAGGGGGAGGGCTTCGCGGTGGCGATGGCGACGCTGGATCGGTCGCGCCTCTCGATCGCGGCCCAGGCGGTCGGGATCGCCCAGGGCGCCCTCGACTATGCCGTCGGCTACGCCACGCAACGCGAGCAGTTCGGGGCGCGGATCGCCGACACGCAGGGGATCCAGTTCATGCTGGCTGACATGGCGAGCGGCACCGAGGCGGCTCGCCAGCTGACCTACGCCGCCGCCGCGGCGGTCGACGCGGACGCCCCGGACCTCGCCTACTGGACCAGCTCCGCCAAGCTGATCGCCGGTGATACCGCCATGCGGGTCACCACCGACGCGGTGCAGGTCCTTGGCGGTTATGGCTATGTGAGCGAGTACCCTGTCGAGCGCATGATGCGCGACGCGAAGATCACCCAGCTGTACGAGGGCACGCAGCAGATCCAGCGCCTGATCGTGGCGCGCCAGCTCCTCCGACGGGACGGCGTGGCGCGGCGGGCGAGATAGAGCACGGGGAGCCCTCGAACGGCGTGAAGATCGTGGTCTGCCTCAAGCAGGTGCCCGCCACCACCGCGGAGAAGCGCTACACGGCCGACCTGCGCCTGGATCGCGCCGCCGCGGAGGCGGTCATCAACCCGCTCGACGAGTATGCGATCGAGCAGGCGCTGCGTCTCCAGGAGGCGGGCGCCGTGGAGATGGTGAGCTTCCTGTCGATGGGCCCCGAACAGTCGGCGGAGGCGCTCCGCCGCGCCCTCGCGATGGGCGGGGATGACGCCACGCTGGTGACGGACCCCGCCCTCGCCGGCGCCGACGCGTGGGCCACCGCCCGCGTCCTGGCCGCCGCCCTGGACCGCCTCGCCCCCGACGTGGCGCTGATGGGGATGGCCTCCGACGACGCGCGCGGCTCGCTCGTGCCGGGCGCCGTGGCCGCGCTCCGTGGCCTGCCGCTCCTCTCCTACGGCTCGGAGCTGCGAGTCGAGGGCACGGTCGCGCGCATCCGCCGCCTGACGGCCGATGGGTACGACATCGTCGAGGCACCGCTCCCGGTGGTCGCGAGCGTGACCGACCAGGTCGGCGAGCCGCGATACGCATCGCTCAAGGGGATCATGGCCGCCAAGCGCAAGCCGATGGAGACCTGGAGCCTCGCCGACCTGGGCCTCTCGGGCGCGGACCTGCACGGTGCGGCGCTGACCAGGGTGGTGGAGGCGCGCAAGCCGGAGGCCAAGCCGCCCACCGAGCGGGTCGAGAACGTCAGCGCCGACGAGGCGGTGGCGCGCGTCGTGGAGTGGCTCGTCGCCCGAAAGCTGGTCGCGTGAGCACCGACATCGCCTTCCTTGCGGAATTCGCGGACGGAGCCCCGACCCGCAGCGCCCTCGAGCTGGCAGCCGGCGCGGCGGGGCTGGCGAAGCAGGGCGGCGGATCGTCCGTGGCGCTCGCCTATGGCAAGGGCGCCGCGGGGGCGGCTGCCCTCGGTGCGGCCGGCGCGGCGCGCGCGGTGGTGCTGGGCGACAACACCAATCCGGCCATCACCCATGCCCAGGCTGCGGCCGCCGCCGTTCGCGAGCTTGCCCCACTGGCCGTCCTGGCGCCGGCCACGCCCAACGGCCGTGATCTGGCCGCCGCGCTGGTGGGCCTGCTTGGCCTGCCCGCCTTCGGTCCCGTCCGCGCCGTCACGGTCGAGGGCGGCCACGTCCGCACCGAGCAGGCCACCCTGCAGGGCACGGTCATCACCGTCAGCGAGCCCGCCGACGGGCGCCCCCCAGCCGGCCGTGGTGCTCGTGTTGCCGAGCACCTTCAGCCCGCTCGAGGGCGGCGGCGGCACGGCGACCGTCACCAACGCTCCCGCCGCGGAGGCCGGCGCCTTCGGCACGGCGCGCATCGTCGAGTCGCATCCGGCCGAGGCCGCGGTCGCCAACCTGGAGGAGGCCTCGGTCATCATCGCCGGCGGTCGCGGGGTCGGCAGCGCCGATGGATTCGCGCCGCTCCACGAGCTGGCCGCAGCGCTTGGCGGCGCGGTCGGCGCAAGTCGCGCCGCGGCCGACGCCGGATGGGTTCCGTACCAGCTCCAGATCGGGCAGACTGGCAAGGTCGTGAAGCCGGCGCTCTATGTCGGCTGCGGCATCAGCGGCGCGATCCAGCATCGGGTGGGAATGCAGACCGCCGAGAATGTGCTCGCCATCAACAAGGATCCGGATGCACCGATCGGCGAGTTCGCCGACCTGTTCGTGGTCGGGGACCTCTTCACCATCGTCCCGAAGCTGACCGCCGAGATCAGGCGTCGAAAGGGGATCTAGGACTCATGCGCAACCGTTCAGGGCCGGCCCTCCCGCTCATCGCGGCCCTCGTCATGGTCGCTGCGATGCCGGCGCTGCTGCGCCTCCCCCGTCGTCGCCCGCGGTCGTACGGCAAGGAGCTGCAGGCGTACCGTCGCGACCTGGCTGAGCGCACCACCCTGATCGACAGCCAGCTGGCCGCGCTGGTCGAGCTGACCGATGGCCTCCGCCGCCGCGACGCCGACATCGATGGCGCGCTGGTCAAGCTGCAGGCTGCCGAGAACGAGCTGGACGCGGCGGCCGAGGGGCTGCGCGGCATCCTCGCCCCCGAGGAGCTGCATGCCCTCCACGCGGAGTACGAGGGCAACCTGGAGCGCGCCTTGCGGGGCATCGTTACAGCCGAGCGCGGCTGCGGCTTCTCGAAGATGCGCCACCGGCCGCCCGAGGACGAGGAGCCGTTCCTGTACTGGAAGCGCGGCCACCTCAACATCCTCCACGCCCGCCTGCGGATGCGTGAGCTGGTGGATGGCCTGCTGACCTGGGAGCCGGGGATGCCGGCCGAGGCGGACGTGGCCGCGCGACTGGGACGGACCGAGCAGGCCTGACGCCCGGTCTGGGGGCTGACACCGGCACATCTTGTGGTATGCTGCCTGACGGTACCACCACTGGTGTAGTTCGCACGGGGAACCTGCATGCACTGCCCACGCTGCAACGAGGCCGGCACGCGCGTCATCGACTCGCGTGACCTGGAGAGCGGCGGCACCATCCGCCGTCGCCGCGAATGTGAGACCTGCGCGTATCGGTTCACCACCTACGAGCGCCCGGAAGGGGCGAGACTGACCGTCATCAAGCGTGACGGAAGCCGCCAGGAGTTCGACCGCGCCAAGCTCCAGGCCGGGCTGATGCGAGCCCTGGAGAAGCGCCCCGTGACCCTCGCCCGCGTCGAGCAGGCGGTGGATGACATCGAGAGCGGGCTGCGCGCGCGCGGCGAGCCGGAGGTCACCTCCAAGGAGATCGGCCGGCTGGCGACCGAGGCGCTGCGCGACATCGACCAGCTCGCCTACATCCGCTTCGCATCGGTCTATCACTCCTACGAGGACATCTCGACCCTCAAGCGCGAGGTCGACCGCCTCATGAAGCAGCGGACGCCCGCGGAGGGCTAGTGGTCCTCTCCGATCGCGACATCCGGGCGGAGATCGTCGCCGGCCGGATCGTCATCGACCCCTTCACGCCCGAGGCGATCCAGCCATCGAGCATCGATCTGCACCTGGACCGCCGTTTTCGGGTCTTCCGCAACAGCCGCTACCCGTACATCGACGTGCGCGCGGACCAGCCGGAGCTGACCGAGCTGGTCGAGATCAGCGGCGACGACCCGTTCATCCTGCACCCCGGCGAGTTCGTGCTCGGCTCGACCCTCGAGCGGGTGGAGCTGCCGAACGACCTGGTGGCGAGGCTCGAGGGGAAGAGCTCGCTCGGGAGGCTCGGCCTCCTCATCCACTCCACGGCTGGCTACGTGGACCCCGGCTGGGAGGGGAACCTGACCCTGGAGCTCTCGAACGTGGCCAACCTGCCGATCACGCTGTACGACGGCATGAAGATCGGCCAGATCAGCTTCCAGCGCCTCTCGAGCCCGGCCGAGGTCGGCTATGGCGACGCGCGGATCGGGAGCAAGTACCGCGGCCAGCGCGACCCGACCGCCAGCCTCTACCACCGCGACTTCGAGCGCGGCCGCATCAAGCGCTGACCGCGGCGTGACCGAGCCGCTCTTCGCCATCACCCCCGCGCGCCACGCGCGCGTGTATGCGGGCGACGTCCGCGTCCGCGTGGTGCGAGCCGGTTGGTTCCGGCCCGATGCCGGCGGGTTCTTCGGCGTGGTGCCGAAGCCCCTCTGGTCGCGCCTGGTGGAGGCCGATGAGCGCGGCCGGGTCCTGTGCCGCCTCAACCTGCTGCTGGTCGAGGCGAGTGGCAAGCGGGTCCTGGTCGAGACCGGCACCGGGGTGCGGATGAGCCAGAAGGACCGCGACCACAAGGGCGTCGAGGGCGGCGACCCGGCCGAGGCGCTGCGGGCGGTGGGCGTGGATCCGGTGAGCATCGACTTCGTGGTGGTCAGCCACCTGCACTACGACCACGCCGGGGGCATGGTCGACGCTGCCGGCGTACCCAACTTCCCGAGGGCCCGATACGTGGTGCAGCGCGATGAGTCCGAGGCGGCGCACGGCGACGAGCTGCGGCTCACGGGGATCATGGAGCGGGAGCAGCTCGACCTCGTGCGGGGCGCCGGACAGCTGGCCGAGGTCGCGGGCGAGGTGGAGCTGATGCCGGGCGTCAGCGTGCTGCCGACCGGCGGCCATACACGCGGCTCGCAGGCTGTCCTGCTGGGCACCCGGAGCGAAGGTCGCGACGAGCCACCGGGTGAACGCGCCATCTTCTGGGGCGACCTGATCCCGACCCGCTGGCAGATCCCGATTCGCTGGACGAGCGCCTTCGACGACTACCCGATCGACGCCGTCGAGATCCGCAACGGCTCGTCAGCCGCGCCGCCGCCGAGGGCTGGTGGTGCTACTTCACCCACGATCCCGGCGAGCTGCCGATCCAGATCGAGGCGACCGACAAGGGCTTCGCGGTCCGCGACGCGTCCTAGCCGCTCGGGGGCGGGCCGAGCAGCTCCTCGACGATCTGGGCCATGCGCGCCGGGCTGAGCGGCCCGATCACCTCGCGCACCACCCTGCCGCCCCCGTCCACGAAATAGTGGCGCGGCAGCCCGGCGCGAGCCGACCAGCGATAGAAGTTGTCGAGGGTCGGGTCGAGCAGGATCGGGTAGGTGATCTCGTAGCGGTCGACGAAGTCGGTGACCGAATCGCGCGACTCGCCCCAGTCCACGCCGAGCACGAGGAGGCGCTCGCCATAGGCCTCCGCCAGGATCTGCATGGCCGGCATCTCGGTCCGGCACGGCTCGCAGTTCGTCGCCCAGAAGTTGACCCAGGTGATCCGCCCCGCGCCGTCGGCGAGGGTCCAGCGGCGTCCCGCCAGGTCGTCGGCGGAGATGGACGGAGCCGGCTTCCCGACGAGCGTCCCCTGGGTCCCCGGGTCGTCCCCGCGGAGCAGGGGGATGGCGGCCAGCACGGCCAGGACGACCACCAGCAGGCCGATGCCACCCAGCCACAGCAGCGAGCCGCGTCGCGCGCGCATCAGACCGCGAGCTCGGCGGCGAGGGCTCGCACGTCGTGGGGCTCGATCGGCGCCTCCAGGCGGTCAACGCCGTCGAGGCTGATCACCGGGATGCGGAAGCCGTAGCGCAGGACGAGGTCGTCATCGGTGTCGATGTCCACGCGGGCGTACCCATCCGGTCCGATCATCTCGTCGAGCAGGACGCGGGCCTCCTCGCAAAGGTGGCAGCCGTCGCGCTCGTACAGGATCACGCGAAGAGGTCCAGCCATGCCCCGATGATAGGATGCTCCTCGGCGCCGCCCCCGTAGCTCAGTGGACAGAGCGAGGCCGTCCTAAGGCCGAGGTCGGGGGTTCGATTCCCTCCGGGGGCGCCACAAGCACCCGTGCGAAAAAGCCTCGCAATCGCGTGGGGCACTCGCTACAATCGGCCCGTTCAGCCCCAACGGTTCGCCGGCGGGGCCGGACGAAAGACGGGGGTTCAGGCACGCGACAGAACTGTTATCGGGCCTGGATCTCTGCCGGTCGCTAGAGGGTAGGCGGCGAGGGTTGCACCTCGCCTCCAGGGCGCACTGGCTCACCTCCCCTGGCCGACGGTGAAGCGGGCCTCTAATCCAGGAACCAGCCAACCGCCGGATCACGGCAGGGGAACGTGCCAAGACGCCGCGGACCACAGCCGGGACCGGCAGCACTCCGCTTCGGCGGCAACGCTTCAGCGGAAACCGAACTCGGCTGGACCGGCCTACGGTTCGTGTGATGGCGGCGTGGGAACCGCCGGCGATCCAGCAAGTGAGGGATCGCCAGACCAGGTCTGGTGGCACTGCGCCTCGTTCTCGGATCTGCTACATCTTGAGAACGATCCGCGGCGGCGCTGGACTGCGGCGAAGGTGTCCGTTAGTTCGGGCGAAAGTTCGGGCCGATTGGCATCTCGAGGGGTCTTGGATTGTTCTTGCGAGGAACGTCCCGGGCCCCTCCGCTGTGTCTAGTGGGCGGTGGCGCCTGCCCCGTTGAGCATCACCACCCCCACGATGATGAGGCCGATGCCGGCCACCTTCACCGCGTCGAGCACCTCGCGGAACAGGAAGACGCCGATCAGCACGATCGCGGCGGTGCCGACCCCCGACCAGACGGCGTAGACGACGCCGAGCGGGATGCTGCGCAGGGTCACCGAGAGCGCATAGAAGCTGAACCCATACCCGAGCACGACGATCGCCGCGGGGATCGGCCTGGTAAACCCATCGGACAGCTTGAGCGAGACGGTGGCGACGATCTCCGAGCCGATCGCCAGGGCGAGCCACACGACGGGATGCATCGGTCTACCTCACAGGAAGGTGAACAGGCCCGCCATGCGGGCGAAGGCATTGGTCAGGATCAGGATCCCCATGGCCATGATGAAGAGGCCGGAGGCGACCTGTACCCAGCGTCCATGCCGTCGCAGCAGGTCCAGGAGAGGCCGCATGCGAGGCAGGGCGACCGCCGCCGCCAGGAACGGGACCGCGAGGCCGGCCGAGTAGGCGACCAGCAGGAGCGCCGCGACCCAGGCGTCGCGGCTCGAGGCTCCCATGGTCAGGATCGTGCCGAGCACGGTCCCGATGCACGGCGTCCAGCCGATCCCGACCAGCACGCCGAGCGCCAGCGCACGTGCGGAACGTGCCGCCGGCAGGATCTCGGTCCGCACCCCGATGCGCATGAAGCGGTCGAGCACCGGGCCGAAGATGCCGGTCGTCACCAGGCCGATCGCGATCACCAGCACGCCGGCCACCTGCCGCGCGCCGTCGATCCGGAACAGGAAGCTGCCGAAGATGCCCACCGAGGTGCCGAGCAGGATGAAGAGCAGGGAGAAGCCGGCGATGAAGAGGAGCGCCTGGCTGAAGACCGGGCCGCGCCAGGTGAGGGTCGCGGTGCCCGCGTTCTGCGCCGTCGCCGTCTCGCCGAGGAAGGCGAGATAGACCGGCACCAGGGCCAGGACACACGGGGAGACGAAGCTGAGCAGCCCCGCGGCGAAGGCCAGGGCGAGGCTGACCTCCATCAGCGAACCGGCTCGATGGTGATCGGCTGGGCGATGATCCACAGGCTCAGCACCGTGTAGCCGACCATCAGGACCACGAGCGGCAGGCCCGCCACGATGGGCCGAGTGGCTGCGTCACGAAGCGCCCTGCGGTGCGCCAGCACGACCGCGGCGATGTGCCCGACCACGATCGCACCCACCGACAGGTACCAGACCGCGCTGATCGGGATCCAGTCGAGGAGTGGAGCGACCGTCGAGAGAGGATCCGCGATCAGGGTCGGGATCCAGGCCACGCCCTGGATCACCAGGGTCAGGTAGTGGGCGATCAGGTAGCCACCGGCGATGGGCAGCAGGGTGGCGGCGTAGGCGCCCACGATCGAGCCGAGCGGCGGCGGCTCGCGGCCCGGGTCGTGCAGGCGGCGGGTCAGCCAGGAGGCCAGGCTGAAGGCGAGCAGGAAGCCGAGCCAGATCGCGAGCAGGCCGATCACCTGCACGACCAGCACCGTGTTCAGCGGGCCGATCACCGGCAGCAGCGCCTTGAACAGCTCGGTCATCACGAAGCCCCAGGGCGCCGTCTCGGAGAGGCCGTCGAAGGTGACCGCCGCCAGCGCGAGGACGATGAAGGCCGCGTCCGACCAGCCGGCGCTGCCGACCTCGGTCAGGCCGGTGAACCACGGGCGCAGCTCCACCTGCCGCTCGCCGGGGTCCGCGGCGACGGCGCACTCGGGGCAGTCGACGCAGTGCGCCGGATCGCAGCCTTCCGCGCACCCCTCGCACACCCTGGGCTCGACGACCCTGCGGCCGAGTGGCCCCACGCGGCCGAGCCAGCCGAGATAGACCTCGAACAGCTCCGCGTTGCGGAGCCAGGCGATGCGGCCGAAGAGGACCATCCCGAGGAGCGTGAAGAGCGTGTAGCCGCCCATGAGCGTCGCGATGGTGCTCGGGGTGGTGCGATCAGGCAGGATCAGCTCCGCAAAGGCGGCGCCGGCGAGGAGCAGCGCGGCTGGCCACCGTCCCACGACCCCGGGGTAGCGCAGCCCGGCGTCCAAACGCGTGAGGCCCGCCCTGCGGGCGAGCCACTCCAGCCCGCTGAAGACGGTGCGGAACGGGCTGAGCGATGGCCAGGGGTTCCCGAGGAGGACCGAGCCGATCGGCAGGCCGACCCAGATGCCGATCCAGAGCAGGACCGCAGGGAGCGGCGAGATGGGCTCGATCACTAGGCCGATGGCGATGGTGCCGAACCACCACGCGACGCCGGCGACCTGGAGCGGGACCGAGACTGCGCGCGCAACGCCCGCGCTGACCGGCAGGGTGGGGTAGGTTGCCACCGGTCCGGCGGGTCGCACCACCAGGACCGCCACGACGAACGAGGCCGCCACCGCAGACCCGGCGGCGGCGAGGTACAGGCCGAGCGGCACCGGCAGGGTGAAGACCCCACCCAGCGCGTGGGCCGCGACGAGGGGCGGAGCGAGCGCGAGCAGGGTGCCCGCGCCGAGGAGGGCGACGCCGAGGCGTCTAGTGCTCATGAACGGTGAGAATCGCGATCTCGACCTCGTCTCCACCAGCGTGCAACTCGAGGGGGAACTGCCCCGCATGCGAGGCGGTGAACGAGAGCTCGGCCACGTCACCCACGGCGACCTCCTGCTCAGGCACCTGGTCGTCGTAGCCGTGCAGGTGCAGCTCGCCGGCCCGCTCGACGGTGATGGTGAGGGTGACCTCCTGCCCGGTGCAGACCGCGATCGTGTCGGGGTCGAGGCCGGCGTCGGTCAGCGTGGCGCTGCGCTCGACCTGCCCCGACTCGCAGTCGGATGGGAGGTCGCTCTGGGGCACGCAGGCAGCGGCAGCGAGGATGAGCGCGGCGAGCGCGACGGTCGCGGCAGCCCGGGGGAAGAGGCATGTCATGCGGGTGTGGCTCCAACTGCGGCGGGGTGGTGCACCGATGGTACCCGCATCGGTCAGTCCTCGGCGAAGAAGGGGTCGTCGCCGAACAGCTCGAGCCAGCGGCGCCGCATCTGCCGCACGGTGGCCACCACCGCCGCATCGGTGGTGCCCGGGGGCAGGAGGCTGGCGATGGCGGAGCGAACCGGCTCGCTGCCCTCCATCGCCAGCAGCATCAGGTAGTCGTGGACGCGCTGCGCGGCGGTCTTGCCCTGGGCGCGGGTCCGGACCAGGACATCGGCCTCGTGGTCGAGCGCCTCGGCGTAGTCGGCCTCGGTGCGCTCGAGCTCGGCGAGCAGCGCCGGCACGTGGTCGAGGCGGGGGTCGGAGTACGCCCAGCGCACGAACGAGTCGATCGGCCTGGGCTGGCGCTCGTGGTGCCGGGTGTGAAAGGCCTGCAGGTAGGCCTGCCGCTCGGACTCGGAGCGGGTCAGCGCGATCTGTGCCACCTGGCGCATCTCCGGGGTCCAGCGGCGCAGCGATTCGACGAACTGGCGAAGGGTGAGGCTGCCTGCCGGCTGCGGCCGAAAGCGGTGGTCGTGGGTCGGCTGCACGGGCCCGTATACTAGCCTGCGCATGCGCCGCCTGACCTCGCGGGGCCGGCTGCCGCGCCTTGTCGCAGGCTTCGCAGCCATCCTCCTGGCCTTCACCTCGTCGCTGCCGGCGCACCGCGCCGCTGCAGCCGGGCCGGTGCTGCGCTACGTCGGTGGGGAGCCGGCGACCATGGACCCCGCCTTCATCGACAGCGCGGGCGACGTGCAGTTCCTGCTCCAGCTGTACGCCGGCCTGACCCGCCTCGACGAGGATGGCAAGCCCTACGCCTCGCTCGCCGAATCGTGGTCGCTGAGCGCCGATGGACGGACGTACACCTTCCGGCTGCGATCCGGCCTCACCTTCAGCGACGGCAGCCCGCTCGACGCGACCGATGTGCGCCGTTCGTGGCTCCGCATCCTGGATCCCGCCACGGCCTCGACCGCGCCCGATGTCCTGAGCCTGATCCAGGGGGCGGATGAGCGGCTCGCCGGCGGCCCCGAGGATGGCGTTGCCGTCGACGCGCCCGACGCCCGGACGCTGGTGGTCACGCTCGAGCACGCGGCCGCCTACTTCACCGCGGTCATCGCGACGCCGACCGCCTTCGTGGTGCCACGCGGCGCGCGGGGAAGCGACGACTCGTGGCAGTCGATGGACGCCTTCATCGGGTCGGGGCCCTACGTCGCCGATGGCACGGACGGGACCGATCTGATCCTGCACGCCAACGATCGGTACGTGGCCGGGGCGCCGCCGATCGCCGAGATCCGCTGGACCACCGACCTGCCGGGGGACGGGGTGACGGCCTACGCCGACGATGAGGTGGACCTCGTCAGCGTCGGTTCCAACGACGCCGCCTGGATCGCCTACGACCGCACCTGGGGTCGGCGCTGCATCGGTCGGCCGCGATGGGGGTGCAGTACTTCGGCTTCGACACGACCCGGCCGCCGTTCGACGACGCGCGCGTCCGGCGCGCCTTCGCGCTCGCGCTCGATCGGCCGCGGCTGGTCGCGAACGCGGAGGGGAGGAGCGGCACCCCGGCCTCGAGCCTGGTCCCGCCGGCCCTCTGGCCCGACGGCCTCGAGGACGACCAGGAGACCGATCTGGCCGAGGCGCGGCGGCTCCTCGACGAGGCGGGCTACCGGGATCGGTCGCGGCTCGGCACGATCACGGTGAACGGCTCGGGCCTGGGGGTCTCGCCGGCGGTGGCGGTCTGGGAGAGCGAGCTCGGGCGCCGAGATCGACGTCGAGGCGATGCAGTTCCGCGACTACGTGCGGGCGCTGGTGATCAATCCGCCCGCAGGTCTTCACCATCAACTGGATCGCCGACTACCCCTCCCCGTATGCCCTCTACAGCCTTCTCCTCCTGCCGGAGGCCACCAGCAACTACGGGCACTGGGACGACGCGGAGTTCGTGCGCCTGCTCGAGGTGGCGTCGGCGGCCACCAGCCAGGCCGACCAGGACGCCGCCTACCGGGCGGTGGACGAGCGGGTCGATGCCGAGGCGCCGGTCATCCCCTGGGCGTACGGCGCCGGCTGGTGGCTGGTGCGGCCGGGGCTGCGCGGGCTCGGCAACCTGACGACCGGCCTGCTCGACCTGGGGAGGGTGTCATGGGACGAATAGGCCGGCGGCCGGCCGCCTCGCTCGTGGCGCTGGCCCTCGTGCTCGGTGCCGCGCTGGCCTGGCCAGCATCGGTCGCCGGCTTCAGTGGCTTCGGGGCCATGACCGGCACTGCCACCTACGGCGAGGAGATGCGATTCACCGTGCAGCTCACCGGCGGCTCGCCCGACCAGCTCGAGCTGCTGCTCCGCTTCACCGGCTCGGACTCCACGGTCGTCGCCCCGGTCGAGCCCGGGTCGAGCAGCGCCGAGTACGTCTGGGACGCGGCCACCCGGTCGCTGACGCCGAATACCGGGGTCGCCTACCGCTGGCGTGCCACCGACGGCGGCGTGGTCACGCTCAGCCCGGAGAAGACCCTCCTCTACGACGATGACCGCCCAGGCCTGAACTGGCACAGCCTCCGCATGGGCGACGCGACGGTGCACTGGTACGGAGGCGCGGAGGCGCAGGCCCGCCACTTCGGCCAGATCTCGGCCGACGCCGCGGCTGCGGCCGAGACGCTGCTGGGCCACGACCTGGCCGGACCCCTCGACATCTTCGTGTACGACTCCCGCAGCGAGTTCTTCGGAGCGCTCGGGCCGGGGGCGCGGGAATGGACCGGGGCGGCCACCTATCCGAGCCTGCGCACGGTCTTCATGTGGCTCGGCGGCGGCTCGCAGAACTACCTGGAGACGACGGTCACCCACGAGGTGACCCACGTGGTCTTCCACGACGCCACCGACAACCCGTTCCATGCCCCGCCCAACTGGTTCAACGAGGGCTTCGCGGTCTGGTCGGAGCAGCAGTCGGCCCGCTCCCAGGCGAGCGACCGTCCGGGCCGCCGCGGACCGCGGGGCGCTGCTCGCCTTCGACGGGATCAGCGAGTCGTTCCCGATCGGCGCCTCGGCCGCCGGCCTGGCCTATTCCGAGGGCGCCACCATGGTCCAGATGATCATCGACGACTACGGGCGGGGCGCGATCGCGGAGATCGCCGCGGCGTGGCGCGACGGGGCCGGTGACGCCGAGGCGCTCGAGGCGGGGACGGGGGTCAGCGCCGAGCAGCTGTACGCCGACTACTTCGCCTCGTTCGGCGTCCCGGAGCCGACCGCGGTGGAGGCGGCGCCGATCCTGCCGTCCAACGTCGACAAGCCGCCCCAGCCGCCCGCGGCCACGCAGCAGCCGTCGCCCTCGGACAGCGTCGGGCCGTCGCCGACGGCCACGCCCAGCGAGGAGCCGGGCGACGGGACGGGCGACGCAACCGGGCTCCTCCTGATCGGCGCTGCCCTGGTGGGCGTCGGCATCGGGGCGGTGATCGCCGTGCGACGTCGCCGGCCACCGCCGGCCGCCCCGGCATGACCGGGCGACGCGTCACCCGGCTGCTGATGCGCCCGCAGTGGGCCGTCAGCATCGCCGCGGCGCTGGCCGTGATCGGGTTCGTCGGCTACGCGCAGTGGAACGGCTCGCCCGAGCGCGTGCAATTCGCCACCTCGGTGCAGCAGGTGCTGGCCGAACAGGTCACCGAGCTGGAACAGGAGCAGCAGGACCTCCGCGACCAGATCGAGGAGGCCGAGGCGAGCGTGCTGGAGTTCCAGGACGCCACCACCACCTCGTCGTCCGCGCTCGCCGCGGTCAACCGGGCACTGGAGGAGGCGCGGCTGTCGGTCGGGCTGGCGGCGCTGCGCGGCCCCGGTGCGGTGATCGAGATCGCGGACTCGAAGCGGATCGTCCCCGACGGGGAGAACCCCGCCAACTACATCGTGCTGGTCGACGACCTGCGCGACATCGTGGCCGCGCTGTGGGCGGAGGGTGCCGAGGCCATCGCGATCAACGGGGAGCGGCTGGTGGCGACCTCCTCGATCTACGGGGTGGGGGCGTCGGTCCTGGTCAACACCGCCTTCCTGTCGCCGCCGTTCCGGATCGAGGCGATCGGCTCGGTGGGGCTCCTCGACCGATTCACGGCCGATTCAGCCTTCCGCGGCCGGGTCGCGCAGCGGATCGACGCGTTCGGCCTGGAGTTCGCCAGCCAGGCGGCCGACTCGCTCGACATCGGCGCCTTCATCGGCAACACGCGGTTCCGCTGGGCCGTCCCGAGCGAGGAGGCGCCGTCATGAAGGGGATCGGCGCCCAGCTCTCGCTCGCGATGGTGGCGATCCTGATCGGCGTGCTCGGGGTCGGGCAGCTCAACTCGCAGGCTCGCCCGACCGAGATCAGCAGCCTCTCGGCGCAGGAGCTGTCGACCCTGATCGAGACCCTCACGGCCCGCAACCGCGAGCTGCGGGCCGGCCTGGCCGACATCCGTGAGCAGCTTCGCGAATACGAGGTCTCGGGGCCCCAGGGTCAGAGCGCCCTCCAGGTCAGCCGCGAGGACCTGCGCCGCATCACCGCCTTCGGCGGGCTGGCGGCGGTCGACGGGCAGGGGATCGTGATGCAGGTGGATGGCGGCCTCGACGCGATCGCGCTCAACGACCTGATCAACGAGCTGCGCAATGCCGGCGCCGAGGCGATCGGCGTTGACGACGTGCGCATCACCGCCCGCTCCGTGGCGGTCCAGGGGCCACGCTCCCTCGAGATCGACGGGGTCGACATCGGTCGCCGCTTCACCCTGCGGGCGATCGGCTCGCCGGACGGACTGCTCGGCGCCATGGAGCGTCCGGGTGGGATCATCTCGCAGCTGAAGCTGTTCATCAGCGCCACCATCGTGATCCGCCAGGCGGAGGCGGTCGACCTGCCGGCGAGCGAGGTGCCGCTGCTGCCGGTGACCGGCCAACCGATCGAATGAGGAGAGCATGCGCGAGCTGATCGACCTGGCCCTCGACGGTGCACAGCGCGCCGGGGCCGGCTACGCCGACATCCGGCTGGTGGAGCGCAGCACCGAGTCGCTGACCGTCAAGAACGGCGATCTTGCCGAGGCGAGCTCCGACCGCTCGGCCGGCTTCGGCGTGCGCGTGCTGGTCGACGGGGCGTGGGGCTTCGCCGGCTCCTCGCGCCTCGAGCGCGAAGAGGTCGAGCGCGTGACGCGCGACGCCATCGCGATCGCGCGCGCCAGCGGCCTCGCCACCCGCGAGCCGATCGTGCTCGACGACTCGCCGCCGGCGGTGGCGGTCTACCGGACCCCATTCGTCGAGGATCCATTCAAGGTCCCGCTCGACGAGAAGCTGCGGATGCTCTTCGAGACCGATGCCTCCATGGCCCGGGTGGCCGGCATCACCCTGCGGTCCAGCAGCATGGAGGCGGGCCGCGAGACGAAGACCTTCGCGTCGAGCGAGGGCGCTCACATCGAGCAGGAGCTGGTCGAGGTCGGAGCCGGGATCGAGGCGACCGCGGTGAGCGAGAACGAGGTGCAGCGGCGGAGCTTCCCGCAGTCCGCCGGCGGCCAGCACGCCACCGGCGGCTTCGAGGTCGTGCGGGGGCTGCGCCTTGACGAGCAGGCCGAGCGGATCGCCGAGGAGGCGGTGGCGCTGCTCAGCGCCCCGCAGTGCCCGTCGGGCGAGATGACGCTCATCATCGATTCACCCCAGCTCGCGCTGCAGGTCCACGAGTCGTGCGGCCACCCGATCGAGCTGGATCGGGTCCTCGGCATGGAGGCGAGCTTCGCCGGGACGAGCTTCCTGACCCTCGACAAGCTCGACCAGCTGCAGTACGGCTCCGAGATCGTGAACATGGAGGCCGATGCGACGGCGCCCGGCGGCCTGGGCACGCTTCGGCTACGACGACGAGGGGGTGGCGGCGCAGAAGGTCCCGATCGTGAGCGCCGGCCGCTTCGTGGGCTACCTGACCAGCCGCGAGACGGCGCCGATCATCGGTCGCCGCAGCATGGGGAGCAGCCGCGCCTCCGGCTGGAACGTCATTCCGCTCATCCGGATGACGAACGTGAACCTGCTGCCGGGCGCGGCCGGGACGCTGGATGAGCTGATCGCCGATACCCCCGACGGGCTCTTCATGAGCACGAACCACTCCTGGAGCATCGACGACCGGCGCCTCAACTTCCAGTTCGGCACGGAGGTCGGGTGGCTGATCCGCAAGGGCCGCCTGGCGCAGATGGTCAAGAACCCGACCTACACCGGCATCACGCCCCGCTTCTGGGGGAGCTGCGACGCGATCTGCGGCCCGTCGGAATGGACGCTGTGGGGCGTCCCGAACTGCGGCAAGGGTGAGCCGATGCAGACGCACCGCGTCGGCCACGGCGCCGCGCCGGCGCGCTTCCGCGGCGTGCAGGTGGGGGTGGGCCGATGGTAGGCACCGGCGACTGGGACCGGGCACGGCTCGAATCCATCCTGGCCAAGGCACTCTCGCTCGTCACCGATGCGGAGGCCGAGGCGCTCTTCACGGCGCACGATGCGGCGCTGACCCGATTCGCGAACTCGCGCATCCACCAGAACGTGAGCGAGCGCGACGCGACGCTCCGCATGCGCATCGTGCGCGACGGGCGCACCGGTGTGGCGACCACCAACCGGCTCGACGACGAGGGGCTGCGCGAGGTGGTGGCGCGTGCAGCGGCGACCGCTGCCCTGGCGACCGCGAATCCCAACGGCGCCCCGCTGGCCGACCCGGTCGCCTCCACGGCGGACCCGGACCTTGGATTCTTCGCGGCGACCGACCACGCCGACCCGGAGCTGCGCGCCGTCGGCGCGCGGGCCGTGATCGCCGCCGGCGATGCCGCGCACCTCGAGTCGAGCGGTGCCTTCTCGACGGAGACGGCGACCCTGGCGGTCGCCAACTCGCGCGGGCTGTGGAACGCCCACAGCGTGACCCAGGCCAAGCTGCTGACCGTGATGATGGACGGCAACGGGGGCTCCGGCTACGCACAGGCCACGGCGCCCGACGTGCGGGCCATCGATCCCGCAGCGCTCGGTGAAGAGGCGGCGGACAAGGCGACCCGCAGCCACGAGGCGGTCGACCTGGAGCCCGGCGAATACCCCGTCATCCTGGAGGAGTACGCGGTCGCCACCGTCCTCGAATACCTGTCGTGGATGGGCTTCTCCGCCCTCGCCGTCGAGGAGGGGCGCTCGTTCATGGAGATCGGGCAGCAGATCATGGGTCCGAACGTGACGATCTGGGACGATGGCCTGGACCCGCGCGGGCTGCCGACCGCCCTCGACTACGAGGGAGTCCCCAAACGGCGCGTGGACCTGATCAGCGCTGGCGTCGCGCACGCAGTGGTGCACGACACCGCCACCGCCCGTCGGGCAGGCACCACCTCCACCGGGCACGGTCTCCCCGCGCCGAACGCGTTCGGACCGATGGCGTGGAACCTCTTCATGGCGCCCGGTTCGAGCGCCAAGGAGGTGATGGCGTCCGGGATCGAGCGAGGGGTCTGGGTGACCCGCTTCCACTACGTGAACATCATTCACTCGCGCCGCGGCATCCTGACGGGGATGACCAAGGACGGCACGTTCCTGATCGAGGACGGGCGGGTCACCCGCCCCATTCGGAATCTGCGCTTCACCCAGTCGATCCCGGAGGCCTTCAGTGCGATCGAGGCGATCGGCTCCGAGACGCGGATGGTGGCCGCCGAGTATTCAGGCATCAACGCGCGGGTGCCCGCGCTGCGGATCGCCAGGTTCGCCTTCACCGGAGCGACGGCAGCCGAGGCCGGGGCGTAGCCGGGTGGCGGCCGTTGACCTGCGGATCGGCGATCGGATCGCGTTGCGCAAGGCGCACCCGTGCGGCAGCCAGGAGTGGCGCGTGGTGCGGCTCGGCGCCGACATCGGCCTGGTCTGCGACGGCTGCGGGCATCGCATCCTGATGGATCGGCTCGACGTCGAGCGCCGCTTCAGCGGCCACCTCGAGCGTGGCCCGCAGGCGGAGGCCTGAGGGTGGAACACTTCGAGGTGCCCAGCGACCTCCCGGTCTCGCACGTCTCGGGGACCGTCTTCCGCAACCGGTCGTTCGTCCTGCTGTGGGGCGCCCAGGTGCTCAGCCAGCTGGCAGGCAACATGGTGCTCGCCGGACTGATGGCGACGGTCGTGCAGGCGACCGGATCGAACACGGCGAACGCGGCCCTGATCCTCACCTTCC
Organism: uncultured Chloroflexia bacterium; assembly: GCA_963782015.1. Taxonomy (GTDB): domain Bacteria; phylum Chloroflexota; class Limnocylindria; order QHBO01; family QHBO01; genus CF-167. The sequence goes on from CAWAHY010000003.1 coordinate 205,149, forward strand.
TGCTGCCGGCGGTGGTCTTCAGCGCCTTCGCGGGCGTGCTCGTCGAGCGCAGCGACGCACGCCTGATCATGCTCGCCGCCAACCTGCTGCGCGCCGGCGGGACCGTCCTCTTCCTCGTCGTCGGGGCCAACGTCGGGCTGATCCTGCTGATCAACCTGCTGATCTCGACGGTGACCGCCTTCTTCGTGCCGGCCGAGCTGACCGCCATCCCGCGGCTCGTCCCGCGCCGGCAGCTGCTGGCCGCCAACTCGACCTTCGTGCTGACCATCAACGCCAGCTTTGCGCTCGGCTTCGGCTTCCTCGGCCCGCTGCTGCTGACGACCGCCGGGATCGACGCGGTCTTCGTCGTGGTCGCGGTCATGTTTGGCCTCTCCGCACTCGCCATCATCCCGCTGCCGAGCGTGCCGCCCGAGAATCGGGCCGAGATCCGCGCCCGCGATGCCGGGAGGGCGCTGACGGCGGTCTTCGCCGAGATCAACGAGGGGATCGCCTACGTGCGGGCGAACCGGCCGATCGCGTGGTCGCTTGCCTACCTGGGCCTCGCCACCAGCCTGATCGCGGTGCTGGGCGCCATCGGGCCCGGCTTCGCCATCGACATCCTGGGGCTGCGCCCACAGGACTTCTTCTTCGTGATGGGCCCCGCCGGGATGGGGGTGGTGATCGGAATCCTCTTCCTCAACGCATACGGACGGGGCTTTCCGCGGCGCCTGGTGATCGACGGCGCGCTGGTGGCGATGGGCGTCACGATCATCGTCCTGGCCCTCGTCAAGCCGGTCACCGTCTGGCTGTCGCCGGCGCTCCAGCCGATCGAGCACGGCCTGCCGGAGGCGCTGGCTCCGATCATCTCGCTGATCGCGCTGGTGGTCGTGATCGGCATCTTCGCCGGCGTGGAATACGCCTTCGTCGCCATCCCGGCCCAGACGGCGCTGCAGGAGGACCTGCCGGTCGATGTCCGAGGTCGCATCTTCGGCATCCTCAACACCCTCCTGTCGGTCGCATCCTTCCTGCCGGTGATCGTGGCGCCCGCCGCTGCGGACCTGCTCAACCTCTTCTTCCCCGGGGCGGGCATCCCGGTGGTGATGCTGACCCTGGGCGGCATCGTGCTGTGGGTCGGGATCGCCTCGTTCCGGCGCAACTCGGCGTCCGGGCTGCATCGGGTCAGGCCCACCGATCACGGCGCCGCAAGCCCGGCGCCGTCCCATGACGACTAGGGTCCTGGCGGCCCTGATCCTGGTCGCCTCCGCGGCGATCGCCTGGCTGGCAATCACCTTTGCCCTGGTCGCGCGCGCCCTGCAGGCGGTGATCGCGGTCTCGCTGGTGTACGTGGCGTACCTGGCACTGCGCGGCTACCAGGGCATGCGCGCCGCACGGGCCCCGCGTTCAGGCCTCACGGACGGAGACGCCGCCGTGCCGTGGGTGACCCTGCTGGTCGCCGCCCGTAACGAGGCGCCTGTGATCGGCGCCACGGTGGCCGCCCTCGCCGCGCAGGATTACGGCGGCACGGGGCACCACTTCGACGTGCTGGTGGTCGACGACGGATCCACCGACGGCACGGGCGACCTGGCGCGAGGGGCTGTGCCGGCGGGCGCTCCGCTGCGGGTCGTCAGGCGCGACGCCGGGGACGGCCCGCGCACGAAGGCGGCTGCCCTCGCGTTCGCCCACGGCGAGGCGCAAGGCGAGGTGATCGGCGTGGTCGACGCCGATGCGCGAGTCGCTCCCGACTTCGTCGCGCGCGTGATGGCCGCCTGGCGGGCGGACCCCGGGGCGGCAGCGATCCAGGCGCAGCGCCGGTCCGTGAACCGGGAGCATGGCTGGCTGGTCGCCGCCCAGGACGAGGAGGGACTGATGGACATGGCCAGCCAGTGCGGTCGCCAGGCGACCGACGGCAGTGCCGAGCTGCGCGGCAACGGGATGTTCGTGCGACGTGCCGCGCTCGAGGCGATCGGCGGCTGGAATCCGGGTGCCCTGACGGAGGATCTCGAGCTCTCGACGCGGCTGATGGCCGCCGGCGAACGGATCGCGCTGGCGCCGCAGGCGGAGGTCGGGGAAGAGGCGGTGGTGACCTTCCCGGCGCTCTGGCGCCAGCGGCTGCGGTGGGCGGAGGGGAGCCTGCGGCGGCTGCTCGAGCTTGGCCCCGGCCTTCTCGGCGCCCCGCAGGTGCCGCTCTCCCGCAAGCTGGGGTTCCTGGCCTTCACCACCGAGTTCCTGATCCCGCCGCTCTTCGTGACCACCATCGCCGCCAGCCTGGTCACGATCCCGCTCCCGCAGCCGGCCGACTGGACGGTGCCCGCCTCGCTCTTCATCGGCTATGGGCTGGGCACCTTCCTGCTGGCACTGGCCGGCCTGGCGGCCCACGGGCAGCGGGGCCTGACCCTGGTCGGCCGGGCCACGCGTGGCTCGCTCTTCCTGTCGCACTGGCTCGTGATCGTGCCGGCCGCGCTGCTGCGCATCGCTGTCGGCCGCTCGGCGACCGCGTTCGTCCAGACGCCGCGCGTCGGTCACCTTTCGAACCGATGAACCGGCCGGGCGCGACGATCGTGCTGACCGGCCAGGTGGTCGTCTCGATCAGCGGCGACGGGCTGCAGACTGCCGAGGCGATCGGGGTGGCCGACGGTCGTGTCGTCGCGGTCGGGTCCCGAGATGACGTGCTGGAGATGGCGGCGCCCGGAGCCCGCATGATGGCGGCGGGCAGGGCCGCCATCATCCCCGGCGTCCACGACTTCCACCTGCACCTGGTCGGAATGGCGCGCGCCCGCCGCACGATCGCGCTCGGCGGGGTGGCCACCTTCGAGGCGCTGCTGTCTGAGCTGCGCGGCGCCTCCTCGCGCCTGATGCCGGGCCTGTGGCTGGCGGGCTGGGGCTGGCGCGAGGAGCTTCTTGCCGGTGGCGACCTCGCCCGCCTGGACGAGGCGGTGGGGGAGCGTCCCGCGGTCCTCTCCTCGCATGACGGCCACTCTGCGTGGGCCTCGGCCGCGGCCCTTCGTGCGGCGGGCGTGGTGGCCGGCACCGCCGACCCACGCGGCGGGCGCATCGAGCGGCGCGCCGACGGGACGCCGTCCGGCGTGCTGCGTGAAACGGCCACCGACCTGGTCGAGGTGGTGGAGGATCGGCTGCGGGGCCCGGCCCTGGATGCCGCGCTGGACGAGGTGCTGGCCGAGATGGCCGCGCTGGGGATCACCGGCGCCACCGACGCCGGCGACTCGAACGCGGAGAACGGTGTCGGCGAGTACGCGACCCTGGGCGACTCCGCTTCGCTCCTGCTCGGCGCGCGGTCTCGCCTCGACGGTCGCATCCGACTCACGGTCAACGTCCCCGCGGCCGCCATCGGCGCCGCCTCGCTGCTCGGCCTGCGGACCGGGGTGGCGCTGCCCGGCAGCACAACCCTCCGGCCCGGATGGGCAAAGGCCTACCTGGACGGCGCTCTCGGCTCGCGGACCGCGGCGCTCCACGCGCCGTACATTGGCGGGGCCGAGGGCGACCTCGGCATTGCGCGCCTCGACTCGGATCAGCTCGACGGCCTGATCGCGGCCGCGCGCGGGGCGGGGATCGGCCTGGCCTTTCACGCCATCGGCGACCGGGCGGTGACGGCGGCGCTCGACGCGTTCGGCCGCGCGCCGGCTCGCGGGATGGGCATTCCGCCGGATCGGATCGAGCATGCGCAGCTCGTTCGCGGGGAGGACCTGGGCCGCTTCGCGGAGCAGCGGGTGACCGCCAGCCTGCAGCCCGTCCACATCGTCACCGATCGTCCGGCGGCCGAGGTGGTGTGGGCCGATCGCCTCCGGCATGCCTACCCGTGGCGCTCGCTGGCGGCCGCCGGCGCGCGGCTCGCCTTCGGATCGGACGCGCCGATCGAGACGGTGAACCCGTGGCTTGGCGTCTTCGCCGCCGTGCATCGCCGCGCCCCTGGCGACGGCACCACGGACTGGCAGCCGCAGGAAGGGCTCGACCCCCGGGTTGCACTGGCGGCGTACACCCGCGCGCCGGCGATCGGGATCGGGCGTCCGGAGGAGGGCTACCTGGGCGTCGGGGCGGTGGCCGACCTTGCGGTGCTGAACGTGGACCTCGAGACGCTGCTCGCCGCCGATGAGCGGCTGGCGACGGTGCGCTCCGACCTCACCATGGTGGGGGGCCGGGAGGTCCGCCGGGCATCACCGGCCTGACAGGGGGCGACTGCGCGGATGGGGTGGCGCGGCGGCAACGTCGGGCGTAGGATCCCGCCCATACGCGGTCGAGCGCGACCCGAGGAGGCGGTCGGATGGGCAAGGATCCCGACGAGCGACAGGCATTCCATATCGAGGATGGCCGCGCCGTCCCGGTGGGCCCTGGCCACGACCCGTCGCTGGGCACCTCCTTCGACGCGACCCGGCTCGACTTCGGTCACCACGCAGGCCGCACGATCGAGGAGCTGGCGAGGATCGATCCCGAGTACCTCCATTGGCTGGTGCGGCATCCCTCCGGCTCGCGCTATCGGGCGGAGATCCGCCGCGTGCTCGGCGTCGCGCCGTCGCCGACCGACTGGCAGCGCTGAACCGAGGCGCCATGGCAGGCATCGAACGGCGAAGCTTCAACGAGCCCGATGAGGTCTACCCCTCGGACGACGGCAGCCGCACGGACATGGTCCAGATCGGCGAGAACTTCGTCATGCGCTCGGTGATGCAGCCGGGCTGGTCCTGGGAGGAGTTCGTCAAGCCGATGCTCGACGACGACACCTGCCCGATGGAGCATCGCGAGGTGATCCTGTCGGGTCGCATCCGCTACCGGATGAAGGACGGCAGCGAGGTGATCGGGCAGGCCGGCGACTACCTCGAGATCTCGCCGGGGCACCTGGCGTGGGTGATCGGCGACGAGCCCTGCGTCACGATCGACTGGTGAACCCAAGGTGCTCTTCCTGGTGCTCGCCATCGTGGCGCTCGCCGTCAGCGCCCACCTCATCGGCCGCGGCGCCACCCCGGATCGCCTCAGGCGGTAGCCGGCGGCTCGCCTGCTGTGCTCGGCGGTGACCCCGCCGCCCCGGGTTGTGCGCGGAAGCGGAAGTAGGCCCAGAAGAGGACCGACCCGCCGCCGAACGCGGCCATCAGCCAGATGACCGTGAAGAGCGAGGTGCGGGTCGTATCGGCGAGGTAGCCTGAGCTTGGGTTCAGCAGGATGTGGCAGAACCCGAAGGTGGCGATCCCGAGCAGCGCGATCCAGACCCGACGGTTCCAGGCGCGGACCTTCTCGCCCGGCAGGAAGCGGAGGGGCATCATCGAGATGGCGGCCGCCTCGAGTCCCGCGGTGACGACCGAGGCATAGGCGGTCTGGAGCAGGATGGCGCCGAAGGCCGCGCTTCCGCCGGCATCCCCGCGCACCATCGGCAACAGCAGCCAGGCCACCACCGCCAGCCCCAGCGCGCACGCCGCCGCCACCGCGTCGAGCTTGCCGGACTCCGCCTTCGAGAGCTCGCGCGAGAAGGTGAAGCCGATGATCAGGCCGTAGAGATACCCCGGCTGGAAGTTGGCGATCCGGCTGATGAGGACGCAGACCACCGCGATCAGGAGCGTGCCGGGCAGCGCCCGTGCATGCATCCCGACCTTGAGGCCGCGGGAGCCGATGAAGAGCGGGACGGCGAAGGCCAGGAGCATGACTCCCAGCCCCAGCGCCAGTCCGAGGAAGGTCGCCACCGACTCCACCGCGAAGCCGAAGGTCGGATCGAGCAGGCCGTTCAGCAGCGCGCTGACCAGGACGAACGAAAGGATGCCGACCGGCGACCTCCAGAACGCAGCGTCGAGCTTGACCCGCCGCGCAGCCGGTGCCGATTCGGCGGCCAGGTTCGCCTCGCCAGGCGGATCGGCCGTCCCGGCCTGACGACGGGATGGCAGGCTGCCCCAGGCCCGTCGCAATCGGGCGAATCCGAGCGCGAACAGGTGCGCCAGCCAGCCGCGGAAGCGAGCGACGGCGGCCATCACCTCGACGTAGTTCTCCTGGAGCGTGCTGTTGAAGAGGGCCGCCGGGAAGGGCATGAAGACCACGACGCCCGCGGCGATCGCCGCGCTCGATGCGATCACGACCGGATCGAGCGAGATGTCGGCCGGGCCGGGGATCGATTCGGCGAACGCCTGCGAAGGATTTCGGCCCTCGGGCGAGAAGAACGTCTCGTGCGCCACCTCGACCCGCCCGCCGGCGGGAATCACCACCTCCCAGCTGAGCCCGCCGCCGTTGTCGACCGCCTGTTCGCAGAGGCATTCATCGGGGAATGGCTGCTGGGAGGCGATGCGCTGCCAGACCTCCGAGAAGACCCCCTCGAAGTAGTGGCTGCCCGAGGTGATCGGCACCCACTGTTCGATGCGGGCATCGGAGGCCTGGGAGATGACGCAGGCCGGCGCTCCGCGGTCGACCCGACCGAAGCCGGTGTCGGAGTCCTGGAGGAAACAGTCGCCGGCGCGGTACAGGATCCCGCGCAGCTGCGTGTCCCCCGAGTTCGAGATGCGGATATCGGTGCGGTAGGACTCCTTGCCGACCTGGTACGAATCGGTCTGCTCGATGCGCAGCGGGAGCGAACCGGCGTCCACCGTCGTGACGAGCCGGAAGGGATCTCCGCCGCTCCCCGAGCCGGTGACCGGAGCTTGGCTCACCGCGGTCCACGGCAGACGGCCCCCGATGTCACCCGACGGGACGGACGTGGGGCCATACAGCGAACCACTCACGGCCAGGAAGGTGCCGCAGGCCCCGACATCGGCACCGAAGAACTCGAGGCTGGCATCGGCCCGATGCGCGACCTGGCAATTGAGGTCGGCCGTCACGATGATCCGCGTCAGCGGGCCCTCGGAGGTGATCTCCCCGTCGAGCGCCGGACATGCGGCGGCCAGCGTCAGCGCGACGATCGTCGCCGCAGCCGCGATGCCGCCGACCACGCGCCACGCGCGAGCTGACGCCCTTCTCGAGGGCCGGGGCGAGCGAGCTGGGCTGAGCGACTCCCGCTGCATCGGGCGGAGTATAGGGACGCTCGAACCGCTCCGGGACTGCGTGGCGCGATCAGGTCAGGCGCGGCCGCTCAGAAGGACATCGCATCGAGAAGCCTGTCCGCCAGCTCGAAGAACTGCTCCAATGCCAGGACGGAGCTGGTCGCTGCCGCCTCGACGCTCAGCATCACCGCCACGGTGGTCCCCTCGACATCGACCGCCTGGATGCGGACCCGCTCACCGGGATGCGCGCGCCACGTCTCGGTGCCGACCGGGAAGACGTCGATCTCGCCCGATCCGAACGAGCCGCAGGCCGCCAGCGCGCCCTCGTCGATATCCACGTCGACTGCTAGGCCGCTGTGCCCACCGATGGCGATCGTCTCCGGCGGGCCGACGCTCATGTAGTCAATGCCCTCCAGGGCGCTCACCAGCTCGAGCGGCGTCGATCCGGTCTGCAGCGTTGGGCCACCGGACGCGCAGGGGTTCATGTATACGCTCCCGACTCGAAGGATATCGAGATGGCCCTGGGGTTCGGGCTCGTAGTAGAGGCCGACGTACTCAGGCCCGCTCCGGTAGACGCTCCAGCCCGGATCGGAGACCAACAGTTCGAACGGTGGCTGGAACTTGTCCGCACCATGGGACCCGATCTCCAGGCCGCCGATTTCGAGCGACGGCGGCCTCGACGACGGCGAAGGTGAGTCGCTGGCGGCCGGACCCTGCGGCCGCATGATCAGCATCGCGGCGACCGCGATCCCGGCTGCGGCGATGATGCCTCCTGCCGCGAGCACCCACCGGCCGGGCCGTCGGTCGGCGACCAGGGGAGCTCCCTCGCTCGTGACGGCGAAGAGTTGAACGGGGTCGGCGACTCCCTTCAGCCGGCGGCGGCCGCGGCTGGCAAAGCCAACCGGGATGCTGGCCTGTGCGATTCCACGGACGGTGGCGGTCACCAGGACCTCGCCTGCACTGGCCGTGGCGCAGACCCGCGCCGCCAGGTTGACCGCCGATCCGACGAACCCGTCGGCGGTCTGGACGGCCTCGCCGGCGTTGATTCCGACACCCACCCGGATGGGTCGCTCGGGGCGGTCCGCGCTGGCCTCGGCGGCACCGCGAACGATGTCCAGGCCGCAGAGGATTGCGCCCGATGCCGAGGGGAAGACGGCGTAGAACCCGTCTCCCTCCGTCTGGATTTCGGCCCCATGGTGCTGCGCGACCGCCGCCCGGGTGACCGCCAGGTAGTCCTCCAGCAGCGCCGCTCCGGCCGCGTTGCCGGCTCGCTCGAGAAACGCGGTGTAGCCGCGCAGGTCAGCGAACAGGAAGCAGCGGTAGGTCGTGGACGCAGAGCCGCTCCTGGCCGGCTGCGTCGGGCCCTCGCTCATGCACCAATCCTAGTGTCGCCATGGCGGAAACGTCACTTGGGTTTCAAGCGCCGTAGTCAGGATTCGCGCCCTGGCAAGAGGTTTGATAGGATCGCGATCTGCTCAGCGTGGGTGCCGGCCTACACCTAGGTAGCCAACCTGGGCACAACTCGGCGAATCGATGGGCGGCTAGCTCAGCTGGTTAGAGCACTTGCTTGACATGCAAGAGGTCACTGGTTCGAGTCCAGTGTCGCCCACCACGCACAACTCCACGCCACGGCGATCGCCGATCCGGATACCCTAGGGCGGGCTCGGACCGCATGCTCGAGGTGAACCGTGAGTTTCTGGCCGCTGCGCCGGCGTCGTAAGGAAGCTGACCCGCCGCTGATCCCGATTCCGTCGAAGCCTGCGGCGACAGGCCTGGCGGTGGTCGAGCTGTGGACGGAGGATCAGCGGGCCACGGTCGGGATCGACCTCAGCCAGGGCCGCCTGACCGACCTCTTCAATCGCGAGACGAGCCTGCGCGTGGTGGTGCTCGACGCGCCGCCCGAAGACCCGTCGAAGCTGATCGAGAAGCGGCCAGAGCAGGAATGGGTGGAGCTCGAGCTGGAGCAGGCGCTCCTCGTCTTCCCGCCGCCGCAGGTGACGAACCCAAGTCGTCGCCTCCACCGGCCGAAGCAGCCGATCGAGATCGTCATCGGGCCGTTCGAGGTCTCCGGCGTCGTGAGCATCCCACCAGGGGCGCAGGCCGCGGGCTTCATCTTCCGCCAGAACGTCAGATTCACGCCGGTCACCCGGGCATCGGTCAAGGACACGCGGCTGGTCGGCTTCGAGCAGCGGGCCGAGGTCGTGCTGGTGAACCTGCGGCGCGTCGCCACGATCCGCGACATGGGGATCACCGAGGGCGACGAGGTGGACCTGGGGGAGCCGGACCTGCCCGACCTTCGCGCGCCGGGCGCCTAGGAGTCGCTCAGGCCGCTCCGGCGAGCGTCAGCGCATTCCGGATCCGATCGCCGTCGTCAGGATCGGCGAGGCGCACGAGCCAGCTCGGCTCCAGGTCGCGCGTCCCTGCCTGGAGGTCATCCGACTGGAGCTCGCGCAGGAGCCCGTTCGCGCACAGCGCCAGCATCACCGATGTGATCTCCGGGTCGTACCAGGTGCCGGATCGGGCGTGAACGGTGGTGACCGCCGCCTGGCGTCCCTCTCGCGAGAGGGCAAGATCGAGGCCGTCGGCGATCGCGACGACGCGAGCGAAGATGGGAATCGCCTCGCCGGTGAGCCCCATCGGCAGGCCGCGCCCGTCCCAGCGCTCGTGGAGCGCCATGACCGTCACCGCCACCTCGGGACCGAAGCCGGCACGGGTCGCAAACTGGGCCCCGCGTCGTACGCGCAGGTGCTCGGCCGCACGACGCTCGTCCTCGGTGCCGCGCGCCAGGGGCATCAGTCGCCGCATCATCGGCGGCCGTCCGGTGCTCGGATCGGCGTCCGCCACGCTGCCGGCGTCGTGCAGCAGCGACGCGTAGAAGAGCCCCAGCCGGTCGCGATCGCTGATGCTCATCGCCTCCGCCAGTCGCATCGCCAGGAAGCAGGTGCGCAGCGCGTGCCCTGCCGCGTGGCCCGCCAGTCCGTCGAGGGTCGGCGCGAGCTCAAGCAGGAGGTCTGCCATGCGTGCCCCATGTCCGGGGTTGGCGTCGCCCGGGCCCCGATATGGGTGGCGCGAGGTCGCCTCGGCTCTCATGCGGGCCAGTCTCGGCGGCGCCTGCCGATGCGGGTATGACCCCAAGGTACCCCCGGGTACCGCCCTCAGGCCCCGAGCGCGGCCTCGATCCGGGCCCGGCCCGGCATGCCTCCGCGTGCACCCGGCCGCGTCACGCTCAGCGCTGCGGCCTCGTTTGCCGCTCGCATCGCCGCCTCGAGCGGGTTGCCGTCCGCCAGCCAGGCGGCAAGCACCCCGGAGAACGTGTCGCCGGCGCCGGTCGCATCCAATACCTCGACCGTGGGCGCCGCCAGCTCGACGCGGAGCGCCCCATCCGCGAGCAGCGCCCCGCGCGACCCGAGCGTCACCACCACCGCCCTGGCACCCGCCGCAGCCAGCGACCGCACCCCGGCCTCGAGGTCGGCGGTGCCCGAGATCGCCTGCAGCTCGTCGCGGTTGGGGGTCAGGATCGGGGCCAGTGCCAGCAGTTCGGCGGGCAGCCGCTGCCCAGGGGCCGGATTGACCACCGGTTGCAGGCCGATGCGCTTCGCCGCCGCGACCGCGGCCACGACGCTCGGCATCGGGATCTCCAGGCAGGCGAGCAGCACGCCGGGTCCATCTGCGAGGTCGTGCAGCCCGGCATCGGCCGCCGACACCTCCGCGTTCGCGCCGGAAGCGACCACGATCTGGTTCTCGCCGTCGGCGGCGACCGCGATGATCGCCACCCCCGTCGGCGCGTCGACGCGGCGCACCCGCGACACGTCGATCCCTTCGGCGGCGAGTGCGGCGAGCGAGTCATCCCCGTTTGCGTCGCGTCCCACGGCCCCGACCATCACCACCGACGCGCCGGCGCGAGCCGCCGCCACGGCCTGGTTGGCGCCCTTGCCGCCGAAGTGCCGCGCGAAGCGCCCGCCGAGCACTGTCTCGCCGGGGTGCGGCAGGCGATCGGCGGCGACCACCAGGTCGACGTTGATCGAGCCGACCACGATCACGCGGCTCATGGCTGCATCGTCGTACCGACGGCCGCATCGACCGCGGCGGGGAGCGCGGCCGCCAGGCGTCGGTACTCGTCCAGGTCGTTGTACGCGGCGGCGCTGATCCGCACCAGCCGGCGCCACGGCCCGCCATCGGGCCGCTGTGGCCAGGGCGTGATCATCGCCTGCATGCCGAGTCGCTCCAGCGAGCCGTGGACGGGGTCGTCGTACAGCTCGATACCCTGCACCCGCCCGGGCTGCGTCTCGAGCGGCAGTGGCACCGAGGCCATGCAGCCGATCATCGCCTCGGGCGCCGGCGGCTCGATGCCCAGCCGGGCACAGAGCACGTCCCGCGCGGTGAGCGCCAGCGCGTGGTTCCGCTCGCGCAGCGCTGCCCAGCCACCGGGCAGCAGCTCCTCGCCGAAGCGGATCGCCTCGGGAACGGCCAGGTAGGCCGATTGATCGGCGGTCCCGGTCCAATCGAACTCGACTCGGAAGCGGCTGCGATCCGTGCGCGGGGAGTTGGCGCCGTGGCTGATGGCGAGGGGGCGGATCTGGGCCTGTCGGTCACGGCGTACCCACAGGAATCCAGAGCCCTTCGGCGCGCAGACCCACTTGTGCAGGTTGGCGGTGTAGTACGCCGCGCCGAGTGCCGGGAGATCGATGTCGATCTGGCCCGGCGCGTGTGCCCCATCGACCAGGGTGTCGATGCCGCGAGCGCTCAGCTCGGCCACCAGCGTCTCGATCGGGAAGACCAACGCCGTGGCCGAGGTGACGTGGTCGATCACGGCCAGGCGAGTGCGCGGCGTGACGGCGGCGAGCACCGCTTCGACGACCGACGCCGGGCCATCGACGGGGAACGGCACCGCCGCGATCGCCACCCGCGCGCCGTCGCGCCCGGCCACGTACTCCATCGCGTTCTTGGCGGCGTTGTAGGCGTGGTCGGTGGTGAGCAGCTCATCGCCTGGCGCGAAGCGCAGCGAGCGCAGCACGGTGTTGAAGCCGGCGGTGGCGTTCGGGACGAAGGCGAGATCGTCGGGATCGGCCCCCACGAAGTCGCCCAGCGCATCGCGCGCGGCGTCCATGGCTGGCTCCAGGTCGTGGGAGAAGAAGCGGACCGGCTCGGCCTCCATCCGATCGCGCCACGCCTGCTGGGCGGCGAGCACGACGCGCGGAGCCGCCCCGTACGAGCCGTGGTTGAGGAAGGCGACCGCCGGGTCCAGGGTCCAGTGCCGCGCGAACTCGGAGGGCATCGCGGGCTATCGTAGACCGATGTCCGAGCCGATCGCCCCTCCCCGGAGGCCGGCTGCAGTCATCTTCGACCTCGACGGGACGCTGGTCGACACGGTCGAGGCGCGCATCCGCGCCTGGCTCGCCATCTTCGCCGAGGAGGGGATCCCGGCCACCCGGTCGCAGGTCACCGTGCTGATCGGATCCGATGGTCGCCGCCTGGCGCGCGAGGTGGCCGAGGCCGCGGGGACGCCCCTGGCAGCGGGTCGTGACGAGGCGATCGACGCCCGCTGCGGCGACATCTTCGCGGAGCTCAACCAGGAGCCGCGGGTCCTGCCGGGCGTGGTGGAGCTGCTCGCTCGGCTCGACGCGGCGACGATCCCATGGGCGATCGCCACCTCCAGCCGGCGCGAGCAGGTGGCCGCCTCGGTCGATGCGCTGCAGCTGCCCCGCGCCCCGCTGATCGTCGACGGCACCCACGTGGCGCACGCCAAGCCGGCACCCGACCTGCTGCTCCTCGCGGCGAGCCGGCTCGATGCCGATCCGGCGCGCTGCTGGTACGTGGGCGATTCGACCTGGGACATGCTCGCCGCCGTGGCCGCGGGGATGCCGGCGATCGGAGTCACCACCGGTGCGGTCGACGCTGCCACGCTCTTCGGGGCGGGTGCGGAGCGGGTCGTCGCCTCGCTGGCCGAGCTGGCGGTCTGAGCCGATGCCGCTCGAGGCGTATCGGTCCAAGCGGGACTTCGCGAAGACCCCCGAGCCCGAGCCGGGCCCGGTCGGCGAGGGGAGCGGCCGCTTCGTGGTGCAGCGCCACCGGGCCAGCCGCCTCCACTACGACCTGCGGCTCGAGGTCGGCGGCGTGCTTGTCAGCTGGGCCGTGCCGCGGGGTCCGACGCTCGATCCCGACGAGCGGCGGATGGCGATGCGCACCGAGGACCACCCGATCGAGTACCTGGACTTCGAGGGGACGATCCCCGCCGGGGAATACGGGGCCGGCGACATGATCGTGTGGGACTGGGGCACGTGGACCCCAGAAGAGACGGATGACGCTGCCGCCGCACTGCGCGCCGGCGAGCTGAAGTTCCGCCTCGACGGTGAGCGCCTGCGCGGCCGGTGGACGATCGTGCAGACCGGCGGCAAGCGCGACGCCTTCGGCCGCATGACCGAGCCCGGACAGTGGCTGCTGATCCACAAGCGCGACGACGCCGCCGTTGCCGGCTGGGATCCGGAGGCTCACGCCGGCAGCGTCAAGACCGGCCGCACGAACGACGAGGTGGCGGCGGGGGTCGAGCCGCACACGATGGCAGCGCCGCCGAGTGTGGAGCCCGAGCCGGACCTGTCCGCCGCGCGGCCGGCGCCCGTCCCGGACTTCGTCCCACCCATGCTCGCCACCATGACCGAGGGGGCGTTCAACGATCCCGACTGGCTCTTCGAGATCAAGTGGGACGGCTACCGGGTCGAGGCCGTCGTGCGCGATGGGCGCGTGCGCCTCTGGACGCGCAACCGCGTCGACGCCGCCAGCTACTTCCCTGACCTGGCGGCCGCGACCGACTGGATCGTCGCGCGTGAGGCCGTCGTCGACGGCGAGGTGGTGGCGCTCGACCCCGAGGGGCGCCCCGACTTCTCACTGCTCCAGGACCGAACCGGGCTGCGGGGCCTCGAGGCCGCGACGGGACGCCGCTCGCGGGATGCGACGCCGCCAACCGCCGCGGAACGCGCCGCCATTCCGCTCGCCTACATGGTCTTCGACCTGCTGCACCTCGACGGCAGCTCCCTGCTCGACGTGCCGCTCGAGGAGCGCAAGCAGCTGCTGCGCCGCGTCGTGCGCCCCCATCCGATGGTGCGCTACGCGTCCCACGTGGTGGGGGAGGGTGAGGCCTTCGTGCAGGGCTGCGGCCGAGCGCGGACTGGAGGGGATCGTCGCGAAGCGTCGTGTCAGCCGCTATGAGCCGGGGAGGCGATCGCGCGACTGGCTGAAGGTCAAGCTGCGCCGCGAGCAGGAGGTGGTGGTCGCGGGCTGGCTGCCTGGGCAGGGGAGCCACGCCGACCTGGGGTCGCTGATCGTCGCGGTCAACGCCGATGGGCGCCTGCGTCACGCGGGGCAGGTCGGCAGCGGCATCTCCGACGCCATGCGCCGCCACCTGCTCGCGGCCCTGGAGCCACTGGTCCGGGAGGCATCTCCGCTCGACCCGGTGCCTCGCCTCGCCGGCGCCCGCTGGGTCGAGCCGCGGGTCGTGATCCGGGCCGAGTTCGCCGAATGGACCTCCGACGGCCTGCTCCGCCAGGCGGCGTTCAAGGGGATCGAGGTGGGCAAGGAGCCCGGCGACGTGGTCCGCGAGGAGGCGTTGCCGGGTGTCCGCGTCGTGCGGCGGGCACGAAGCTCGCCCTCGCCAGAGAGTCCAGATCACTTGCGCCCCGGTGTCGTCGCCGCGAGCGCGGCAGAGCTCGAGGCGCTCGACGCGATGGACCGCGAGGGGCCGTGGCAGGTGGCCGGGCACGAGGTCCGCCTGACGAACCTCGACAAGGTCCTCTTCCCGGCTTCGGGGGAACACCCCGCGCTGACCAAGCGCGACCTGGTCCGCCACTACGTCTCGGTCGGGCCGATCCTGGTGCCCTACCTCGCCGGCAGGGGCCTGAACCTGCAGCGCTTCCCCGACGGGATCGAGCGTCCCGGCTTCTGGCAGAAGGACCTCCCCGGCCACGCCCCGGGCTGGATCGCGCGCTGGTCATACACCGGGCACGAGGGGAAGAAGGACTACGTCGTGGTCGACCGGGTGGCGACGCTGGCCTGGCTCGCGCAGGAGGCGGCGATCGAGCTGCACCCGTGGACGTCCAGAACGGAAGCGGCCGATCGACCCACCTACGCGCTGATCGACATCGATCCGGGCTCCGACACGAGCTTCTCCGAGGTGCTCGTCCTGGCGCGGCTGTATCGGACCGCGCTGGGGCATCTCGGCGTGATCGGCCTGCCGAAGGTGACCGGGAAGCGCGGCGTCCAGATCTGGCTGCCGATCAGGCCGATCTACAGCTTCGAGCAGACCCGCGATTGGGTGGAGTCGATCTCGCGGGCGGTCGGCCAGATGGTTCCGGAGCTGGTCAGCTGGGAGTGGTCGAAGCGCGATCGAGGGGGGAGGGCACGCCTCGACTTCACGCAGAACGCGATCAACCGGACGCTGGTGGGGCCCTATTCAGCGCGGCCGGCGCCGGGTGCGCCGGTATCGGTCCCGATCACGCTGGGAGGAGCTCGACGACCCGTCGCTCGCGTCGGATCGCTGGACGATCCGAGCGCTGCCCGCGCGGCTGGCCGTGGTCGGCGACCTGTTCGCCCCGGCGCTGAGCCTCGAGCAGGAGCTTCCGCCGCTCTAGGGCCGGACATGGAGCCGCGGGCTGGTCACCGTTCCTGGGAGTCACAGGTTGGGTGCCGCCCGCGGCGATTTGCGAACCGTGGATGGGGGAGAGGCCTAGCTCGGCCAGCCGCCCCCGGTGTGTGCGCTGCGCATACAGGTCTCCCTCGAGCGGCCGTCCCGCATGGGACGTGGCCGTAGTGAGACGTTCGTATCCGGAGGTCGCCCCAGCAATCACCCATCGGTACCTGACCGCAGAGGGCGTCCCAGTACTTCCGGACCACTCCCGAGTCAAATGGGGCTTGCCAAGGTGCGTATACTTCCCGTCAATGCCGCGCACCCGCGTCGCCTCCCGCAGCACCGAGCACGACAGCGCGCTCGCCCAGCAGATCGGTGCTCGCATCCGCGAGGCGCGCAAGCGGAGCAACCTCACCCAGCAGCAGCTCGCCGGCGAGCGCTACACCAAGGCCTACGTGAGCGCCCTCGAGACGGGGATCGCCCGGCCTTCGATGGTCGCCCTCCGCTACCTCGCCGAGCGACTCTCCCTGCCGCCCAGCCACTTCCTCGACGAGCAGAATCCGGCATGGAGCCGGCTGGCGGTCGACATGACCCTCGCCGCCGGGGACTGGCAGGCGGCCGCCGATGGCTATGCCGCCCTCCTCGACGTCCCGCTCGACGACCAGTCCCGGGCCGAGGTGCTGCGCGGCCGCGCGGAGGCGCTGGCGCGCATGGACAACGGCAAGGAGGCGGTCCCCGCCGCCGCCGAGGCGGCGCGCCTCTTCAGCTCTCTCGGCCGAATCTCCGACGAGGCCCTGGCGCGCTACTGGCTGGCCTACGGCCTGTACCTGTCCGACCAGGAGGCCGATGCGCAGAGCCTCCTCTCCTCGCTCCTGGAGCGGGTCCGCGCCGGCCTCAAGGTCGAGCCCGACTTCGAGATGCGGCTGCTGATGGCCCTGGCCGCCGTCGCGTCGCGGAGTGGGGACTATGCCCGCTCGCTGAGCTTCCTGGAGACCGCGCGCGGACTCGCCGACGATCTTGATGATCGGCGACGCGCGATGTTCCTCTTCAACCTCGCCATCAGCTACCAGGAGACGGGCGACCTCGAGGCAGCCATCCGAACCGGGACGCAGGGCCTGGCACTCTTGCGCTCGGCCGGCGCAGTGTTCGAATCAGCCCAGATCGAGAACACGCTGGCGATGGCGTACCTGGCGACCGGCAACATCGAGCGCGCCGCCGAACTCGCCGACGAGGCGCGCGCCGCCTTCGAGGAGGTCGGTGACGACCGCTTCCTGAGCGCGGTGCTGGACACCGATGCGCAGGTCGCGCTGGCACAGGGTCGTCTCGCCGATGCCGCCACGATTGCGCAACGGGCCGTCGCGATGGCGCGAGCCACCGGCAACCGGGGCGTCGAGCTGACCGCAATGCTCACCGATGCCCGCGCGCAGCGCGCTCAGGATGACGCGGCCGGCGCAGAGGCACGCTACTCGGAGGCCGCTGACCTGGCGCGAGCCGGGCACTCCGGCGGGCGCACCCGTGAGGTCCTGCGCGAGTGGGCGGAGCTGCGCGCGACGCTCGGCGACCACCGCGGCGCCTATGAGCTGACCAGGGAGGCGCTGGCGGTCAAGTAAAGGTTGACAGGTGCGGTCCGGTGGGGTTAGGCTGGGTCGCAGAGGGCTGGTCTGGGCACCCGCTCAGGCGCAATGCCGGCGGGACCAGCTCTGACGCCGGGGGAATCGGGATCGGAGATCGGGCACAGCTCCGATCCCAATGCCCGGCTCACGACGCCGCCGGCGTCTCCACCAGCGTGAAGCGTCCCGTCGCGAACGGCGTGGTCGCCTCCGGCAGGAAGATGCGCATCACGTAGTCGCCCGGCCCCCAGGCCGAGAGCAGCGTGGTCGCCTGTACCTGGAACGCGATCACGGGCGAGGCGGCGAGGATGTCCCTGCTTGGAGGGTCGCTGCACCACGGTCTCCGTCGCGCCCTCGAGCCGAACGATCTCGACCAGGATCTGCGTCCACGCCCGGGGCGACCGCCAGCCGCACCGAGTACGCGATCGTGTCGCCGGCCCGGAAGCGGTCGGTTGGGTTGATGGCCTCGCCGCTGACCGGGTCGAGCGCGCTGCCGAAGGTCACCGACAGGGGGGCGGCGCTCGGCGACGGCGTGGGCGACTCCACTCCCGGCTCCGATCCGGCGCGACCCACGAAGAAGGCGACGACTGCCACGGCGGCCGCGGCCCCCAGCCAGCCGAGCCAGGTGCGCGCCCGTGGACCGGGGCCGGGCCTCGGCTCGCCGGTCATCGGCCTGGCCTGGAGGCGGCGGGCGCCGCCGAACCCGAACCGAGTGCGGCGTGCGCGGTTGCCCATGTCGCCTGCAACTCTAGCGACGTGATTCCGGATACGATGACCGCATGGTGCGGCGCGTCTTCGACTTCGACTCCCCCGACCGTTTCGTGGCCGGCACCGTCGGCGAGCCCGGCGCGCGGAGCTTCTACCTCCAGGCCCGGCAGGGCGGTGCGCTGGTGAGCGTCGGCCTCGAGAAGACCCAGGTGGCCGCGCTGGCCGGGCGCATCTCCGAGCTGCTCGACACGGTCGAGGGGTTGGCGGGCGAGCTGCCGGCGCGGGCGGGCCACGACGATCGCCCCCTCGACGAGCCGACCGTCGAGCTGTTCCGCGTCGGCGCCATGGCGCTCGCCTGGGATGCCACTTCACGCCGCGTGGTGATCGAGGCCCAGCCGCTGACCGAGGATGGCGGCTTTGCCGAGGTGCCCGACCAGGCGCCCGAGGGTCCCGACCTGCTGCGCGTCCGGGTCGAGCCGTCCCGAGCCCGCGACTTCATTCGGCGGGCGGCATCGCTCGTGTCGGCCGGGAGGCCGACCTGTCCGTTCTGCGGGCAGACGCTCGAGGCGACGGGCCACTTCTGCCCGAAGACGAGCTTGAACTAGTGGCCGATGCGCTCGGCGGCAACGCCGACCATGCCGGCTTCGACCCGGACCTGCGCATCGACTGGCTGGAGCCGGCTCAGCTCGGCGACGACCTGCCGGGTCGGCTGGGGATGACGATCCTGCCCGGCAAGCAGGGTGTCTCGTACCGCTATCCGGGCCGTGTCTATCGGCGTGACCTGGATGCGGACCTCGCCATGCTGCGCTCCGCGGGCGTCGGGCGCCTGGTGCTGCTGGTGGAGGACGGTGAGCTGAGCCGCTGGAGCAATCCCGCGATCGTGGAACGCGGTGCCGCGGCAGGCGTCACCGTCCTCCGCCACCCGACCCCGGACGGTCAGCCACCCGCCTCCATCGGAGAGATGGAGGCGATCCTGGCCGAGATTCAGGAAGGGCGCCGCGTCGGCAATGTCGCGGTCGCCTGCATGGGCGGCGTGGGACGGACCGGGACGGTGGCCGCCTGTGCCCTGGTGCGCTCCGGGATCCCGGTCGACCGCGCGATCGCCACCGTGCGCGCCGTTCGCCATCCGACCGCGGTCGAGACCGCGGCGCAGGAGCGGTTCGTGGCTGCCTTCGCCGCCGCTCAGGCGGCCGCGCGACCGTAGGCCGTCACCTTCCAGAATCGGCCACCGCCGCGGTGGCGCTCCACGAAGCCGGCCTCACGCATGAGCCGATCCATGTCGGCCCGGCGGTGAACGTAGAACGAGTGGTGGCGCCGCAGGAGCCGGCTGACCGCGTTGAAGAGCGCCATGGAGCCGCGGACCAGCGGGCCGTCGGCCGGATGGACCAGGCCGACGAGGCGGGGGCCGGTGCCTACCACCGCCCCGAGGAGCCCGGGCAGGTCGGGGTAGCAGCAGATCACCCGGTCGAGGGCCACGAGGTCCGCGCCGGGCAGCGTCGCGGCCAGCTCCACGACATCCCCGAACCGGTAATCGACGCGCTCTGCCAGGCCCCGCCGCTCCGCTTCGGCACGCGCCGCGGCGAGGTAGGCGGTCGAGGCGTCGACATCCACCGCGCGGCCGGCGCCCGCCGCGAGCAGCTCGAGGTGGACCATCCCCACCCCGGCACCGATATCGAGCACCGTCGCGCCGGAGATCCCGTCGGCGCGCAGCGCGTCGATCAGCTCGCGGGTCGCGGCGGGCAGGCCGTCCCGCCGCCACTGGGCCAGGTCGTGCTCCGCCTCGCGCTCGTCGAAGAGGCGTTCGAAGTCCTGGTCGCAGCAGTTGATGCGACGGCTGCCTCGGCATGCGCCGATGATGCCCTGCCCCGTCAACCCCGCCCGGCCTGCTCCGCAGCGACCTCGACGAACCGGCAGAGGGCGTTGGCGAGGCGCATCTGCTGGGGCGTGTGCACTCGGACCTTGAGGAGCTCGGGCGAGGCGACCACGATCGCGAGGCAGCGGCCGCGGGAGGTCGCCACATTGAGCCGGTTGAGCGAGTAGAGGAACTCGATCGAGCGAGGCATCTCGTCCTGGGACGAGGTCGCCATCGAGTAGATGGCCGCCGCTCCCTGCTGGCCCTGGATCTTGTCCACCGTCGCGACCCACGGTTCGCGGGGTGCCACCGGCGCGCTCATGGCGACGGGCGCCAGACGCTCCGCCAGGAGCTCGACCTGGGCGTTGTAGGGGGCGATCACCAGCAGGTCGGCGGGGGTGATCGGCCGATCGCGGCCGTCGGCATCGGTCCATCTGCCCCGCAGCAGGTCGCGATACAGGTCGACCACCGCGGCCGCCTCCTCCTCGGAGGCGTTGTGGTTGCCGGCGTGGGGGACCGGCACCCAGCGCACCCCCGTGCCGGTCATCGCGCCGGGGGCGTCGAGTGCCTGTCGCGTCGCGGGTGGCGCCGAGCGCAGCTCGCCGCGGTAGAAGGCGGCCGAGGTGAACGCGTTGACGTCGGGGTGGAGGCGCCACGTCTCGGCCAGGAAGATGCCGCGCGTCGGGTCGATGACCGGTTCGCCGGCCAACACGTGCTCGAGCGATGACGCATCGGCCCCCTCGGGGTGCGCGCCCTTCTTGACCTGAGAGAGCTGCTGGGGGTCGCCGAGCAGCACCAGGTTTCGCGCCGCCCGCGACACCGCCAGCACGTTGGCGAGCGACATCTGGCCGGCCTCGTCGACGAAGAGGGTGTCGACCGATCCGGCGAACTCGGGTCGCGCCCAGAGCCAGGCGGTGCCGCCGGCGACCTGGACCGCGCCGGAGGCCAGCGCGGCCTCGACGTCCTCGTTCCTCTCGGTCCACGCGTAGCCGCAATCCGCCGCCGGCTCCTCGTCGGCCTCGACCTTGCGGATGGCCGAGACCCCGACCGGCGACCTGGCCGCATGCGCGAGCACCTCGTCGAGCAGGTTCTCGATCGCACGATGGGTGAAGGCGACGATGCCGACCTGGCGTCCGGCTCGCACCAGCTCGAGGATCATCTCGGCCCCGGTCCAGGTCTTGCCCGATCCCGGGGGACCCTGGATCGGGAGCACCGTCGCGTCGAGAAGCGGAGCCAGTCGTGCAGCGGCGTCGTCGCCAGCTTCGCCCGGGTGCGCCAGCGGCTCGCCGGGTGCCTGCCCCGCCCGGGGTGGAAGCCGCAGCAGGAGCTCGCGCGCGGCGCGCCACGGGCCGTCCCCGCGCAGCCCGTTGCGCTCGACCCACCCCGCCATCGCCTCGAGCGCCTCCTTCTGCACGCCGGCGGTCAGGGGGCGTCCCGGGATGAGCGCGGTGGGATGCGGCCTGGACGTCCGTGCGCCCCACTGGAGGTCGAGCGAACCGTGCAGCGCGTCGAGCGCCATGATCCTGCCGGCGGCCGCTTCCGTGGCCGGATCGACCGGCTCGTCACCCACCTTCAACCGGTACGGCTGCTCGGGGTCGAAGCGATAGCGATGCCGCACCGACTGCTTTGGACGGCCCACCTCGCCCACCCAGCGCAGCTGCCCGATCGCCTCCTCGTCCGCGGCGAGCTCCTCGTCGGACTGCCCGAGGCGGTCGAAGAAGGCCCACCACTCGACGTTCTCCTCGCGCCGATGCCACTCGAGCAGGTCGCCGAGCAGGCGCACCTCTTGGGCGTCCGGGGCCGTCACGGGGGTCGCGCGCAACCGGTCGGCGAGGTCGCGACGGCGCCGATCGTCGGGGCTCAGCTCGCGCTCCAGCTCCTCAGCCCGGGGGCCGAGGCGGGGAACCTCGACCCCGGTGGTCGCGGCGAGCTCGCCGCGGAGGCGTTCGAGCCACTCGCGCAGCTCGAAGTTGGAGCGGCAATCGTCCTGGTTGTAGTCGCGGATCGCCTCGAGGATCTCGAGCTTGGGCTCGCCCGCCGTGACGGAGCGGATGTAGTCCTCGTACGCCACCACCGACGAGCCCGCGTCCTTGAGGGGTACCTGCCGCTCGAAGCCGTAGCTCGGCTCGAGCGACTTGATCGAATAGCTGCGCACCCCGATGCGGAGCGCCTGGCGTACGACCGCATACAGGTCGACGAAGAGCTCTCCGCGCAGGATCCGATCGACCTCGACCTCACGCGTGGCATGCCGGGTGGCCAGCATCCCGATCCGGCCGCGCTCGTAGGCGGCGTAGTGATAGACGTGCATGCCGTGGTCGGCGCGCCATCGGTCCATCACGAAGTCGATGAAGCCCTCGAACGCGACCTTCTCTTCGGCCCGGCTGTGGCCCCACCAGGTGTGGAAGGTCGGCCGGCCGGCATCGGTCAGGACCGATGGGTCCCAGACCCCGAAGAGGTACTCCAGGCCGTCCTCCTCGGCAAACGGGTCGCCCTCCATGTCGAAGAAGAGGTCGCCGCCGGCTGGCTCTGGCAGTGCGGCCAATCCACGGTTGGGCTCGACCCCCAGGAACTCGTAGCGCGGTTGAGCGAGGCCGCGCGAATCGTGCTGCAGGCGCGCCTGCTGATGGAGATTGCCCAGCACCACATCGCTGAGGCTGGCGATGACGGGCAGTGGCGGGGTGAGCGTGGCGAGGCCGCTGAAGGAGCCGATCCCGGCGTCCGTCAGGCGCCGCGCGACATCGGAGCGCATCCCGGCGACGAGGCTGAGGTGGTCCGCCTCGCGGCGCAGCCCCGAGCAATGCTCGTCCCACCGGCAGACCCCACAGTGGCTGACCGGCTCCGGCGTGACGGGGAGCGGGTAGGGGAGCGGCGTGCCGGCCGCCACGGCCTCCGCGAAGCGGCCCTTGACGCTGCGGAAGTAGGCCAGGTAGTCGTCCAGGCGGTGCGACTCGACGCGGTTCCCGCTCCCTCCCAGCGCCACGTGCATCCGCTCGGGCATGCGGCCCTGGATCCGCGCCAGGAGGTCGGAGTAGACGCACATCTGGAGCAGCGCGCCGCCCTTCACGCGGCGTGCCAGCTTCGTGTCGGCGACCTCGTAGTGGTGCGGGCCGAGGTCGCTCGCGGCGCCAGCGCCGTCGACGCGCAGCAGGAAGTCGGCATAGCCGAGCCACGTACCGTCGAAGAGGGTCGCCTGGTAGATCACGTCCGCGCCGTCGCGCATGCGCTGCAGGGTCAGCGCCGCGTCGCGCTCGATCTCCTCCATGCGGTCGACCGGAGCTCCGCCCGTCCGCGGGTGCCTGCCGTCGACCACGTCGCGCCCCTGCTGACGGAGATGTGCCAGGTAGCGCAGCTCGTGCTCGATCCCGCGTTGCTGGAGCACCTCCAGCTCCGGATCGACCCCCGAGGGGCGCTGGAGGCCCGTGACGAAGACGGCGCGTTCGAGCGTGGTGAGGTGCTCGCATTCGAGGTACCCGACGAGGTCGCTGGCCGAGTAGACCGGTCTCCCGTCGACGTTCTGCATGCTGGCGCGAAGCCTAGCCCGTGGGCGCGACAGGTTTCCTGTCGCGCGCGCTCAGTCGATGCTCGGTTCGCTCCGCAGGAAGGTGAGCGCCCAGCTGCAGTCAGAAGTGACGCGCACGAAGAGATCCCCGGTCAGGTCCGGATGACCGCGCGAAGAAGTCGGTGTACAGGTTGCCCGGAGCGGGGGCCGTGCCGAGCGTGGCGCGGATGGCGGGCACCGCCGTCCCGCTGCCGGGCACGAAGTCCACCGAGAAGGTGCAGCCGCCGCCTCCCGGCAGCACCGCGGCCACCCAGCGCACCGCGTAGTTGGCGTCAGTGATCGGGACCGGGCCGAACTCGCCGTCCCCCTCGTGGGCGAAACCCGCCACGATCGGGTTGAACGGCAGCTCGAAGTTCGCGGGGACCAGCCAGGGATTCGGCATGAAGCCGGCCGCCACCCAGCCCTCGTCGAAGGTCGGTTCGTCGGTGTCCGCGTCGCGAACCAGGTACCAGCCATGGCCGTCGGTACGGACCGGACCGAGCTCGACCACCAGGTTGCTCCCGGTCGGAAGGAGGGTCAGCACTCCCTGGCTGGTGCCGGGTCCCGACCGGACCCGCAGGCCGGAGGCATTCGTCGAGACCCGTGTGCCGGCGGTGAAGGTCGGGACGGCGTCAGGCCCCGGGGTCGGCGCGGTCGTGGGGGTCGAAGGCGGCAGCGAGGTCGAGGGCTCCGTGCTGGGCGCCCCCGAGGCGCTGGCCGGCGAGGAGGGCGACGCGCTCGGCGACCCGAAGAGGCAGCCCGGGAGAAGAAGGGCGAGGAGCGTGGCGGCGATCGGCGCAGGGCGGCGCATGCGGGCAGCCTAGCGCAACCCGCCGCGGGCAACCTGCGGCGGGACATCCCGCCGCTGCGTTCGCTACGATGCGCCGATGAGCACCAAGATCACCAGGGACGACGCCGACTGGGCGCGCGACCTGTCCCCCGAGCAGTTCCACATCCTCCGCGAGAAGGGCACCGAGCGGGCCTTCACGGGCGCCTACTGGGATGAGCATCGACCCGGCGTGTACCGATGCGCCGGCTGCGACGCCGAGCTCTTCTCCTCCGACACGAAGTTCGAATCCCATAGCGGCTGGCCGAGCTTCTACGCCCCCGCCGACCCCGCCGCGGTCGAGGTCGAGACCGATCGGTCCTTCTTCATGGAGCGCAACGAGGTCATCTGCTCGCGCTGCGGAGGGCATCTCGGGCACGTCTTCGACGACGGGCCGAACCCGACGGGGCTGCGCTACTGCATCAATTCGGCCGCGCTGAAGCTCGACCCGACCGACTAGCGCGCCACCCGCTCGGTCACGTTGACCTCCGTGTACAGGTGTGCCTGGTCGACGAAGATCCAGTTGCGGTCGGGGAGCAACGGGAGGTCGAGCCCGAAGTACGCATGGAAGATCGCGCGGAACTGGTTGACCGGCGTGATCGAGTCGTACAGCCCCGCCTCCTCGGGTGACTTGCCGGGCAGATAGAAGGCGCTCAGGATCCCGAACTTGTGCTCGAGCTCCCCGGGCGTGGCGCTGGTCCAGTCGAAGCTCCGCTCGTGCAGGAGGTAGTCGATCGGCCACGGTCCCTCGTCGGACTGCACGATCACGATCGGTCGCTGATCGGGCGGGACATCGAGCAGCCGATCAAGCCAGGCCAGCACCTGCGCGTTGGCGAACTGCAGCTGGTCCGCGTAATTCGCCTCCCGCGTCCGGCTGCCCTCCTCGTCCTCCGTCACGAAGCTGCCGTCGGCGTGGAAGACGTACGGCTCATGCGGCAGCGCGAAGTGGGCGTGGACGAACTTGGGGCCGGCCAGGGTCGACGCCCGGTTCAGGCTGTCCCATTCGTACCGCGTCTGGTTCCAGCGGTTGCGGCGCCAGTCGAACGGTGCATCCGGGCCCAGTCCCTCCAGGGCGCGCAGCATGGTCGAGCCGGCCAGGACGTCCAGGAACTCGGAGGTGAGCTGGTCGTAGACGTAGTTGATCTCGGCTGAGGCGTGGCGCGCCGTCGGTCCCCAGTAGGTGCCGAGGTAGATGAACCGATACCCGGCGCTGCCGAGGTAGTGCTCCACGTCAAACGGGGAGCCGAGCTTCCGGTAGAGCGGCCCCCAGTCGTCGTCGGCCGTGCCCTGCGCGCGGAGGGCCGGGGAGATCGAGGTAGTCGAGGCTCCGCGATGACGCGAGGCTGAGGGCCGTCTTGAGGTAGTTGGCCGTGGCGTGCTCGGCGATGTAGAAGCCGCGGCTCCGCAGCTCATCGAGGAACGGCTCGTTGTCATAGCCGTAGTACTTGTCGACGACGTTGGCGGAGCCGTATCGGTCCAGGATCACCCAGTAGACATCGGGCAGTGGGGTTCCGGGTGCTGGGGCCGGGCTCATGCTCAGGCCCGGGCCGGTGACCTCCACGCTCGGCCGCACGTTGGCGAAGAAGGCGCCGACGATCACCAGGTTGACGCCGAGCAGCACGCTGCCGACGGCGTTGAGCGGCAGCGTCAGCCGCCGCGCAATCCCGGCGTGGCGCCACGCGAGCGAGATGCCGATCACCGCCAGCAGCACCCACGCGCCGACCAGCACCCAGTGGCCGAGGAGCACCGCCCCGATCGATTGCCAGGCCAGGCCGTAGGTGAAGAAGAGGGCGACCAGCAGCGTGCTGATCATGCCCGCGGCGCTCCAGCTGC
This sequence comes from uncultured Chloroflexia bacterium, assembly GCA_963782015.1. Taxonomy (GTDB): domain Bacteria; phylum Chloroflexota; class Limnocylindria; order QHBO01; family QHBO01; genus CF-167. The sequence continues at coordinate 231,074 of CAWAHY010000003.1, forward strand.
GGGTCAGCGCCCGGATGAGGAGGAGCGCGCCGAGCGTCAGCCCCAGCGAGAGCGAGAGCGGGAGCAGGACCTCGAACGGGGCGATCGCCTCGTGGACGTTGTGGGCATACAGGAAGGCGACCGGGTACGCCGCGGCCAGGAACGGATGCCAGGGAGCTGCCAGCAGCCGCCGCGCCCGCCCGGGTGGGTTCACGGGGCGCGCGACCGTGGTCAGCGGTCCACCTGGTCGGTCACGTCGATGTAGGTGTAGATGTCGGACTGGTTCGGCCAGATGTAGTTGCGATCCGGCAACAGCGCCAGATCAAGGCCGAAGTACGCATTGAAGAGAACGCGGAACTCGTTCACCGGCGTGATCGAGTCGTAGAAGCCGACCTCCTCTGCGGACTTGCCCGGCAGGTAGACGGCGTTCATGATGCCGAACTTCTGCCTGAGATCCTGGGCGGTGGCGGTGGTCCAGTCGAAGCTCCGCTCGTTGCGTCGGTAGCCGGCGGGCCAGGGGCCCTCGTCGGCCAGCAGGACGATGATCGGCCGCTCGTCCTCCGGGACGTCGAGCAGCTGGTCGACCCAGGCCAGCATCTGGGTGTTGGTGTACTGCAGCTGCTCGACGTACTGCTCCTCGTGGGTGAGCGACCGCTCCTCATCGGCGGTGATGAAGCTGCCGTCGGGGTGGAAGACGTAGGGCTCATGGTCGAGCGCCAGCTGGGTGTGGATGAACTTCGGGCCTGCGAGCGTCGATGCGTGGCGCAGCGAGCGCAGCTCGTAGAGGGTCTGGTTCCATCGGTTGAGGCGCCAGTCATATTCGCCGTCGGTGGCGAGCACCTCCAGCGCGCGCAGGATGGTGGCACGCTCCAGCACCTCGAGGAATTCGGACTTGGTCTTGTCGTAGACGTAGTTGATCTCGGCCGACGGGTGCCTGCCCATCGGGCTCCAGAAGGTGCCGGCGTAGATGAACCGATACCCGAGGTTGTCGAGGAACTGCTGCACCTCGAAGGGCGATTGGAGGCCCCGGTAGATGGGTCCCCAGTCGGCGTCGGACTTGGCCTGCTGCCGGAGCGCCGGCCCGTCGAGGTATTCCAGGTTGCGGGCCGAGTCGATCGATGGGGCCGTCTTGAGGTAGTTGGCGGTCGAGTGGTCGGCGACGAAGAAGCCCCGCTCTCGCAGCGCGGCGACGAACGAGGCGTTGTCGAAGTGGAAGTCGTCGCGGATGACGGTCTCCGACCCGTACTCCTCCAGCACGACCCAGTAGATGTCGGGCAGCCGCTCCGCGCTGGCGGGCTCCCCGCTGGCCGTGACGCCTGAGCCGGTGTGCGCCACGGCGGGGCTGAGGTTCAGGACGAATTGGCCGATGGTCACCAGGTTGAGGGCGAGACCCAGCCCGAGCGCCACGTTCAGCGGCAGTGTCAGCTTCGCGGCGAACTGGTGGAAGCGCCAGATGAACGAGACGCCGATGACCGCGATCAGCAGCCAGGCGCCGAGCAGGACCCAGTGCCCGAGGACCAGCGTTCCGAGCCAGTCCCACGCCATGCCGTAGGTGAAGAAGAGCACCACCAGCGCCAGGCTGGTGAGTGCCGCGGCGGCCCAGCGGTGGGTCAGCCTGCCGACGACGACCATCACCGCCAGCGTCGCGCCCAGGGAGATCGCCAGCGGGGCGAGGATCTCGCCGGGTGGGATCGCCTCCTGGACGTTCTGCGCGTAGAGCCAGATGACGGGGTAGGCGGCGGCAAGCAGCGGATAGAGCGGCAGCGCGCCAAGGCGGCGGAGCCGGCTCGGAATGGTCACGACGGCGATTCTCGCACGGACCGTGCGGGGAGCGCGGAGATGGGTGAAGCCGCGGGTCGGCCTATCTGCCAGGCGCCGGCTGGCTGGTGGAGATCGGCGCCGCGTCCTGGGGCTTCATCGGGCGCAGGTAGAGGATCAGCACGCCGACCACGTAGACCAGCCAGGTGATGAACGTCGTCCACTCCGGCGTGCTCGTGTAGCCGAAGATGGCGCGGAGCATCTGGCCGAGCAGGTTCCCGCTCTCGTCGCCGTGGGGCAGCACCGCGCTGATGTCGAATGCGGTCGAGGTGCCGACCACGATCAGCCCGGCCTCGATGAACTCGTGGCTGGCATGGCTGAGCAGCCCGCCGGCGATGAAGATGAGCCCCACCCCGGTCCAGCGGAAGAATGAGGCCAGATTGATCACGCGCGCGCCGCGGTAGAAGCCATAGCCCAGGACCACTGCCACCAGGATGCCGATCAGCGCGCCAGACAGCGTGCTCACCGCGCCGGCGTCGGCCTGGGCCGCCGCGGTCGCCTGTCCCAGAAGGAAGAGCGCCGTCTCGATTCCCTCGCGGATGACCGCCGTGAAGGCCAGGATCGAGAGGCCCCACAGGCTGCCCTCGGTCAGCGCGCGATCGATGCCAGCGTGCAGCTCACCCTTGATGTTCGCCGCAGTGCGTCGCATCCAGAAGAGCATCCAGGTGACGACTCCGGCGGCGAGCACCATCGCGCTCCCCTCGAAGTACTGCTCGGCAGGTGAGGTAAGTCCGCCAATGCTGATCCACAGGATCGCGCCCACGCCGGCGCTGATGGCGAGCGCGGCCGCGGTGCCGACCCAGATCCGCCCGAAATGGCGGGCATTCCCGGTCCGCGCCAGGTAGGCGAGGATGATGCTCACGATCAGCGCCGCCTCCACGCCCTCACGGAGGCCGGTGAGCAGGCCCGTGGTCAGGAAGCCGATGTCCAAGGAGTCCTCCTGCGGTTGGGGGCACCGGGGTGCCGATGGATGATCCATGACAGGTCTGTTTCGAATGCCGACGGGCTCCTCCGGCGGCGCTCCCTGCAATCCTGACCTTAGAGGTCAGCAATCCTAGACTTAGTCGTATCAAAGCGTCAAGTGGCAGGCCACTGGGCCGGGGGCGGCGTACGATCTGGAGCATGTCCAAGCTGCCGGGATCCGCAGGCTCCGGGGCGACCGCCGCGCCCGAGGGCCACAGCAGCGCGGCCGCGCACTACGTCGAGACGATCTTCTACATCCGGGTCGAAGAGGGGCGGGTGCGTCCCGGGCGGCTCGCCACCTGGATGGGGATCAGCGCTCCGAGCGTGACCGTGGCGCTGCAGCGGCTGGCCCGGGATGGCTGGGTGACCATTGCCGCCGACCGGAGCGTCTCGCTCACGGACCGTGGCGAGGAGCTGGCCGCACAGATCGTCCGAGTCCATCGCCTGCTCGAGCGGTGGCTGACCGACGTGATGGGCCTTGATTGGGCAGCGGCGGACCAGGAGGCCCAGCTCCTGGCGCCAGGTGTGTCGGCGGTGGTCGCGGACCGCTTCGACCAGCTGCTTGGACAGCCGGCCACGTGCCCGCACGGGAACGTGATCCCCGGTCGGAAGGCGCCCTACGGAGAGCTCGTCGCGCTGGCCGACCTCGAGCCCGGCGTCGAGGCAGTCGTCCGCCGCATCTCGGAGGTCGCCGAGCACGACGCGCCTGAGCTCCTGCGCGAGCTCGACGGCTACGGGCTGGTCACCGGAGCGCAGATCCGCGTCGCGCCCGCCGACCGCAGCGTGGGCGCGGTGCCGGTGGAGGTCGGTGGCCACACGCGTCCGATCGGCTCCGGCGTGGCGCGCCTGATCTGGGTGGAGAAGCTCGCCCGCTGAGTGATGCCGGGAGTCAACGCCGCTAGCCCCAAAGGGCCATCGCGCGCCGGACCATCCGCCTTCGCACGCCGCTCCTTGAGGGCATAAGGTGGCCACCCATATCGCCCACGCATGGAGAGAACGCATGCACAAACGGAACCGACGAAGCGTCGGCGCATTGGTCGGCCTGACCCTGGCCGCCCTCCTGGCGCTCCCCGCCGCGGTCCTCGCCGACACCTCTGGGCCGATCGCCCAGACCGGCGGCATGACCGCGACGCTCCCGCTCCTCGGAGTGCCCCTCAAGGTCGCCGTCACGCTCGATGTGGTGGGCAACATCAGCAACGTCGACCTGGACCCCGTTGGGGACTTCTCTGCCACCCAGGTCGGCCCGCACGCGGTCAGCTTCGCGACCGCGGACGGCAGCACCAAGGTCAAGATCAAGGCCAGGGGCGACCGGATGTCGGTCCGGGCCTCAACCGGATCCCTCGACAACCTCCTCGGCTCAGGCGCTTGGACCGCCGACCTGTTCGGCACCGGCGAGACGACTGAGGTTGACTACACCGTCGGCGCGGCCGTGGACGGGACGCCGACCCTCACCGTCGACGGCGTGACTGCGCCAGCCGACGTGACCGTCGATCAGCAGCCGGTCCAGACCTGGAGCGGCAAGCACGGCTCGAGCGCGTGGGCCCGGATGACCTTTGCGCGCGACGGATTCACGAAGAAGCTGACCATCAAGGTCTCGCTTCGGAACGACGGGGATCGGCCGGCCAGCCTGACCTTTGAGCTGTCCGGCAGGGATCGCCAGAAGCTGACCGATACCCTCGAGAACCTGGTCGGTGCGCACAGCTGGACGGGGACGACCTGCGACAGCCTGCCGGCGACGGTGAACTTCATGGTCAACGCCGACGGCACAGTCTCGTTCACGGACGCCACGCCGGCAGCGACTGCCAAGGAGACCAAGCACGGCTTCTGGGCGAAGTTCGAAGGGACGCACAGCAAGGTCAAGGTCCGGCTGTGGGAGAACAAGGACGGGACCTGGACCCTCAAGGTCGAGGCGCGTCGAGGCCGATGCAAGGACACGCCTGCGGCCGAGCCGACCGTCAACACCCCGGTCGCCGAGGACGCGGTCCACTCGGACCACCAGGGCGACTCGGATCACCGTGGCCACGGCGGGCCTGGCCGAGATGGCTGGGGCGACCGCGGCGGGAAGCATCACGGGTCTGGAGACCACTAACCTTCGGCGCGTGACCATGCGCCGTTCCATCTCAGGACGAGGGTGGCTCCGCTCCGGCGGGGCCATCCTCGTCGTCTGCTCGCTTGCCGCCTGCGCCGGCGCGGGCCAGCCCTCCGCCTCAGCGGCCGTCGCGTCCTCTCCATCCCCGTCGGTCAGCATCGCCGCGTTGCCTTCGGTCGCCCCGATCCCCGCGGCGGAGCAGCTGGCGGCGGCGCTTGCCCCGCTCTTGGAGGCGTCGGCTTTCGAGTCGAGCGTGACGGTCGACGGGCAGGTGGCCGTCACCAGTTCCGGGCGATCGGTGGGCGGCGCGACCGAGCTCACGGTCACGACCTCGGGCACCGTCGTGGACTACGTCCAGATCCCGCCCCGGGCATGGGCCCGCGAGTCCGGCGGCTTGTGGGTGCTGGTTGCAGAGGCCGAGGCGCCTGGCAGCCCGCTCACGGTCCTCGCCGCGCCAACCACGCTGCTGGTGGACCCGACGGGGGCCGCAACGCTGGTGGCGACCTATCCAGCCGTCGCCCTGGGCCTGGAGGGAGATGCCGTGACCGTCACCATCACGCTCGGGGCTGCGGTCACCTTCCGTTACCAGGGGGAGGCTGGCGGGCACGCGACGGTCTCCGAGACGATCATTCACCCCGCCGCGAATCGCGAGCCGATCACCGCCCCCGCGTAGTCGTCCCCTCGCGCGGCAGCTGTCGTCGGTAGACAACCACGCCGAACAGCAGGAGGCCGTGGAAGAGGGCGATCTGCAGCGTGGCGAACTGCCGCAGGTAGAACGAGGCCAGGTCCGCGAGCGCGAGCGAGACGAGCAGCCCGTACTCGGCCAGGAGGGCGCCGAGCCGATCCCGCCCGGTGATGCCCATCAGGACGGACCCCGAGAGGAGCAGCACCCCGGAGATCGCCTCGACCACCGCATGCAGCATGTCCAGGCTGAAGAGCCGCGTGCTGGTTGCGGGATCGACGCCCCCGATCTGGGTCAGCGCCGCCCCCAGGTCGATCAACGCGCGGATCCCCGACACGAAGAGGGCGACGAGGAGCGCGGCGTACGCACCGCGACCGCCCAGCCATCGGTTGCGACGGGCGGCCCACCACTGGAAGAGCGGTTGCAGGCGGCTCACGGCATCCGGCGCGATCTCGAGCTCACGCGAGGTCACGAAGTCCAGCAGGGCGGCGGCGAGCCGGCGCTGCTCCTCGAGCGGGGCGCTGTTGGCGGCAGCTCGCAGCCGGGCCCGCAGGGCGTCCCGCTCGTCGTCCTGGAGATCGTCTTCGACCGCCTCCTCCATGAGCTGCAGCGAGGTCAGCAGCTCGCTGCGGGGATCCGGTCGGATCCGGCGGCGCACTCGCAGATAGACCAGCACCGACAGCAGGAAGGTGGCGTAGATCAGCGGGGCCGCGGCGGGGTAGAAGTAGTCGTTGCTGGTCGTGATGAACTTGCCGACCTCGTCGATGAAGAGGCCGATGCCGACGCCCCCGAGCACCGCCGTCAGCCGATACACGCGCCGCCCGGCCAGCACGATCGGCAGGAGGGCCGCGATGAACAGGAAGAGCCCTCCCCACAGGGCATGGGCGAAGTGCAGCTCGCCGCCGCCGACGCGCGGGTAGCCGGTCAGCTCCAGGAACGCGCGCGTGCCGAGGACCGTGGCTGCGAACGAGACGAGGGTGAGGAACAGGTACCGCTCCGCTCCCTCGCGCCGGACCGGCTGTCGCAGCCGAAGGCGGGTGCTCCGCCGGCCGCTCATCGGTGGTCGGGCGGCCAGGTGCCCATCACCTGGCGCAGGACCGCGAACTCGCCGACGTGATACGAGCAGTGGTCGCCGGCGATGCGTATCTCGCGCGCGATGGAGTGGCCCGGGGTGTGCGGCATGGGTGCCAGCAGATCGGTCGCCGGGTCCATCACCAGGTGGCGCAGCAGGTCCCGGTCGGCGAGGAAGGCGTCGACGCTCGCGGCGAACTGTGCCGGGGTCGCGACCGCATCGCGCGCAGGCCAGTAGGCCGAGGGCCAGGCCGGCTCCTCGTAGGCGGGGTCGACGATGTAGTCGAGGATGTCCCGCTGCGTGAACCGAAGGTGCTCGACCAGGTGCCATGGCGTGTACGGCACGTTGGGTGGAAAGGCGTTGACGGCAGCCTCCGGGAAGTCGGCCACCGCTTCCTCGAAGCGCATCCGGGCGTCATCGCCCTCGAGCAGGCGCACCAGCTGGTCGCGAAGTGCAGCGTCGTCCATCCCGGGCAGCCTAGATGATCCGGCCGAGGCTCTCGTCGATGAGGGCGCGCGTCAGCGGTCCGAAGTAGCGGTCCCGGATGATGCCGGCCCGGTCGATAAAGTAGTGCGTCGGCGCCCCCCACACCCCGTAGGCGTCCATGGCGGCTGAGCTCGTGGCGACAGCGATCGGGTAGTCGAGCGGATGGCTCTCCGCGTAGTCCTGCACCACGGCGGCACTGTCCCAGACGTCGATGCCGATGACGACCAGGCCGTCGGCCCGGTGCGCGGCATATGCCGCGGCGACCTCGGGTGCCTCCGTCTCGCAGGGCTCGCAGGCAGTCTTCCAGAAGATCACCCAGATCGGTCGGCCCTCGAGATCGGCAAGGTCGACCGGAGCGCCCTCGAGATCGGTGAGGTCGAGTGGCCCCGACCCGGCCCGGGCGGTCCCGGGCGCGACCTGTCCGACCTGGATGCCCGGAACGGCGCTGCCGATCGCGAAGAACGATGCCGGCACATCACCACCGCCGAGGGGCCGCGTGGCGAGATAGGCGACGAGGATCGATCCCCAGGAGCGCGAGCGGAAGCACGAGCAGCCTCGGCAGCGGGGGGCGGCGAGCTGGCTGGGGCTCCATGGCGCCCCGCAGTCTATCGGAGCCCGGCTAGGTCTCCTCGCGCACGAGGTGATTCTCGAGCGCGTAGCGGGTCAGCGCCACGCGCCCGTGGACGCCGGCCTTGTCGGTGACGTTGGCGATGTGGCGCCGAACGGTGTGCGCGCTGATGCCGAGCAGGCGACCGGTCTCGGCCGCGGTCCGGCCGGCGGTCAGCAGTCGCAGCACCTCGATCTCGCGCGGGGTGAGCCGATCGGCCTGGCGCAGCCAGCGCAGCGAATCCACGACCACCCCTGAGGCCACCACGGGGTGGATGTAATGCTGGTTGCGCGCCACGGCGCGCACCGCCGCCACCAGGTCGGCACTCGGCGCTCCCTTGACGACGTAGCCGGCGGCACCGGCCAGGAACGCCTGGCGCACGGTCTCCTCGTGCTCGTGCATGGTGACCGTCACCAGCCGGATCCTCGGGTGTCGCACGGTCAGGTCGCGCAGGAGGGCGATGCCGTCGGCCCCGCCGAGCGTCAAGTCCACCACCATCACGTGCGGCTTGCGCGTCGCCGCAAGGGCGAACGCGCCGGCGGGATCGGCAGCGTCGCCGACCACCTCGATATCCGGCTCGCGCTCGAGGATCAGGCGCAGGCCATCCCGCACCAGGTCGTGGTCGTCGACGATGCCGACGCGGATGGTCTGCATCAGGACGCGCTCTGGCGCAGCGGGAGGTCGAGGCTGACGCGGGTGCCCCGATCGGGGGCGGACTGGATCGAGAGGCGTCCTCCGAGCAGCTCGGCTCGCTCGTACATGCCGGCCAGGCCGATCCCCGGATCAACGGCCGCCGCGCGGTCGAAGCCGCGCCCCGCGTCGACCACCAGGACTGAGAGCCGACCGTCGCGCGAGCTGATCCAGACGTGGGCCACCGGGGCGCCGCTGTGGCGCGCCGCATTGGCCAGGGCCTCCTGCACGATGCGGTACACCCCCACCGTCACGTTCGGATCAAGCGCGGGACGCGGATCGACCTCCGGGTCCACGTGGACCCGCACCGGGAAGCCGGACTGCCCGGCCAGGTCGCGTATGGCCGCGGTCAGCCCGCGCTCGTCGATGCGCGCCGGCCGCATCCGGTGAGCGAGGTGCCGCACCTCGGCCAGCGCGGACTCGGCGAGGCGTCGAGCGGAGCGGGAGGCAGGGCTCGCCCCCGAGGCATCGAGGGTCAGGGTCAGGGCGGTCAGGGTCTGCCCCACGCTGTCATGGAGCTCCAGGGCGATTCGCCGCCGCTCGTCCTCCTCGACAGTGAGGAGGCGCTCGCTGGCCTGCCGGAAGAGGCTGGCGTAGCGTCTCGCCGTCGCGTCGCGTCGGTCGGCCATCCACGCCACCAGGACCGCGATCACGAACATCAGCGGCCACTCGCTGAGGTCGAATGGCGGCTGGTCCCAGCCGAAGAGTCGTGCGTTGGCGAAGGCCAGCAGGGGGATCGAGACGATCCCGATGCGCAGGAGCGTGCCGCGCAGGCCGAAGAGGAAGGCATGCACCGTCAGCAGCACGAAGACGACGTGGAACATGACGTCCGCCGGCACGACCGTGTGCGCAAAGGTCAGCACGACGGTGGCGATCATCGCGACGTCGACGACCACCTGCGCCACGCGTCGGTTGGGGTGGAGCCAGGCGCTCAGGCCACCGGCGTGGTCGCCTGCTCCGGGGCGGATGCCATCGGCGCCATCGATGCGCACGGGGAGAGGAGCGACGTCCGGGACGGCCTGGTTCGTGTAGGGCGGGATGGCCAACATGACCCTCGAGAATGGCTGATTGCGAGTATAGGAGGGGGCGCAACGGGCGGCGATGCTACCGTCCAACGCGGCCCGCGGCGCCGTGCCATGGCCATGCCACGGGGCACATCTCACGGCAGGAGGAGAGGATGACCGGAACGCTACGAAGGGGACTGGCACTGATCGCGATCGGGAGCCTGCTTGTGTCGTGCTCGAGCTCGGGGCCGACCAGCGGACCCGTATCGGCAACGGTGAAGGAGTGGCAGATCAGCCTCAGCTCGACGAATCTCAAGGCAGGGGAGATCACCTTCAACATCAAGAATGATGGGGACAAGGAGCACGAGTTCGTGGTCCGCAAGACGGACCTCCAGTCGGACTCCCTCGTCCTGAACGCGGATGGCGAGGTCACCGAGGACGACCCGTCCCTGTCAGAGGTTGGCGACCCGAGCGAGGTGGCTGAGATCGCCTCGGGGAGCAACGATCGCAGCCTGACGGTGACGCTGCCCGCCGGTCACTACGTCATCTTCTGCAACCTGCACGTCGAGGACCTGCTCCACTACCAGAAGGGGATGCACATCGACTTCACGGTCAGCTGACCGGCCATCCGCAGCGTGACGAGCCCGCGGGGTCACCTCTGGATTGCCGCCGGGGCCTGGGCGGTCCTCTCCGCCGTGGGCATCTTCCTGGTCGCCGGCCTCCAGGTCATCCCGGTCATCGCCTCGAAGGAGGCGGAGATCGAGGACCGGGCCTTCGTCCTGCTCACGGTCCTGTCGGTGCCGGTCCTCATGTTCGTGGTGGTCGGCCTCGTCTACTCCGCCCTCCGCTTCCGGGCGAGCGGGGACGAGGCTGACGGGCCGCCGATCCACGGGCATCAGGGCTTCCAGGCAATCTGGCTGGGGATCAGCTTCGCGCTGGTGATCGGCCTCTTCGGCTACGGGGCGGTGGGGCTGCTCGAGATCCGCGGCGCGCAGGACGCGGAGTTCGAGGTGCACGTGTCCGGCGAGCAGTGGGCATGGCATTTCACCTACCCATCCGGGGTCACCTCGAAGGAGCTCCACATCCCGGTGGGCGAGCGCGTGCACCTGGTCATCAACTCGACAGACGTGATCCACTCCTTCTGGGTCCCTGCCTTCGGCATCAAGCAGGATGCGGTGCCGGGCCGCGCCACCCAGGTCTACCTGACGGCGACGGTCGAGGGCTCGTATCCCGGCCTGTGCGCAGAGCTGTGCGGCTTCGGCCACACCGGGATGCGCCTCGATGCGGTGGTGAGCAGTCGCGCCGATCTCGACGCCTGGCTGGGCGCCCAGCCATCGGCCAGCCCGCAATGAGCGAGGCGAGGAGATGAGGATCCCGAAGCCGGGGCTCCTGCGCGCGGTCATCGGGGCGGTGCTTGGCGCGGCCATCGGCCTTGGCCTGCTTGCCCTGGCGAGCGGTGGCGGGCTGGTCATCGAGGACGGCCAGCGCCTCGGCCTCGCCTACCTGCTTGCGCTCGTCGGGTTCCTCTTCGGCATCGGTGCGTTCAGGTTCTGGATCACCTGGGCCCGCGGCCGTCCGGTCGATGCCGACGAGGAGCATGCGGCCCACGGCACGGCTGGCGACTGGCGCCGTTACTTCCGATTCACGACCGACCACAAGGTCATCGGCGTCCAGTACCTCGTCTCCGCGTTCCTCCTGTTCTTCACGGCCGGCCTGGCCGCCATGTTCATGAGATTCGAACTGGCTCAGCCGGGCCTCGCGGCCGACAAGGAGATCTACAACAACATCATGAGCACGCACGGGGCGATGATGATCACCGTCGCCCTGATCTCGATCATCGGTGGGCTGGGCAACTACCTGGTGCCGATCATGATCGGCGCGCGCGACATGGCCTTCCCCAAGACCAACGCCCTCTCCTACTGGCTCCTGCCGCTGCCGATCCTGCTGGTCGCCATCAACCCGCTGCTGGGGGGCTTCGACAGTGGCTGGACCGCCTATCCGCCCCTGAGCCAGCAGGCCAACCTGGGGCAGCAGGCCTACCTGATGGCCTTCGTGACGGTGGGCATCAGCTCGATCCTGAGCGCCATCAACTTCCTCGTCACCGTCTTCCGCATGCGGGCGCCAGGCATGTCGCTGATGCGGATGCCGATCTTCGTGTGGGCGCTCACCGTCACCGCCACCCTGGCCCTGGTGGCGACCTCGGTGGTGGCAGCAGCCTTCACCATGCTCCTCTTCGACCGGGTCCTGGGCACCTCGTTCTTCCGCCCCAGCCGGGGCGGCGACGTGATCCTGTTCCAGCACCTGTTCTGGTTCTACTCGCACCCGGCCGTCTACATCATGGGGTTGCCGGGACTGGGCGCCATCCTGGAGGTGGTGCCCGTCTTCGCCCGCAAGCCGCTCTTCGCCTACCCACTGGCAGTGCTGTCGTTCATCTCGATCGGCGTCCTCAGCTTCATGGTCTGGGCACACCACATGTTCGTCAGCGGCATGGCCGAGTTCTTCCACATCCCGATCATGCTCACCACCGAGCTGATCTCGGTGCCGACCGGGATCGTGTTCCTGTCCGCGCTCGGCACCATCTGGATGGGGCGGATCCACTTCAAGGTGCCGATGCTGTGGGTCTTCGGCTTCATCTGGGCGTTCCTGATCGGCGGGATCACCGGCGTCTATCTGGCCGATGTGCCGACCGACATCGTCCTGTCCGACACGTACTTCGTGGTCGCCCACTTCCACTACACGATCGTGGGCGGCACGATCCTGGGCCTCTTCGCGGGGACCTACTACTGGTTCCCGAAGATCACCGGCCGGATGTACAGCGAGCGTCTTGGGAAGCTCCACTTCTGGTGGTTCACGATCGCCTTCAACGCGACCTTCATCCCGATGTTCTGGCTGGGGATCGAGGGGATGCGCCGCCGCGTGGCCGACTATCCCACGGAGCTGGGTGGCGTGAACCTCTTCGTCAGCTTCGCCGCATTCAACATCTTCCTGTCGGTGGCGGTCTTCGCCTACAACATGGTCTGGTCGTGGCGGCGCGGCCCAAGGGCGGAGCCGAATCCGTGGCGCTCTCACACGCTGGAGTGGCAGGTCTCGTCACCACCGCCGATCGAGAACTTTGCGCATATTCCGACGGTCAGCGCCGGACCGTACGAATACGGGTCGGCGCCGGTGCCCGCGCCGGGACATCCAGCACCGTGACGACGCACGCGACGAGCAGCGCGCACGGGGAGGACCTGGCGGCGGCGCGCAGCAACATGCTGCTCGGCGTCAAGCTCGGGATCCTCTCCGAGGTGATGCTCTTCGGCGCCCTCTTCGCGGCCTACTTCGTGATCCGGGCCGAGAGCGGGGGATGGCCGCCGGACGGGCACGAGCGGCCGGAGCTGCTGCTGCCCGGCCTCAACACGCTCCTGCTGGTGTCCAGCAGCGTGACGATGCAGTGGGCGGTGCGGGCCATCGGCCGCGGTCAGGTCGCCACGATGCGGCTGGGGCTGCGGCTGACGCTGCTGCTCGGCACGATCTTCATCTTGGTCCAGGGCTACGAGTTCGCGAACAACGGCTTCGGGCTCGATGCCGGCGTCTTCGGCTCGACCTTCTACACCCTCACCGGCTTCCACGGTGCCCACGTCCTGGCGGGGCTGGGGTTCATGTCGATCGTTGCCACGCGTGCCCGGCGAGGCCTGATTTCAGCGGACCACCACACCGCGGTCGAGGCGGCCAGCTACTACTGGCACTTCGTGGACGTGGTCTGGATCTTCCTCTTTTCGACGCTGTACGTGCTGTAGGCGCGACCGCTAGTTCAGCAGCGCGTCCAGCTCCGCCGACAGCTCATCGGGGTAGGCCATCCCCTCGTACTTGGCCGCGACCTTGCCGTGCGCATCCACCACGAAGACGTACGGCTCGGTCGGGAGGCCCCACTCGAGCACGGCACGCACCGGCTGCGGGTACCCGAGTACGTCGAGCTCCGGCTGCGTGCGGCCGTCGCTCACCTGCAGGATGTACGGCTCCACGTGCACGAAGTTCACCCGGCCGATGTAGTCGGGCGCGACCTGCCTGACCAGGTCGAGCGCCGGCCCGCAGGTGCCGCTGGTGCAGAAGAGTGGCGTGGCGAAGACCAGCACGAATGGCTTGCCGGCGGCGATCGCGTCCCTGACCGAGAGGGCGTAGAAGGCGAGATCGGGATCCTCGTCGGTCGAGATCGCGACGAGCTCGGCGGGGTCGGTGGCGGTGAGGGTGTCGGAGGGGGGTGCATCCGCACCGATGGCGGGTGTCGTGGTCGTCTCGCGGACCGAGAAGGTGACCCGTGCGGTGCGGTCCGCCTCACCGGCTGCGTGCGCGGTCACCTCCATCCCCCAGTCGCCGGCGCGACTGAAGGTCGTCTCGGCGGTGTAGACCGCCTTGATGTCGGGGATCAGCCAGCGAAAGGTGCCGGTCGCGTGGCTCACCTCGGTCTCGGTACTCGCGGCCAGGTCGTAGAAGCCGACCTCGATGGTGACCTCCGGCGACGCCAGGCTGCGCCCAGCGACGTCCTCGAGGCCGACCATGACCCGCTGGCTACCGACGGCAAGCTCGGCGTTGACCGGCAACGGGATCAGGTCGCCGTTGCCGACCACCGTTCCGCTGCCGGGCCAGCCCGGATACTGGCCCTCGGCGCTCGATGGGGACGCGCTGGGACCCGGGCCGCCCGAGCACGCAGCCAGCAGGAGACCGATCGCGATCACGAGCGCCGGCCCACGACCGTCACCGGGTCTCAACCGGCGTCCCTTGATCGACACGTGCGGATCGCTCCTCGATTCTGCGGTGGTGCTTCTCGTCGGCCCGGAGCCAGGCTGCGACGGCGAGCACCAGAGCCGCCAGCAGGATGACGTCTCCGGCTCCCCACATCACGATCCCCGCGATCTGCTGATCGGTGATCGGGTCCGGACCCCAGGCCCGGTCGAGCGTTGCATAGTGAGGGTACAGGATGCCCGGCGCGAAGAGGATCGCGAGCCCCACCGCGGTGTTGAACGGCATCTGGGCAGCGAGGTAGCCCATCCGTGCGACCGGGCCGAGGCGCCACCGGCTCGGGTCCGCGCCGATCACCGGCCACCAGAAGAGCAGCCCGGCCACGAGGTAAGCGACGTGTTCGAGGCGGTGCAGCAGCTCGTTCTCCAGGGCAGCGTCGAAGAGCGGGCTGAAATGGGTTACCCACATCACCACCGTGAAGACGACCCAGCCGACCGGGGGCCACGACATCGCCCTGACGAGTCGGGAATGGAGGATGGGAAGCAGGAAGGATCGGCGCAGGGCGGGAGTCGCGGCTCGCAGGGCGAGCGTGGTTGGCGCGCCGAGCGCGAGCAGGGGAGGGGCAACCATCGCGAGCAGGAGGTGCTGGCCCATGTGCACGCTGAAGAGCGAATCGGCGTAGAGGTCGACCGCCGAGACGAGGGCGACCGCGATCGCGGCCACCCCCGCCAGCCAGGCGGCGACCCGCCAGCGAGGTACCGGCGACCTCGGGTGCGCCCCGTTTACGACCCGGACCGCGGCGAGATAGGCGCTCGTCGCGGCGACGATGCCCAGCCACGCCAGCGGGTCGAGCGACCATCCGGTCAGGATGCCGGCGAGGCTCGGCGCGGCGGGCACGTCGCCGTGGGCGCTGGCTGGCTGGACACCAACCGCCGACAGGACGGTTACCGCCACCAGGCTGATTGCAACGCGAAGGGCCCGATGCATCGCGGGCATGATACGAGCGGAACCGAGCGACCCCATCGCGGCGGTGGAGTCGCGGACGAGACCAACCGCAGCCGGCGCGAGGGTATCCTCAGCCGGTCGATGTTGACCGACCGCTTCGCCCAGGCCGCCCTGTACGCCATTGAGCTGCATCGCACGCAGACGCGCAAGGCGACCTCGATCCCATACGTCACCCACCTGTTCGCGGTGTGCAGCCTCGTGCTCGAGGACGGCGGCAGCGAGGACGAGGCGATCGCCGCTCTCCTGCACGACGGACCGGAGGATCAGGGCGGGCCGGCCGTCCTGGACGAGATCCGCACGCGATTCGGGGACGTCGTCGCTGCGATCGTCGCTGGCTTGAGCGATGCCATGCCGGCGGCCGGCGAGGCGAAGCCTCCCTGGCGCGACCGCAAGGAGGCATACCTTCGCCACCTGGAATCCGCGTCGGCATCGGTGCTGCGCGTGTCCGTCGCCGACAAGCTGCACAATGCCCGCTCGATCCTGATCGACCTCGGCGCCGTCGGGGAGGGCGTCTGGGACCGGTTCAACGCCGGCCGGACGGACCAGGGCTGGTACTACCGCCGGCTGCTCGGCGTCTTCAGCGCCCGACTCCCGAATTCGCGGAATCTCCCTGAGCTGGCTCGCGTGGTCGGCGAGCTCTTCCCGCAGCCCTAGAAGTTGGCGCGGCGACCGTGAGCCGCCTCTTCCACGATCAGCGCCACACGACGCGCGAGGGTATCGGGGCGCTTGGCGGACATCACCCACCAGATCAGCGCCCGCCGCGGAGAGCGCGGGAAGGCATCCCAGTGGCGCCGGGCCTCGGGATTCGCGTCCAGTGCGGCGGCCAGCTCGCCCGGCTCGATCAGCGCCTCGGCGGCGTCCTGCATCGACCAGGAGCCATCTGCCTGTGCGGCCAGAATGGCGGCCATGCCGGCCTCCGCCATGTGGCCCTCGGCGATGAGTCGCTCCACCCGGTCCTTGTTGGAGCGCGACCAGCCGCTGCCCGGGCGGCGAGGGGTGAGGAGGTGTGCCTGGCGGCCGTCACCGAGCGAGTGGACCAGCCCGTCGATCCAGCCGACGCAGAGGGCCTCTTCGACGATCGCGTCGTAGTCGAGCGAGGCCTTGCCGCTCGCCTTCGTCCATCGGGCCAGCCAGACGCCGTCGACGGTGGCGTGATGTGCGGCCAGCCAGGTCCGCCACGCCTCGCGGGATTCGGGGTGGACGAGCGGTCGACCGTTGTGCTCGAGGGTCATCCGACGATGAGCGCGGGCTCGTCGATGGTGAGAGTCTGCGCATCGGCGTCGAGGGTAGCCTGCACGCCGAGGGGCAGGGTGGCCAGCGTGGCGCCGTGTCCGAGCGGCAGCCCGTACAGGATCGGCACGCCCAGGTGCGCCAGCCGCCCGGTCAGCACCTCTTCCAGCGTCTTGGAGCGCGGCGAGGAGGTCCACTCGTCCCACTCGCTGCCTGCCATCTCGCCGACGACGACGCCGCGGATCCCGCGCAGCTTGCCGATCTGCTCCAGGTAGAGGAGGGCGCGGTCAAGGCGGATCGGCGCCATGCCGATCTCCTCGAAGAAGAAGATGGCACCGTCGAGGTCCAGCTCCCACGGGGTCCCGATGGTATAGATGAAGTCGACCAGGCAGCCTCCCAGCAGCGGACCGCTCGCCCGTCCGGGGGCCAGCGCGACGAGGTTGAGCCGATCGGAGTCGGGGGGCAGCGGGCCCGTCGTCCCGCCCGCCAGGACGCGCAGCAGGCGGTCGGTGGTGAAGGCGGGCGGGCTGGGGACGCCGACCATGGTCAGGCTCGGCCCGTAGAAGGTGGCCAGCCCGGCCCGGTTGAACGCGACGTGCAGCGCGGTGATGTCCGAGAGCCCGATGAAGGCCTTCGGATGCGCGGCGATCGCGTCGAGGTCGAGCAGCGGAATGACCTGCGCCGACCCGTACCCGCCGCGCATGGTCTGGATGGCGTCGATCTCCGGGTCGGCGAACGCCTCCTGGATGTCGCGCGCCCGCACCTCGGGGGAGCCGGCATGCCAGTCGGCCTGCTCGAGTGCCCCGGGCATCAGCTTCGCCCGGTAGCCGTGCGTCCTCCCACCAGGCGATGCCGCGCTGCACCTGGGCGCGCGACTCGGCCGGGCTCCCGGGCGTGACGATCGCGATGGTGGATCCGGGCGGCGCGGCCTTCGCGATGGAGGACGTCATGCGTCGAACGGTACACGACCCCGGTGACGCCGGGTGATGGCTGCGAGACCACGATACGCCGCCCGCCCGAGGACGCCGGCGCCCGGCGCGGCTGCTTCGTGAGCCGCTACCCTGCGCGCATGAGCGACGAACACGACCACGACGAGCACCGGCATCACGACCACGGATGAGCACGAGGGCCATCACCACGGCCACGAGCCAGCCGGGCTCGAACCCCACGAGCACCGGGCCGAGGCCGTCGCGCTCTTCAATGGCGTGTGGCAGATGCTCGACATGCCGGGGCGCAGCCCGGCGCAGGACGACCAGATGGTCCATGCCGCCCACGCCTCGCGCTGGCACTGGTCGCAGGCGGGCGAGCTGAGCGGCGACCAACAGCTCGCCGTGGGGGAGTGGCAGTGCTCCCGTGTCTACTCGGTCCTGGGGCGGGGCGAGCCTGCGCTGCACCACGCGCGGGCCTGCCTCGCGATCAGCGAGGACGGAGAGGTGGGGGACTGGGTGCTCGCGGCGGCCTACGAGGCGCTGGCCCGCGCGTCAGCCGTGGCGGGGGATACAGTTGAGGCACGCGCCTGGCTCGCCCGGGCGAGGACCGCGGTTGCCGGGATCGCCGATCCCGAGGACCGCGAGGTGATCGAGGGCGACCTCGCCTCCCTCGCCGCCCTGCCGGGGCTGGCCGAGGGCTAGTTCGCGGAGGAGGCGGGCCGAGCCTCCAGCTCGTACACGTACGCGGTCAGTGCGACCTCGGGGTCGGGCAGCCAGTCCATCTCGGGCGCTCGCACGAAGCCGATGCGCAGGTACAGCCGCTGGGCGGGTTCCATCCATCGCGTGGTGTGCAGGTAGACGCGCTGCTGACCGTCAGCCCGAGCACGATCGAGGCAGGCCCGCACCAGGGCCTCGCCGATGCCCCGGCCCTGGAACTGCGGCAGGACTGCCAGCATTCGGATCCCACCGGCGCGGGGATCCGGCCATTCCGCATAGCGTCCCGGCCCGGGGACATAGCTGACCGTGCCGACCAGCGCGCCGTGCTCCTCCGCGACCCAGACGTGGACGCCCGCCTCGATCCGGTCGGCCACGTCGCGCAGCTCGTCGGCGTAGTCGCCGAGGTCGGGGATGAGCGACCGATACACATCCACCACCAGCTCCCCGGCCGCGGTGTACTCATCGGGCCGGACGTCGCGAATCACCATGACCCGGGGATGATGCGGTCATCGAGCGACCCGCGTGCCGCCGGAGCGCGCTCGTTCGATGTCTTGCCGACGCAACCTGTCCTGCCGGGCTATCCTTCCCGCCAAGGCGGCTCCCGGGCAGCCGCCGTTAGGGATGGAGGACGCATCGGGCATGGATCTTCTGGAACGAATCGACGCGCTCATCGCCGAGCGGCACCTGCTGACGCACCCGTTCTACACCAAGTGGCGCGAGGGGACCCTCTCGCGGGAGGCGCTCCAGGAGTACGCGCGCCAGTACTACGCGTTCGAGTCCACCTTCCCGCGGCTCCTCTCTGCGCTCCACACGCGTTCGGAGCGGCCCGATGTCCGCCAGTCGCTGCTCGACAACCTGTGGGACGAGGAGCACGGCGAGGTGAACCACGCCGAGCTGTGGCTGCGCTTCGGGGAGGGGATCGGCGCCGAGCGATCGTCCGTTCGAGGGGCGGAGCTCAACTCCGGGACCCGCGGCCTGCTCGACAGCTACTGGTCAGCGGTGTCCGACGGGCCGATCGCGGCCGGGATCGCGGCCCTGTACGCCTACGAGGGGCAGGTCCCCGAGGTGGCCACCGAGAAGATCCGTGGACTGATCGAGCAGTACGGGGTCGATGACCCCCGCACCCTGGCGTTCTTCACGGTCCACTCCACGCTCGACGTCGAGCACTCCGGCGCGGAGCGCTCGATGATCTCGGACCTGGCCCCGACCGCCGTCGACGAGGAGGCGGTGCTCGCCTCGACCCGCGCCGCGCTCGACGCTTGGTGGGGATTCCTCGACGCGGTGAACGTCTAGCCCGAGCTGCCCACGGTGAGCGGGATGACGCCGGATCTCCCGCACGCCGAGTTCGGTTTCCCGCGCACCGACCTCCGCCGCAGCCTGGTGGCGGCGATCCTGCGTGGCGAGAAGACCTCCACCACCGGGCTGCTGAGCGACTATCAGCGGGACCGTGATCCCCTCCCCGAGGTGGGGGAGCGCTTCCTGCTCATCGACGAACGGGACGAAGCGGTCGGCGTCATCGAGACGACCGAGGTGTGGGTCACGACGATTGGCGCCGTGGATCTCGCATTCGCGATCGACGAGGGAGAGGGCTTCACGACCGTCGCGGAGTGGCGAGAGGCGCACGACCGCTTCTGGCTCTCCTACGCCGACGTGACGCGTGCGTGGCTGAACGATCCGGATTGGCATCCGGCCGCCGACACCCAGATCGTGTGCGAGCGATTCCGCCTGATCGACCGCCTCGGCTGACCCCGGCGCCCCGCCCTGAGCGTGAGCGGTCTGGCCGTCAGCCGGCGGTCGCCTTCACGAAGGAAGCCACGGCGTCCATCGCCTCCTCGAAGACCGGCCCGATGCCGTGGCCGAGCCCGGGGTACACGATCAGCTCGGCGGAGCGGAGGCGACCGACGGCCTCGCGCAGCAGGGCGATCCGCGCGAACGGGTCCCGGTCGCCGGAGAGGAGCAGCACCGGGCAGTCGATGCGCGGCCAGTGGGCCGTGCGCTCGTCCCAGCGCTCCGAGCCGCCCGGCGGATGCAGCGGGTAGGAGAGCAGTACCAGGGCCCCGTAAGGGTGCTCGGCGGCGATGAGCGAGGCGACGCGACCGCCGAAGGAGTGCCCCCCGATGGCGACCTGCCGCGACGGCTGCGCTGCAGCCAGGTAAGCCGGGATCGCCGCCTCGGCACGCCCGCGGGGCAGCTGCACCGCCGTCGCCTCGACACCCCGCGTCGCGAGGGCGGAGATCTGCGGCGCGAGTCCGGCGGCGCTGCCGGATGCGCCATGGGCCAGGAAGAGGCGTTCCACCCGGCAAGCCTAGAGCGCGTGGTGGCCGAGCGTGGTACACATACCCCCCAGATGACCACGTCCCACACCCCCCTCGTCGCCTCCCGGCCGGCCGCGGCACTGGCGGGGATCGTCGCCGGGGGCGTTGCGCTCGGCGCGACCGAGCTGCTGGCGGGCCTGCTGGCCGGCGCCCCGTCGGTCGTCCTCGAGATCGGGGCCTTCCTCATCTCCCTCCAGCCGCCCGGCGCCAAGCAGATCGTGGTCGACCTGTTCGGGACGGCCGACAAGCTGGCGCTCAACGTCGCGATCGTGGTCGGCGCGCTCGTTATCGCGGGGCTGCTGGGCGTGCTGGCCCGCTTCCACCGCTCGTGGACGACGCTGGGCTTCGCGGCCATCGCCGTGCTGGGCCTCTTCGCCTCGCTCCGCGACCCGCTGGTGGATCCGCTGCTCGCCCTCCTCGCCGCGGTGCTGGGCGTGGGCGTCGCCTATGGCGTGATCGGCTGGCTCCTCCGGCTGGCAACGCCGTCGGGCGTCGCGGAGATGCCCGACTGGGATCGCCGTCGCTTCCTGGGGTCGTCGATCGGGGTCGCGTCGCTGGCGCTCCTGGGCGGTGGCGTCGGTCGCGTCCTGCTCAACTCCCGGGCCGATGCCGCCCCCGCTGGCGCCGACATCCCGGCCGCCGTCGACCCGGTCGGTGCCCTGCCGGCCGGCGCTGAGCTGGCCGTTGCGGGTATCACTCCACTCGTCGTCTCGAACCGTGCCTTCTACCGGATCGATACCAACCTGCTCACCCCGCGCATCGACGTGGCCACCTGGAGCCTGAATGTCGACGGCATGGTCGACCACCCGTACAGCCTGACCTATGCCGAGCTGCTGGCGATGGAGATGCACGAGCAGTACGTGACCATCGCCTGCGTCAGCAACGAGGTGGGCGGCGACCTGGTCGGGAACGCCCTGTGGAAGGGGGTTCGCCTGCGGGAGCTGCTCGACCGCGCCGGCGTGCGCCAGGGCGCAACCCAGATCGTCGGTCACTCCTTCGACGGCTGGACGGCCGGCTTCCCGACCGCGTGGCTCGACGATCCCGACCGGGAGGCCCTCGTCGCGGTGGCCATGAACGGCGAGCCGCTCCCGGCCGAGCACGGCTACCCGGCCCGCCTGATCGTGCCGGGCCTGTATGGCTACGTGTCGGCCACGAAGTGGCTGACGACCATCGGCCTCACCACCCTCGAGGCCTTCAACGGCTACTGGGTCCCGCTCGGCTGGGCCAAGGAGGCGCCGATCCTGACGCAGTCGCGGATCGACCTGCCGAAGCGCGGCCAGACCGTCAAGGCCGGCCAGGTCCCGGTCGCCGGGGTCGCCTGGGCGCCGGACCGCGGGGTCGCGGGGGTGGAGGTGCAGATCGATGAGCGGGGACTGGGTCGCCGCCGAGGTCTCGGCGCCAATCTCCGACGCGACCTGGGTGCAGTGGCTCTACCGCTGGGGCGCGACGGAGGGATCGCACATCATCAGCGTGCGCGCCACCGATGGGACGCGGCGTCGTCGCAGACCGACCAGCTGACCCGCCCCGCACCCGACGGGGCGCGCGGCCATCACACCATCAGCGTCGATCGTCGAGGCCTGATCCCGGGCCGCTTGACGAGCGGCGCAGAATCGGGGTCGTGCCAGCCCCCCAGACCCCCCTCTTCATCGTCAACCCGATCGCCGGCAGCGGCCGCGCGCATGGCATCGTGCCGCGCATCGAGGCCTGGCTGAAGGAGCAGGGGATCGAGGCGCAGCTGCTCGAGACGCGCGAGCCGGGCCACGCCGAGCGCCTGGCGGCGGCGGCCACCGACCTGGGCCACGACCGCGTCATCGCGGTCGGCGGCGACGGCACGATCCAGGAGGTGATCAACGGCCTGCTCTCCTCCGGGGTCGGGACGGATGGCGGCCCGCCCGCGCTGGGCCTCGTCCCGTGCGGGCGCGGCAACGACCTGGCGCGCAGCGTCAACCTGCCGATCGACCCGATGGCGTGCCTGCCGATCGCCCTGGGTCCGACCACCCATCCCTTCGACGTCGGCAGCGCGCGCAGCCCCGATGGCAGCCAGCGCTACTTCGGCGCGGCGGGTGGCGTCGGCTTCGACGCGGCGGTGGCGTACACCATGGCGGTCCACCGTCGCTTCTGGATGCGCGGCGAGGCGGGCTACTTCCTTGGCACGCTGAACGAGCTGCGCCGCTGGCGGAACTCGGAGCTGGAGGTGACCCTCATCGGCGAAGGGGAGGACCGGGTCGTCAAGCAGCGCTTCCTGTTCGTGGCCTTCGCCAATGGCCCCTTCTACGGCGGCGGCATGCAGATCTGTCCCGAATGCCGAGACCGATGATGGCTGGCTCGACGTCTGCCTCGTCGGCGACCTGTCGCGCTTCGCCGCGCTCCGCGAGCTGCCCGGCATCTACCAGGCCAAGCATCTCAAGAACCCGAAGGTCGAGATCGTCCATGCCCGGACGGTGCGCATCGAAGGGACGGCCACGACGCGCGTGCACCTCGACGGCGAGCCGTTCGGCAACGTGCCGATCGAGGTCACCCTGCTGCCCGGCGCGGTGAGCGTGGCGGTTGCCACCGAGCCGGTCGCGTGACCAACTCCCCGACCGGGGTCGACGCAAAGCCGGGCGATCGGCTGCTGGGCGAGCGTGGCCGGACCATCGGGCGCGTCGATGCCGTCTTCGCCGACTACCTGCTCGTGCGCACGCGGACCCTGCTGCCCGTCGACCTGTACGTGCCTCGCGACGCCGTCGCCCTCGATGAGAAGGGCCGCCTCGCGGTGGCGCTCAATCGGCGCGCCGCCTATGAGGCCTGGCATCGACCCCTGAAGCGCGCGCCGCACGACTAGCACGCTCATGGCCGCGACCTTCGAGCCCGCGATCATCGAGCTGCTCCGTGCCGTCGAGGAGCCGGAGATCGAGACGAGCGCGGCGCCGGGGGCGACGCGCCATCGGACCATCATCTGGGTCGTGGTCGACGAGCGGGATCGGGTCTTCATCCGCTCCGTCCGCGGCGCGGGGGCGCGCTGGTACCGCGAGGCGATCGCACAGCCCGCCACGGTCCTGCACGCCGACGGGCGCGCCATCGACGTGTCCGTCACGCCGGCGATCGATCCGGAGCGAATCGCCGCCTGCAGTCGCTGGATCCTGTCGAAGTACGCCGGTCAGTACTCCGCTCGGGCGATGGTTGCCGAGCACACCCTGGAGACCACCATCGAGCTGCTCCCGCGCTAGGCTCCCGGGCGGGCGGTGCGCTACCCTAGGCGGCATGGACGACGCAGCACGCGCCGACGCCTTCTACGCTCACGTCTCCGGCGGCGGCAAGGTCGAGCCCGATGACTGGATGCCGGATGACTACCGCGCCGCCGTGCTCAAGTTCGTGGAGATGCATGCCAACAGCGAGCTGATGGGCGTGCTGCCGGAGCGCGAGTGGATCCTGCGTGCACCAACCCTGCGCCGGAAGCTGGCGCTGACCAGCAAGGTGCAGGACGAGGTCGGCCACGCCCAGCTCCTGTATCGCGTCGCCGAGGACCTCGGCAAGAGCCGCGAGCAGATGCTCCAGGACCTGATCGCCGGCAAGACGAAGTTCCACAACGTCTTCCATTACCCGACCCGCTCCTGGGCCGATGTCGGGATCATCGCGTGGCTGGTGGATGCCGCGGCGATCGTGAGCCAGCAGGCGCTGCGCGACTCGTCGTACGCGCCGTATGCCCGCACCATGAAGAAGATCTGCTGGGAGGAATCGGTCCACATCATGCACGGCCGGGATGTGGTCCTCACCCTCATGAACGGGACCGATGCGCAGCGGGCCACCGTGCAGGATGCGCTCGACCGATGGTGGGGTCCGCTGATGCAGATGCACGGCCCGCCCACCGACCCGGCGACCGATCGCGACCTGATCTGGAAGATCAAGGCGAAGGGCAACGAGCAGCTGCGCCAGGAGTTCCTCTCGATCTACGTGCCGCGTATTCGGGAGCTCGGCCTGGTGATCCCGGACCCGGCCCTGGCGTATGACGATGCGGACGGGCGGTGGGTCTACACCGAGCCGGATTGGGACGAGCTGCGATCGGTGGTGACCGGCCACGGCCCGAAGTCGCAGGAGCGCCTCGAGTTCCGCCGCGACGCGCGGGCCAACACCCAGTGGGTCCGGGACGCGATCATCGGTCCGGTCGGCGCGGCGGCCTGAGGCCGCCATCGGCTCGATGGGCTCCAAGGATCGCGTCTGGGAGGTCTTTCGCCAGGAGGCCGAGGGCGACCCGATGATCCACGGTGGCAGCGTCAAGGCACCCGACGAGGAGCTCGCCACGCACTACGCCCGCGAGTTCTACGGCCGTCGGCAGGAGTCCGAGCGGCTCTGGATCGTGCCGCGCGACGCCATCATCGAGCTCGACGACCCCGACCTGCTGAAGCCGCCCTTCGATCGGTCCTTCAAGCGTCCCGGCGGATTCCTGATCAAGCACAAGCTGGAGGCGGCGCGCGAGCGCGCCGGCAGCCCGCCCAGGCGACGAGGTGGGGGAGTGAGCGAGCTGGACGCGCCAACCCGCGCCGCGCTGGCCGAGCTGCTGCTGGCGATGGCCGACGACGAGTTCGTGCTCGGCTTCTGGGACTCCGAGTGGACCGGCATCGCGCCGATCCTCGAGGAGGACGTGGCGATGAGCTCGGTCAGCCAGGACGAGATCGGCCATGCCAAGGCGCTCTACGAGCTGCTGGCCGAGCTCACCGGCGGCGACGCGGACGAGATCGCGTTTGGACGCCCGCAGGAGGGGTACCGTCACGCGGCACTCATGAACCACGCCCGGACCGACTGGGCCTTCACCATCGCCCGTCGCTTCCTGTACGAGCACGCCGATGCGGTCCGCCTCGAGTCGCTCGCCGGTTCCTCGTACCGCCCGCTCGCCGACCTGGCGGTCAAGATGCGGCGCGAGGAGACCTACCATCTCCTCCATTTCGACCTCTGGCTGCGGCGGCTGGCCGAGGGCGGGGAGGAGTCGCACGCGCGCCTCGCCGCCGCGATCGAGCAGCTCTGGCTCGACGCTCAGGCCGTCTTCGCGCCGCTCTCGGGGGAGGCGGCGCTCCTCGCCGCCGGGGTGCTGCCCGAGTCGCTGGAAGGCGCTCCGCCTGCGGCTGGCTCGAGCGGGTCACCCCTCGCCTCGCGGCGGCCGGCCTGCCGGTGCCCCGCGGCCGCAGCTTCTCCCGGGCCCGATGGCCGCACCCGGCGCACAGCCGACTTCGCGTGGCTGCACGGCGAGTTCACGATGGTCGCGGGCTCCGAGGCGGGTGCCACGTGGTAGCCGCGGCGCCGACCCGCGAGGCGGCCGTCTGGGCCGCGCTGGCCGAGATCGCCGATCCGGAGATCCCGGCCATCAGCCTGGTCGACCTCGGCGTGATCGGCGGCGTCACCTTCGCGGCGTCCACCGGCGGCGGCGAGCGGCTGACGGTGCGAGCTGCTGCCGACCTTCGTCGGCTGCCCGGCGATCGAGGTGATGCGTCAGCAGATCGGCGAGCGGCTGGCGGAGCTCCAGGTCGCCGATGAGGTCGTCGTGGAGTTGAGCTTTGCCCACCCGTGGACCTCGGACCGGATCACCCCCGCCGGCCGCGAGGCGCTTCGCTCGAGCGGCTTTGCGCCTCCGCAGCGGATCGGTGCGACCTTCGGCGGGGACCTGCTGACGATCCTCCCGATCGCGACCTGCCCGTACTGCGCCTCGCGCAACACGACCCTCGAGAATCCGTTCGGCCCGACCCTGTGCCGCGCCATCTACCACTGCGCGGACTGCCGTCAGCCGTTCGAGGCCTTCAAGCCGGTCTAGCTGCCCGCCTGCAGGTCGCGCGTCGTTCGCGGCCGCACCGGCGACCGTCGTCTCATCGCGCTGGTCCCGCCACCCTTGGAACGGTACTCGGGCACGTCGTCCACGGCCGGACGCAACCATCGGCGACCGACTCGTCCTCGAGGGTCGGCACGTTGGCGAGTGCCGGCGCGCGGCGGCGCGGTGCGGTCGCCAGAGGGACGCTGGGCGCCACCACCGGGGTTGCCGCGACTGCTTCCACCGGGATCGGCTCCTCACGCCGTCGACGACGGGGGACCAGGAAGAGGAGGAAGGTCAGGCCGGCGGCCGCGGCGAGCCAGCGCCCCGAGTGGGCCGACCAGCCCGCCGCTCGGTCCCAGGAGGGACTCATCGGTCAGGCCACCCCCGGCCCCGGGTGATGGCGGGATCGGGACGCCGGCAGCGACTTCCGACTCACTGGCGGAAGGCAGGGAGGACGTCGCTTGGAAGGGTCGAGGGCTCGGTCACCGAGTCTGCCGGAGACGGCGACGGCGGCGGTGGGGCCGGAGTGACGACGGGGGTCGGCTTGGGCGTGGGCTTGGGCGTGGGCTTCGGCGTTGGCGGTGGCGGCGGCGGTGGCGGCGGCGTGGGGGCAACCGTTGGAGTGGGGCTGGCGGTGGGCACCGGAGTCCCTGTCGGCGGGCTGACCTGGACCTGCGTCGGGGTGACGTTGGTGGTGGTCCGTGACTTGAGGCCAGCCCCCGACCCGCTGCTGGTCGCGAACGAGTAGCCATAGGTGCCGGCCGGAAGGGTCACGCCCACGCTGAATGGCACGCCGGCGAGGTAGTCCGTCCCGCTGCCGGTCATGGCATACGTGCCGACACCGGCAATGGTCACGTCGACGTTGTTCGGGGCGCAACCCGAGGTATCGCGATAGGTCACCGAGAACGTGAAGGTGGTCGCGGTGGTCCCGGATCCGGGCGTGACTGCGCCATTGCTCAGGATGGGGCGCTGGCGCCACCACGCGTCCTCGCAGGTGCCGGCGTGGGCGACGGCCGGCGCCAGGAGCACCAGGAGGTTGATCGCCAGGACCAGGAAGAGGCGTGCCTTGATGAGCGTGACCTCGCGAGCGCGACTACGTGTTGTTGGCAGGCTATGAGCGGCGGACCCGCCCGTCGATGCGCCACTAGTACCGTCGAGTCCTGCCGGCGACTCCGGGCCGCGAGCCGCACGCGGAGGGAGGGTCCGGGCACCTCGAGCTCCGCGGAGTACTTCCGGTAACCGCGCGATCGCCTGGGCGGGACGGCGCGTGCCGGTTGGCCCGGGGAACCGATGCTACCCTTCGCTTCGCGCAGCGCCCCGCGGCGCACAGGAGGATGACGGTTGGCAATCGACGGCGACGAGGTCAGATCCGCGGCGGCCGAGCTGCTGGACGCCGGCGCGCACGATCGGCTCGACACGATGCGCCACTCGGCCGCGCACGTCATGGCGGCGGCCGTCGTCGACCTCTTCCCCGGGGCCAAGCTGGGGATCGGGCCGGCCATCCGCGACGGCTTCTACTACGACTTTGACCTGCCGCGCGCGCTGACCCCCGCCGATCTCGAGGCGATCGAGTCCCGCATGCACGAGCAGGTCGCCGCCGACCTGCCGTTCGAGCGTTCCGAGATCAGTCGCGACGAGGCGGTCGCGCGGGAGGCCGCTGCCGGGCAGGAGTACAAGGCCGAGATCATCCGGGAGCTGTCGCGAGGAGCAGGCGCGGGTGATCAGCTTCTACCGGCACGGCAGCTTCAACGACCTGTGCCGCGGGCCGCATCTGGAGGCGACGGGGCGGATCGGCCCATTCAAGCTCCTCAATTCGGCCGGCGCCTACTGGCGCGGCGACGAGAAGCGGCCGATGCTCCAGCGCATCTACGGCACCGTCTGGGAGACGCAGGCCGAGCTCGACCAGTACCTGTGGCGAGTGGAAGAGGCGAAGAAGCGCGACCATCGCAAGCTCGGCCGTGACCTCGACCTCTTCAGCTTCCACCCCGAGTCGCCGGCCGCCCCGTTCTGGCATCCGCGCGGGATGGCCCTGTGGCGCGCGCTCGAAGCGTGGTCGCTCGAGGTGCGGCGCGAGGGCGGCTTCATCGAGGTGCGCACGCCCGCGCTCGTGCGCAAGGAGCTGTGGGAGACGTCCGGCCACTGGGCGAACTACCAGGACAACATGTTCGTCCTTGACGACGCGGACCACATCTCTGGCCTGAAGCCGATGAACTGCCCTGAGTCGCTGCTCATCTACAAGACCCAGCTGCGCTCCTATCGCGACCTGCCGATGCGCCTGGCCGACTACTCGTGGCTCTTTCGCCGTGAGCGGACGGGGGCCCTGGCCGGCATGTTCCGGGTGCGGCAGCTGACCCAGGACGACAGCCACGTCATCTGCCGCGACGACCAGGTCGACGACGAGCTCCGACTGGCGCTGGATCTCGTCCAGAAGCAGTACGCGCCCTTCGGCTTCACCCCGTCGTTCAAGCTCGCCACCCGCCCCGAGAAGCGGCTCGGGTCGGACGAGTTCTGGGATCGTGCCGAGGGGCGACTGCGCGACGCCCTCGCCGCCGAGCGGGCTCACCTACACGCCGGATCCCGGCGGTGCCGCCTTCTACGCGCCCAAGATCGACATCTTCATCGCCGATGCGCTCGGGCGCGAGTGGCAGATGGCCACGGTCCAGCTCGACTACCAGCTGCCGCAGCGCTTCGACCTCGAGTACCGCTCCGCCGACGGCGGCTTCGAGCGTCCGGTCGTGGTCCACTACGCGATCTACGGCAGCTTCGAGCGCTTCATCGGGGTCATCACCGAGCACTACGCCGGCGCCTTCCCGGCCTGGCTGGCACCGGTCCAGGTGATGGTCATCCCCATCGCCGACCGCCACAACGAGTACGCCGCCAGCGTCCGCGGGGCGCTCTTCGCCGCGGGCCTGCGGGCGGAGGTGGACGACCGCTCGGAGCGGATGCAGGCCAAGCTGCGCGACGCCCAGGAGCAGAAGGTGCCGGTGATGCTGGTGCTCGGCGATCGCGACCAGGAGGCCGGGGCGGTGAGCCCGCGGCTGCGCACCGGCGAGTCGATGCAGGGGGTGCCGCTGGCCGAGTTCATCGCCGACCTCACCGCGCGGGTCGCCCGGCGGGAGCTGTGGCCGTACGCGCCGGAGGAGACCGCGCCCTGAGGAAGATGCGGGGGGTCGGCCAGCTCGCGTTGCACTCGACCGATCCGTCACGCGCGGCCGAGTTCTACGAGTCGGCCTTTGGCTTTCGCCGCCGTGCGGCGGAGGACGGCGGGGTGGACCTGGAGCTCGGCGGGTTCGAGCTCAGCTTCCGACGCGCGGAGCGGGCGGCCCGAGAGGGGATGCAGCTCGGCTTCCGGGTCGACACCGCCGCCGAGGTGGACGCGTGGGCCCAGGAGCTGACCCAGCGGGGCTTCGCGCTGGTCGGGCCGCCGTCGGGCGACCGCTGGGAGGGGACCCGTTCGTTCCGGGTCGCCGACCCCGACGGGCGTCAGGTTGCCGTCTTCTACCACTACCCGGCCTGAGGCGCCGCGCGTTGACCCCTCGGAGGGCATCGGTGTATAGTCGGCCGGCGTTTGCGCATCGGTGTGGGCCACGCGTCCGGATCGGACGGTGGCTCATTTGTTGAAGGAGCGGCAGCACTCATAGCCAAGGATCTCCGAATCAACGACATGATCCGCGTCCGCGAGGTGCGGGTCATCGACGATGAGGGACAGCAGCTCGGCGTTCTGCCGACCTTGCAGGCGCTGGGACTGGCACAGGAGAAAGGCCTCGACCTGGTGGAGGTCGCTCCGGCAGCCGTCCCGCCGGTGTGCCGAATCCTTGACTACGGACAGTACAAGTACGAGCTCCAGAAGCGCGAGCGGGAAGCGAAGCGCAAGCAGAAGTCACAGACGTTCAAGGAGATCCGCCTGCGGGTCAAGATCGACGTCAACGACCTGCGGACCAAGACACGACGGGCGGGGGAGTTCCTGGACGACGGCGACCGCGTGAAGGTCACCGTGCAGTTCCGGGGACGCGAGATGAGCCACGCCAACCTGGGGCGCGACCTGCTCGACCGGGCGGCCGAGATGCTCACGGAGCATGGGGTGGTGGAACGTCCGCCGCTCCTCGAGGGCCGGAACATGTTCATCGTGATGGCCCCGCCGGAGAAGAAGGTCGAGAAGAAGAACGAGAAGGCCGATGGCGCCGACGGAGCAGCCGCTCCGATCGGGACCAACGGCGAAACGATCGGCGACGTGCTCGCCGCCAAGGGGCTCGCGATCGAGCCGGAGCCAACGGAGCAGACCCCACATGCCGAAGATGA
Organism: uncultured Chloroflexia bacterium; assembly: GCA_963782015.1. Lineage (GTDB taxonomy): Bacteria > Chloroflexota > Limnocylindria > QHBO01 > QHBO01 > CF-167. The sequence continues at coordinate 261,457 of CAWAHY010000003.1, forward strand.
AGAGTCACAAGGGAACGGCCAAGCGGTATAAGAAGACCGGCTCGGGCAAGTGGGTGCGCCCCAAGGCGGGCAGCGGCCACCACCTGGAGATCAAGTCGAGCAGCCGCAAGCGCCGCTACGCCGGCAAGGTTGGCGTCGATGCAGTCCACGACAAGCAGCTGACCCGCCTGCTGCCCTACACCTAGAGGCTCGATACCGATGGCTCGAATCAAGCGCGGCGTCGCCGCGCACAAGCGCCACAAGCGGCTCCTCGCCCAGGCTGAGGGGCGGCGCGGCACGCGCTCGAAGCTGGTGCGGCCGGCGCGCGAGGCGCTCTTCCACGCCCTCGTCTACGCCTACCGCGACCGCCGCGACCGCAAGCGCGACATGCGAAGGCTGTGGATCGAGCGGATCAACGCGGCCGCTCGCCAGCACGGGATGCCGTATGGCCGATTCATCGCCGGCCTGAAGTCGGCCGGGGTGGAGGTCGACCGCAAGATGCTGGCCGACCTGGCAATCCGCGACGCGGCGGCCTTCGGCAAGATCGTCGAGATGGCCAAGACCTCGCTTAGCGGCTAGCCGGCGTCACGACCGACGCCGGCCTCCCGACCCTGCTCCGAAAGATCGGAGCGGGGTCGTTTGTTTTCCCCGATGATTCCGGGTGCACCGATGACCGACCTTTCCGGCAGCCTGCGAGCAGCTCCAGACCGATGCCCTGGCCGAGCTGGCCGCGGCCGCCGACGCCCGGGCCGTGGAGGAGCTGCGGGCCTCGCTCTTCGGCCGATCCGGCAGGTTGACCGCTGATGCTGCGTGGCCTGGGCGCGGTGGCCGAACCTGAGCGACCGTCGGTCGGCAAGCTCGCCAATGCCGTCCGTGACGCGCTCCAGGAGGCGATCGCCGCCCGCCGGGCGACGCTGAGCAGCGAGGGGACCGAGGAACGGCTGGCCGCCGAGGCGATCGACATGAGCGCCCCGGGGCGACCGGGGCGGGTCGGGCACCTGCACCCGCTGCAGACGGTCGAGCGCGACCTGCGCGAGATCTTCCACGCCTTTGGCTTCGAGGTCTTCGAGGGGCCGGAGATCGAGACCGACGCCATGAACTTCGAGGCGCTCAACATTCCGCCGGACCACCCGTCTCGCGACCTGTGGGACACCCTGTATGTGGCCGAGCCTGGCGCCGACCCACGCCAGCCGGCGCTCGACGGCACCATCCTGCGCACGCACACCAGCCCGGTCCAGATCCGGGCGATGCAGGCCCTCCAGCCGCCGATCCGGGTCATCACCCCGGGGCGCTGCTTCCGCTACGAGGCGGTCGACGCCTCGCACAACTTCGAGTTCTTCCAGGTCGAGGGGCTGGTGGTCGACCGCGAGACGAGCCTGGCCGACCTCAAGGGGATGCTCGAGGAGTTCGCCCGCGCCCTCTACGGCGAGGCGACGCGGACCCGCTTCCGTCCCGGCTACTACCCCTTCACCGAGCCGAGCGTCGCGTTCGACGTGAGCTGCCTGGTGTGCGGGGGTGGCGGCTGCGCGGCCTGTGGGCGATCCGGCTGGATGACGATCCTGGGGGCCGGCATGGTCCATCCCACCGTCCTCCGCGCCGGCGGGATCGACCCTGACGAGTTCCAGGGCTATGCCTTCGGGATGGGGCTCGATCGGATCACCCTGCTGCGCCACGGCATCCCGGACCTGCGCCTGCTGATGAGCGCGGACCTTCGCTTCCTCGACCAGTTCGCGGCGGGGCGCTAGGCCTGTGCGCGTGCCGCTCTCCTGGCTGCGCGAGTACGTGGCCTTCGACCTCTCGCCGCAGGCGCTCGCCGAGCAGCTGACGCTGCGCGGCCTCGAGGTGAGCGCCGTCGAGGTGACCGGTGCCGACTGGACCGATGTCGTCGTCGGTCGGCTGCTCAGCATCGAACGGCATCCCAACGCGGACAAGCTGTGGCTGACGAGCGTCGACGCGGGGACCGGCGCACCCCTCCAGATCGTGTGCGGCGCGGACAACATCTCGGTCGGCCAGCTCGTGCCGGTCGCGCTGGTCGGCTCGATGCTCGCCGGAGGGCGGCGCATCGAGCGCAGCAAGATTCGCGGCGTCGAGTCGCAGGGGATGCTCTGCTCCGCCATCGAGCTGGGCCTGGGCGACGACGCCGAGGGGATCCACATCCTCGGCAGCGGCGACGAGCTGACCGTCGGAGCCGACCTCCAGGCCATCCTGGGCGAGGCCGTGCTCGACGTCGACGTCAAGCCCAATCGAGGAGACGCGCTCTCGATGATCGGCCTGGCGCGCGAGGTTGCCGCCCTGGCAGGCTCATCGGTCCGGATGCCGGAGACATCGGTCGACGGAGGATTCCGGCCTGGCGGTGGGGGAGCACGTCAGCGTCGCCATCGAGGATCCCGAGGGCTGCCCGCGCTTCACGGCACGCTGGTTTGACGGCGTCGCCAACGGGCCGTCGCCGGCCTGGATGCAGCAGCGCCTGCTGGCCGCAGGCATGCGGCCGATCAGCGCGGTCGTGGACGTGACCAACTACGTGATGCACGAGCTCGGCCAGCCGATGCACGCGTATGACGCCGACGCGCTGCCGGAGGGCCGGATCGTGGTGCGTCGCGGGCGCGAGGGGGAGCGCCTCGAGACGCTCGATCACGAGCAGCGCACGCTGGACCCCCGCATGCTGGTGATCGCCGACGCGAAGCAAGCGATCGGGCTGGCCGGGATCATGGGCGGGGCCAGCACCGAGGTGGGCACCGGCACCACCCGCGTCATCCTCGAGTCGGCGATCTTCCACGGCCCGACCATCCGCAACACGGCCCGCCGCCTCGGCCTGCGATCCGAGGCCAGCCTGCGGCACGAGAAGGGGATCGGCCACCACCTCCCACGCCTGGCCGTGGACCGGGCCGCGCGCCTGATCGCGGAGATCACCGGCGCCCGCGTTGCGGCCGGCATCGTCGACAACGATCCGCAGCCGAGGCCGCGGCGCACGGTGACGGTCGAGGTCGCGCGCACCGAGCGCCTGCTCGGCCTCGCCCTGGACGCGTCCCAGATCGCCGAGCTGCTCGCGCCGCTCGAATTCGAGGTGGTGCCGGCGGGTGAGGGTCGGGTGGCCGTCTCGGTGCCGGACCATCGCCTCGACGTGGTGGGGCCCGAGGACGTGGCCGAGGAGGTCGCCCGCAGCTACGGCTATGGCCGGATCGCCGGCCGGCTGCCACAGCCCGCGCTGCCGCCCTTCCGCCCCGACCCGAGCGAGCCGCGCCATCGGCTGCGTCGCGTGCTGGCCGGCCTGGGCCTGGACGAGGTGGCGACCCACGCTCTCGTGGCTCCTCAGGACCTCGAGCGGGTGGGGCTCGACCCGGCGGATCCCTCACACGTGCGACTCGCCAACCCGCTGGCGGAGGCGCACAGCGTCATGCGACCGACCATGGCCGCCTCGATGCTCGCCTCCCTGGCTGAGAACGTGCGCCAGCGGCGGAACGATCCGTGGATCTTCGAGGTCGGCAAGACGTACTGGCGGGGAGGCGCCAAGGGGCCGGCCTGGGCCGAGACGGCGGGGACCGGACGCTACGAGGCCTGGCACGTCGGCATCGCGCTGCTCGGCCCGCGCGTGCCGCGCTCCCCGGGGGAGGCGCCGCGCGACGCGGACGTGGCCGATCTCAAGGCGCTGGTGGAGGCGTTGCACGCCGCGCTGGGTGCGCCGGTGCCCGCCTTCCGGGCGGAGAGCGGTGAGCAGCGCCATCTGCACCTCCACCCCGGTCGTGCCGCGCGGATCGTGGACGCCTCGGGGCATGCGTACGGCAATCTGGGCGAGGTCGACCCGGGCGTGGCCGCCGCATGGGACCTGCCCGGCCGTCCGGTGATGGCGGTCGTCAACCTGCCGCAGCTCCTCGCCCTCGTGCCCGGAGTGGCGCGTGCCGCCCCGGTCCCCGCCGCGCAACCGCTGGACCGGGACCTGGCGGTCGTGGTCGAGGCCTCCACGCCGGTCGGCGAGGTCCTGCGCGTGCTCCGCAGCAGCGTCGGCCCGCTGCTCACCGATGCACGCCTCTTCGACGAGTACCGCGGCCCGCAGGTCGGCGAAGGCCGCGTGTCGTACGCGATCGCCCTCCGCTTCCAGCCGGAGGCGGCCGGTGACGAGCGCTCCGTGGAACGCGCACTGGACCGCGCTCGCGGGGCGTTGCAGCACCACCTTGGAGCCCAGATCCGTTGAACGCCTTTCGCCGGCCGGACGGGGCTGCTACGCTTCGGGTCGGCCGACGGGACACGGCTGAACCCACGCGAGGGAGGCATGCATGGAGTTCCTGACGAAGTTGGGGCCGATCGACCTCTTCATCGTGGCGACCCTGGCCGCCGGTGTCTTCGCCGGATTCACCCAGGGCATGATCCGCTACGCGCTGAACATCCTGGTCGTGATCGCGGCCTTCATCGTCGCCGGACAGCTGCGTGGTCCCTTCGACGCGGTGCTCAGTGGATGGAACCAGTTCTCGCCGCAGCTGCGGGAGCAGGTCGTCTTCCTGGTCCTGTTCGTCGGGCTCACGATCGGCGGCTGGTTCATCGTCCGTCTCTTCTGGCGCGGCACGCGCCTGCCGATCGCGAAGCAGCTCGACGAGCTGGGCGGCGCGGTCCTCGGCCTCGTCTTCGCGGCGCTCTCGCTGGTGATGACCCTCGTCGTGATGGACACCTTCTTCAAGACCGCCCCCGATGCGGTCATCAACGCGGCTGGACCCCTGACCGCGATCTACAACGCGCTCGACTCATCGGTCCTGGTCGACTTCTTCCGCAGCACGCTGATCCCGACCTTTGGACAGCTGGCGCGGCCCTTCGTGCCGTCCGAGATCGCCGAGTTCCTGATCCTGCCGTGAGCCCGGCGGCCGCAGTCGCCGAGGCGGGGGCTGCATCGACGGCCGACGCCTCCTTCGTCGCACAGCGCCGATGGTTCGACCGATCCGCGCTGGAGCTGGCTCCCGAGCTGCTGGGCGCGCTGCTGGTCCACGACACGCCGCAGGGCCGGATCGCCGGGCGCATCGTCGAGGTGGAGGCCTACCTCGGACCCGAGGATCTGGCGGCGCACTCGTCGCGCGGTCGGACCCCGCGCAACGCGGCGATGTTCGGACCGCCCGGCCACCTGTACGTGTACTTCGTGTACGGCCTGCATCACTGCGCCAACGTGGTCTGCGGCCCCGGCGACAAGCCCGAGGCGGTCCTCCTGCGCGCGGTGCAGCTGGTGGAGGGCGACTTGCTCGCCCGTGCACGTCGCGGAGACGTTCCGCCGGCGCGGCTGGCCTCCGGGCCTGGCAACCTGGCCGCCGCGTTCGGCATCGACCGCCGCCTGAACGGCGCCGATCTGCTGGCCGGACCGATCCGGCTGGCCGCCGCCGCGTCGCCCGTCGAGTTCGTGCGCACACCGCGCATCGGGGTGGCGTACGCGGGCGCGTGGGCCGCCCGGCCGCTTCGTTTCGTGGCCCGGCCATGACCCGCCCGGCCGCCAGCGACGCTTCCGTGCCCGGCGGGGCCGCGGACGCGGGGACACTGCGCGCACTCGAGTTCGCGGCGATCGTCGAGCAGCTGGCGGCGCTGACCGCCTTTCCACCGTCGCGCGAGCTGGCGGAGGCGACCGTCCCGCTGGCCGATGCGGTCCACGTGGCGCTGCTGCACGACCAGACCGACGAGGCGACGCGCCTGCTGGTCGAGCAGTCACAGGCCACCATCGGAGGGGCGCGCGACGTGCGCCAGCCGCTGGGGCGCGCCCGCCGCGGGGGGCGGCTGGCCCCCTCAGACCTGCTCGAGATCGCCGAGACGCTGCGCGCCACCGGCCTCTTTGCCGCGCGGCTGGCCGGCTGGAAGGGCGCCCACCTCGGATCGGTCCATGCCGACCTGGACGATGCCCCGCAGCTGCGCGCCAGGATCGAGCGCACCGTGGACGAGGCCGGCGAGATCCTCGACTCTGCCTCCGCGGAGCTGGCTGCGATCCGTCGGAAGCTGCGCACGGCGCAGGATCGGGTGCGCGAGCGGCTCAATACGATGCTCCGCTCATCCGCGCTGGCCGGCGTGATCGGCGAGGCGATCGTGACGATGCGGGCCGGTCGCTACGTCATCCCGATCCGCGCCGAGGCGAAGGGCAAGCTGAAGGGGATCGTCCACGATCAGAGCGCCTCTGGCGCGACCCTCTTCGTGGAACCCCTCACCGTCGTCGAGCTGAACAACACCTGGACCCAGGCCTCGCTCGACGCGGCGCGCGAGGAGGAGCGCATCCTCGAGGAGCTGTCGCGTGAGGTGGAGGCACGCGCCGAGGCGCTGCTCGCCTCGCTGGCGGCGCTGGCCCGCGCCGACCTGTGGATTGGCCGGGCCAGGCTTGGCCTGGCGCTCGACGGGGTCCGCCCCCAGCAGGCCGATGATGCCGCGGAGCTGCTCTCCGCCCGACATCCGCTCCTCGGGCCGGGGGCGGTGCCGATCGACCTGCGCATCGGGGAGCGCTTTGGCTATCGCGCCCTGATCGTGACCGGGCCGAACACCGGCGGCAAGACCGTCTCGCTCAAGACGCTCGGCCTCCTCGCGCTGATGCACCAGGCTGGCCTGCGGGTGCCCGCCGCTGAGGGCGCGCGACTGCCGGTCTTCAGCCGCGTGATGGCCGACATCGGCGACGAGCAGAGCATCGCCCAGTCGCTCTCCACCTTCTCCAGCCACCTCCGCAACGTGGTGCGCTTCGTCGCCGCGGCCGGGCCGGACACGCTGGTGCTGCTCGACGAGATCGGCGCGGGGACCGATCCGACCGAGGGCTCCGCGCTGGCCATGGCGATCGTCGAGCGGCTGCTCGCGCTCGGCGCGACGGTGGCGGCCACGACCCACTACGCCGAGCTGAAGGCCTTTGCCCAGGAGCACGCGCTGGTGACGAACGCCTCCGTTGCCTTCGACGTGGCGACCCTGCGGCCGACCTACCGGCTCGAGATCGGGCTGCCCGGCAAGTCGCAGGCCTTCGCCATCGCCGAGCGGCTGGGCCTGCCGGCCGAGATCCTGGACGATGCGCGCTCCCGGCTGGCGGCGGAGCACGTGACCATGGAGGAGACGCTCGCTGCGCTCGCGGACGCGCCGAGGACGCAGCGGACCGCCGAGCTCGAGCGGCCCGCGCCGAGCGCGAGGCGGCGGCGGCGGATCGGGAGCGGGCGCGCGCCGGGGTCGCGCGCGCGCGAGGCGAGGCGGCCCAGATGCTGGCCGATGCGCGTCGGGCGGCCGACGACCTGCTGGCCCGCGCCGAGCGTGAGGTCGCCGAGGTGCGGCGCGAAGTGACGCGCCAGCGCAACCTGCCCGGCGCGCGGGCGACCGCGACGGCGCCGCCCAGAGGCATTCGACGACCTGCCGGTCGGGCGGCGCGGGCACGGCGGAGGTCGCCGCCGCCGACCGCGCGACCGAGAGCCAGGCCCGAGGCGACGGGGGCGCGCGCAGCCGCGGGTCGGCCTGTGGGGACGCAGCCGGACGCTCGGCACGGCGGTCGGATCGTCGAGGTCAGCGGCCGCACCGGTCGCGTCACGCTCGAGACAGACGGCGCCCGGGTCGTCGTCCCCGGCGAGGACGTCGAGGTCGTGGACGAGCCGATCCGCGGGCCGACGCCGCGGGACGTGGAGCTGGCCGAGCTGCGGCGGCGCGCCGCCAGCCGGATCGCGCCCCGGCTGGACCTGCGCGGCGAGCGGGTCGAGGCGGCGCTCGAGCAGCTGGGCGCCTACCTGGACGAGGCGCTGCTGGCCGGGCTCGACGAGGCGGTGATCGTCCACGGCGCGGGCACCGGCGCGCTGCGCCGTTCGATCCGGGAGTACCTGGCCGAGCACCCGCGCGTCCGCGCGACGCGGCCCGGCCGGCGCGACGAGGGCGGCGACGGGGCGACGGTCGCCGCGCTCTAGGGCCCGGGCGCGGGCGTCGGGGTTGGGCTCGGGGTCGGGGTCGGCGTCTCGTCGGCACCACGGTCGCGTCGGGCTGGGCTCGGCGTCGGCGACGGGCACGGAGACGGCGTCGAGGTCGGGAACTCGCCCGGGGTGCAGGGCTGGGTAGGCGCCAGCGGCGCGTCGAAGCGCGCGGCGCCGGGGCCTGCGGCACCTCGCTCTCGTTGCCGCGCAGCGCTCGATCCAGGTCGGTTGGCCTCCTCCCAGGTGGGTGGTTCACCTCGTAGCCGACCAGGTCCAGGAAGACCCGTCGTAGATGACCGGGGCGCGGGTGGCGCCCGGCTGCGGCGTGGCGGCGGGATCGGGGTCGCCAGGCCGGGTCGCCGCAGCCCTCCTGCCAGATCTTGCCGCTCACCGCCTCGATCATCAGCCGGCGGTGCAGGGAGTCGGGCTGGGTCGGCTGTTGGCCGTCGGCGAAGATCTCGGTGACGGTCTGCGTCGTGAACTCGCCGGGCAGCATCCCGCTCAGCGCGTCGACCTGCGCCTCCACGATGCCGGCCGGGCGCGGGAAGTCGCGCAGCGGCAGGTCGTGCGCGGCGGTCACCTCCGCCATGAACTCGTGCCAGATGTAGGTCGGTCCATCGGCGGCGAAGACGTCCTTGATCGGCGGAGAAGTCGCTGTTGCCGACCCAGACGCCGGTGATCAGCGCCCCCTCGTCGACCGTCGGATCGGGATCGGGGGCCAGGTAGCCGAAGGCCTGCAGGTCGCGGTAGTCGTTGGTGGTGCCGGTCTTCAGGGTCGCCGGCCGGCGGCCCTCGTCGGTCGTCGAGCTGGAAGCGCTTGCCCCAGATCGTGTTGGTGGCGGGGTCGGTGTTGTCGGCCAGGATGTTGGTGACCAGGTAGGCGGCGTCCTCGCCCAGGCTCCCGCTCGGGCTCGGCCGCGTCGGTCGCGTGGTCGTAGATCACGTTGCCGTCGCGGTCGGTGATCGTCACGATCAGGAACGGCTCGGCACGCACGCCACCGTTGGCCAGCGCGCCGTAGGCGCCGGCCAGGTCGAGCATGTGGACGCCGATGGTGCCCAGCGTCAGCGACGGCACCGCCACGGTCCTCCTGGCGCGGATCCCATTGCAGGCCCAGCCGCTCGGCCATGTCGACCACGTTCTCGGTGCCGATCAGCTGCTGCGCCTTGGCGGCCGGGATGTTCCAGGGAGTACTTCAGCGCGTCGCGGACCCGGACCGGGCCGCGCTCCTTGCCGCTCGGCATTTGGGACGGTGTAGCCCTCGGCGATCACGCCCTCGACGTCCATCAGCATGGTGGCCGGGGTGAGCACCCCACGCTCGAAGCCGGTGGCGTAGGTGATCGGCTTGAACGCCGAGCCGGACTGGCGATAGGCCTGCCCGACCACGTCGAACTGCGGCTGGTGCGCGGGCGTCGCGTCGCCGTAGTAGTTCGCCGAACCGACGTAGGCGATCACCGCCCCGGTCCGGTAGTTGAGCGTCACCAGCGCGTCGTTGTTGATGTTGCGGCCCTGCAGCTGCTTGATCCAGCCCAGCGCCGCCGTCACCGTACTTGGCCGTCAGCTGCTCGTCGGTCAGCCGATCCAGGTCGTAGGCCACCCCGCGCCCACTTCTCGGCGGCGACGCTGGTAGCCGTCGTAGTCCAGCGTGGTGTCGATCACGAGGCCGCCGCGGTCGAGCAGGTTCTCGTCGCCCAGCAGCTCCGCCGCTTCGCGGCGCACGGCATAGACGAAGTGCGGAGCGCGGTAGCGGTTCTGCGGGGGGCCAGCACGATCTCCTCGGCCGCTGCCTCGTCCGCCTCGGCCTGGGTGATGGCATCGGTGACTCGACCATGCCTTGTCGAGCACGAAGCCCTGCACCCGAGACTGGGCGCCGGCGGTGGCGACCACCACCAGCTCCCGCCGGCCGCGATCGTCGGTCCGCTCGACCGCCTCATTCGTCGGGTCCAGCGTCGATGGCGATCGCACCAGGCGCCGCCAGCAGGGCCGCCTCGCCGATGGTCAGCTGGTCGTCGGGGTCATCGGAGGTGATGTCCTTGCCGAAGTAGGCCCGCGCCGCGGCCCAGATCCCGTAGGCCTTGTTCCCGTAGTAGACCTGGTTCATGTACATCTCGAGGATGCTCTGCTTGCCCTCATCCCCGGCGTAGCGCTCGCCGACCCGCAGGCGACCAGGATCGCACTCCTTGATCTTCCGCTCGTAGATGCGATCGGCGTCGGCCAGCAGGTCTGCGTCGAAGAGGCGGATGCGGACCAGCTGCTGGCAGATGGTCGACCCCCCGGACAGCCTGCTCGCCGGTCGTCACGTTTTGCAGGACGGCGCGGACGATGCCTCTCAAGTCGATGCACGGGTTGGTCCAGAAGGTCTGGTCCTCGGCGGCCACCTGGGCGTCGACCAGCAGCTGCGGAATCTCGTCGAAGGGGACCACCTCGCGTTGCTCGGCGGCAAAGGTGGCGAGCTCGACCCCGTCGGCGGAGACGACCCGCGATCCCTCGTCGAGGGTGAAGTCCTCGAGCTGTTCGAGATCCGGCAGCCCGGTCGTATAGGCGGCATAGGCGCCCATGATGCCGATGAAGAGCGCGCCGGCCACGGCGACGAAGGCGGCCATGATGACCATCGGCAGCACGGGCCGGACCGCGCCGGCGGACCGCCCGATGGGCGAGCGGGCAGGCGGTCGGGGGGGCGTATCGGGAGAGGCGCTGCGCGGCGCCGGGCGGCGGGACATCGGTTGCGGACGATAGCACGGCACGTGCCTTCCTATACTCAGGCGCCCATGGCGCGCGAGATCCTGGACGACCTGCGCTGGCGCGGACTGCTCGCCCACACCACCGATGCAGCGGCGCTCGACCGCGCGCTCTCGGCGGGGCCGGTCACCTTCTACTGCGGCTTCGACCCGACCGCGCCGTCCCTGCACTTCGGCAATCTCGTGCAGCTGGTCACCATGCGCCGGCTCCAGGAAGCGGGGCACGATCCGATCGCCGTGGTCGGCGGGGCGACCGGGCTGATCGGCGACCCGAGCGGCAAGTCGGCCGAGCGCGCCCTGAACGAGCGCGAGGTGGTCGACGACTGGGTGGAGCGATCGCGTCCCAGGTCGAGCGCCTACCTCGACTTCGCGGGTGACAACCCCGCTCGCATCGTGAACAACCTGGAGTGGACGCGCGAGTCTCGACACATCACTTCCTGCGCGACATCGGCAAGCACTTCAGCGTGTCAAGCGGATGCTGGACAAGGAGTCGGTCCGCGCGCGCCTGGCGGACGCAGGGGATCAGCTTCACCGAGTTCAGCTACCAGCTCCTGCAGGCGCTTCGACTACCTGGAGCTCCATCGCCGCTACGGCACCAGCTGCAGACCGGTGGAGCGACCAGTGGGGGAACCTGACGGCCGGGGTCGACCTGATCCGGCGGGTGGACGGCGCGTCGGTCCACGCGCTGGCCACGCCGCTCATCACGCGGCCGACGGCACCAAGTACGGCAAGACCGCGGCCGACACGCTGTGGCTCGATCCGGCGCTCACCTCGCCGTACGCCTTCTACCAGTTCTTCGTGAACACGGCCGACGCGGATGTCGGGCGCAGCTGCTGCGGGTCTTCAGCCTCCGGACCCGCGACGGAGATCGAGGCGATGGAACGGGCCGATCACGGAGCGCCCGGAGGCGCGCGCGCGCGCAGCAGGCCCTGGCCGAGGAGCTGACGACCCTGCTGCATGGAGCCGACCACGGCCCGAGCGGTGATCGCCGCCGTCGCAGGCGCTCTTCGGCCACGGCGAGCTGCGGCAGCTCGACGACGCCACCGTGGCTGCGGTCGCCGCGGCCGTGCCGCACACCGAGGTGGACAGGACGCTCCCGACCGTCACCGATCTGCTGGTCGCGAGCGGCCTGGCCAGCAGCCGGACCGAGGCACGCCGCGATCGGCGGACGGCGGCGCCTACGTGAACAACGAACGCGTCGCCGAGCCGGAGGCCCGGCCGTCCGCGACCTGCTGCACGGCCGTTGGCTGGTGCTCCGGCGGGGCAAGCGGACCGTCGCCGTGGTCGAGGTGCCGGCAGCCCTGAGCGCGTAGCGGCCGGTCGCCCTCGGCGACGGATCGCCGCGGCAGCGGCGACGATCCCGACGACCAGGTGCAGCAGGTTGTCGGCGGGGCTCTCCAGGTTCGCCACGCCGAACAGGTTAGGGTGACGCTGCTGCCGGCGGGGAGCGCGAAGCCGTAGACGCCGAAGAAGAGGGTGATGACGGCGATCAGGCGCGACGATGGCGCGGTGGTGCGGCGACCAGGAGTGTCTTCAAGCCCGGCACGAAGACGCGCGCCGAGGGCCACGCAGGCCCCAGGCCCGCATGGGCCACGTTCTCCCGGTGCCGTCGAGCCAGAAGGTCGGGCGATCCCGGCCTCGGTGAAGACGTTCGCGTAGCCGACCACGCCGAGCAGGAGGAGGACGGAGCCGCCCGCGCTCAGGAAGAGGCGGGGATACACGTCGGTCAGTGCTTCTCCCCGGCGGCGACCTTGGCCTCGTGCTCGGCGATCACCCGGCCGCGATGGTCGAGGGCACCTCCGCGTAGTGGTCGAGCTTCCAGCTGAAGCGGCCGCGGCCCTGGGTGATCGAGCGCAGCTCGGTGGCGTAGTGGAACATCTCGGCCTGCGGCACCTGCGCGCGGAGGCGCTGCATCCCGTCGGTCGAGTCCATGCCCAGCACGTGGCCACGCTTCGAGGTGATCTGGCCCATCACGTCGCCCATGTAGGCGTCGGGCACGACCACCTCGACCTCCAGGATCGGCTCGAGCAGGGTCGGGTCGGCCTCCGGGAAGGCGCGCTTGAGCGCCTGGCTGGCCGCCACCTTGAAGGCCATCTCGAGCTGTCGACGGTGTGGTAGCTGCCGTCCACCAGGCGCGCCCGCAGGTCGACCACCGGGTAGCCGGCCAGGACGCCCTCGATCAGCGTCTCGCGCAGCCCCTTCTCGACGGCCGGGATGTACTGCTTCGGGCACCACCCCGCCGACGATCTTGTCGCCGAACTCGAAACCCGACCCCGACGGGAGCGGCTCGAACTCGATCACGACGTGGCCGAACTGGCCGTGGCCGCCGGTCTGCCGCTTGAAGCGGTTGTCGATCTTGGCTGGCTTGCGGATCGTCTCGCGGTACGGCACGCGCGGGGTGCCGGTCTTGACCGATGCACCGAACTTGCGCTTCAGCCGCTCGACCAGGACGTCGACGTGGGCGTCGCCCATCGCCGTCAGGATCGTCTCGCCGGTGCCGTCCTCGCGGTGGATCCGCAGCGCACGGCTCCTCCTCGAGCATGCGCGCGAGGGCCTGGCCCAGCTTGTCGAGGTCGGCCTTGCTCTCGGGCTCGATGCTGACCTGGAGGCTCGGCGCCGGGAAGTGGAGCGGCGAGGCTCACCGCCTGCGCGTGGTCGGCCACCAGCGTGTCGCCGATCTGGGTGCTTGCCAGCTTGGCGACCGCCACGATGTCACCCGGGCCGGCCTGCGGCATGTTCAGCTGCTCCTTGCCGAGCAGGCCCAGGATGTTGCCGATCCGCTCCTCGGCCTTGTGGGTCGCGTTCCACAGGTGGCCCTGTGAGTGGAGCGTGCCGGCGATGACCCGAAAGTAGGTGAGCCGACCGACGAACGGGTCCGCGGTCGTCTTGAAGACCTGCGCCACGAACGGCGCCGCGGGATCGGGCTCGATGCGCTTGCCATCGCTGGTGGCGCGCGCGCCGACCTCGGCCGCCGAGGGGATGTGCTTGGCGATCATGGCCGCCAGCTCGCGCACGCCGATGTTCTTCAGCGCGCTGCCGACGAAGACGGGGACCACGCTGCCCTCGCGCGTGCCCTTGTGGACGGCCGTCTCGATCTCCGCGTCGCTGATCTCCTCGCCGTCGAGGTAGCGGGTCATCAGCTCGTCGCTCGCCTCGGCCGCAGCCTCGACCAGCGCCTCGCGGCGCGCCTCCTCGCCGGCGCGCATCTCGTCGGGGATCGGCACCTCCTTGGGCTTGCCGCCCTCGTAGACGTTGGCGTGCTGCTCGATCACGTCGATGTAGCCGCGGAACGACTCGGCGGAGCCGATCGGCAGGTAGACCGGCGCGATCTTCGGGCCGAACTTCGCCTTCAGGCCGTCGAGCACCGCGTCGTAGTTGGCGTTCTCGCGGTCCATCTTGTTGACGAAGATGAAGCGCGGCAGCCCGCGCTCCTCGGCCAGGCGCCAGACCTCCTCGGTCCCGACCTCGACGCCGGCCGAGGCGTCCACCACCACGATCGCCGCGTCGACCGCGGCCAGCGCCTCGACCACGTCCGCCTGGAAGTCGGCGTAGCCGGGGGTGTCGACGAGGGTGATGCGCACGCCGTCGGCCTCGAGCGTCCCGATCGCGAGGTTGATGCTCTGCCGCCGCTTCTGCTCATCGGGGTCGTGATCGAGCGTGGCCGTGCCGGAATCGACGCTCCCGAGACGTGCAATGGCGCCGGCGTCGAAGAGCATCGCCTCGGCGAGGCTGGTCTTGCCGGCGCCACCGTGGGAGATGAGGGCGACGTTCCGGATGCGGTCGGGGCTGGTCGGCTTCATCGGTGCTCCTTGTGCGTGCGTCGCAGAAGCCGAGGCCGAGTCCGCCTCGGGCGAATCGTCAAGCCGGGGATGGGCGCCAATTATAGGGAGCCGGTCTCGTAGCTCGCCCGCAGCCAGGCGGGCTCGCGATCGTCCCACGCGCCGAAGACCCAGTCCGTTCCGAAGGTCGCCGGAAGATCGAGCGTGGTGCCGACCGTCTTGAAGGTGTGCACCACCTCTGCACCGCTCGCCACGGCGACGGCACGGTGCTCGGGCAGGAGGCGCAGCGCGTACTGGGTGCCGACGGCTGCGGCCAGGATCAGGCCGCTCACGGGATGGACGAGCGCTGCGCTGTCGAAGACGAGCCAGCGCGCATTGGCGGGGAGAGCCGCGTTGAGGTCGTCCCATAGGCGATCGACGACTGCGGGGTTGCTCCCCAGGTGCCTGCGATCGACGTCGCTGGGCGGCGGCCCGAAGCCGGCCTCGGCGGCCGGACGGCCGTGCGCCAGGTAGAGGAGCGCACCCGCATTCTCGGGGCGAACGAGGAGGGGCTCCATCGGCGCATGGTAGGGAGGCCCGGACGGCATTGCTACAATCGGCTTCTCACCAGAACCGGAGGCCCGATGTCCGGCCACAGCAAGTGGTCCCAGATCAAGCGCCAGAAGGGCGCCAACGACGCCAAGCGCGGCGCGCTCTTCACGAAGCTGACCCGCGAGATCATCACCGCCGCGCGACAGGGCGGGGGAGACGTGGACGGCAACTACCGGCTGCGCATGGCGGTCGACAAGGCGCGCGCCAACAGCATGCCGATGGAGAACATCAAGCGCGCGATCGAGCGGGCGACCGGGTCTGGCGCCGATGCCGTGCAGTACGAGGAGATCACCTACGAGGGGCTCGGCCCCGCCAACGTGGCGGTCATCGTGGAGGTCATGACCGACAACCGGAACCGCACGGCGGGCGAGATCCGCAGCATCTTCACCAAGATCGGCGGGACGCTGACGCCGGTGGCCTGGCAGTTCGAGCACCGCGGCCTGCTCAGCGTGCCGCTGAAGGGCAGCGACCCCGACGAGGTGACGCTGGCAGCGATCGACGCCGGGGCCATCGACGTCTGCTCGCCCGAGGGCGGCGCGATCCTGGTCGTCACCGAGCCCGCGGACCTCGAGCCGGTGCGCGCCGCACTCGCCGCCGCCGGCTACGCGGCCGAGTCGGCGGAGCTGTCGATGGAGCCGACCACCAAGGTCGAGATCCGCGACGAGAGGGCCGCACGCCAGGTGCTCTCGTTCGTCGAGCGGCTCGAGGACCTCGAGGACGTGCAGAACGTCTACGCCAACTTCGACCTGCCCGATGCGCTGATGGAGCAGCTCGAGGCATCGGTCGCCTGACCTCGCGCGGCGCTACCATGCCGGCGTGATCGCGCTCGGCATCGACCCCGGCACCGCCGTGTGCGGCTTTGGGGTGGTCTCGCTCGAGGATGGGCGGCTGCGGCTGATCGACGCCGGCGTCGTGCGCACGGACTCCTCTCGGTCCGACGCCGAGCGACTGTCCGCCCTGCATGCCGCCCTCAGCCGGCTGCTGATCCTGCATCGCCCCAGCGCGTCGGCGTCGAGCGCCTCTTCTTCCAGCGCAACGTGCAGACCGCCATGGCCGTCGGCCAGGCCCGTGGCGTCGCCCTGCTGGTGGCCGCGCAGGCTGGCCTCGAGGTCGACGAGCCGACCCCCAACGAGGTGAAGCAGGCCGTCTGCGGCAACGGGGCCGCCGACAAGGGGCAGGTGGCGGCCATGGTGGCGCGTCTGCTGGACGTGGCGATGGACGGCGTGCCCGACGACGCGACGGACGCGCTGGCGGTCGCGATCGGCTGCGCCTACCGGGACCGCGGCGCTGGCCAAGCTGGCCGCGATCCGGTGATCGGCTCGCTGCGCGGCCCGGTCACCCACGTCGGGCAGGAGTTCGTGCTGGTCGAGATCGGCGGCGTCGGCTACCGGGTGGTCGCTGGCCCCTCGCTGCTGGCGCGGCTGCGGCTCGGCAGCGAGGCGCACATCTTCGTCCACCACCTGGTGCGTGAGGACCAGCAGGCGCTCTTCGGCTTCGCCTCGCCGGAGGAGCTGGCCTTCTTCGAGCTGCTGATGACGGTGACCGGCGTCGGCCCGCGGCTGGCGCTGGCGATCACGAGCGCGCACGCGGTGACCAAGCTCCAGCTCGCGATCGTCACGCGACGACGCGGACCTCCTCACCTCGGTGAGCGGCGTGGGACGAAAGACCGCGCTGCGCATCATCCTGGAGCTCAAGGAGAAGATCCACGCCGCGGGCATCGCGGCCGGCGGGGGAGCGAGCACCGACTCGGACGTGGTCGCGGCGCTCGAGTCGCTGGGCTACACCGCCTCGGAGGCGCGCCGCGCGGCTGGCGCGGTGGCCGGCACCGAGGGCGGGCTCGACCTGCGCATCAAGGCCGCGCTCCAGGAGCTGGCGCGGAACCGATGACCGTTGACGTCGCGCGCTGGAGCGATCCGGAAGTTGCGCGCCGCATCCTGACCGATTCCACGTCTGGGCGGTGGTCGGCGCCTCGCCCGATCCGACGCGCCCCAGCCACGGCGTTACGCGGACGCTGATCCGCCACGGGTACGAGGTGATCCCGATCTACCCGGTCGCGACCACGATCCACGGCCTCGCCACCGTGCCGGACCTCGCCACCGCGGCCGCGATGCGCCCGCCGTGGCGAGGTCCGACACGGTGGCAAGGCCATGGATCGTCGTGGCGACCGGGTAGATCGGGATCACGTCGTACCCGTGACGGATGAGCGTCCGGCCACGCCGTGGCTCGCGCGCGTCGGGTCGGGCGAGGCGCCCACCACCGCCCAGACCCCGAACTCGGTGAGGATCCGGCGCGCGACTTCCGGATCGCTCCACCGCGCGACGTCAACGGAGCGTCATCGGTTCCGCGCCAGCTCCTGGAGCGCGGCCTTGATGCGCAGGTCGAGCCCGCCCTCGCTGCCGGCCACCGCGCCCGCCGCGCGGCGGCCTCCGACGCGGTGTAGCCCAGGGACTCGAGGGCCGCGACGACGTCCGAGTCGGTGTCCGCTCCCCCGCCGCCGCGATCCCCGGCGGCGTGGATCTTCTCCTTCAGCTCCAGGATGATGCGCAGCGCGGTCTTCCGGCCCACGCCGCTCACCGAGGTGAGGAGGTCCGCATCGTCCGTGATGATGGCGAGCTGGAGCTTGGTCACGGCGTGCGCGCTCGTGATCGCCAGCGCCAGCCGCGGCCCGCGCGTCACCGTCATCAGCAGTTCGAAGAAGGCCAGCTCCTCGGGGGATGCGAAGCCGAAGAGGGCCTGCTGGTCCTCACGCCAGGTGGTGGACGAAGATGCGCGCCTCGCTGCCGAGCCGCAGCCGCGCCAGCAGCGAAGGGCCGGCGACCACCCGGTAGCCGACGCCGCCGATCTCGACCAGCACGAACTCCTGCCCGACGTGGGTGACGGGGCCGCGCAGCGAGCCGATCAACGGATTGCGGCCAGCTTGGCCAGCGCCGCGGAACGGTAGGCACAGCCGATTGCGACCGCCAGCGCGTCCGTCGCGTCGTCGGGCACGCCCTCCATCGCCACGTCCAGCAGACGCGCCACCATGGCCGCGACCTGGCCGCCCCGTTGCCGCAGACGGCCTGCTTTACTTCGTTGGGGGTCGGCTCATCCACCTCGAGGCCAGCCTGCGCCGCCACCAGCAGGGCGACGCCACGGGCCTGGCCCACGGTCATGGCGGTCTGAACGTTGCGCTGGAAGAAGAGGCGCTCGACCCCCACGCGCTGGGGCTGATGCAGGATCAGCAGCCGGCTGAGGGCGGCATGCAGGGCGGACAGTCGCTCGGCGTCCGACCGAGAGGAGTCCGTGCGCACGACGCCGGCGTCGATCAGCCGCAGCCGCCCATCCTCGAGCGAGACCACCCCAAAGCCGCACACGGCGGTGCCGGGGTCGATGCCGAGCGCGATCACGCCGGCATGGTAGCGCCGCGCGAGGTCAGGCGACCGATGCCTCGAGTTGCTCCATCAGGGCATCGGGCAGGTCGAAGTTGGCGTAGACGTTCTGCACGTCCTCGAGGTCCTCGAGGCGCTCGACGAACGAGAGCACCTGCCGTGCCGCCCTCTCGTCGCGAAGCTCGACCTTGGTGGTCGGCTCCATCGAGAGCTCGGCCGACTCGGCCGGATAGCCAGCGGCGGCGAGCGCGGCGCGCAGCGGCTCGAGGTTCCCGGGCTCAGTGACGACCAGGATCACGCCCCCTCGGGCGACGAGACGTCGCTGGCCCCGGCGTCGATCGCTGCCAGCGTCACCTCGTCGGGGTCGCTGCCCTTCAGCGGCACGCTGAGCAGGCCGCGGTGTTCGAACTGCCAGGCCACCGGCGTCAGCGTCCCGCCGATCTTGGTGAAGATGCTGCGGATCTCGCCCGCCGTGCGGTTGCGGTTGTCGGTCATGACCTGGACGATCACCGCCACGTTGGCCGGGCCGAGCCCCTCGTAGGTGATCTCCTCGTACTGCACGGCATCGGCGCCAGACCCGGTCGCCCGCTCGACCGCGCGCTTGATGTTCTCCATCGGCATGCTGTTCGCGCGCGCCTTGTCGACGGCCATGCGGAGGCGATAGTTGCCGTCCACGTCGCCCCCGCCCTGTCGCGCGGCCGTGATGATCTCGCGCGTCAGCTTCGTGAAGAGCGCGCCGCGCTTGGCATCGTTGGCGCCCTTCTGGCGCTTGATCTGGGACCATTTGCTGTGGCCGGACATCGGGCCTCCGGTTCTGGTGAGAAGCCGATTGTAGCAATGCCGTCCGGGCCTCCCTACCATGCGCCGATGGAGCCCCTCCTCGTTCGCCCCGAGAATGCGGGTGCGCTCCTCTACCTGGCGCACGGCCGTCCGGCCGCCGAGGCCGGCTTCGGGCCGCCGCCCAGCGACGTCGATCGCAGGCACCTGGGGAGCAGTCCCGCAGTCGTCGATCGCCTATGGGACGACCTCAACGCGGCTCTCCCCGCCAATGCGCGCTGGCTCGTCTTCGACAGCGCAGCGCTCGTGCATCCCGTGAGCGGCCTGATCCTGGCCGCAGCCGTCGGGACCCAGTACGCGCTGCGCCTCCTGCCCGAGCACCGTGCCGTCGCCGTGGCGAGCGATGCAGAGGTGGTGCACACCTTCAAGTCGGTCGGCACCACGCTCGATCTTCCGGCGACCTTCGGGACGGACTGGGTCTTCGGCGCGTGGGACGATCGCGAGCCCGCCTGGCTGCGGGCGAGCTACGAGACCGGCTCCCTATAATTGGCGCCCATCCCCGGCTTGACGATTCGCCCGAGGCGGACTCGGCCTCGGCTTCTGCGACGCACGCACAAGGAGCACCGATGAAGCCGACCAGCCCCGACCGCATCCGGAACGTCGCCCTCATCTCCCACGGTGGCGCCGGCAAGACCAGCCTCGCCGAGGCGATGCTCTTCGACGCCGGCGCCATTGCACGTCTCGGGAGCGTGGATTCCGGCTCGGCCACGCTCGATCACGACCCCGATGAACAGAAGCGGCGGCAGAGCATCAACCTCGCGATCGGGACGCTCGAGGCCGACGGCGTGCGCATCACCCTGGTCGACACCCCCGGCTACGCCGACTTCCAGGCGGACGTGGTGGAGGCGCTGGCCGCGGTCGACGCGGCGATCGTGGTGGTGGACGCCTCGGCCGGAGTCGAGGTCGGGACCGAGGAGGTCTGGCGCCTGGCCGAGGAGCGCGGGCTGCCGCGCTTCATCTTCGTCAACAAGATGGATCGCGAGAACGCCAACTACGACGCGGTGCTGGACGGCCTGAAGGCGAAGTTCGGCCCAAAGATCGCGCCGGTCTACCTGCCGATCGGCTCCGCCGAGTCGTTCCGTGGCTACATTGACGTGATCGAGCAGCACGCCAACGTCTATGAGGGCGGCAAGCCCAAGGAGGTGCCGATCCCCGACGAGATGCGTGCCGGGGAGGAGGCGCGCCGCGAGGCACTGGTCGAGGCTGCCGCCGAGGCCAGCGATGAGCTGATGACCCGCTATCTCGACGGCGAGACGATCACCGATGCGGAGATCGAGACGGCCGTCCACAAGGGCACGCGCGAGGGCAGCGTGGTCCCCGTCTTCGTCGGCAGCGCGCTGAAGAACATCGGCGTGCGCGAGCTGGCGACCATGATCGCCAAGCACATCCCCTCGGCGGCCGAGGTCGGCGCGCGTGCCGCCAGCGATGGGAAGCGCATCGAGCCGGACCCCGCGGCGCCGTTCGTGGCGCAGGTCTTCAAGACGACCGCGGACCCGTTCGTGGGTCGCCTCACCTACTTTCGGATCATCGCCGGCACGCTCCGCTCCCAGGGACACCTGTGGAACGCAACCCACAAGGCCGAGGAGCGGATCGGCAACATCCTTGGCCTGCTCGGCAAGGAGCAGCTGAACATGCCGCAGGCCGGGCCGGGTGACATCGTGGCGGTCGCCAAGCTCGCGAGCACCCAGATCGGCGACACGCTGGTCGGCGACAAGGCGCAGGTGATGAGCCTTCCGCCGCTCCACTTTCCGGCGCCGAGCCTCCAGGTCAGCATCGAGCCTGAGAGCAAGGCCGATCTCGACAAGCTGGGGCAGGCCCTCTCGCGCATGCTCGAGGAGGAGCCGTGCGCCCGCATCCACCGTGAGGAAGGCACCGGCGAGACGATCCTGACGGCGATGGGCGACGCCCACGTCGACGTGCTGGTCGAGCGCCTGAAGCGCAAGTTCGGCGCGTCGGTCAAGATCGGCAACCCGCGGGTGCCGTATCGCGAGACGATCCGGAAGCCGGCCAAGATCGACAATCGCTTCAAGCGCCAGACGGGGGGTCATGGGCAATTCGGCCACGTCGTGATCGAGTTCGAGCCGCTCCCCTCGGGGTCGGGCTTCGAGTTCGGCGACAAGATCGTCGGCGGCGTGGTGCCCAGGCAGTACATCCCCGCCGTCGAGAAGGGGCTGCGCGAGACGCTGATCGAGGGGGTCCTGGCCGGCTACCCGGTCGTCGACCTCCGGGCGCGACTGGTGGATGGCAGCTACCACACCGTCGACAGCTCAGAGATGGCCTTCAAGGTGGCGGCCAGCCAGGCGCTCAAGCGGGCGTTCCCTGAGGCCGACCCAACCCTCCTCGAGCCGATCCTGGAGGTCGAGGTGGTCGTCCCCGACGCCTACATGGGTGACGTGATGGGCCAGATCACCGCCAAGCGAGGCCACGTGCTGGGGATGGACTCCTCCGACGGGATGCAGCGCCTCCGCGCCCAGGTCCCCCAGGCGGAGATGTTCCACTACGCCACCGAGCTGCGCAGCATCACCCAGGGGCGCGGCCGGTTCAGCTGGAAGCTCGACCACTACGCGGAGGTACCCTCGACCATCGCGGACCGGGTGATCGCGGATCACCAGGCCAAGGTCGCCGCCGGGGAGAAGCACTGACCGAGGTGTATCCGCGCCTCTTCCTGTCCGCGGGCGGCTCCGTGCTCCTGCTGCTCGGCGTGGTGGGCTATGCAAACGTCTTCACCGAGGCCGGGTCACCGACCTTCTGGCTCGATGGCACCGAGAACCTGGCCCATACGAGCCTGGGGCTGGTTGCCCTGGCGGCCGTCCATCTGCCGGGGCTGAACCGCCTCGTTGCGCCGCACCACCGCACCCTGGTCGGCCTGCTGGCCGTGATCGCGCTGTTCTTCGGCGTCTACGGCTTCACGTTGCCTCCCGGAAGCGGCGTCGACCCAAATGCCTTTGGCGTCGCCAACCTGGAGAACCCCGCGGACAACCTGCTGCACCTGGTGGTCGGGATCGTCGCAGTCGCGGCGATCTACGTGAGGCCGGCCGTCAGCCCTGGCTGACCACCTCGACCGCTGCGAGGTTGCGCTTGCCACGCCGCAGCAGGAGCCAGCGTCCGTGCTGCAGGTCGGACGTGGCGGGCGCCAGGTCGGGATCGGCGACGCGATGGTTGTTGAGGTAGGCGCCGCCCTCCGCCACGATCCGTCGCGCCACGGTCCGGCTCTCGGCCAGGCCGCTGGCGACCAGCAGCTCGCTCATGGTCGGGATGGGGCTCCCCACCTCGGCGCGCGGGAGCTCCGCCACGGCGGCGGCCAGGGTCGCGGCATCGAGCGCCTCCAGGTCGCCTCGCCCGAACAGTGCCGCACTGGCGGCAACCGCCTGGTCGGTGGCGTCGGCACCGTGCACGAGCGTCGTCAGCTCCCCCGCCAGCGTCTGTTGCGCCGCGCGCGCCTCCGGTCGCTCTGCCGCCTCGGCCTCGAGTGCCTCGATCTCCTCCCGTGGTCGGAAGCTGAACACGCGCAGCAGCGCGCTGACATCGGCGTCGTCGGCGTTGACGAAGTACTGGTAGAAGGCGTACGCGCTGGTGAGCCCTGGGTCGAGCCACAGCGTGCCGCCCGCGGTCTTGCCGTACTTGGAGCCGTCGGCCTTCGTGATCAGCGGGGTGGCCAGGGCATGCACCGTCTCGCCGGTCACGCGCCGGATCAGGTCGACCCCGGCAGTCAGATTGCCCCACTGGTCGCTGCCCCCGGTCTGCAGCCGGCACCCGTAGCGGCGGTGCAGCTCCAGGTAGTCGAACGCCTGCAACAGCTGGTAGCTGAACTCGGTGAAGCTGATCCCCGGGCCGTCGAGCCGGGCGCGCACCGAGTCCTTGTCGAGCATCCGGTTGACGCTGAAGTGCTTGCCGACGCCGCGCAGTAGGTCGAGGGCCGAGACGGGCGCGGTCCACTCCAGGTTGTTGACGAGGCGAGCCGCATGCTCGCCGGAGAAGGTGAGATGGCGCTCCACCTGCACCCGGATCCGTTCGACCCAGTCGGCGACGACATCAGCCTCGTTGAGGTTTCGCTCCGTCGACTTGCCGCTCGGGTCGCCGATCAGGCCCGTGGCGCCGCCAACCACGGCGATCGGGTCGTGGCCGGCGAGCTGGAGGCGCCGCATCGTGATCAGCTGCACCAGGTTCCCGAAGTGGAGGCTTGGCGCGGTCGGGTCGAAGCCGCAATAGAAGGTGACCGGTCCGCTCGCGAGCGCGGCGGCCATCGCGTCGGGATCGGTGCTGTGGGCGATGAGCCCTCGCCAGGCGAGGTCATCGAGAATCGGCGAGGCCATGGGCGCCTGAGTATAGAGGCCGATCCCACGACGGCAGGCACGCACGGAGCCCGCCCAGGGCTCGGAGACGCCCCCCACCGGCCCCCGTGCTAGAGTCTGGACCTCCATGTATGGACGCCCCCCGCGGAGCGCCCGCGACCGATACGCCCGCCGGTCGCCGACGCCTCACGCTACCCGCTCCTCGACCGGCGCACGAGTGGCGCCACTGCCGGCGCTGATCCTGGGCGGCTTCGCGGCGCTCGCCGTCGCCCTCTTCATCGGGATGATGGCGGTCTTCGCCTCCTACACGGCCGGCCTCCCTGATCCTGCCCAGCTCGCGGACTTCGAGCTCGCCGAGGGCAGTCGCGTCATCTCCTCCGACGGGGTCGAGCTCGCCACCTTTGCCGCCGAGGAGCGGCGCGTCGTGGCCTACGCCGACCTGCCGCAGGTGATGATCGACGCCCAGGTCGCGGCGGAGGACCGTACCTTCTGGACGAACCCGTGCATCGACTTCCGGGGGATCGTCCGTGCCGCGCTGCAGAACTTCTCCGCGTCGACGACGGTCTCGGGGGCGTCAACCATCTGCCAGCAGCTGGTGCGAATCCGCCTCTTCGACGCCGATCTGCTCACCAACCCGGATCGCCTCTGGGAGCGGAAGATCAAGGAGGCGCTCGTCGCGCTGCGCGTCGGCGACTACTACCCCGGCCTGGAGGGGAAGCAGAAGCTGCTGGAGATGTACCTCAACCAGGTCTACTACGGCAACAACTCCTACGGGATCTGGGCGGCGGCCAGTCGCTACTTCGGCAAGGACATCACCTCGCCGGCCATCGCCGACCGGCTGAGCGTCGGGGAGGCAGCCCTGCTCGCGGCGCTCGTGCGCGCACCGTCGGCGCTCGACCCGACCCAGGTCGCCGTTCACCAGCTCGACGGAGCGGGCAACACCATCCTGGTCGTCCCCGCCGACGCCCACGTGCTCGAGGTCCAGCGCAGCGTCCTGCAGGGCATGGTCATCACCGGCGCCATCACCCCCGCGCAGCGGGACGCGGCCGCGGCCCAGCAGATCGTGCTGGCGCCTCCCAAGAACCGCGAGTACAAGGCCCCCCACTTCGTCTACGCGGTCCGCCGGGCGGCCGCGGAGCTGCTGGGCAGCGAGGACCTGCTCGATCGGGGCGGGCTCGTGATCCGCACGACGCTTGACTACGCCGGCTACCAGGTCAGCGCCGAGAAGTGGGCCGGGGTGGCATACGACATGGATCGGATGACCGACGAGCAGCTCACCGCCAAGTACGGCGAGGCGGCCGTCACCTGGATCAAGCGGCTGCAGGGTCGGAACATCAACAACGACGCGCTGGTGGCGCTCAACTATCGGACCGGTGCGGTACTGGCCTACGTCGGCTCTGCCAACTATTACGGCGAGGCGACCTCGGCGCACCAACCGGCGTACGACGTGATCGGGCAGGCCTATCGACAGTCGGGCTCCGCCTTCAAGCCGATCACCTACGCCACCGGCTTCGAGCGCGGGACGCTCACCCCGGCCACGATGCTGATGGATGTCGAGGGCATCATTGCCGAGGGCTACACGGTCCCCAACGCGAGCGGCAAGGAACGTGGCCC
The DNA here is from genome assembly GCA_963782015.1 of uncultured Chloroflexia bacterium. Classification (GTDB taxonomy): domain Bacteria; phylum Chloroflexota; class Limnocylindria; order QHBO01; family QHBO01; genus CF-167. The sequence continues at coordinate 286,527 of CAWAHY010000003.1, forward strand.
GGTCCGCGTGCGCGACGCGCTCAAATACTCCCTCAACATCCCGGCGGTCAAGGCGCAGCAGCTGATCGGCACGGACAACGTGGTCGAGATGGGCGTTCGGCTCGGGCTCCGATGGGATCCGTCCCAGGAGCCTGCGGTGCCGTCGCTGACGCTCGGCACCATCGGGGTGCACATGCTCGACCTGGCAGGTGCCTACGGCGCGCTGGCCAACGGTGGGGTGCTGGCCGAGCCGTTCCTGGTCGTGACGATCACCGACCGCGACGGGAACGTGATCTATGACCACGCGACCCAGGCTCCCGCGCCGGAGCGTGCCCTGGGCGAGGACGCGGCCTACCTGGTCACCAACATCCTGGCCGATAACACCAACCCCGCCACCAACACGATCTGGGGCAGACGCTTCCAGCTGACGACCGATGAAGGCCGCCGGCCCGCGACGCTCAAGACCGGCACCACCAATGACTACCGCGACCTGCAGGCCTTCGGCTACCTCGCCCCCGACCTTGACCCGGCCATCGACGAGGGGGCAATCATCGCCGGGGTGTGGGTCGGCAACAGCGACTTTACGGCTATCAAGGACGTCTTCGCGGCGGACGGGCCGACCTACATCTGGCACGAGTTCATGGCCGAGGTGACCGCTGCGCACGCCCTGCCGCTGCGCGACTTCCCGCGGCCGGCCGGCATCGTGGTGGCGCAGGTCGATGCGCTGAGCGGGATGCTGCCCGGCGAGTTCACGACCCAGACCGTGAACGAGGTCTTCGCCGCCGGGCATCAGCCGAGCCAGCGCGACCTCCTCCACCGCCGGCTGATGGTGGAGGCGCTCACCGGCAAGATCTGGCAGGCCGGCTGTGGCGATCCGATCCTGGCGACCCCGGATCCCGCCGCCACGCCGCAGCCGGGTGCCACGCCCGCGCCCGGTCATCGACGAGCGGGTCTATCTCGACCTGGCCGGCTACGAGGTGGGGCACGCCACCTGGGAGGAGGCCAACCTGGCCTGGATCGAGCGCAATCGCGGGAAGGAAGCCCAGGTGCCCAGGGCCCCGGCTCCCCCCTTCGACGCGCCGCTGGCGCCGACCCAGCTCTGCACGCCGGGCGAGATCCCGACCTCCACCCCGTCTCCGAGCCCGTCTCCCACCCCATCGCCCAGCCCCACCCCTACCGCCACGCCGACTGAGACGCCGATCCCCACCCCGTCGCCGAGCCCAAGCCCGAGCCCCGACGCCCGGGCCCTAGAGCGCGGCGACCGTCGCGCCGTCCCCGCCCTCTTCGCGCCGTCCAGGCCGCGTCGCGCGGACGCGGGGATGCTCGGCCAGGTACTCCCGGATCGAGCGGCGCAGCGCGCCGGTGCCCGACCCGTGGACGATCACCGCTTCATCAAGTCCGGCGAGCAGGGCCTCGTCGAGGTAGGCGCCCAGCTGCTCGATCGCGGCCTCGACCCGCTCGCCGCGAAGGTCGAGCCGTTGCGCGATGCGGCTGGCGGCCCGCTGCCGCAGCTCGGCCAGCTCGGCGTCGCGCGGCGTTGGCCCGCTGATGGGGGCCTCGACGACCTCGACATCCTCGCCGGGGATGACGACCCGTGCGCCGTCCGTCTCGAGGGTCGACGCGCCCGGTGCGGCCACTGACGTCCACGATCCGACCCGCCGTGCCGAGGGTCCGGCTGCGTCCCCACAGGCCAACCCGCGGCTGCTCCGCCCCCGTCGCCTCCGGGCCTGGCGCTCGGTCGCCGCTCGCCACGACCTCGGAGCGTGCCCGCGCCGCCCGCCCGGCCAGGTCATCGAATGCCTTCTGGGCAGGGCCGCCGGTCGCCCGCGCGCCACGCAGGTTGCGCTGTCGCGTCACTTCGCGACGCACGTCGGCGACCTCGCGCTCGGCGCGACCCAGCAGGTCGTCGGCCGCCCGCCGGGCGTCGGTGAGCATCTGGGCTGCCTCGCTTCGCGCGCGGGTGATCCCTGCGCGCGCCCGCTTCCGATCCGCCTCCGCCGCCTCGCGCTCACCGCGCGCCCGCTCGAGCTCGGCGGTCCGCTCGTCCTCGGCGCGGGCGAGCGCGGCGAGGGTCTCCTCCATGGTCACGTGCTCGGCCGCCAGGCGGGAGCGCGCATCGGCCAGGATCTCGGCAGGCAGGCCCAGCCGCTGGGCGATGGCGAACGCCTGCGACTTGCCGGGCAGGCCGATCTCGAGGCGGTAGGTTGGTCGCAGGGTCGCCACGTCGAAGGCAACGGAGGCGTTCGTCACCAGCGCGTGCTCCTGGGCAAAGGCCTTCAGCTCGGCGTAGTGGGTCGTGGCGGCCACGGTCGCGCCGAGCGCGAGCAGGCGCTCGACGATCGCCATGGCCAGGGCGGAGCCCTCGGTCGGATCCGTCCCCGCACCGATCTCATCGAGCAGCACCAGGGTCTCCGGCCCGGCCGCGGCGACGAAGCGCACGACGTTGCGGAGGTGGCTGGAGAAGGTGGAGAGCGACTGGGCGATGCTCTGCTCGTCCCCGATGTCGGCCATCACGCGGCTGAAGACCGGCAGCCGCGCTCCCTCAGCCGCGGGCACCCGCAGGCCAGCCTGGTGCATCAGGGAGAGGAGGCCGAGCGTCTTGAGCGAGACGGTCTTGCCGCCGGTGTTCGGCCCGGTCACGATCAGGGCGCGATAGCCAAAGCGCTCCCCGATGCGCAGGTCGATCGGCACCGCCCCCGGCCCGAGGAGCGGATGTCGGGCGGAGAGCAGCTCCGCGGCATCATCGGCCTGCTGGGGGCGGACCCCGTCGAGCGCCAGGCCAAGCCTGGCCCGGCCAATCCACAGGTCGGCGCGGGCCAGCGCCGCCAGCGAGGCGAGCAGCGCCTCGGCGCGTGCCTCCACCTCGCGCGACAGCTCCTCGAGGATGCGCTCCTCCTCGCGCGCCGCGTCGAGCGAGGCCTGGGTCCAGGTGTTGTTCAGCTCGACGACGGTGAGGGGTTCCACGAAGAGGGTCGCGCCAGAGGCGCTCTGATCGTGGACGATCCCCTTCAGCTTGCCCTTCGCCTCGGCGCGGATCGGGATGACGTAGCGACCGGCCCGCATCGTCACGATCGCCTCGCCGATCACGCCGGCCAGCGCGGATGAGCGGAGCATCGTATTGAGCCGCTCGCGCACCCGATCCTGCGCCGTGCGCAGCTTCCGACGGATCGCAGCCAGCTCCGCGGAGGCAGAGTCGAGGATCTCCCCTGCTTCGTCCACGGTGCGCTCGATCCTGGCGCGCAGCTGCGGGGCATCGTCCAGGTCGGCATGGACCGATCCGAGGTGGGCGCCCTTCCAGCCGGCCAGCCGCGCGGCGAAGAGGCCGGTGGCGCGCAGCGTCTCGGCGATCTCGAGCAGGTCTGACGGGGCCAGTCGCCCCCCGCGGCGGGCGCGCTCCAGCGGCTGTCGCACGTCGCGCGCCCCTCCGATGGTGGCCTGCGACTGCTCGACCAGGAGGCGCGTCGCCTCGTCGGTCTGGTCGTGCAGCAGCGCCACGTGGACCGCATCGGCGAGCGGGACGGTCGCCTCCGCCAGCTCGCGCGAGGGGGCGAAGGCGGTCAGCGCCGCCAGCTGCTCGACGATCGCCGCGAACTCGAGTGCGCGCAGTGTCCCCGCGTCCGCGGCCCCGCCGGGCACGGAAGCGTCGCTGGCGGCCGGGCGGGTCATGGTCGGGCCACGAAGCGAAGCGGCCGGGCGGCCCACGCGCCCGCGTACGCCACCCCGATGCGCGGCGTGCGCACGAACTCGACGGGCGACGCGGCGGCGGCCAGCCGGATCGGTCCGGCCAGCAGATCGGCGCCGTTCAGGCGGCGGTCGATGTCGAACGCGGCGGCCAGGTTGCCGGGCCCGCAGGCCAGCCGCGCCGGCGGAACGTCCCCGCGACGTGCACGGGCGAGCAACTCGCCCTCCACCAGCTGCACCGCGCGCAGGAGGACCGCCTCGGGCTTGTCGCCGGGGCCGCAGACCACGTTGGCGCAGTGATGCAGGCCGTACACGAAGTACACGTACAGGTGGCCGGGCGGTCCGAACATCGCTGCGTTGCGCGGGGTCCGACCGCGCGACGAGTGCGCCGCCAGGTCCTCGGGCCCGAGGTAGGCCTCCACCTCGACGATGCGCCCGGCGATCCGGCCCTGCGGCGTGTCGTGGACCAGCAGCGCGCCCAGCAGCTCGGGAGCCAGCTCCAGCGCGGATCGGTCGAACCATCGGCGCTGCGCGACGAATGAGACGTCGGCCGTCGATGCAGCCCCCGCCTCGGCGACTGCGGCCGCCGGGCTCACGGCAGGATCAGGAACTCGGCGATCTCGGATGGCACGAAGGGCCGCGCCAGCTGTCCAAAGGTCGGGATCAGCGTGCTGCGGAAGAAGTCGACCAGGACCGATGAGTCGAGCGCGTTATAGATCGCGGTCAGGGGTCCAGCCGCGTTGATGACCGCATCGGGCGCGGTCTTGAAGAAGGTGTCCATCACGACGAGGGTCATCACCAGCGAGAGCGCCGCGAAGACGAGGCCGAGGACCGCGCCACCCAGCT